>CAMOVK010000010.1 GCA_946627325.1 uncultured Prevotella sp. | reverse complement strand
TAACGAGTATTTTCACTTCTCTTGAAACATAATACCCGCGCATCGATTGATACGCGGGTATTATGTTTATTTGAATGATAGCAGAGGTTTTTTATTCTGCCAACTTATTGTCGCTACCCAACACGTTCTTTATTTTGTGCTCATACAGCTCTGTCATAAGGTCGCGAGCTGGTCCGCAATACTTGCGAGGGTCGAATTCGCCTGGTTTTTCTGCCAACACCTTTCGTACGGCAGCGGTGAATGCCAAACGCGAATCGCTGTCGATATTGATTTTGCAAACAGCACTCTTCGATGCTTTGCGAAGCTGTTCCTCTGGTATTCCCACAGCATCGGGCATCTGTCCGCCATACTTGTTGATTGTATCGACATACTCTTGTGGCACTGATGATGAGCCATGCAACACTATAGGGAAGCCTGGCAGCTTCTCCATGATTGCATCGAGCACGTCGAAAGCCAATGGCGGGGGCACGAGACGACCTGTCTTTGGGTCGCGTGTACACTGTTCTGGCTTGAATTTATATGCTCCATGACTTGTGCCGATTGAAATAGCCAGCGAGTCAACGCCAGTCTTTGTCACGAAGTCGATGACTTCTTCAGGTTTGGTATAGTGGCTCTCTTCAGCTTGCACTTCGTCTTCCACTCCTGCCAAGACACCGAGTTCGCCTTCAACAGTCACGTCGAACTGATGAGCATACTCCACTACTCGCTTCGTAAGAGCTACATTCTCATCGTAGGGCAGCGAAGAACCATCAATCATCACCGATGAGAAACCATAATCGACACAGCTCTTGCACACTTCGAAAGTGTCGCCATGGTCGAGGTGGAGACATATCTCAGGATGTTCGCAGCCCAGCTCTTTGGCATATTCTACAGCGCCCTGTGCCATGTAGCGCAAGAGAGTTGCATTGGCATAGTTGCGTGCTCCCTTTGAAACCTGTAAGATAACGGGCGACTTGGTCTCTGCCGAAGCCTTGATAATAGCCTGCAATTGCTCCATATTGTTGAAGTTGAAAGCAGGGATTGCATAACCGCCATTGATGGCGCGCTTAAACATTTCGCGGGTGTTTACAAGACCCAATTCTTTGTAATCTACCATAGTTGTTTCTTTTCAAAAATTATTTTTTAATCGTTAATTAGTTTCCAAAACAATTGTCTATCTGAATTTTCAAGTTCTTAGATGTGTTTCTCTGCAAATGTAAACATTTTTTGAAATCTCAAAGAAAATATACAATTCTTTTTCCAAATAACGCTTTGAACACAAAATAATTGTATCAGAATTTGCAGTTTTTCGAAAAATACATAAATTTGCACGAATATAACTTACGTTACGAAATCGATTTATAAAATTTATGAACATGAAAAAATCACTATTTCTCTTTGTTCTGACCATGCTCACAGCAGCCGCGTGGGCTGCTCCCCGCAGTCAGCAACAAGCATTGTTGGAAGCCAAACGCTTTGCGACAAGCAAGGGCATAATCCAAGCCGATGCACCGAGTCTGAACTACAAGGCTCCTCGCAAACAACAGTCGGCAGGCGATGCTGCCTACTATGTGTTCAATTTCGGTCAAGCAGGCGGCTTTGTCATCGTTTCGGGCGACGACCGCACACCTACAATACTCGGATATTCCGATAGCGGAGAGTTCGACATCGACAATCTTCCAGCTCATATCCGCTCTTGGTTTCAAGGATATGCCGACCAAATAGCCATGCTCGATGAAGGCACGGCTGTAGCTCGACCAAAAGCACCAAAGAGGGCTAAAGCGAAGAAAGATATACCCGAGATGCTTACCTGTCGCTGGAATCAAGACGCACCTTACTACAATCTCTGTCCTACCGACGATGGAGGACAATGTGTAACAGGTTGCGTGGCAACGGCGATGGCACAAGTAATGTATTATCATCGTGCAAATAGCGTCACTGCAACATTAGACGAGATACCAAGCTACACTCCATTTGGCACATCAACCACTTTCGATGGAGTTGCTACAAACTCTCCCATCGACTGGGACAATATGCTCGACACCTACACCAGCAGTGCAACAGACGCACAAAATACCGCTGTGGCACAGCTAATGAACTACTGTGGTCGTTCAGTGAAGATGAATTACGCCTCCAGTTCTTCAGGTGCGCAGTCGGAAAACATAGCAACTGCACTTGTGAAATACTTCGGATATGTAAACACTACTCGCGTGGACTATCGCGTAAACTACGATGCCGACGAATGGGAAGACCTTATCTACACCGAGTTGGCTGAAAATCGCCCAGTGCTTTATGCTGGTAATTCGCTCGGCGGAGGCCACCAGTTCGTAGTCGATGGCTACAGCACCGACGGATTGTTTCACGTCAACTGGGGTTGGGGCGGTATGTCTAACGGATATTTCCTGCTGAGCATTCTCAATCCAGAAAACACTTCTGGTATCGGTGCCAGCTCAACAACCGACGGCTATGGCATGAACCAAGTGGTCGTTATAGGCGCAGAACCATCAGCCACACCAATGTCGCTCAACGTGACAGGCAAGATGAAAGCCTCTCTGAAATCTTTCTCAGGAAGCACGGCTTACTACACTATATTCAACCAAACAGGCGTTAGCGAAAAATTCCATTTTGGTTTTGCAGCTGAAAACACCAGCACTGGAAGCCAATCATTTCTCGCGGCATGGGGAACAGGCTCTTCTCCTTTAGAAACTGGAGTAGGTTATTCGAACGCTTCAATAAACTTACAAACATATTTCAACAACAAAAATCTCCCTGCTGGAACATATCGAATAGTTCCAATGAGCAAGTTCCAGAGCGAAGATGTTTACACAGCGTGTCAACTCGAACTGCTCGACGAACTCTACGTTGTTTGGGACGGCAGCACAGCAATTCTCTCTATCAAGTATGCTGGAGGTAATCTTGAAGCGCAACCCATCGACTTCAACAAGCTGAAGTATGCTAACGTGGCATCGGTGGCAAACGTAACGATAAAGAACAATGGCGACAAGGAATATAACGGACTCGTTTATCTCTTCGCTTCGACAACGTCAACTAAAGGCAATATACGTACTCGTTCCAATCTGGTGCTGGGTGCAGGAAAGTCAGATGACGTAGAACTCTACTTCGTACCTGCCTCTGTAGGAACCTACAACGTTTGGATAACGAGCGACAGCCAAGGCAATAACGTTATCGGACAAACTACCGTAGAAATAACCGACGGCACTGGTCAATATACCAACAACACAGGATTGGAATACGTAAGCTTTAGTATGAACAACACTACGACAACCAGACATATCCTTGGGAACACCATGTCAGGAGAAATTGTTATAAGGAACACAGGGTCTTTGCCATTCGTTGGTAATTTGGCTCTTCGCCATTGGTATATCGATTGGACTGTTAACCAGTGGAAGAGTAATGCACTTACTTCTGTAGCGGCAAACATACCGGCAGGCGAAACGATGACTATACCGTTTGAATATACCGACCTTGACTATTCAGTCAATTATGGAATAAGCCTTGCCTACTGGACTGCTGGATACATTATGCCTGTTAATAATCAGGGCTATTTCTATCTTGACAAAGGTATTACCATTTACACTTCAGACGAAGGTAAGAAAATTGTGGCAGCCACTGGAAACAGTTTCACTACTCCAAACAATGCCCTTGCAGTGGATTTGAGCGCAGTTACAGTGTCATCGGTACAGCCTAACAGCAATCCGAACACGCTCTACTACGTCGCAAGCGGAGAAGCTACCCCTTCAGGATTAGCAAGTTCTAACGTGGTAAAAGACAACGTGGCTCCATCGCTGACACTCACAGACGGCTACGGATTCTACGTTCCGATGACTTTCACAGCAGCAACCTCACAGTATCAGCGCACCATGACACGCTCAACAAACGGCGTTGGCGGATGGGAAACACTACTATTGCCTTTCGAAGTGGAAAACGTAGTTAATCAGACGAACAATACAACCATCGACTGGTTCCACTCTTCGACCGACGAAAACAAACACTTCTGGGTGAAAACCTTTACCGAAACCGACGATGAAGGCACAGTATATTTCGACTTTGCTGACAAGATTGAAAGCAATGTTCCTTACATCATCGCAGTTCCCGGTAACCGCTGGGGCAGCGAATGGGACCTTTCGGGTAAGACATTGCGCTTCAACGGAGTGGCTAACCAGAATATTATACCTACCAACACACTCCGACTGACAACACCGACCTACAACTTCTGTGGTTCGAATACACCAACAGCACTTACTAACATCTACGACCTCGATACTGAAGGCAGCAACTTTGCACTGACATCAACAGCCACCGTGCCAGCATTCAGAGCATGGTTTGAGAGCAATCAGAGCGGAAACGACGGACACACAGTGCTCCGCATAGCACAAAAAGACGGTAACGAGACTGGCATTATAACCATCAACAACGACGAAACGTCGAAGGTAAACGATGGCAAATGGTACACTCTCGATGGTCGTCGAATATCAGGCACACCACAGCAACATGGAATTTATATCATTAACGGTAAAAAAGTAATACGATGAAAAAGACATATATCAAACCATCTGTCAAGATTGTCACCCTGCCCGAACCAATGCTTGGACCTGGAGCGGGCGATGCCAGCAACCCAAACGTGGGCGGAGCAAACGAGAATTTAATCTTCGACGAACAGTATAACGACCCGTCGGCTGGAGGCTCGCTGTGGGATTAAAACCACGAAGACAATCCCAAAGAATGAAAATGCAATAAGGTTAGAACGCTCAAAAGAGCAAATAACACATTTCGCTCTTTGTTCTACAAATCGTATCTTTACATAAGTTACTGCGTCTAGGAAAACTGCAAATAAATTTGCTTTTCACTCTATTGTTCGTAACTTTGAATAAAAATAATCGGGACTAGTTGCAAAACAATCAGTCCCGATTTACTTTTTTGGCAGACAGTCGTACCTTTGAATAAGGTACTCTCGTTCGAACCAACGGTCGCTGTTCCGCTATTCGATAGCGGAGGTAAAGCAAAATGCAAAAACTTTTTTGCTTTTTTTGGCAGACAGTCGTACCTTTGAATAAGGTACTCTCGTTCGAAAAAGCAAAAACTTTTTTGCTTTTTACTCACTTACTCGTACCTTTGCACAAACAAACGAAAAACAAACAAAATCGGAAAGGCATCGTATTGGAGTTGGAAAGCATATCTTTTCGACTCGGAAAGCATATCTTTTCGACTCGGAAAGCATACCTTTCCGATTTGCTTTTGTAACTTAGTCATAATGAAACACTTATACTCACGATGGATATAATGATAATTTTCAAGCTCGTCGGTTCGTTAGCACTGCTTATGTTTGGTATGAAATCGATGAGCGAGGCTCTGCAGAAAATGGCTGGTGCGCAGTTGCGCCATGTGCTCGGAGCGATGACAACAAATAGGTTTACAGGCTTGTTGACTGGTATGTTTGTCACTGCTGCCGTACAATCATCGACAGCCACCACGCTAATGACCATCTCCTTCGTCAATGCTGGACTGCTAACCCTCGTGCAAGCCATATCCGTCATCATGGGTGCAAATATCGGAACGACGCTGACGGCATGGATAATGTCGCTCGGTTTTTCGTTCAACATTACTGACTATGTGTACCCCGCATTCTTCATAGGCATCATCTTGATTTATATGCGACGCCATCGAATACTCGGCGACTTCCTCTTCGGCGTTTCATTCCTCTTTCTCGGATTGGGTACACTCAAGACCACAGGCTCCGAGCTCGTCACGGGCGAATATGCCGAAGCAATCAGCCTATTCTTCAGCCAGTTCAACTCATCATCGTTCTGGAACTCACTGTTCTTCCTACTCATAGGTACCGTGCTGACGCTCTGCGTGCAATCGTCGGCAGCCATCATGGCAATCACAATGACTCTCTGCTCTACTGGAGTGCTACATATCGACCAAGGAGTGATGCTCGTGCTCGGCGAGAACGTAGGAACGACTATCACTGCCAACATCGTTGCCTCTACAGCCAACACCCCAGCACGTCGCGCAGCATTCGCACACTTCAGTTTCAACATCATAGGCGTTATCTGGGTACTGACATTGCTGAAACCATTCTTCCGCATGGTGTGCAACCTGGCAGGTTTTGACCCATCTATGTCGCCCAACGACCCAGAGTTTGCAATCAAAGCATCAATGGTACTCGCCACATTCCACTCAGCATTCAACATAAGCAACACACTGCTGCTGATATGGTTTGTACCATGGATAGAACGATTTGTGTGCATGGTTATCAAATCGAAAAAACAAGACGAAGAAGAAGATTTCCGCCTGCATTTCATCACTGCTGGCATCATGAAAACACCAGAGTTGTCAGTACTCGAAGCACAAAAAGAAATACAATCGTTTGCCACCCGAATACAACGTATGTTTGGAATGGTGAGAAACCTGCTGCACGAGAAAGATACAACACGCTTCGTCAAAGCATTCACACGAATAGAAAAATACGAAGGCATCAGCGACAACATGGAGATAGAAATAGCCAAATACCTCGACGAAATAGGCAACTCACACCTATCAGATGAAACAAAAGCAAAAATACGCTCCATGCTACGACAAATAAGCGAACTCGAAAGCATCGGCGACTCATGCTACAACATAGCACGCACACTCAACCGACGCATAAAAGGAAAGGAAGAGTTCACACCGCAGCAATACGAACACATGACGCAAATAATGCAACTGACCGACGACGCACTGACACAAATGAACATTATGCTCGCAGGAAGAAAAGACATGCTCGACGCAAACCGATCATTCAATATAGAAAACGAACTCAACAATTTCCGCACACAACTAAAAACACAAAACATTAGCGACGTGAACGACCATAAATACACCTACGCCATCGGCACAATGTATATGGACATCATTCAAGAATGTGAAAAACTTGGCGACTATGTAGTCAACGTCGTAGAAGCCCGAATGGGAATAAAAATGGCATAAACAAAATATGCGAAACGAGAACGTAACCATTCAAGAACAGAAAGCCGTACAGCAACAACGATTGTCGGCATATCAGATGCTTCAGGTAAAGCTTCTCGAGATGCCACTGCCACAACTCGAAGAAACTATCAGAGCAGAACTCGACGACAACCCGGCACTCGACATCAGCGACAAATCGACTGACGACGACAGTCTGACAACAACAAGCGAAAACAATAACGACCAAACACCTGAAGGAGGAAACATCGACGAAGAAAAACAAGAAGATATAGACTCCGACACATTTAACAAAGACGAAGAACGACTAAAAGAAATCGATAACGCATTCGACAGCATCGACCGCGACGACAGACTGCCCGACTACAACCTCGACAACCAGCGACAATACGCTGCCGACTACGAAGAAATAGTATATGGAAACACCACCTCGTTCTACGACTTCCTAAACGAACAGATGGGCGAATTCTCACTACCAGACACCGAAAAAGACATACTCGAATATCTGATAGGCTCGCTCGACGACGACGGATACCTTAGAAAACCCATCGAACAGATTGCCGACGAACTGGCTATATATCACAATATCGACACCGACAGCCAAACAGTCAACCGAATACTGCAAGTACTACAAACATTCGACCCCGCAGGGATAGGAGCACGAGGACTGCAAGAATGTCTGCTGCTACAAATAGACAGAAAAATAGAAATCGCTAAAAACGAAAAACATCTTACACCCGACGAACTCAAACGCTCCCACTACACACTACTGCGGACAATCATAGAAAAGCATTTTGCTACATTCAAGAAAAAACAATGGGCAAAGATTGCAGACTCGATGCACCTCACACGAGAGGAAATGAAAAACATACTCAAAGAGGTGAAACGACTAAATCCACGACCAGGAGCAGCACTCGGCGAAACAATGGGAAGAAGTCTCGGACAAATCACACCTGACTTCATCGTTGATACCTACGACGACGGAACCATCAACATCGCACTCGCCTCAGGCAAAGTACCCGACCTGATAGTAGCACCATCGTTCGAACAAGCCGCAACAACAACATCAACATCACAAAAAAACAACAGCGCCACCATTTATGCACGAGAAAAAGTAGAACGAGCACGAAACTTCATCGAAGCAATCCATCAGAGACGCACAAACATGATGCTCACAATGCGAGCAATAGTAGAACTACAACGCGACTACTTCCTCAGTGGCGACGACGAGGATATACACCCAATGGTACTCAAAGACGTGGCTGAACGATGCCACCTCGACATATCAACCATATCGAGAGTAACCAACCTCAAATACGTACAGACAAGATGGGGCATCGTCAATATGCGACATTTTTTCAGCGAAGGATACGTAGCACCTGACACAGGCGAAGAAATGTCGACAAAAAAAATTAAAATCCACCTACGCCAAGTCATCGACAACGAAGACAAAAGCCACCCACTCGGCGACGAAGCACTCCGTAAAGTAATGGCTGAAAAAGGCTTCCCTATAGCCCGACGAACAGTAACAAAATATAGAGAACAAATGGGAATACCCGTAGCACGACTAAGACGAGAGATTGGCTGAAAAACGAATGAACACACGAACCATCCTCACAGCAGCGCGACTACTAAGCGCACTCTTCAATCCACTATACCTCCCAATAGTAGGACTGACTATACTATTCCTCTTTACCAACTTCAGCTACTACCCCATACTGTCAAAAATTGTCATCCTAATCATAGCATATCTCTTTACCATACTATTCCCATCGCTGCTCATACGAGCCTACGGAAACTATCACGGATGGACACCAATACAGCTCGGACAACGCGAACGCAGAGTAGTACCCTATGCCATATCAATCTTCTGCTACTTCTCATGCTTCTATCTGATGAAGCGATTACACATACCACACTTCATGGCAGCCATCATCATTGCCGCTCTCTTCATACAGATAGCATGCGCCATCGTTAATGTGAGATGGAAAATCTCCACACATATGGCAGCAATAGGCGGAGTAGCTGGAGCCGTGATGGCATTCGCCCACTTCTTCATCTTCAACCCATCGTGGTGGCTTTCAGTAGTAATCTGCGTCGCAGGAATGGTGGGCACAAGTAGAATGGTACTCCGCCAACACTCACTGTCTGAAGTTGTCGCAGGCTTCCTCATAGGACTCATCTGCGCATTCACTGCAATAATAATAATGTAATATCAATCATTTATGACACCACTTGTAAGCATCATCATGGGCAGCACGAGCGACCTGCCCGTCATGGAAAAAGCCATGAAAACGCTCGACGACATGAAAATTCCATTCAGCGTCAACGCACTTTCAGCACATCGCACACCAGACGCAGTCGAACGATTTGCACGCGAAGCCGCCGACAAAGGCATACGAGTTATCATTGCAGCAGCAGGAATGTCGGCAGCACTGCCCGGAGTGATTGCAGCACAAACCACATTGCCAGTCATCGGAGTACCAATCAAAGGCATGCTCGATGGTATGGACGCACTACTCTCTATCGTACAAATGCCTCCAGGAATACCAGTAGCAACAGTAGGCGTCAACGCAGCGATGAACGCCGCACTGCTCGCAGTAGAGATTCTCGCACTATCCGACAACAATATAGCCTCCCGACTCGCTGAACAAAAAGCCTCTCTACGCACAAAAATCGAAAAAGCAAATGCAGAATTGGCAACGATAAAATACTCAATGAAAACAAACTAATGACACGAAGGGAAACAAACGAAGTGAAGGTGGGCAGCATAGGCATTGGCGGAGCAAACCCCATCCGTGTGCAGTCAATGACAACAACCGACACTAACGACATCGAAGCAAGCGTCAATCAAACAATACGAATAGCCAAACGAGGAGGCGAACTCGTCAGACTGACAGCACAAGGCAGCAAAGAAGCAGAAAGTCTGCGACTCATTCGCCAAGAATTAAACCGAAGGGAATGTAACGTACCACTCGTCGCCGACATACATTTCAATGCCAACGTGGCAGACGTGGCAGCACAATATGTAGAAAAAGTGCGCATCAATCCAGGCAACTACGTTGACAAAGCGCGAACATTCAAACACCTCGAATACACCGACGAGGAATATACAGCCGAACTGCAACGCATCAAAAAACGTTTGTTACCTTTTATCGACATCTGCCGCCGTCACCACACAGCAGTGCGAATAGGAGTAAACCACGGCTCCCTGTCAGACCGAATAATGTCGCGCTATGGCGATACTCCAGAAGGAATAGTGGAGAGTTGCATGGAGTTTCTTCGCATATTCAGCCGCGAACACTTCGACAACGTAGTAATATCCATCAAAGCGAGCAACACAATAGTAATGGTTCGCAGCGTGCGTCTGCTCGTAAAGGCTATGGACGCAGAAGGCATGCACTACCCACTCCACCTCGGTGTCACTGAGGCAGGCGAGGGCGAAGACGGTCGAATAAAAAGCGCTGTGGGCATCGGCGCATTGCTGACCGAAGGCATTGGCGACACCATACGCGTCAGTCTCAGCGAGGAACCCGAAGAAGAGATACCAGTAGCAAAAGCTATTGTAAATATGATTGACGAATGTGTCAACCTTCGCCAACGCGCAGAAGCCAACATCGTCGACAACACCATCAACATCAACGTCAACGCATCGTCGTGGGAGGAGATGCAACTGAAAGCCGCCATGGCTACTGGCGCACTGCTCATCGATGGCAAAGCGAAAGACCTCAGAATAACAACAGACAACTGCGACTTGGCAGACACAGAACGACTCAACTCTCTTGCCGATGGTATTCTGCAAGCCGCGAGAATCAAATTTATCAAAACAGAATACATTTCTTGTCCCGGTTGCGGTCGTACACTCTTCGACCTCCGCACCACCATTCAGCGCATCAAAGCCGCCACGCCCCACCTCGTAGGCCTAAAAATAGGCGTAATGGGCTGCATCGTAAATGGTCCGGGCGAGATGGCAGATGCCGATTTTGGCTATGTAGGTGCTGGGCGTGGACGCATTTCGCTATACAAAGGCAAGGAATGTGTCGAGAAGAACATTCCAGAAGAGCAAGCCGTAGAACGTCTGCTGGCGCTAATAGAAAAGGGAAACACCTAACCCACTCCATCAATGAGTGGAAATAACGCTTTTAAGACAAGTTTATTACTTGTTCGTTACCCTATCTCCACTATATAAGACACTGACTAATGGGTTAAAAAACATCTGTAGTTCTACGAGACAATGGTCGGAGCCCATAATGTGGGTGTGGATGTGGGTGTGGATGTCAGTTAAAAAATCATCTGTAGTTCTACTGGGCAATGGTCGGAGCCCATTATGTTGGTGTGGATATGGGTTAAGAGGATTTGCTGACGGAGGTTTTCGGATACAAGAAAATAGTCAATACGCCAACCTATATTCTTTTCTCGGGCACGAAAGCGGTAGGACCACCACGAATAAACCGCCTCGTCTGGGTGCTGGAAGCGGAATGTATCAATAAATCCTGCATCTAAAAGAGCTTGGAATTTGCCACGTTCTTCATCGGTAAATCCTGCATTATGGTGGTTTGATTTAGGATTTTTAAGGTCGATTTCCTCATGCGCTACGTTCATATCGCCACAGACGATGACGGGCTTTTCTGTTTTTAACTGGCATAGATACTGGCGGAAATCGTCTTCCCACTTCATTCTGTAATCGAGTCTCTGCAATTCGGTTTGTGCATTTGGAGTATAAACACATACGAGAATGAAGCGGTCGAAGTGTAGTGTTATGACTCTGCCCTCATGGTCGTGCTGGTCGATGCCTATTCCATAACTGACTGCGAGTGGTTTTTGCCGAGTGAAGATGGCTGTGCCCGAATATCCTTTTTTGTCGGCATAGTTCCAATAGGAATGGTATCCGTCAAAGTGCAAGTCGAGTTGTCCAGCCTGCATCTTTGTCTCTTGCAAGCATACGATGTCGGCATCGAGTTGACCGAATATGTCGCGGAAGCCTTTGCCCACGATAGCCCTCAGTCCGTTGACGTTCCAAGAGATGAGTTTCATGATGCTACGATTTTATTTTCCTTCCTGATATTGCGATTACTTTGTTCACTTCGATTGTCTGCCCTTTCATCTCAATGGATTTGATAAGTATGTTGGCAGTCATCTGGCTTTTATAGAACACTGCAATTGGCTTGTATGTGCCCTCGCTGTTTATGATTTCGTTGGTAAATCTCACTATCACTTCTTCGCCTCCAACTCTGAAAGTCAGACTGCTGTTTTGAGGCACGAAGTCGTAGCGGAGGTACTGTCGTTCGTTGTAGATACGCAGGTCGGAGGTAAATGATTTATAATCGAATACTATCTTTTGGTTATCTGCTTCTTTTAGAATTTCTTTGGCATTGCCTTCTAAATAGTTAGAGAGTATTCTCACAGGGAAGTAGTCGATTGTGGTTGTCAACAAGGAAACGTCACCTCGCCACACGACTGTCGTTGAGTCGTATTTCTGTGTGTCGACATTGAAATAATATGCTTTTCCCTCCCAGTTGCCGTTGAGCATTTGGTTTCGAAGTTCTATTTCCTGATTAGTTAACGAAGTAATTTCGTCGTCTTTGTTTGGATTATCGTCGTCAAGACATGCCGATAGTGTAAGCAAGGCAATTATGGCGATGGCTGAATGAAGGAGTATGCGTTTCATGGTTTATACTTGTTTCTATAAAAATTGTAAATGTTTGAATAAGGTACTCACGCTCATAAAAGTTCAAATAAATTTGTCTTTTAGTTCACTTAATCGTACCTTTAGTTATTATCAGACGTTTCCTCGTATGAGGTTCATAAACTCTTCTCTTGTTTTTGCTTGTTCGAACCATCCGCTGAAGTCGCTGGTTGTTGTAATGGAATTGTGTTTTTCGACTCCTCTCATTTGCATACACATGTGCTTTGCTTCGATGACTACCATCACTCCTCGCGGTTGAAGTGTGTCCTGAATACAGTCTTTTATTTGTTCTGTCATGCGCTCCTGTACTTGCAGTCGATGGCTGAAGATGTCAACTACTCGTGCTATTTTGCTCAATCCTGTAATGTATCCATTAGGAATATATCCCACGTGAGCCTTTCCGTAGAATGGCAACATGTGGTGTTCGCACATTGAGAAGAAGTCGATATCCTTCACTATGACCATCTGGTCGTAACTTTCTTCGAAGAGAGCGTCGGTCAACACCTTTTTGGGGTCTTGGAAATATCCTCTTGTTAGTATCTGCATTGCTTTTGCTACTCGCATTGGTGTTTTGAGTAGTCCTTCGCGATTGGGGTCTTCGCCGAGCAGTTTTAGTATTTCTTTATAATGCTCGGCTGTTGCTTCCAACCCGTCGCGGAATTGCGTTTCTGGGTTCATTTTCGTTTTAATTTTTTATTGTACTGTTATTTGTCCTTTAACTATGCAGGCTTGACTATATCCCATAGCCTTTATTTGCTTGAGCACTTTGTTCGCTTCTGCATAAGTGCGGAAGTTTCCCACTCGGCATTTCCAACTTGGGGAGTAGAAATGCACATAAACGGGCAGTTGCGGGTATTTCGCCTTTACTTTGTTGGCTGCTTTTTGTGCTTTCTCTCTATCGGTTCTGTTGCTTCCTCCTGAGAACACCTGTACTCTGTAGCCTGTCACTTTATGTGCATTGCGCAGCACTTTTTTCCTTGTATCTACCGATGCTATTTCGGCTTCGTTCTCGGTGTGTGTTGGTGTTCGTCTGTGTGTTTCAGCCTTGTTTTCGTTGTCGGCATCGTCGTTTTTCTTCTCCTCATCGGTTTTATCCGAAGCTGTAGAGTCGGGATGTTGAGCCGTATCGGTTTTCTTCGCCGCCTTATTATCTTCAGTCTTTACAGGAGTAGATGGTTTTTGCTGCGCAGGGGTTATTGCTTTCTGCTGTGAAGGGGTAAGCACTTTCTGCTGTGTTGATTTATGTGGATTGACGAGTGCGTCTATCTCCTTGCTATGCTTCACAGTCACTTTTCCCTGTCCGTTTTCGGTTTTTTGCAGGTGCTCGACTATTGTCTGTGCGCTCATTGGCAGCACGCTTGCGGAGAAGATAAGCAGCAATAGGATGTGAAATCTCATTGATGTCGTATGAAAAATGGTTATTATTTGTTTTTTATTTCTTTTTTTACCATGCTTCGATTATGCCCATGAAGTCTTCTGCTTTTAGTGCAGCGCCTCCGATTAGTCCGCCATCTATATTTGGTTTTGCAAACAGTTCTGGTGCGTTGCTTGCCTTGCAACTGCCTCCGTAGAGTATGCTTGTATCGTTGGCTGTGTTGTCGCCGTATTTTTGTGCTATGAGTGAGCGTATGTAAGCGTGAATTTCTTCGGCTTGTTCTGCTGTTGCTGTTTTGCCTGTACCTATTGCCCAGATGGGTTCGTAGGCTATTATTATGTTTTTGAATTCGTCTGCTGTAAGATTGAAAACGCTTCCTTCGAGTTCGGCTTTTACCACTTCGTTTTGTTTGTTTGCTTCTCTTTCGTCGAGTGTTTCGCCTATACAGAAAATCACTTTTAGGTTGTTTTTAAGTGCGAGCATCACTTTTTCGCGTAGCACTTCTGGTGTTTCGCCGTAGTATTGTCTGCGCTCTGAGTGTCCGATGATTACATATTTGGCTCCTGTCGATTTAATCATCTCTGCCGATACCTCGCCTGTGAATGCTCCTTTCTCGTGATTTGCGCAGTTTTCGGCTCCGAGTTGTAGCACGTCTTGATTGATTTTGTCGGCTACTGTTGCGAGATGTATGAATGGTGTGCAGATGATTACGTCGCAGTTTTCTTTCTTGCGAGTAAGAGCTTCGTTTAGTTCTGTGGCGAGTGCTACGCCTTCTTGCAGGTTTAGGTTCATTTTCCAGTTGCCTGCCACGATGTGTTTTCTCATGATATTATTGTTTTGTTATTTATTTTTGTTTTGTTATTTTCTTTATTTTCTGAATGTTTGGCAGTCGGTTGTGGCTCCATTTTCCTATGATTTTTCCATCTTTCAGCATGAGGAGTCCTGGGTTGCTGCGTATGATTGTCTTTAGTGTTGTCTGGTCGGTGAAATAGATTTGGTATTCAGCCCCTGTCTTATGTCTCCAGTCGGTTATTGCTTTTTCGTTTCCCGCTGTTAGCATGCAGAATAGGTAATTGTTCTCGATGGCGTGTTCGTAGATAGCTTCAATGTCGCCAAAGTTGGCGTCGCTTGCTTCTCGAATGTTTGGCGAGATGAGCAACATGGTGTATCCGTCGCGCTTTGCTATGCTGTCGGTGAGGTCGTTGCCTGTCGCTGTGTCTTCTATTGTGAAGTCGTGAATGGGTGGAATGTATCCCTCTTCGGTTTGAATGGTCTTACTGTCGATGAAGGTCCATGTAGAGTCGGGATAGTTGTCGATGGTAAATTCCTGTTGTTTACCATCTTTTTCGAGTATGAATGTTGTTTCGAATTGTGGTTGTTTCTCCCCTTCTGGGATGTCCATATCGGTGCGGAAATCGGCTCCTACATGGTATGGTCGGAAGTCGATTAGTGGCAAATCGTAGAGTGCCCATCCGCTGATAGCTATAACACATAGCAGTGCGAGGTTGACTATTACCCACTGATGTCGCTCGGTTATCAGTCGGATAATGTCTTGGTGGTATCGTGCTACGACTACTGCCATCAGTAGCAGCACGATGTTTTTGATAAATGTCTGTGCGTTGGTGAGTACTATGGCATCTCCGAAACATCCGCAGTCTTTCACGGGGTTGGCAGCCCATACCCATGCGGTAATTATTGTGAAGATAATCATGAATATGAGAATCATCTTCGTTGTAAATCGTCGGTGTATGCCAAATAGCATGAACACTCCGAGCATGAACTCTATAGTTGATAGCGATATGGCGAGGACGGGATAAGTGAAATCGGTTATCATTCCTCCTGCCATCAACATATTTGTGGCTGATGTTGCGCTGTTTGCTGTTGAAGGGATTAGTGCGGCGAGATAGTCTTGCATCTTATAGACCGTGCCCATGGGGTCGATTGCCTTTACGAAGCCTGAGAAAAGGAATACTGCTGCTATCGCAAAGCGGAAGATGTTTACTATAATTCGTCGGTAGTTCACTGCTTGTTTTGTTCTATTTGTCGGCTTTTTGTTCGGTCATTTGTATCAGAGCAAAGACGGCGTAGTTGATTATGTCCATGTAGTTGGCGTCGATACCTTCGCTGACGAGAGTCTGCTCGTTGATGTCTTCGAGTTCTTTTATTCGTTGCAATTTTGTCAGTATGATATCGGTGTAGCTGCTTATGCGCATCTGTCGCCATGCTTCGTCGTAGTCGTGGTTTTTCTTCAGCATTAGTTGCAGCGCGTCGTTGGCATACTGGTCGTAGAGTTTCAAGGCTTCGTCGTTAGTCATATCAACACTGTCAACATACCCCTTGTCTAACTGAATAAGTCCGATTATGCCATAGTTTACGAGTGCTACGAATTCGGGCTGAATTCCCTCGCCCACGAGTGTGCATTGCTTGGTCTCGATGGAACGTATGCGTTTGGCTTTGATAAATAACTGATCGGTCAGCGATGCTGGTCGAAGTATGCGCCACGAGGCACTATAATCGTGCAACTTCTTAGCAAAAAGCGTTCGGCAGCTATTCATCGCCGTTGCAAACTGCTGTTCTGTTGTCGTTGGTTTACGTTTGTCCATAATTGCCGCAAAGGTAATAATAAGTGTATGAAAAGCCAAATTTATTTCAATTTTCATAGCCATCTGACTTGGTTAGTCTGCGAGAATGATTACTTTTGCCAAAATTTTTCAAACCCGATGCGGCTTTACTCCAACTCCGAACTGGCGCGTTTGCTCGACAAACGCATCTTCCATAGCATAGGCGAAACAGCCGATGCCTTGGGCTTGGAGTGTTATGTAGTGGGCGGATTTGTGAGGGACATATTCTTGCAGCGGCGCTCAAAAGATATTGACGTCGTTGTCGTAGGAAGCGGAATGGAATTGGCTAAGGCTTGGAAAACATCGCTCGGAAAGAATGCTCGCTTGGCTGTTTATCCCAATTTCGGCACGGCGCAAGTGACTGTTTATGGCAAGCCCGACGACGAAGGCAATCGCAAAACCGTAGAAGTGGAATTTGTAGGTGCACGAAAAGAAAGCTACAACCGCAACTCACGCAAGCCTATCGTTGAGAATGGTACCCTCGAAGACGACCAAAATCGACGCGATTTCACTATAAACGCAATGGCAATCTGCCTCAACAGTGCGCGCTTCGGAAACCTTGTTGACCCTTTCAACGGACTGAAAGACCTCGAAGAGGGAATCATCGCTACACCATTAGACCCCGACATAACATTCTCCGACGACCCACTGCGCATGATGCGCTGCGTGAGATTTGCAACACAGCTGAATTTCCAGATTGAAGAAACCACCTTCGACGCACTGTCAAGAAACGCTGAACGACTGAAAATCATCAGTGGTGAGCGCATTGCCGACGAGCTAAACAAGATTATGCTCAGCCCAAAGCCCAGTCGCGGCTTCGTGGAACTACAAAGGGCGGGACTGCTACAACTGATTATGCCCGAACTGGTAGCACTCGACTGCGTGGAAACACAAAACAACCGAGCACATAAAAACAATTTCTATCACACTCTCGAAGTGCTCGACAACATAGTGGTGCGCATAGAGGAGCGCGAACGAAACAATCCCGACCTTGCCACCGACGACCACTGCCTGTGGCTCAGATGGGCTGCATTGCTACACGACATAGGCAAGCCAAAGAGCAAACGATGGGACAACCTACAAGGATGGACCTTCCACAACCACAACTACATAGGCGCAAAGATGGTGCCACAAATGTTCCGACGAATGAAACTGCCCATGGATGCAAAGATGCGATATGTGCAGAAATTAGTCGATTTACATATGCGACCAATCGTTATTGCCGACGAACAGGTGACCGACAGTGCAGTGCGACGACTCGTAAACGATGCTGCCGACGACATCGACGACCTCATGATGCTATGCGAAGCCGACATCACAAGCAAAAACTCTGCACGAAAAGCGCGATTTCTGGAAAACTTCCGAATGGTAAGAGAGAAAATTGCAGACCTCAAAGAGAAAGATTTCAAAAGGCTACTGCAACCCGTTATCGACGGAAACGAAATAATGCAGATTTTCAATCTGAAACCATCACGCGAGGTGGGAACACTGAAACAAACACTAAAAGATGCCGTTCTCGACAACAAAGTAGAGAACTCACGAGAGCCACTCATGCAACTACTGCTCAAGAAAGCAAAATCAATGGGACTCGAACCAGCCAACCCCTGATTTTCAATGAGTTACAACACCACGTCGGAAAGACATCATTTCCGACGTGGAAAGATATGCTTTTCGACTCGGAAAGATATCCTTTTCGACGCGAAAAGATATGCTTTCCAAATCCAACTAAAAAACCATTCGATTTAGAAAGAAAAAACATACGATTTCAATGCCATTATCCGAGAAATCGAATGACTTAATAATTGTTAATTATTACTATTCTTTTCGAAGTTTTCCAAGAATTAACTACTTTTGCACTCAATTTGCAGGAAAACGAATTTCAGAAAACTTACAAAACAGAAAACAAAATCAAAAATTTATAATTATGAAAATCTATAGACTTTTATTCGCCTTCGTCGCACTGGCAACGCTTGCATCGTGCGGAAAGAAAGGCGGTGGAATGAATTTTGCTGACGATGAGTATCCAGTAGCAACAGTAGAGTTGTCGTCGTCGGACATACAGACAACCTACCCCGCAATCATCAAAGGAATACAAGACGTAGAGATACGTCCGAAAGTGTCGGGATTTATCACAAGGGTCGCAGTGCGTGAAGGACAATACGTCGGACGCGGACAACTGCTCTTCACCATCGACAATGAAACATATCAGGCAGCCGTTCGCCAAGCACAAGCAGCAGTCAATACGGCACAAGCACAAGTAAACACAGCCCGACTAACATACGAAAACACAAAGCAACTGCACGACAACAACGTGGTGGGCGACTATGAACTGCAAACATCGAAAAACACATATGAGAGCGCACGTGCACAACTCTCACAAGCACAGGCAGCACTCGCTTCAGCACGCGAAACGCTGAGCTTCTGCTATGTGACAAGCCCAACAAACGGATATATAGGAAGTCTCCCTTTCAAACAAGGAGCACTGGCAAGCGCATCAAGCGCAGAACCACTAACAACAGTGTCTGACATCAGAAAAGTGGAAGTGTTCTTCTCAATGACAGAAAAAGAACTACTCGCAATGACTAAAACATCAGGCTCACCACACGCAGCAATAGAGGAATTACCAGAAGTAAAACTGCAACTCGCTGACGGAACAATTTACAACCAGGCAGGATGGGTCTCAAAGGTAAGCGGAATAATCGACCAAGCAACCGGTTCGATTTCGATGATAGCACAATTCCCTAACCCACAACACCTGTTAAAAAGCGGAGGATCAGGCTCAATCATTATACCAACACACAACGCTAAAGCAATAAAAATACCACAATCAGTGGTAAGCGAAGTGCAAGACAAACTCTTCGTCTATGTAGTAGGAAAAGACAACAAAGTGAAATACACCGAAATAACTGTGGCTCCACAGACCGATGGCAACTACTACGTAGTCACATCTGGACTGAAAACAGGCGACAGATATGTCACAAATGGTATAACAAAACTTACCGATGGCATGCAAATAAAGCCAATCACACAACAACAATATCAGAAAAAAATCAACGACGCAGAGAAAAAAGGCGCACAACAAGGAACAGCCAAAGGATTTATCGATGCAATGAAATAACGATTTTGAGAAAAATCAATAAAGAAACGAAAACATGACATTCACTAATTTTATAAAGCGACCGGTACTCTCAACGGTGATTTCAATTCTCATCGTCATACTGGGATTTATCGGACTCGCCACACTGCCTATCGAGCAGTACCCTAACATCGCGCCACCGACAGTTATGGTGTGGGCAAACTATACAGGAGCCGATGCCGAAACAGTGAAAAACTCCGTACTCGCACCACTCGAAGAAAGCATAAACGGAGTGGAAGGAATGGACTATATGACATCGTCGGCATCAAACCAAGGAACGGCAACGATAACAGTATATTTCCGACAAGGAACAAATGCCGACATGAGTGCCGTAAACGTACAAAACCGAGTGTCACAAGCACAAGCACTATTGCCTGCCGAAGTAACACGAGCAGGAGTGCAAGTCACAAAGCGACAAACATCGCAAGTCATAATGTACACACTCACATCCGACGGCAGATACGACGACGAATTCCTCACAAACTATGCAAATATCAACATAGTACCCGCCATAAAGCGTATCAAGGGAGTAGGAGACGTACAGTCACCAGGTATGAAAACATACTCTATGCGCATCTGGCTACGACCAGAAGTGATGAAACAATACAACCTAATGCCATCAGACATAAGCGCTGTACTGGCAGAACAAAACGTAGAAGCAGCACCAGGCTCATTCGGAGAACAATCAAACGTGGCTTACGAGTACACAATGAGATACACCGGACGACTGAAAACAGCTGAGGAATTCGGAAACATCATCATCTCAACAACAAATGACGGACAAACACTTAAACTAAAAGACGTAGCAAAAATAGAACTCGGCGGACTGCAATACTCAGTAGCCATGAGAAACAACAACCTACCATCGGTCATGGGTATGGTACAGCAAATAGCCGGTTCAAACGCTAACGAAATAGCAAAAAGCGTAAAAGCAGAACTCGAAAACCAAGCAAAAACATTCCCCCCAGGAATGAAATACAAAATAAACTACGACGTTACAGAATTCTTATACGCAAGTATAGAGGAAGTAGTCTTCACACTCGTACTGACACTACTACTCGTATTCCTCGTGGTTTACATCTTCCTGCAAGACGTACGCTCAACACTCATACCGCTAATTGCAGTACCAGTGTCGCTCATAGGTACCTTCTTCTTCCTGAAAGTATTTGGCTTTTCTATCAACCTACTCGTACTATCAGCCCTGCTACTTGCCATAGCAATCGTGGTCGATGATGCCATTATCGTAGTAGAAGCAGTACACGCCAAGTTAGACCAAGGCTACAAGAAAGTACTGACAGCATCAATCGATGCAATGAACGAAATATCAGGAGCAATCATATCAATCACACTCGTGATGGCATCAGTGTTCATTCCTGTGTCATTCATCGGCGGAACAAGTGGAACATTCTACAAAGAATTCGGTATAACAATGGCTGTAGCTATCTTTATTTCAGCCCTTAACGCCCTGACACTGTCACCAGCACTATGCGCCATATTCCTAAAACCAAAGGACGAACACGGCAACGACAGAAAAATGTCAACAATAGACCGATTCCACACATCGTTCAACACAGCCTACGACAAAGTGCTTGGAAAATACAAAAACGGAGTAGAAAAAATCGTTCGCAAGCCACTGCTCGTAGGAATACTCGTCATCGTAGGTATAGTATCGCTCTTAGTGACAATGTCAACAACAAAGACAGGTCTTGTACCTGATGAAGATACAGGCGCATTGTTCTGCACAGTGTCAATGCCACCAGCAACTTCTGTAGAACGAACAAAGGAAGTTATTGCACAAGTTGACTCAATGCTCGGAGCAAATCCAGCCATCCAAAGCCGCGAACAGATACAAGGATACAACTTCATCGCAGGTCAAGGCTCAGACCAAGCCACGTTTATCATAAAACTAAAACCATTCTCTGAACGTAACGGAGGCTTCTGGTACAAACTATCAGGACTATGGCAAGGAGACGGCATCATGAGATTCTTCGTCAATCCAATGGCAAATACATCCGTACTGGGAATGATATACAAGCAGACGGCAACCATAAAAGACGCACAAATCATAGCCTTCGCACCACCAATGATTTCGGGATTCTCCGTAAGCAACGGTGTATCACTCGTCATGCAAGATAAAACGGGCGGCTCACTCGACAAGTTCTTCCAAGTAACAAAAGATTATCTGGCAGAACTAAACAAGCGCCCAGAAATACAAATGGCGATGACATCCTACAACCCGAACTATCCACAATACATGATTTCAATAGACGTCGCAAAGTGTAAACAATCGGGCATCAGTCCTGCAACAATACTCACAACCCTGCAAGGATATTATGGAGGACTCTACGCATCGAACTTTAACGCCTACGGAAAACTCTATCGCGTAATGATTCAAGGTGACCCTTCGACGAGAATGACACCAGAAAGCATGAATAGCATATACGTTCGCACTCCACAAGGCATGGCTCCAGTAAACGAATACTGCTCACTCGAACGTGTTTACGGACCAGCAAACATCAACCGATTCAATCTCTTCACGTCTATCAATGTGACTGCAACAGTTGCAGAAGGCTACTCCACTGGTGAGGCAATCAAGGCTTGCGAAGAAGTAGCAGCCACATCACTGCCTCAAGGATACGACTACGACTATTCGGGACTGACACGTGAAGAAGCATCATCAAGCAACTCTACAGCACTGATATTCGTACTATGTATAATGTTTATCTACCTCATCCTGTCCGCACAGTATGAAAGCTACATCTTGCCATTGGCAGTAATCCTTTCAGTTCCATTTGGTCTGGCGGGTGCTTTCGGATTCACTCAACTCTTCGGACACGCTAACGACATTTACATGCAGATATCTCTCATCATGCTGATAGGTCTCTTGGCAAAGAATGCAATCCTCATCGTGCAGTTCGCACTCGAACGTCGCCAGTTGGGTATGGCTATATCTTGGTCGGCAGTACTTGGTGCCGCCGCCCGTCTGCGACCTATCCTAATGACCTCGTTGGCAATGATTATCGGTTTGTTGCCTATGATGTTCGCATCGGGTGTAGGAAAGAATGGTAACCAAACACTTGGTGCCGCAGCCGTAGGTGGTATGTTGATAGGTACGTTGCTGCAGATATTCGTTGTGCCAACGCTGTTTGTTATTTTCCAATCGCTGCAAGAACGCTTCAAACCAATACAGTTCGAACACGAGAATGCAGCAGACATAGAAGTCGAACTGGCACAATATGCAAATGGTAAACCAGTAGATTACGTAGTGGAGGAATAATTATGAGAAAAGGATATATGTATATATTAGGTTTGGGTGTGCTTGCTCTAACAGGTTGCAAGAGTCTCTTCGGCACTTACGAACGCCCTGAAGTCAATACGTCGGGCATTTTCCGCGACACTGTTTCGATAACCGACACGCTGGCTGTTAGCGACACAACGAGTTTCGGAAATCTTGAGTGGCGAACGGTATTTACCGACCCTTTGTTGCAGAAACATATCGAAACGGCTCTTGAGAACAATCCCGATTTGCTTAATGCGGCACTCAACGTGAAGATGGTGGAAGACCAATTGAAGGTGGCTAAACTGGCTTTCGTGCCTCAATTCACTTTCGCTCCGAACGGTACAATCGCTTCGTGGGACGGCAATAAGCCTACCAAGACTTATCAGTTGCCTATAGCTGCACAGTGGAATGTTGACCTTTTCGGAACGTTCCTGTCGCAGAAACGCGCTGTGCAGATGCAACTTATCCAGACTCGTGACTATCAGACGCTGGTGAAGTGCAACATTATTTCTGCCGTAGCAAATATGTATTACACCTTGTTAATGCTCGACAGGCAGTTGGAATTATTGGCCGACATGACCAATCTGACGAAAGAGACTTGGGAACTGATGCAACTCCAGATGCAATTAGGTAGGGCGCGTTCTACGAGCATACAGAGTGCGGAGGCTAATTACTTGTCTGTTCAGACTCAATCGGTGGAGATGCAGCGACAGATACGCGAAGTAGAGAATTCTCTTTCTCTGCTCATGGGGCAGCCCGCACAGACTATTGAGCGTGGAAAACTTGACGAGCAGAATCTGCCTTCGGAGTTTTCAACGGGCATAGGTCTGCAGCTTTTGGCAAACCGCGCTGATGTTCACGCTGCCGAGATGCAGTTGGCACAATGTTTTTACAACATCGAGACTGCTCGTTCGCGTTTCTATCCGAGTCTTACAATCAGTCCTACCGGCACTTTTACGAATAGTGCTGGAGCAGGAATTGTAAATCCAGGCAAATGGCTTTTATCGGCTGTGGGCAGTCTGGTGCAACCTATTTTCATGCGTGGTACGCTGACCGCCGGTTTGCGTGTGGCTGAGGCACAATACGAACAGGCTTTCAATTCTTGGCAAAATGCGGTATTGAAGGCTGGTAGCGAAGTGTCGAATGCTCTCGTGCAGTATAACACAAGTGCAGAAAAGAGTCGTCTCGAAGCCCAGCAGATTGAGGTTTTGGAGAAGAATGTCAACGACACTAAACTTCTTTTCAGTTCGTCGGGTAGTTCTTATCTTGAAATAATCACTGCTCAGCAGACCCTTCTCAACGCTCAATTGTCGAAAGTTGCTGATGATTTTGCTAAGATGCAGGCAGTCGTAAATCTATATCAAGCGCTTGGCGGAGGAGCCAAATAAGGTCTATAACTATTTAATCTTTTAACATTTTTACTACAAATGAACGATATTAGTCCAAAGGCAGAGATTGATCCGAGAGCGAAGATTGGTCAGAACTGCAAGATATTTCCCTTCGTCTATATAGAGGGCGACGTTGAGATAGGCGACAATTGTATTCTTTTCCCATTTGTCAGCATACTTAACGGCACTCGTATGGGCAATAGCAACAAGATACATCAGGGTGCGGTCATTGGTGCCTTGCCACAGGATTTCAATTTCCGTGGTGAGAAATCGGAGTGCGTGCTTGGTAATAACAATATCATCCGCGAGAATGTTGTTATCAACCGCGCTACTCATAGAGGCTGCCAGACGGTCATTGGCAACGACAATATGCTCATGGAAGGTTCGCATATCTCGCACGATACGAAGATGGGCGATGGCTGTGTAGTTGGTTATGGCACAAAGATAGCAGGCGACTGCTCGATTGGCAATGGTGTGATTTATTCTTCAAGTGTTATCGAAAACGCTGCCACACGTGTTGGCGACCGTGCGATGATACAGGCTGGCGCCACTTTTTCAAAGGATATTCCACCTTATATTATAGTCACTGGCGACACTTGTTATGGCGGTGTAAACAGCTATATGCTTGAGAAAGACGAGGTAAATGACAAGGTTATCAAGCATATTAACAATGCTTACCGCTTGGTTTTCCATGGTCAGACGAGTCTTTTCGATGCCATCTATCAGGTGCGCGACCAGATTCCCGACAGTGAGGAGATACGCAATATAGTCGAATTCCTTGAAAAGTCGGAGAAAGGTGTTATTGGTAAGAAATAGCGTATGATGTCGTTATAACGCTTATTTGCTACGTTGTTATAACGAAAAGTATAAAAATAAAAAAAGGCAACACTTTCGCAGCGTTGCCTTTTTTCGTATTATTCTATTTGTTTTTCTCTACCAAGATTCTTGCATCAACGGCTATCACGTCGTTTTCATCAGCAAGAAGCGGGTTGATGTCCATTTCTTTTATTTCTGTAGCATATCGCAGCAGGGTTGACAGGCGCACGATAATGTCGGCATATTTCTGCTCGTTCAGTCCCTTTTGTCCGCGCGTTCCTTGTATAATCTTGTATCCACGCAACGAGTGTATCATGCTGAATGCCTCGTCGTAGGATAGTGGTGCGAGTCCGCTTGATACGTCCTTGAGCACTTCAACGAATATGCCGCCGAGTCCGCATAGCACGATATGACCAAATCGTGGTTCGTATTTGGCACCGATAAACAGCTCTGTTCCGCTTATCATCTTCTGAACCATTACTGCCGTAGCGTCTTTTATCTGCATCATGCGGTCGAATTCGGCTGCGAGCTGTTCGTCGCTCTTGATGTTGAGTGTCACTCCGCCCACGTCTGACTTATGCACCGGACCAACTACCTTTGCAACTACTGGATATCCGCACTTCGAAGCGAAAGCCACAACCTCCTCTTTCGACGCACTGACGAACTCTGGCACTGTGGGTATGCCTGCACTGTCGAGCAGTTCGTTGACGAGTTTCGGAGCAATGTAGCCGTCTTCTTTAATACCGTCGATTATCTTTCTTATGCGAGGGATGTCAACTCCTGCTTCGAGTATTTTTTGCTCAGCAGGCTGTGGGGTTTTCATTATCTGTGTGAGAGCCGTTGCGAGAGTAACTTCGTCGGCAAAATTGACGTGTCCCTTGCTGAGGAACTCCTGCACCTCTGGTCCTGCCGTGTTCACACTTGGGAGAATTGGGAAGATTGGTTTTTTACATTCGAGCATCTTCTGGTGTAGCACATCGTAGGCTTCGTAGAGTTGCACGAGTCCTGGTGTACCGAAGATTACCATGATTGCATCTATATTGTCAAACTTCTTCTCGCAGTAGTCAATTGCTATTCCGAGGTGTTCTGGTGTACCTGTTGCAAGAATGTCTATTGGGTTGGCTGTTGATGAGCCTGGGAACAGTTGTGCCTTCAATTCGTCGGCGAGTGCTCCTGTTATCGGTGGCACATTCATGCCTCCCTTCGACAGTGCATCGGTGAGCATTACTCCAGGACCACCTGCGTGGGTCACGATGGCGCAATTCTTGCCAGTGAAACGTGGCAGAGTGAAGATACAACCAACGGTGGTCAGTTCTTCTCGCGAATAGCAGCGCACGATGCCTGCCTTACGGAAAAGAGCCTCAACGGCTGAGTCGCTCGATGCTATGGCACCTGTATGGCTCGATGCTGCACGACTACCTGCCGACGAACTACCAGCCTTGATGGCGGCAATGCGGCAACCCTTGCGTATCAACGATGTAGCATGGAGAAGCAATTTGTCGGGGTCGGAGATGTTTTCGATATATAAGAGCTTAACGTGAGAGTCTTTTTCGGCATCGAAATGCTCATCCATATACTCTAAAACGGTCTCTATACCAATCTGCTTGCCATTGCCTATCGACCATACAGAATTGAAAGGCAAGCCTTTGGTTACGGCACTTTCAAGAATAAATACTGCCGTTGCACCTGAGCCTGAAATGAAATCCACACCCTTGGGGTTGAGGTTAGGTATTGGTTTAGTAAACACCGAATGGTGCCAACGTGTGAGTAAGCCTATGCAGTTAGGACCTATCAGCGAACAACCATACTGCTTGCAAGTGTCGAGAATCTGCTGTTCATAGACCGCTCCTTCATGGGTTTCCTCGCCAAAGCCTGCTGAAAGGATAATGAAGGCACGCACCTGCTTTTCCTTCGCAAGAAATTCAACATACTCAGGACAAAATTTTGCAGCCACAACGAGTATGGCAAGGTCGGTAGGAGGCAATTCCTTGGCATCGTGGAAAGCCTTAATGCCCTGCACTTCGTCCTCCTTCGGATTGACGATGCGCAAAACACCCTTAAAACCGCCGCTAAGAAGGTTTCTTACTACAGCGCCACCAGGCTTGTGACAATTGTTAGAACCGCCTATAACGACGATGCTCTCGGGTTGTAATAATTGCTTGTTGATCATAAGATTATAGATTTTATAGTTATTGTTTTTAGTCGGAACACATTTATCCGACAAAGATAAACAATTTCTTATAATAAATATAATATGGTAAAGAATAGTTTTGAAAAATCGTAATCAGTCGCGTATAAATCTATACCTACGAACAATTGAAAACGGCAAACTATACCGTTGAAACTCAGGTGTTTATGAATTCAATTTGAAAAGCACGTCTTTCCGAGCTGAAAAGCATATCTTTCCAACTCGGAAAGCATATCTATTCAAAGCGAAAAGGTATGCTTTCCAAATCAGAAAGAAAGTATATAGAACATGAAAGGGGAAAAACCAGAATTTTAGAGTTATTTTTTAGGTACGAAAGACTCGTAAGTTTGGTCGCTGTAAAACACTCTAATTTCTGTTATATGTTTATTCGTTTTGTCAAAATTTTTCGTATCTGAAACAGCTGATATTTTCGGTCTAAATTGAGTCACTTGACGGGCGGAACTGTCGTCAACGACTTCATGATTTTCTGCCGTCGGATTATCAAAAGCCAAAGCCTGCTCATATGAAGAAGTAACATCAGATTTTTTCTGATCGTCATCCCGAGTAGGGGAATTACGATACATTGGTCCCGTTCCGAAAATCAACCAGTCGGTACTCAACTGAGGCAGCCTCTGGCGGATGGCTTCAACAGTCTGAAGACTCGGATTTGTACGTCCGTTGAAGATACTACTCAACGTAGCAGGGGATAAACCAATGAAATTTGCAAACTGATTTTGGGGCATATGTTGGCTTTCCATCAGAAGTTTTATTCTATCCTTCATAAATTTTGCCTGTTTTTTATATTATAATAATGTGAAAAATCATATCAAAGAGAGTAGAGTATCACTAAAGAAAAAATCTGCTTTCACAAAGTCCTTTTTCGTTCTCACACAAAATTTAAGACTAATTTTTTGACTTTACAAAAGTAAACATAACATTTTAGACTCGCAAATAAATGATATTAAATTTTGAAAATCAAAATAGCACATTTACATCGGTAAAGTCATCAACTCAAAACCGCTGTTTACATTCCAAAAGCCACATGTATTTACAAGTTCAAATATACATCGCCAAACGCGGCAAAAGTATTTATTTGACAATAAAACACAATTATCTGGCTATAAATTTGATAGTTAGCTGAGTTTTTATGATTTATCAACTTATTATTAATACTTCTTTCAAAAACAAGGATATAATATAGAAAACAACTTTTGTATTTCAGTGTAAGTTGTTGGTATCTTGTTACTTACACTCCATACATTAAACTGCATAAATATGCATTTCGATATAAAACTCTAAACTTTAGATTTGTTTTCGCAAATGTTTTTGTTTTGAAACAAGTTTGTTTTTTGAAATTTGCATAATTGTTGTGTGTTTACAATGGTAAAGATTGTTAGTTTGTTGTTGTTTCGTTTCTAATTGTAAATTGTTTATATTTGTAAACTAAAGAGAAAAATCAGTAAAACACCCTTATTTTACTCAAAACTTTTACAAATCAAAGAAATTGTAGAAGAGACCAAAAAGTAGCAAATTATGAAGCAGTTAAATCATGGCTCAGAGGTCTAAAAATCGAGGTTTTTGCCCAAAATTTTTGTCGAGAAAAAATCTTATTCTAGAGTAAAAAACGGCATTTTTTGACCATTTTCACATGATTTCACCCCCACTTTCTGCACGAAATTACGCAAAACGAGGGCTTATTTACACTAAAAAACGCTTTTTTGGAGCTAAAATGTGATTTTTATAGGCAAAAAATCAACGAAAAAACTACTAAAAAGCCCCATTTTTGAGACCTAAAATCAGTTTAGGATAAAATAAACCAACTCGCGGAGCAACTCCCCACCAGATGTCGATGGATTGTCGAGACCTTTACTTTTGGCATCAATTTCCCTGAGTTTAGAGATGATATCCTTAGTCTTAGAAGCACTGAAAGTTCTCAACCCTGCCATATACTCTTCAGCTATTTTGGCATAACCAAAACCTAAAAACTTTGCCAATTCATAAAGATTATTTTTGTCGGGAGCAAGTTGAGCAATCATCAAATTCTGGAAGTAACCAAAGAGTGCAGGAACAATTCTTTGCACTGGCCACTCTTTTGAGTTTTTGTCAAAATAATTCGTAATTATATTTGCTTTCAAAACATCGCGATTGATGAGTGCATTTTTTAGCTCATAAACATTGAAGTCTTTGCTGATTCCTATTTTGCTTTCCACTATCTCTGGAGTAACCTGCCTGTTATTTCCGTCGAGACCAACTACCAGTTTATCGAGTTCAGTTACCACTCGGTTCAGGTCTTGTCCTATATGATCGGCTATAATGCCGACGGCAGCGTGTTCAATCTCTACGTTTTTCTCCTTCAGATAGTTGACTATAAACTTTGGCAAAGCAGCCTCTTGCACCTTGGGCGACTCAAAAACCACAGCTTTCTGATCTAATTTCAACGTGATTTTCTTTCGTTTATCCATCGAACCATGCTTATGGCAGAACACGAGGATAGTGGTTGGCATTACATTATCAAGGTATTTTTCTATCGGCGACCAATCCTTAAACCCTTGTGCTTCTTTGACTATAATTACCTGTCGCTCTGACATCATCGGATAACGTCGTGCCATCTCGGCAACATTCATCGGCGACGTGTCGGCAGCATAAACAATGGTCTGATTGAAATCACGTTCAGACTCGGGCAACGCATTATCAGCAATAAAATCGGAAATCTTGTCGATATAATACCCTTCCTCCCCCATCAACATATATACAGGGGCATAGTTACCTGCACGAAGGTCGCGCATGATGGAGTCAAACGTGTGTTTTTGAACTCTTGCTGCCATAAGAATGAAAGTTATTAGCGAGAAAGATATGTACAAAATCCCTGCAAAAGTAGAGAAAATTACCAACAAACCACTCTGTTGCTAACAAAAATTAGAAATTTATACCACCACTCCATTATTTTTATCTATTTTTGCACAACAACTGGAACAACACTAATCCCTTTCGACTATGCTCCGACTGAACTTGCCCGAATACGAGATGAAAATCAGCATTGCCAATGGTCGAAAAACTATCTACGACCCACTGCGACGCAGATTTGTGGCTCTGACACCAGAAGAGTATGTAAGGCAACATTTCGTAAACTATCTGACAACTAAGCTGCACTACCCTGCTGCCCTCATGGCAAACGAAGTGGAACTTTCGATAGGCAACAAACGGATGCGGTGCGACAGCGTGCTGTACGACCGAGAACTACAACCCAAAATGATAGTGGAATACAAGGCTCCAACCGTCAGGATAACGCAACACGTCTTCGACCAAATATCCATATATAACCTACTCATGCACGTGGACTACTTGGTTGTCAGCAACGGGATGGAACACTTCTGTTGCCTTATGGACTACGACAACGAAACCTACAGTTTTCTCGACCACATACCTGAGTATCCCGAACTGAAAAGATAAAAAATCAACAATATAAAAGCATAAAAAACCTATTATATCTATGCACATTGCAATAGCAGGAAATATAGGAAGTGGCAAAACCACACTCACGCGAATGCTCGCCAACCATTATGGATGGACGCCGCGCTACGAGTCTGTCGATTACAATCCATACCTCGACGACTACTATAAGGACATCGCAAGATGGTCGTTCGCACTCGAAGTGTATTTCCTGAAAGAGCGCTTTCGCGACCTGCTCGAAATCAACCGAAGCAAAGAAACAATCATTCAAGACCGCTCTATCTTCGAAGGAGTATATGTGTTCACAGCCAACAACAAAGCTATGGGCAACCTCTCCGAACGAGATTTCGAAACCTATATGGAACTCTTCCAACTGATGCTAACAAAGGCTAAATTGCCCGAACTGATGATTTACCTCAGAGCATCAATCAACCACCTCGTAGGAAACATACAGCGACGTGGACGAGAATACGAACAGACCATGCAGATTGAATACCTGCAAAACCTCAACGAACGGTACGAAAACTTCATACTTAATCAGTACAAAGGCAAAACACTAATCATCGACGTCGATAACCTCGACTTCGAACATCAACCAGCCGACTTCGCCGCGATTATAGACAAAATCGACTCGCAACTATTCGGACTATTCACTGACGACAACAACCAATAAACAACAATACCATGCACATAGCAATAGCAGGAAACATAGGCAGTGGCAAAACCACACTAACACGAATGCTCGCCAACCGTTACGGATGGACACCACGCTACGAACCAGTTGACAACAACCCATACCTCAACGACTTCTATGCCGATATGCCAAGATGGGCTTTCAATCTGCAAATATATTTCCTAAACAAACGATTTCAGGAAATAGTAGAAATATCAAAAAGCAACGATACAATCATTCAAGACCGCACCATCTTCGAAGACGCACGAATATTCGCACCAAACCTGCACGGAATGGGAATGATGAGCGACCGCGACTTCGACAACTACACCGACCTGTTCGACCTGATGATGTCGCTCGTCAAACTGCCCGACCTTATGATTTATATCCGTTCTACAGTGCCAAACCTTATAGCACAAATACAAAAACGAGGACGAGAATACGAAAAAAGCATACGTATCGACTACCTCGCCGGACTCAACGAACGCTACGAGAATTGGATAAAAGACTACAAAGGAAATCTAATAATCGTAGATGGCGACAACGTCAAGTTTGAAAGCAATCCACACGACTTCCAAAACGTAACCGACATGATTGACGCACGCCTATACGGACTCTTCAAATAAGAAAAAACACTACCCTAGTGTACATTATTGATACCGCACGCGCGAAAAAATTAGACTTTTGTTTTTCAGATTTAAGCAAATTTATTACCTTTGCATTTGCAAACGAGTTTCAGAGCAAGTATTTTTCCTGCTCTAATAGCACGTTTCAAACTCTTCTTTCCGTCTGGAACAACAGCAGAAACACAAATTCTGGAAGAGTTGATTATTTCGAATTATTATGCCAGCAAATGTTGTTGACAACGCCGTAGGCGTGACCGAACGCAAGTGGTTTGTCGGAATTGTTAAGCGAAATACAGAAAAAGCAGTCGCCGACAAACTGACAGCAAAAGGCATAGAAAACTACGTAGCCATACAAAGAGAAAAACGCATCTGGCGCAACGGAAGAAAAGCCGAAATTGACAGAGTAGTAATAAACACAATAGTATTCGTCAAAGTAACGGAAAAAGAACGGATGCAAGTGCTGAACGACGGGATAATAAACCGCTTTATGATTAACCCCGCCGCCCCTACCAACCACTTCGGCAGACGACAACCAGCAACGGTCAGAGACGAAGAAATAGAAACTCTGCGATTTATGCTCTACAACTCCGACAGCAAAGTGGATTTCACAGCCGAACCACTCATGCCAGGAGAAAAAATAAGAGTCGTCAGAGGAACATTGAAAGGATTTGAAGGCAACGTGATAGAGCAAAACGGAGCAAACTACGTATGTGTAGCCCTCGATATGCTCGGATATGCCATGACACAGATATCATTAGAAGATATTCAACGAATATAAACACTATTATCATTTACAAGATAAATATGCCATATCTATTTACATCAGAATCTGTTTCAGAAGGTCATCCTGACAAGGTGGCTGACCAGATAAGCGACGCGCTGATAGACCAATTCCTTGCCTACGACAGCGAGTCGCATTGTGCAATCGAAACAAGCGTAACGACCGGACAAGTAGTGATTATGGGCGAGGTACGCTCGAAAGAATACATCGACTTGCAGACCATCGCACGACGAACAATACGACGCATAGGATATACTAAGTCTGAATACCAGTTCGACAGCGAGTCGTGCGGTATTTTCTCTGCCATCCACGAACAAAGCGACGACATCAACCGAGGTGTCAGCCGCGAAGACGAAGACAACCAAGGCGCTGGCGACCAGGGCATGATGTTTGGCTATGCCACTAACGAAACAGAGAACTATATGCCTGTGTCTGTCGATTTAGCACACATGATAATGCGCACATTGGCAGACATTCGAAAAGAAGGAAATGTAATGACATATCTCCGGCCCGATGCCAAGAGCCAAGTAACTGTAGAGTATTCCGACGACCATAAACCACTGCGCATCCACACAATAGTAGTGTCAACACAGCACGACGAGTTCGATAGCGACGACGACAAGATGCTCGCAAAGATAAAAGACGACGTACTCAACATACTCATACCACGCGTAAAACAACAGATACACTCTGAAAAAGTGCTCGCACTCTTCAACGACGATACTAAATACTTCATCAACCCTACTGGCAAATTCGTCATAGGCGGACCTCATGGCGACACAGGACTAACAGGACGTAAAATTATCGTCGATACCTATGGCGGCAAAGGAGCACATGGCGGCGGCGCATTCTCGGGAAAAGACCCTTCGAAAGTTGACCGTTCGGCAGCTTATGCCGCACGATACATAGCGAAAAATATGGTTGCCGCAGGAGTGGCAGATGAAATACTCGTGCAGTTGAGCTACGCCATAGGAGTGGCAGAACCCATCAGCATATACGTCAACACATACGGAAAAAGCCGAGTGGACATGACCGATGGAGAAATAGCAAAGATCGTCTCTACCCTATTCGACCTGAGACCCAAAGCAATAGAACGAACACTGAATCTACGACAGCCCATGTATTTAGAAACAGCCGCTTACGGACACATGGGAAGACGAAACGAGATAGTAAAGAAAACATTTACAAGCCACTATCACGAGACAAAAATCATCGACGTGGAACTGTTCACGTGGGAACGACTCGATGCTGTGGAAAAGATACGTAAAGCATTCGGACTCAACAAGTAATGACCTACACTTTCCTGCTGCCTGCATATAAAACACGCTTTCTGAACGAAGCAATAGAAAGCATTCTAAAGCAGACTTACACCGACTTCAGCCTCATCGTCATCGATGATGCATCGCCTGAAGATGTAAGAGGAATTGTAGCAGCACACAACGACCCACGAATATCTTATCGTCGTAATGAGCAAAACATTGGTGGGAAAGACCTCGTAGCACAATGGAACCACTGCCTGTCGTTCGTCGAGAGCGATTACTTCGTAATGGCGACCGACGATGACGTATATGAGAAAGAATTTCTCACCACTTTAGTAGGTTTGACAAAGAAATATCCCGATGCCGACCTCTTTAGAGCAAGAGTAGCACAAGTCGATAGTAACAACAACCTTATAGCGCTCGACAGGTGCTACAAAGAACGATTATCGCCCACGGAATTTACCTATCACATGCTTCATGGAATGCGCGGAGGAATACCGCAGTATATGTTCCGAAGCAAACGATTGATTGAGAAGGGAGGATTTGTAAATTTCCCGAAAGCATGGGCTTCCGACGATGCTACGGCACTATTAATGGCAGGCAACGGAGTAATCAATTCACAGGAGCATCTCGTCAGATTCAGATACAGCGACATCAACATCTCGTCCGACAAGAGTTGCGGCTGCGAGAAAGTGAAAGCCCGACTGATGTTCTCAAAATGGCTCAACGAGAATATAACCCTCGCAGAGGGCAACGATGAATGGAACAAATTCTATAAGAAAGGAATTAACGACTTCCTGCCAATATATCACAAAACAACTCTAATACAAACCCTGCGACAGTTACCACTATCGCAAAGATGGCAAAGTCTGAAAACTATTAAAGAAAGTAAAATCTTCACCACGACAGACCTGTTGTCGATTATCAGACACAGCATGGTGAAATAACATTTTAAGATAGAACAGCAATCATTATGAATAAAAATTGGACATTAATAATCAAGCCACATCAGAAATTGTGGCAAATAGACTTCAAAGAGATTTGGCGCTATCGCGACTTGATTTCGCTCTTTATCAAGAGAAACATCATCGTTCAATATAAACAGACTATTCTCGGTCCCCTCTGGTTTATCATCCAACCAATACTCACGGTAATGATGAACATGGTTGTCTTTGGCGGCATCGCCAAGATGAGCACAGACGGAATACCTCAACCACTGTTCTATTTAGCTGGTAATGTGTGTTGGTTTTATTTCTCCGACTGCCTGAACCAGACATCCAGCACGTTCACTGCCAATCAGGGAATGTTTGGCAAAGTGTATTTTCCGCGTCTCGTTGTGCCAATATCAACTGTATTGTCAAACCTATTGCGTTTCATCATACAGTTCACATTGTTCATCGCAATGTATATCTATTTCTTCAACGTTGGCGCCCCACTCCACTTAAATGCTTATATCCTACTTCTCCCATTGCTCGTCTTGATGATGGCAGGACTGGGACTTGGCTTCGGAATACTCATTTCCTCAATGACAACTAAGTATCGCGACCTCACAGTATTGTTTGGTTTCATCGTGTCCTTATGGATGTATGCCACACCTATAGTCTATCCCATGAGCATGGTGCCCGACGGACGACTGAAAATGGCTATACTGCTAAACCCTCTGACTTCAATAATAGAAACTTTTAAGTACTCCTTCTTCGGTGAGGGCTATTTCTCGTGGGGAGCGCTCTCATATAGCTTCGCTTTCATGTGTATTCTATTACTACTGGGAATTGTAGTGTTCAACCGAGTACAACGTTCGTTCATGGACACAGTTTAACAATCTCACAATCCAACCCGTCAACAACACACTATGACTCTCAAAGATAAGATAACTGTCACATCCCCCCTTTTGCCTAATCTCGATGATTTCAACGAGATGCTCAAGGACATCTGGCAAAAGAAATGGATAACCAACAATGGCGAGTATCATCAGCGATTGGAAAAAGCACTGGCAGAATATCTCAAAGTGCCATACGTCAGTCTGTTTACAAATGGAACACTACCACTGATAACTGCTCTGCAAGCTCTGCGCATAACAGGCGAGGTAATAACCACACCTTATAGTTTTGTTGCAACAACCCATGCGCTGTGGTGGAACGGCATCAAACCAGTCTTTGTTGATATCGAATGGGCTACAGGTTGTATAGACCCAAACAAAATTGAAGCAGCGATTACTCCTAAAACTACAGCTATCATGCCAGTACATGTTTATGGCAAGCCCTGCAATGTAAAAGCTATTCAAGAGATTGCCGACAAATATGGACTTAAAGTCATCTACGACGCAGCCCATGCGTTTGGGGTGGAACAAGATGGCGTGAGTTTAATGAACTATGGAGACATGTCAACTTTGAGTTTCCATGCTACCAAAGTCTATAACACAATCGAAGGCGGTGCAATGGTCATGCATGACGAGAAAACGAAACAGCGCATTGATTATTTAAAGAATTTCGGCTTTGCAGGAGAAACGGAGGTAGTAGGTCCGGGTATCAATAGCAAGATGGACGAAATGCGCGCAGCATACGGTTTGTTAAACCTGAAACAAGTGGATGATGCGATAGAAGCACGCCATCAGGTGGCTATCAGATATCGTGAGGCGTTGAAAAATGTAGATGGCATAGAATATTGGAATGACCTGCCAGGAGTAAAACACAACTACAGCTATTTCCCGATTTTTGTT
>CAMOVK010000009.1 GCA_946627325.1 uncultured Prevotella sp. | reverse complement strand
GAGTTAGTGAGCAAAAAGCAAAACAATTTTGGTTTTTCGAACGTGAGTAACTTATCTAAAGTTACGAGTTAGTGAGCAAAAAGCAAAACAATTTTGGTTTTTCGAACGTGAGTAACTTATAAAAATGGTGTTCAAAGGAAATGGTATTGAAAACCACTCTGGATTATATTCAAGACGGATAAATTCTTAAATGAAAATGCGGATGCAAACCGTTGAAATTGAAAAGGCATGCTTTCCGCGCTGGAAAGCATGTCTTTTCGAGTTGGAAAGGTATGCTTTCCGAGTTGAAAAGCATACCTTTTCGGAAGTGCCTGTTTATCGGCCGAGCAGATGGTTGACTGCGGCTTCTATCTGACGGTCGCGCCCTTGCAGATAATCCTCAGGTGTATTGTAGATGAGAATATCGGGGTTGAGTTGCTGATTTTCCTGATAATCACCATTCATATCCACACATCCTACCTGCGGAATACCATACACCAACTGGCTGTCGATGAGCGTTTCCCACCACACAGCAGTCATCGTGCCTGCGATAGGAGCACCTATCAGTTTGCCAATACCAAGCGTTTTATATACAAGCGGGAAGCCATGACCGTTGCTATAGTCGTCTTCGCATATCAATACGCATGAGGGTTTAGTCCATTTGTTCCATGGGTCTTTGCCTATGGTGTTACCTCTCGGCACGAATTTCTGATACTGTTCGCCACTTAGCAGTGTGCAGAGGTCATCGTGAAGCCATCCGCCTCCATTGTGGCGTTCATCTACGATGAGTGCTTCCTTGTTGCGATTTTCTTCATTGAGTATTGTCGAGAACACCTCGCGATAGCTATCACTGTTCATCGCTTTGACATGAACGTATGCTATACGCCCGTTTGAGAGTGAATCGACCATTTTTTTGTTTCTCTCCACCCATCGTTTATATAGCAGTTCGTTCTGTTCGCCCATAGAGATGGGTCGAATCACTACGTCGCGAGTCTTGCTTTTCTTCGGGTCTTTTATCGTCAGCCTAACTCGTTTTCCTGCCTTACCATCGAGCAGATAGTTATAGTCGGCACCTGCAAGAATAGGCTCGCCATCGATTTTCTCTATGATGGTGCCCTCTACGATGCCCGTGTTTCTGACTGCAAGCGGACCTTTCTTGATTACCTCTTTCACTTTCAAGCCATCGCCTTTATAGTCGGTATCGAAGAAAGCGCCAAGTGCGGCAGTAGGCATATTACTACCTGGTGCATAGAAGCGCGCTCCTGTGTGGGAAACATTGAGTTCGCCGAGCATTTCAGAGAGCATATCGGCAAAGTCGTAGCGGTTGTTAATATGAGGCAGGAAGCGCTCGTAACTCTCACGATAGCCTTGCCAATCGACACCATGAAGGTTCTCTACATAGAACTTATCCTTGATGGTTCGCCACACATGGTCGAACATATAGGCACGCTCCTTGTAAGGTCTGTAATTGAAACGAGCCTCGAAATCTATGTTTTTCTTTTGATTGGTGGCAAGGTCAATCTTGCTTATTCCTCCTTTAGTTGCGAGGTAGAGATTTTTGAAATCTTTATCGGCACAAAGGGCACCAGCACCCGTTCCCTTCATGACTATCTCGGTTTTATTCTCGAGAATATCGTGCTTCCAAAGGTCGTAGTCGCCTTCGAAACGTGTGAGATAATAGAGTTTGTCGCCTTTCTTATTGAGAACGGCATCAGCCATGCGCGACGAATTAACCGTAAGACGAACTACTCGGTCGCGGCAGTTTTCGAGGTCGAACTTGAGGGGTTCAACTTTCTTTTTCTTATCTTTCTTCCCGTCGGCTTCGTCGTTCTTCTTATCATCGTCGTCGGCATTGTCCTTAGCCTTCTCCTTGTCGGTCTTTTGCTCGTCGGCAAGCGCTCTCTCCTCCTTCGTCATAGAGAAAGCCTCGTAGGCATCGAGGTCGAAAAACATCAAGTAAGCATCTTCTTCCGCTCCCCAACTGCCATGGCTTCGATAGCCAGCGCGGTCGCTGAAGAACAGCATAGCCTTGCCATCGAGAGCCCACTTGGCATTGCCATCACCATAGCCACTCATAGTAAGGTCGTGTACGGCACTGCCATCGGCAGCCACGAGAGCAACATCCTGATTGTTCCAACCGCCATTGCCCAGATAGGGAGCAAGCAACCATCGGCTATCAGGACTCCACTCGAACCAAATATCACCATCGCTGTAAGAATACACATATTTCCCATCAAGGGCAGTGATGGTTTTCTTCTTTTTAAGGTCGATGACTTTGAGTGTTCCTCGCTCCTCAAAATAAGCGAGTTTTTCACCATCGGGACTATACTGCGGCATCATCGACGTGAGGTCGGTATCGGTCAAGCGTTCTTCAACGAGGTCGGTTGAATAGGCAAAGTTTTTCTCCTTGTCATCCTTAGTCGTTGTCTGATATATCTGCCATAGTCCGTTACGCTCTGAGGCATAGGCTATCTTCTTTCCATCGGGCGAGAAACAGATGCCACGCTCTTCTTCGGGAGTGTCGGTTATCTGCTTTGTAGTAGAGTAATCGAGAGTTGTTACATACACATCGCCATGCAGTACGAAAGCAATCTCCTTACCATTTGGCGACAGGGCAATCTCTCGCGCCCCTGTGCGGAGTGTCTGACGGATAAGGTCACGGTCGTTTTTATCGGTCTTAATCCTTACATCGAGTTTTTGTGGCTCACCACCTTCGCGCAGTGTGAATATCTCTCCATCGAACGAATAGCAGATAGTTCCTTCGTTAGAAACCGTTAGGAAGCGCACAGGATGAGTGGTGTGGAAAGTGAGCTGACGCTTATTGCCACCACCGATATCGTTCTTATAGACATTGAACGAGCCACTCTCTTCGCTCAGATAGAAATACGATTTGCCATCGGAAGCCCAGCACGGAGTACGGTCTTCACCATCAAAATGAGTGAGTTGGGTGAAACGGTCGCCCGACTTCATCCATACATCGCGGGCTACAGGCGAACGATGGTGCTTGCGAAAGTCATCTTCGTATCCCTTCACATCGTGGTAAAGAATACTGCCATCATTGGGATTGATGCTGATATCTTCCATTGGAAATGCAGAGAACAACTCTGGTCGCGAACCATCAATAGCAACGCTATACACCTGTGGGAAAGTACTAGATGGGAAAAGGATACTCTCGGCTGATGGCATTAACGTCGATAGATATACGACATGGTCGTTGTCGGCAAATGCCATAGGTACCTCCCTGCCACTGGCAGTGGTCAGACGACGTGGCTCGCCACCACTCATATCAATAAGATAAATGTCCAAACTGCCCTCTCGACTTGAAGCAAAAGCAATCTTACTGCCGTTGGGACTCCATACAGGATAGGCATCGTAAGTAGGATTAGTGGTCAACTGGCGAGCCTCGCCTCCATGCGAAGAGACGGTGTAGATGTCGCCTTTGTAAGAGAACGCAATGGTTGAACCATTAGGGGAAATCGCACAATGACGAAGCCATAATGGCTTGTCGTTGGCTTGAACTGTCGTCGAAATAATCAACGATAAAAGAATAAATAGTTGTTTCATAAGAAAATGATTTTTAATGTATTGAATTCATATATGTTATCTTTAGAATTTCACACTTCGAGCATTGCGCGGCAGCGGTCGAGGATTGCTACTAATTCCTGCTCGGTTTCGGCTCGGAGCATCTCTATACGAGTAGGACGGAAATTAGGAATACCCTTGAACACAGGTGTTGCTGCAAGATGGCGACGAGTGTGGAGTATGCCGCGATACTCGTCGATGCGCTCGATATTTATGCGCAACTGCTCTTTAAGAATATCTATCTTTTCGCCTATAGTCAACTGACAATCACGTTGGAAAATCCAAGGCTGACCGAAAGTGGCTCTGCCTATCATCACTGCGTCAACTCCATAGCGTTCGAAAGCCGTATCGGCAGCAGCTATCGACTGTATGTCGCCATTGCCTATAATGGGAATGTGAATACGCTGGTCGTTTTTGACAGCCCCTATCAGAGACCAATCGGCTTGTCCGGTATACATTTGGGAGCGTGTTCGCCCGTGGATGGTAAGTGCTGATATACCGCAGTCTTGCAACCGAAGAGCAAGGTCTTGAATAATGAGCGACTCGCTATCCCAACCTAAACGGGTCTTGACTGTGACGGGAACGCTGACTGCCTTAACTACTTCGCGAGTAATATCGAGCATTAATGGTATGTTGCGAAGCATACCAGCACCAGCCCCTTTGCCTGCAACTTTCTTCACAGGACAACCGAAATTGAGGTCTATAACATCGGGGTTGGCTGTCTCGACTATACGTGCAGCCTCGACCATGGCATCAATGTCACGACCATAAATCTGTATGCCGACAGGACGCTCTTCATCGCTGATGGTTAGTTTTTGCATCGTTGACTTCACAGAACGCACAAGAGCCTCAGCCGATACGAACTCAGTATAGACCATAGCAGCACCAAAGCGCTTGCAGAGCAAACGAAAACCGATGTCGGTCACGTCTTCCATCGGAGCAAGAAACAACGGACGCTCGCCAAATGATATATTGCCTATGTTCATCTATAATTATTGTAACAAATGATAAACTCCCCCAGCGAGAGGTCGTATTATTCCTTTCAATTCCATCTCGAAAAGAAGAGATGTCAGTTTACCTATATGCAGACCTGTGACGACGGTCAGGTTATTGATTTGCAGGTCGTTTTGTTTTGTCAGTGCTTCAACAACCAACTGCTCTTCGGCAGAGAGGTTGACAAATAGTTGCCGCTCTATTCCCGCCTGACGTTTTTGGTTTCGCTCTTCATCGGTGTCCCAGTTCATGGCTTTCAACAGGTCCTCGGCAGAGGTTATAACGGCTGCGCCATTGTCACGAATTAAATTGTTACATCCCTCACTATAAGGGTCGCCTACCCTGCCAGGAAAGGCAAACACATCGCGCACATAACTGCGAGCAATGCCGGCTGTGATGAGCCCTCCTCCACGAGAGGCTGACTCTACAAGAATAGTGGCATCACTAATGCCTGCGACAATACGATTGCGACTAACGAAATTTCTCTTGTCGAGACGGGTGCGACTGGGATATTCTGTGATGAGACCACCTTGTAAGAGCATCTGGGCAGCAGTGTCCCTATGACTCGACGGATAGATGTCGTCGAGGCCGTGAGCTAAAACCCCTACTGTCGGCATACCATAGACAAGAGCATTGCGATGAGCCGATATATCAATACCATAAGCCAATCCGCTGACGATGATAATGGATTTGTCAATCTCATGCAACTGACTGATGAGTTTACGCACGCAGTCGGCACCATAAGCGGTGGAATGTCGAGTACCTATAATGCTGATTACACGCGGCGAATTGAGATTGGCAGAGCCTCTATAGAACAATGTAGTGGGTGCATCTGTGCACTCGAGAAGACGCTGAGGATAATCATCAGAGCCATAAGGGAGAACGGTTATCTTGTTTTCCTGACAGTAATGAAGTTCTTGTTCCGCCCAGACGCGAGGAGGATTGAAGTCTCGGAGCACAGAAACAAGGCGCTCGGAGGCATCGGGCACAAGTTGCCGGATATCGGAAAGCGCGTCGAAAACGGCTTTGGCAGAACCAGCCGCATTAAGAAGCTGAACCTTGGCCGACAGCGATACCTGAGGCATCGATGACAACATTATACTACTTATCAATTCTTCCATATCGCGTCGTCGTATTCATTGCTATTGGATAACTGCCCGTTGACAAGGCAAACAAGAGTAACCTTGGCACGAAAGCATAAACGCTCATCTCCCTTTCGATAAATGTCTTGATAGAATATATAACGAATTCCCTGCTTTTCGACATTCAGACACGACAGGAAAACATCGTCGCAACGCAAAGGTATCTTATACTGCATCTCCACTCGAGCCACGACAGCGTCGATACCACGAGAATGCATCTCTGCAAAACTGACACCACGACTGCGAAGAAACAGATGACGAGTATGCTCGATATAATGCATGTAATTAGCATTATTCACTATGCCTTCAATGTCGCATTCGTAGTCGCGAACAGCTATTTCTGTTGTAAAAATATACGGTTTCATCGGTGTTTTTTGAGATATTCATATCCAAAACGACAGCGCAAACAGTCGCGACGGTCGCAGTATTTTTTCTTTAATTGTATCAGTGCTTGAGAGTCGCCTGCTGTTTCAACAGACAATCCACATTCCTGCCACATTCTGACAATGGAGTTATCTTCTGCGGGAATTTGCTCGAGAAAGTCAACGGCACGCTCACAAAGTTTTTCATCACCGCGGTAACGACCATAAGCAAAAAGCACTGGAACGACCGTATTGATAATCAATAGTCGCAAGGATGATTTAGAAAGGTGTTTTTCCGAAGTTTTACTGACATTACCAAAAGTGTAGTGGGACTGCCAATAAGGAGTCACTCTGCTATCCAAGAGACGCTCTAACTCATTTATCGATACAGCATCGCAGATATTCTGAAGCGAAGCATTGCGCTGGCAATAGAGCGTAACTAATTGGGAAAGGCGTATATAAGGGAAATTTTGAGGTCGCAAACGGAGGAAGCGCCACATAGTAGGATTCATCTCCGACAAATTGAATTTGTGCTTCAAATAGGTATATTCGGATTTTAATCGCTGAAAGTAACTATCATCCACTGCTGCTAATCTAAGACGCTCGGGAATGTTGTTCTCACTTAGAAAACCAGCTTGTCCCATGAAAATTGCCTCAATCTGAAACTCATCGTCACGATGATGAGCTGTGGCAGAAAGATCAACTTCTGCTGACCATGCCTCAAAAGCATCGCCATTTATACCAAAACCAAAATTGCGGGCAATTGTAGCAAATAGTGTTTTCTCCCAATCGTCATGTAGTAGCGATGCACGATTGGAAATGGAAAGAGTCTTTTCTTCGAGGCGTTCAGTCTGCAAAGCACTCATCCAAGCATGAATAGTGAGAGAGGGAAGCGAAAAAATAATTTTATAACAGGGTGGATAGCGGTCTTCGCGAAGAAGGTCTTCATAGTTCTCTCTAACACTTTTAGGCACTCGGAGTTCAACTTGTGGAGGATGGAATCCATTCTCGGTAACTGCTTCGCGATCAATAACTTCACAAACGTGAAGTACAACATTATTGTAGTGTGGATCTATTTCGTGATGATGTAGATACCAGTCGCCTGACCTAACGTGTAATTCAACATTACCAACATGCAACACACCATCAATCAAAATTTTGGCATTAAAAAAATCGGGACCATCGTTGTGGTTATGTAATCCTACATCTACAACTTCTACACTACTGCCTTTGGCAGTAGTTAAAATCTGCGACGAAAATAGTCGATGTTTCCAGCAGTAGTGCAATAGTTTCTCCATAGGGATACATTAATACAACTGCAAAAATACGAAACTAATACATAATAAAAAAATAAGTCGCAACCTTTTCACAAAGATTACGACTCCACCATGAAAAATCAGTATTGTGTAGAAATCAACTATTATTAATTCAAAATGAAAAAACTATTTATTTCTTTTTCCGATGCAAAAGTAATGGGACTACAAAAACCCTGCAAAAAAAGTCATAGGACAAAGTTTGGACAACTGTGTTAAACCGATAAAAACAAAGGGGTTGTGATTTGGACAAAATTTGGAAATAAACACCGCGACAAATAATCTTTTCGCTATAAATAGGGGGATTTTAAGAAGAAAAACGTAATTTTGCAACAAATTAAAAACTACACCGCAAATTATTATTTTTATTAAGTTATTCTTCAATAGTGAAAACTTTTTCTGAACTCGGAGTAAGCGAACCTATATTGCGAGCAATAACAGCAATGGGGTTTGAAAATCCCATGCCTGTACAGGAGGAAGTAATACCATACCTCCTCGAATCGCGTAACGACGTAATAGCATTGGCACAAACTGGAACTGGAAAGACAGCAGCTTTCGGTATTCCGCTATTACAACGTATTGACACCTATAAAAAGTCAACACAAGCTATCGTCTTATCGCCAACGCGCGAATTATGCCTGCAAATAGCAGATGACATGCGCGATTTTTCAAAATATATCGATGACGTACGCATCCTCGCAGTGTATGGTGGAACATCTATACAGACACAAATAAAAGCTATTCAACGTGGTGTTCAAATAATCGTTGCCACTCCTGGAAGACTTATCGACCTGATAAACAGAGGAATAGCAAAACTCGACGGAGTTACAAACGTAGTACTCGACGAGGCAGATGAGATGCTAAACATGGGATTTAAGGAAGACATAGATGAGATTCTTCAAAGCGTTCCAAAAGATAGAAATACACTACTCTTCTCGGCTACGATGAGTAAAGATATCGAAAGGATAGCAAAAACATATCTTAATGACTACAAGGAAATTGTCGTTGGAAGCCGAAATGAAGGTGCTGAGAACGTAAACCACATCTATTATATGGTACAGGCGAAAGATAAGTATCTGGCTCTAAAGCGAATAGTAGATTTCTATCCTCGCATTTTCGCCATCGTTTTTTGCCGTACTAAGCTTGAAACCCAAGAGGTAGCAGACAAACTTATACGCGACGGATACAATGCCGAGGCACTCCATGGCGACCTTTCGCAACAACAACGCGACCTCACAATGCAGAAATTCCGCCAACATCTGACACAACTTCTGATAGCTACTGACGTCGCTGCGAGAGGTCTTGACGTAGAGAAACTAACTCATGTAATCAACTACGGACTGCCCGACGACATAGAGAACTACACACATCGTAGCGGTAGAACGGGTAGAGCGGGAAAGAAAGGAACGTCGATTTCTATTGTCCATTCGCGCGAACAACACAAAATACGCAACATAGAGAAAGAAATAGGTAAGCAATTCCAGAAAGGTGAAATACCTTCGCCTAAGGAAATCTGCACAAAACAACTATATAAGGTGATGGATCAAATCGACAAAATCGATGTAAATGAAGAAGAAATAGCACCTTTTATGGAAGACATCAACCGACGATTCGATTACATGGACAAGGAAGAACTGATTAAAAAAATCGTATCGTTGGAATTTGGAAAATTTCTCGCCTACTATGCCGATGCCCCTGAAATCATCCCACCAAAGATTGGAAAAGACGGCGGTAGAAATCAATATGCTGATAAAAACAAAAAGAAAGGCAATAATCGACAAGCAGAAAAAGGGTTTGTCAAACTATTTATCAACCTCGGAAAAGACGATGGGTTCTATCCAGGCGAGGTAATGCAGTTCATCAACAGCCATGTGGAAGGTCGCCAACAAGTAGGACATATCGACTTGTTGGGAAGATTCTCGTATATTGAAGTACCAGAGAAAGATGCCAGAAAAGTAGCTAACGCACTTGATGGCACAATATACCGACGAAGAAAAGTGAGATGTAACAGAGCCGACGAAGACCCAAAAGGGAAAATAAAAGATAACGATTCTGCGTCAAGAGGGAAAGAGTTTGCCAACAAAGAAAAGAAAAACAACAAAAAATCACCGATGAATTCGGGAAAAAACAACGATGATTGGCGGCAGTTTTTTAACAATAACAGCATGAAAGACATACTAAAAAACAACGATTTCATCGAAGAAGGATGGGCAAGAAGAAAACAAAAAAAGAAATAAAAAAGACGGACTCTCATCTTTGAACATTGACTAAATAATTGTATATTTGCAAGAAATCGATAACAATCACGTTTTACTCAAAATATGATTACAAACGAAAAAAACATCAACATTCGTCGCGTTGTTACTCGAAAAGACCTCAAACGATTTGTAGATTTTCACTACGACCTGTACGAAGGGAATAAGTTTGACACCCCAACTCTGTTTTCTGACGATATGCGAACACTCGATAAAAATCGCAATGCAGCCTTTGAATTTTGCGAAGCAGAGTACTTTCTCGCATATAAAGATGGCAACATCGTAGGGCGAGTAGCGGCTATCATCAATCATAAAGCCAACGAACGTTGGTCGAGAAAAAGCGTTCGCTTCGGATGGATTGATTTCATTGACGATATAGACGTGACGAAAGCACTTCTGAAAGCAGTAGAGGACTTTGGCAAGGAGAAAGGTATGACAGAGATGATTGGTCCACTTGGCTTTACTGATTTCGACCCCGAAGGAATGCTTATAGAAGGATTTGACCAGCTCGGCACAATGGCTACAATATACAACTATCCGTATTATCCAAAGCATATTGAACAGATTGGTGGTTTCGAGAAGGACAACGACTATGTCGAATTCAAGATTTATGTGCCAAAAGAAATTCCAGAAAAGTACACAAAGATATCGCAGATGATAGAACAACGCTACAATCTGCATGTAAGAACCATTACCCGCAAGGAGATAAACGAAGGAATGGGGCACAAGATTTTCCATCTAATAAACGAAACATTCAAGGATATTTATGGATATTCAGAACTCTCCGACCGACAAATCGACCAGTATGTCCAGATGTATCTGCCCATGGCAGACCTCCGATTGATACCCATTGTGGAAGATTGGAGCACCGAAGAGCATCGCATGGTAGGTGTCGGTATAACTATTCCATCACTCTCCCATGCCCTTCAAAAGTGTCGTCGCGGAAGGCTTTTACCATTTGGATGGTGGCACCTTTTACGCGCTTTGAAGATGCATAAGACCAACATCGTTGATTTAGAAATGGTCGGTGTATTACCTGAATATCGCAAAAAAGGAGCCAATGCTTTACTTTTCTATTACCTCATACCATGGTATCAACGCTACGGAATAGAATGGGGAGAGAGCCAAGTCGAAATGGAAACAAACGAAAATGTACAAGGGCAATGGCAATACTTCAAAACAGAAAACCACAAACGTCGTCGTTGCTACAAGAAGAATATATAGAATATGGCAAAACAAGATATTTTGAACGAAGAATTTGACGTAAACATCCCCCTCGCCGACTACACCGAAGACGACATTCGTCATCTCGACGATGCCGAGCACATACGTCTCCGTCCAGGTATGTATATCGGTCGTCTTGGCGATGGTAAACTACCAGAAGACGGTATATATGTACTGCTGAAGGAAACTGTTGACAACTCCATCGATGAATTTCGCATGGGGGCAGGCAAACGTATAGAAGTAGATATTGAAGACAACCTCCGCGTTAGAGTGAGAGACTACGGTCGGGGCATTCCTATCGGTTCACTCGTAGATGTTGTATCCATGCTCAACACTGGTGGAAAATACGATTCCAAAGCCTTCAAGAAGAGTGTCGGACTGAATGGTGTCGGTGCAAAAGCCGTCAATGCACTCAGTTCGCGCTTTGAAGCCCAGACTTTCCGCGATGGAAAAACCAGAAAAGCGGTGTTCGAAAAAGGCAAACTCGTCTCCGATACAACCGAAAAAACATCCGATGAAAACGGCACTTTAATCACATTTGAACCCGACAATACACTCTTTAAGAACTATTCTTTCCACGACGATATAGTAGAAACCCTCCTCCGCAACTACACCTATCTCAACACAGGGCTGGCAATAATACTCAATGGGCGGCGTATAATAAGTCGAAATGGACTTCGCGACCTGCTTATTGACAAGATGACAACCGATTGTCTTTATCCAATTGTTCACATTAAGGGCGAAGATATTGAGATAGCTTTTACCCATACGAACCAGTATGGCGAGGAATACCACTCCTTTGTCAATGGTCAAAACACCACACAAGGAGGCACCCACCAGTCGGCTTTCAAAGAACACATTGCCAAAACGATAAAAGAATTTTCAGGTAAGAACTACGAATACGGCGACATTCGAAATGGACTTGTTGCTGCAATAGCCGTCAATATCGAAGAGCCAATGTTTGAAAGCCAGACAAAAATCAAACTCGGCAGCAACAATATATGGCCTGAACAACCCGAGAAAAATCGTCCTGCTGGCCCTACGGTTAACAAATTCGTAGGCGATTTTATCAAACAAGAAGTAGATAACTACCTACATAAGCATCCCGACACCGCAGAAGCTATTCTTCAGAAGGTAAGCGAGAGCGAAAAAGAACGTAAAGCAATGGCAGGCGTTGCAAAGATTGCCCGTGAGCGAGCGAGAAAAGCTAACCTTCACAACCACAATCTCCGCGACTGCATCATCCATCTCTCCGATTTCAAAAACCCACGCAAAGAAGAGAGTAGCATATTCATTACCGAGGGTAATTCTGCAAGTGGAAGTATCACAACGAGCCGCGATGTGAAAACTCAAGCCGTATTTTCACTGCGCGGAAAACCACTCAACAGTTTCGGAATGCAGAAAGACATTGTTTATCGCAACGAGGAATTCAATCTTCTTCAGGCAGCTTTGAACATAGAAGATGGACTTGATTCTTTGCGATACAACAAGGTAATCGTTGCCACCGATGCCGATGTCGATGGCATGCACATACGCTTGCTCATCATCACCTTCTTCCTCCAGTTCTTCCCAGAACTAATAAAGAAAGGTCATGTCTATGTGCTTCAGACCCCTTTGTTCCGTGTCAGAAACAAGAGAACAAAGATAAAGAACAAGAAAATCATAGAGGAAGCTGATGCTCTTCTTAGTCCAAAAGAGAAAAAGAGCGACTACATCACTCGTTACTGCTATAGTGATGAGGAGCGGAAGCGTGCTATCAGCGACTTAGGACCTGACCCTGAGATTACTCGTTTCAAGGGTCTCGGAGAAATTTCGCCCGATGAATTCGGACATTTTATCGGTCCAAACATCCGTTTGGAACAAGTAACACTCCACAAAAATGACCAAGTAAGTAAACTTCTCGAATACTACATGGGCAAGAATTCACCTGAACGTCAAAACTTTATCATCGACAATCTTGTAGTAGAAGAAGACCGTCCCGAAGACTTTGAGGAGTTTTACGACTGAGAAATATCTACATAACAATGTACAGAATCATTATATCCATATTCCTGCTTGCATCCTTTTCTTCATCTAAGGCACAAATGACCGTAGATGCAAGCACACCTTTGAAGAAACTTATCAATGCCGAACAAGCCCTATTTTACCTCTACGTTGACAGCGTTGATGAGCAGAAAACTGTAGAGTATGCCATCCGTGGTATGCTAAAGGAGCTCGACCCCCACTCTACCTACTCCACCCCGAAGGAGGTAGAAGACATGAAGACTCCCCTTGAGGGTTCGTTTGAAGGCATTGGAGTACAATTCAACATGATTGAAGACACTCTTGTAGTCATTCAGCCGACCATGAATGGTCCGTCTGAGCGCGTCGGAATAGTCAGCGGAGACCGCATCGTCAGTGTCAACGACACAGCCATAGCAGGGGTAAAAATGGCTCAACGCGATATAATGAAACGACTAAGAGGCAAAAAAGGAACTACTGTAAAACTTGGAATTATTCGCCGCGGAGTGTCGGGAATTCTCGATTTCATCGTCACAAGAGACAAGATACCTGTAAAGAGTATCGATGCTTTCTATATGGTTCGTCCAGATATAGGTTATATACGCATCGGCAATTTCGGTTCGACGACCCATCGCGAGTTTATGGAAGCCGTTGTCACTCTTCAGGAACGAGGCATGAAACGACTTATAATCGACCTTCAAGATAATGGTGGTGGTTATCTCCACACCTCGTCGATGATTGCCAACGAATTTCTCGATGCAGGCGACATGATAGTATATACGGAAGGACGCACCATCAAACGACAAGATTTTCGTGCTGATGGTCGTGGCAGTTTGAAACAATTACCCGTAGTTGTGCTTTTGAATGAATTTTCTGCGTCGGCTTCTGAGATACTTGCAGGAGCCCTTCAAGATCATGACAGAGCTCCTATCATCGGCAGGCGCTCCTTTGGTAAGGGGCTTGTACAGCGTCCTATTGAGTTTAGCGACGGTTCTATGATACGCCTTACAGTGGCTCACTACTACACTCCAACTGGCCGTTGCATTCAGAAACCATATACAAAAGGGCAACTTAAGGATTACGAAATGGACATTGAGAACCGCTTGAAGCATGGCGAACTGACCAACCCCGACAGCATCCATTTCGACGACTCACTGAAAGTGCTCACTCTCAAACGTCAGCGAGTCGTCTATGGAGGTGGTGGCATCATGCCAGATGAATTCGTCAGGCTTGATACCATGCAATATACTCGATTTCATCGACTGATTGCAGCAAAGAGTATCGTCATGAATTCAGCACTGAAATACATTGACAACAATCGTAAGATGCTCAAACGAACATACCAATCGTTCGACGATTTCTCTGCCAACTACGAAGTTCCTCAATCGCTTATTGATGAAATTATTTCCGAAGCAGAAAAGAAAGGTATTCGTCCGAGTGACGACGACGAACTCAAGCGCACCATACCCTACCTTCGCAATCAGCTAAAAGCCCTTACCGCACGCGACATCTGGGATTTGAGCGAGTATTTCCACATTATCAACGAACAGAACCACATATTCCAAAAAGGTCTTGAAATAATTCAGGCGGATCAGTATTTCTAATCCGCCTGAATTTTTTATTCTATCTTAAAACTATCTTTTTACCACCTATTATATATATACCTCGTTTGAGGGAGTCTGAGCTTGTTGACAATCTCCGTCCCTGCAGGTCATATATTAAGCGTTTATCATGACTGGTCGAATTGGTTGTTAGCATTTCGTAGTCGTTAATTCCGCTCTCATCGTCGATATATGTCAGTCGTGGAGTAATACAGAACGATGCAGCGTCGTCGCCTGCATTGCTAAACCATGTATAGGTTCCAAGTCTCTCGTATGTCACAGGGTCTTCGTCTTCCAACAGTTGCCAAGTCGTAGCTTTCCCATCCTTTCCTCTTCTCACAGCCATTATGCTTATATCGTCGGTCTCTCCGCCAACAGAATTGTTTGGGAATGGACCAATCGTTACAAAGAAAGGCTTGTCGATAGTCACCGGTTCACTGAAAACGAAGTCGGTAGCTACTACTTTTTCTTGATTGTATGCCAGTTCAGAAGCCTTCACCGAAGTCTCTGCCAGCACCTCTCCAGGATTGCCGTCAGTCCCCTCTTCACATAGTTGAAGTGTGATTTCTGCATCGGGGCTGACAGTCGATGTACGATAGAAGTACACTTGTACGGCATCAATGGTCGCCTTTACGGGAAGTGCATTTTCATTGTCGGCAGCTTTTGGAGGAGCATCATAGCGCTCTGCTACCTTTTCTATTCCGAGCCAATTTGTACCTCCATAGTAGCCAAAATAGCCTAAAGGAATATCTGAAAACTTGTCGTATTCTTCAAGTTCGATGTTCCATACGTATTGCGAGCCGCCCACCTGAATGGCGTTCTTCATAAAGTCGGAGGTTGCACCAGCATCGTTAGCCACATCCAAAGTCAATCCGTAGAGTCCTTCTTCCTTATATGTCACCACAGGCGAGTGTTCGTAGCTCTCGGCAGGAGTTCCACCTTCGAAGGTCCAGTGCACGGTTTTTGGATTTCCCGATGAGAGGTTGCGAAACTGTACAGGAGTGTCTTTTGGGATAAAAATTGCTGTCCACGGCGAGAGGTATCCATTCGTTGGCAATCCGATGAGAGCCTTTGGGGCTTGCGTCACGACTTTCACATATTCCTCAACGGTAGTTGTTGACGTTTCTCCTTCTTCGTCTGTCACGGTCAGTGTTACTGGGTAAACTCCAGCTACATCGTAGTAAACAATAGGATTTTGCTCTGTGCTCGTCTGTGGTCTTCCTCCTTCGAAAGTCCATTGCCACGACGTGGGATTACCATTCGATTGGTCGATGAAGTGTGCGCTTTCGCCTTCATAGAGCGTAATACTTCCTTCGGGCGCAGCTCTCAGCAGTCGGAATCCATCTATAGCAAGGTCTTCGCCGTCGGGACCAAGATACTCGAAAGTAAACGACACATTTTTCGAAGCATGGTCTTTTAGGTCGATTGCGAATTTCTGCCATGCTGGTCCAGTAAATTCATTCTGCTGAGACCACATAAATCCACTCAATGTGTATAGTGTCTCGTTGCTGTCTTCGTCGGTAATGATAAGTTTCCAATCGTCGTAAACGAGGAATACTGATTGAAAGCAAGCATAAAATTCAAGAGTTGTATTTGGTTCTATCGTTATCGTTGGCGATGTAGCCTTTTCGTTTTGAGCTTTTGTTCCTCTGCGTATTACCATCGAGTTCATACTCTTTGCGTCTATGCTTGCGAACGATGGTTGGCTTCCGTAAGGTGGATTTTCCTCAAGATGCCATGTGAAGTAGCCTGTGTTCTCACCAGTGTAGTTCCACGTTGCTGCTTCTTCTTCGCTGTCGAAGCCCATTTCGTAATAAACTACTTGTGCCTTATCCGCAGTGAAAATAGCTTCGAGGGGTAACTCCTCAACTACGGTAAGCATATAGTGTCCCTCGCCTCCAAAAAACTCTTCGTTTCCATCGAAATAAAACGAAATTTCCGATGCTCCAGGTGCAAGAGCCTTGACATATCCGTTGTTATCAACTGATGCTACGTTTGGGTTCGAGGATTCGAAATACAGCGGCAGGTTGTATGGATTGTTTGCCTCCACAAATACTCCTTCTTCACCCACAAGAGCCCTATAGCTCGGCTGATAATCCTTGAAATGTAGTTCGGGATTTTTTAGTGTTGCCTGCACCTCCGACAATGATGCCCTATGAGTTGGCACGCCCATTTTCTTGATTTTAATCATCAAATCCGTCTTTGGTTTTTCAGCCCACGACAAACTGCCAACCATTATTAGAAGTGCAACGAGTAAATTTATTCTTTTCATAAGCATTTGTTTCATTTTTGAAAAAACTATCGGGGTGTTCGCGAAGGTTATTCTGCGTCCACCCCGACAATATAAGAATAATTTAGTTACAATTATCCTGCCATTTCTTCGAATGTTTTCTTTATGATGGCAATAGCCTCTTTGAGTTCGGGTTCTGTTATGCAGAGTGGCGGTGCAAAGCGTATGATATCATCGTGAGTAGGCTTTGCGAGCAGTCCGTTATCTCTCATCTTCAGACAGATGTCCCATGCTGTTTTTCCATTGATAGGCTTTGTCACTATTGCATTGAGCAGGCCTCTACCACGCACCTGAACGATATGTGGGGAGTCAATCTTCTTTATCTCTTCACGGAAAATCTTTCCCATCTTCTCGGCATTCTCCACGAGGTTTTCGTCTTTCACCACTTTGAGTGCTTCAACTGCTACTTTCGCTGCCAGCGGAAATCCTCCGAATGTTGAGCCATGCTCACCGGGTTTGATATTCATCATTACTTCATCGTCTGCGAGGCATGCCGATACTGGCAAAACGCCTCCTCCGAGAGCCTTACCCAGTATGACTATGTCAGGTCGTATGCCGTCGTGTTCTACGCAGAGCATTCTACCTGTGCGTGCAATACCTGTCTGCACCTCATCGGCTATGAACAATACGTTGTGCTTTTTGCATAGGTCGTAGCATTTCTTCAGATATCCATCGTCTGGCACGAATACTCCTGCCTCGCCTTGAATAGGTTCTGCTATGAAGGCACATATTTCTTTTCCGTCTTTCTCAAGAACTTCTTCGAGAGCTTTCGGGTCGTTGTAAGGTATGCGGATAAATCCGGGAGTGAGTGGTCCGTATTGTGCGTATGAACTTGGGTCATCACTCATCGTGATTACTGTCACAGTTCTTCCGTGGAAGTTACCTCCACAACAAACAATCTTTATCTTGTCGTTTTCTATTCCTTTCTTCACAGCACCCCATCTGCGTGCGAGTTTCAGAGCCGTTTCAACGCCTTCAGCACCAGTGTTCATCGGCAGCACCTTGTCGTAACCGAAGTATTCGTGCATGAATTTCTCATACTCGCAGAGAGCGTCGTTATAGAATGCTCGCGATGTCAGACAGAGCACGTCTGCTTGGTCTTTTAGAGCCTTTACTATGCGCGGATGGCAGTGTCCTTGGTTCACAGCTGAATAGGATGACAGGAAATCGAAGTATTTTTTTCCATCTACATCCCAAACATAGATACCTTCTCCTTTGTGGAGCACTACTGGCAGTGGGTGGTAATTATGTGCACCATACTGCTCTTCCATCTCAATCATCTGGCGCGATGAAGCACTCAGATTCATTGTTTCATTGTTCATAATACTGAATTTTAATTTATTATTTTTAGGTGTTGTTTTGTTGTTGATTGATTGCAAATTTACTTGTTTTATTACAATCTGCAAATAAAAATCAACTTTTTATATTCAGTTTATTTGAGTTCCGCTGTCCGATTTAATAAAATCGTAATACTATAAGGAGTTCACGATATGTGCTGTTTATTTATTTTTGCACTGAAAAACTATTTTTCCACATTATTATATTTATGGTATCGACATCAGATTATGTTGTTTCAGCTCTTCGTCTTATAGGTTCTATTGGCCTTTTGTTGTTTGGAATGAAGATGATGAGCGAGGCTCTTCAGAAATTGGCGGGTTCTGGTTTGCGCCACATTCTTGCCAAAATGACTTCCAACAGGCTATCAGGCATTTTGACAGGTATGACCGTTACTGCAGCCGTTCAATCGTCGTCAGCCACTACGGTGATGACTGTCTCGTTTGTTTCTGCAGGTTTTCTCACCTTGTCGCAAGCCATTTCGGTCATCATGGGTGCCAACATCGGAACGACTCTGACGGCTTGGATTATGTCGTTGGGCTATAATGTCGATCTCACCGATTTTGTTTTTGCCGCCTTTACTTTAGGTATCGCCTTCATCTATCGTCGTCGTTATCGATATGTAGGCGATTTGCTTTTCGGTCTGGCGTTCATGTTGTTGTCGCTTGTAGCACTCAGTCAGACGGGTAAGTCGATGGATTTGGCTCACAACGAGTCGGTTGTTTCTTTTTTTGCATCGTTCGAAACCGATAGTTATCCCGCTGTCATCATTGTTCTTATCATCGGTACTCTCATCACTTGCATCGTTCAGTCGTCGGCAGCTGTCATGGCTATTACCATTCTGCTTTGCTCGACGGGGGTTCTACCTATTTATCTTGGCATTGCATTAGTCATGGGCGAGAACATCGGCACCACAGCCACAGCCAATCTGGCAGCAATGGGTTCGGGTACTAACGCGCGTAGGGCAGCACTGGCACACCTTCTCTTTAATGTTTTCGGAGTGATTTGGATACTCTGTGTATTCTATCCTTTCGTTGATGTTGTCTGCGAATTAGCAGGCTATGACCCGCAGGCAGGAGGTCAGTCGGCGCAACTTCCTATCGTCTTGGCGATGTTCCACACCTGTTTCAACGTAACCAACACGCTGTTGCTCGTAGGCTTTGTTCCACATATAGAGCGTCTCGTTTGCAGACTGATACCTGTTCGCGAACAGCAATCGACTTCGGAGCCTCACCTGAAGTACATTGATTTAGGACTTATTCGCACACCCGAAATTGCTGTGTTACAGGCTCAAAAAGAAACGGGTGAATATGGTCTCCATGTTAATATGATGTTTGACAGTGCCCGACGATTGTTTTCTACAACCTCTGAAAAGACATTCACAGAGTTGTTCGACTTAATAGAAAACAAGGAGGACCTTTCCGACAAGGTTGAGATAGAGATAGCGCGCTACCTCGAAAAGGTTGGTGCCGGCCATCTGAGCGATGACACCAAACAGAAGATTCACCAGATGATGCGTGTCATTAGCGAGTTGGAGTCGATTGGCGATGCTTGCCACAATCTTGCTCGAATATGCTATCGCAGACGACAAACCAACTTGCCCCTTACCAACGAACAGGTGAGCAATCTCGAATCGATGATGACGCTCTGCGGAGATGCGCTCTCGCTGATGTGTGAAATGCTTAACGGGCATATCGAGGATTACGATATTCAGCGAAGTTATGAGAAAGAAAACGAAATCAACCTTATGCGCACTCGCTTGAAATCAGAGAATATCGACAACATAAATGCTCATCGCTACAACTACCAGCAAGCGACCATTTATGTTGACTATATCAACGAACTCGAGAAATTAGGCGATTATATTATTAACGTTGTTGAGGCTCGATTTGGAAAATAATCATTATTTTTACAGCCGAAATGAACAAACAAAAGATTTTCGTTATCGATGATGAGCGCGATATATGCGACATCCTCGTTTATAATCTCCAGCGCGAAGGCTATCAGACAGCCTCTTTCCTTTCTGCCGACGAGGCACTCCAGCATGGGTTTGGCGATGTCGACCTGCTGCTTCTCGATGTGATGATGCCTGGAAAGTCGGGCTTCGAATTGGCTAAAATACTGAAAGCCGACACTGCTACGCGCAATCTGCCCATCATATTCATTACTGCTAAAGACAGCGAGGACGACACTCTGCAAGGCTTCGACTTGGGTGGCGATGACTATGTGACAAAACCTTTCTCAGTGAAAGAAGTCGTAGCGCGTGTGAAGGCTGTGCTGCAGCGTTCGTCGAAATTGTCGGAAGAGGAGTCATCGGAACCGCTCAGCCATGAAGGACTCATCGTAAACGTCGCCGATAAGACTGTCAGTGTAGATGGGAAGAGCGTTGCTCTTACTAAAACCGAGTACGAAATGCTCTGCCTCTTACTCAGGAACAAGGGCAAAGTGTTCTCTCGCAGCCAGTTGCTCAAGGAAATATGGCCTGAGGGGGTTATAGTGACCGACAGAACGGTAGATGTCAATATCACCCGTATGAGGAAGAAAATCGGACGCTATGCCTCATCGATAGTTACCCGTCAGGGATTTGGTTATTATTTTGAAGCATGAAAAAACTCTCTGAAGGAAGCAAGATGTGGTTCAGCGTCATGGCGATATTCATTGCCTTTGCCGCTATCTTTCTGCTTTTCGAAGACTATGATCGGAAGGTGTTTCAAACGTTCGACGAGCCGAGTGACTGGCACCTGCTCATTTTCTCTTTAGTCGTCATGTTAGGGTTGGCATGGCTACTTCATCGCTATGCCCGTCGCATGGATGAGCGTATCAGTCGCGAACAGGCTGAAAAGGAAAACCGTATGCGGCGCGAACTGACGCAAAACATTGCTCACGAACTGAAAACGCCAGTGGCAAGCATTCTCGGATATGCCGAGACTATTCTTGAGAACGACGATATGAGCGACGACGACCGCCTACGCTTCGTGCGTCGCACGCATAAGCAAGCACGACGATTGGCTGCACTATTGCAGGACATATCGCTGCTCAACCGCATGGACTTCGCATCCGACGTACTGTCGCGCGAAAGAGTTGACGTGTCGATTCTCGTAGCAGACATAGTAGAAGAGACGGCGCAAAACGTGGAGGAACACCAGATAACGCTTCGCAATTGCCTGCCGCAAGACATTATAGTGAACGGAAACACTATGCTCATTTATAGCATTTTCCGCAATTTGACAGACAATGCCATCAACTACGCAGGCAGGGGAACTGCCGTCGAGTTGAGTGCTCGTAAAGAGGGCAATATGTGGCATTTCACTTTCTCCGACAATGGACAAGGCATAGCCGACGAACATCTGCCGCGTATCTTCGAACGATTCTATCGCATAGACAAGAGCCGCAGCCGCACTCTCGGTGGCACAGGGCTGGGACTATCAATAGTGAAGAATGCCGTTCTGCTGCACGGAGGCACCATCGCAGTGAGAAAAACATCTGAAAACGGAGGACTAACCTTCGACTTCACACTCCGAGAAAAATAATAAACCGATTTCTATACTATTTCTATCAAATTTGGAAAGCATGTCTTTCCGAGCCGAAAAGCATATCTTTCCAACGTGAAAAGCATACCTTTCCAAGTTGGAAAGATATGCTTTTCAATTCGTATATGCAAACCTTTGATTTTCAAAAGGTTAAAAACAGCTCTTCGCTCTATCTGACAACCGTCTTCTTTCCACCTTTAATGTATATGGCAGGTGACGTTCTCGATTTCGTGTTAAGCACTTTTCTACCCTGCAGGTCGTAGATGGCTGACTGTGAGGTTGACTGATTTGTCGCTTGACTGATGGCTGTTTCCGTCTTTTCCTTTACTCGCAAGAGTCCATTGACATAATTGAATTCGTAGTTTCCGTTTGTCTCCCCGCCCTCAATGCGCACGACATACTCGCCGACAGGACTGTCGGCAGTGGCATCGGTAGTGGCTGTAGGAGGTGTAAGAACGACCTCTTCACCATCTGTCAGTCGGAAACCATCGTACTCGATTACAAATTCTGGATTTTCTTCGCCCACTTCGCGCTCATAGTCATGTGCCAATCGGGCTGTCAGTTGCACAGGGTTGATATATAGAGTACCCTCTTTCAGGAAGATATCATCGCCCGTAAGCGAACCCTTTTCGATAGATATAATATATGTACCCACAGGCGACGAAGCGTCAGCCTCGCAGGTAATAACGGGCTCTCCTTCAGGTATTTCGCCGAGCACAACATATCCGAAGGCTGGATTGGCATCACCATAGTCGCGCACCACGTTGCGAACAGTAATCATAGTGCCATACTCCACGATGTTGTCGTACTCATAATAGTCAATTGTTCCCTTGAAGTTCTTCCATCCAGCCACCGATGCATAGGTTTCTTTCATTCCCGTCGGCACATAGAGTTTGCTGTCAGTGAAACTGATACCGCTCAGGCTATTTGGTCCTACCGCAGGGATGTAGTCTTTCGACGTGATGCGTATCTCCATCAGTCGGCGGCACCTGTTGAGCGCGAAGTTACCTATGCGCTGCACATTCTTGCCCAATCGGAGCGATGCTATGCGAGTGTTGTCAAAGGCATAAGGTGCTATCTCAACAACGTCGTCGATTATTTCAGCGGCATTGTCGGCTGATGGCAGCAGATTGGTAACAACCGTCTTTGACGCATCGGAATAGACGAAATGGTCGTCGCAGGTAATATATTCTTTTGCCTCATCGGGCAAGTTGACCGTTTTCAGTCCAGGCATTCCAGCCAAAGCACCAGTGCCCATACTTCGAATAGATTTCGGAAGACTTATCTCTTGCAGCGACGTACAACCATAAAAAGCTCTCTCGGGCAAACAGTCGGGAGAGGTAGTCAGCTGGTTATCGCCATCGATTAGGAAAGGATTTCCACCAGCCACTATACGTGCCTCTGAAATATCGAGTTTCATCAGGCTGCCATTTGTTGGTTGCATATTGCTGTCGATGCCTGCCAATTGGCGAATAGTAAGCAGGTCGGAACTATTGATTTCGCCCTTCAGACGCAATGTTCCAATCTTCTCGCTGGCATCGTCGGGAAGCATACTGGCAAGAGTTCCTGGTGCAGTGAGCGTAAGGTCGGCGTCCTCGTAGTATTTTTCTACTGGATAAACACCCACTATCATATCTTGTTGGTCAGCGAAAGAGTAGCCTGGCATGGCAAGTGTAGGAACGTCGTACCATCCATCGTCTTCGCCAGCCCAACCCCAATTGACATAGACCTTTCCATCTTGGCGATAGCCATGGAGAACGAAGGCATGACCAGCATACAACGTAATATCGGCTCCTCCATAAATTATAGGTCCGCGAGTGCTCAACTCCTTGTATATTCGGTTCATCCACGCTGGTTCGGAAAAGTTTTCACGAGCGAGATATTCAGCCTTTTGAAAACCGAAATACTGGCGCAGTCCGTCGGCAGCATCCCACAGATAAGCACCGCTTCCACCTTCATCGTCGCCACCATAATTCATTTTTGCAGCAACGCCACAGTCGCGCATCAATAGCGCAACGGCATTGCCTTGAGTCGTGCCAGCGTCAAAAGTGGTGTATTCATCGAGCATATTGTCCCAATCGTAGTAGTCGTCGGCAAAGGTTGCGGTAACGATTCGATTGGTATAGACAGTAGTTGTAACCTTCACGCTGCTCTGTCCGTATCCATGAACGGGCGACTTGTGGTAGTTGAGTACCTGCGCCATGGCTGTTGCCACACAACCCGTATATATTCCTTCGGGCAGATAACCATTGTAGGGCACACCCTGACTCCACTTCGAAGTCATCAAAGGTTCAACCGATGTAGGATATTTCGAAGGGTCGGGAGTAGTTACCTTCATTGGTATTTTGCTTTCGAGAGCCACCTTGAGTGTCTTCTCCATAGTCGCTATCCACCATTCCAGATTGGCATTTCTGCCTCCCGAATAAGGTGTGGTCGAAATGCCTATCACTGCTGGCAGTTCGTCGTCGAGCGTCACGACGGCATAGGCTCCATCTTGATAGCCCACAAGTGCCAGACAATTCTCCTTACGGACAACCTTCATGGCACCACTATTGGCTGGGGCAAAACGCTTGCCTGCGGCACGAATAGCTGACGATGCAATCGAACGTAATTGCGCTTCGCTGCGCGGCTTGGCACTTAACGACAATGGTGAAACAATCCACCAAACGACTACAAACGCGGAAATAATACTCGCTAGAAATCTCTTATTCATTGGTTTTAAGACGTTTTTACAACAGATTTGTTAATCAATTAGGCTGCAAAGATAGACTTATTTTTTCATCGACCACATAAATAGAACCAAAAAAACAATACTTTTTTTGTCAGTTTCAGTCGAAAATCATATTTTCGCTGTCGATTGGCATACTTGTTGCTCTCACATTTGATGAAATCATCAACAACATTTGAACTTTGAAAAACTTAACACTGAAACTATTATGAACGAAAGAGAACTAAACAGAATGATTGACGCTCACGAAGTAGCTGTCGAAATGGCGTTCCCCGCATTGATGCGCAAGGTGTATCTTTGGATGACCTTAGCCTTAGGAATAACCGCTTTCACTGCCTATATCGCTGCCAACAGCTTTGCATATCTCAACTTTATTGCCGAGAATTCGTGGGTTATGTTTGCACTGATAATAGCCGAACTGGCTCTCGTTTTCACCGTCAGCGCACGCATCGACCGACTATCGCTCAACACAGCAACACTGCTCTTCGGTGCATATTCAGTGCTCAACGGACTGACTTTTGCACCAATTCTGCTCCTGTATAGCGGAGCATCGGTGGCAAAAGTATTCCTTATTACGGCTGGAATGTTTGGCGCAATGGCATTTGTAGGATATACCACTAAGCGCGACCTCTCGGGCATCGGACGAATAGCAATAATGGCACTGATAGGACTAATCATAGCCTCGATAGTGAACATCTTCTTGAAATCAAGCGGGTTTGAACTCATTTTGAGCTATGTAGGAGTGATAATCTTCGTGGGACTGACAGCATGGGATGCACAAAAGATAAAACTGATGCTCGCCGATTGCGCCGCACCAGACGAAGAGGCTCATAAAATAGCACTGCTCGGATCGCTGTCGCTATATCTCGACTTTATCAACCTTTTCCTCTATCTGCTAAGAATTTTTGGCAGCAGAGATTAGGAATGACTCAACATAGGTAAATGAAAGAGAAACAAAGTCGCATAGAGGCTATAAAAATGCTTATCGCAACACACAAGATAAGCTCGCAAGACGAACTGGCAGGATTGCTCCGTCGGAGTGGATTTCAGATTACTCAAACCACCCTGAGTCGCGACCTCAAACGACTGAAGGTGGTAAAAACGACAACAACAGATGGGCAATATCAATACATCCTGCCCGACAACGAAACCTATAAACGCATCGACTCTACATCGAGAGTGAGAGAAATGATGCAGCAAGGAGGGTTCGTCAGCCTCCAATTCACAGGAAATATGGCTGTGATGAAAACCATTCCAGGCTACGCTGCCATGATAGCCAGTAACATAGACAACAGCCATCTGGAGCAGATAGTAGGCACTATCGCTGGAAACGACACTATATTCATTGCCCTAAGCGACAATGCCGACCACGAAAAGGTCAAACAAAACCTAACAATAATAATTCCCGAAATACATTGATGCAATCAACAATCTATGAAATATGCGGGTGGATAGCGAGCATCGGCATGGTGCTTGGCTATCTGCCACAAGCAATCAAAACCATACGCACACGAAACACCGAAGGAATAGCACTGCCAACCTTTCTGATGATGGGTATCGGAGCATTCTGTTTCATGCTACAAGGACTGCTTCACAAACCCGAAATACTATGGTCGCTCTTTATTACAAACCTCATAACGACCACATGCAGTGTAATTGTTTTCGCCATAAAAGTGAACAACGACTACCATAAACGCCACTAAAACAACATTTTTCAGTATAAAATTTGTTAAAAAACAGGGGATTTCCTACATTTGCACAAATATATGCAGATGTCTACAACGATTACTAACAACAAATTTTATATGAAGAAAACATTTATTCTCGGAGGGAAATTGACACGCTGTGTCTTTTTTGCCCTTGCTCTGATGTGCCCATCTATCAGCATGATGGCTGCTGACAAACAGTCGGCAAATATTCACGCCGACCAACAGCGGACAGTAAGCGGCACGGTAACCGACGAAAATGGCGAACCACTTATCGGTGTAACCGTCATGGAAAAAGGAACCCAAAACGGCACCGTGACCGATATTGACGGACGCTTTCAACTCTCAACAGTAGGCAACAACCCAACTCTCGTATTCACTTTCATTGGCTACAACGCTATCGAACAAGCGGTAGGCAACAGGTCGGTAATAAACGTGACAATGAAAGAAGACTCGCAAACACTCGACGAAGTGGTTGTTACGGCAATGGGTATCAAGCGCAAAGAGACATCGCTGACTTATGCTACGCAGCAAATCAAGTCGGACGATTTCATGAAAGTGCAAGAGCAAAACATCGCCAACTCACTCGAAGGTAAAGTGTCGGGAGTAGTTATTACGCCAAGCGCAGGTGGAGCAGGTGGAGCCAGCAAGATTGTACTGCGCGGAAACAAATCAATTCTCGGCAATTCGCAACCGCTGATTGTTGTTGACGGAATACCAATGAGTAACGACACACGCGGCAGATTAGACATGAATAATGGCGCAGGACTGACATACGCTAACTCGTCGGAAGGCTCCGACCCACTTTCTATGATTAATGCCGACGACATAGAGTCAATCAACGTGCTGAAAGGAGCAAATGCCGCCGCACTATATGGCTCTGTGGCTGCAAACGGAGTAATCATGATTACAACAAAGAAAGGAAAAGAAGGCAGACTCGATATCAATTTCACATCGAACATCACTTTCGACTCGCCATTGCTTACACCTGACATACAAAACACCTACGGAGCCGACGTAAATGCCGCAGGAGGACTATCGCTCAACAGCTGGGGAAGCAGAATAAGCAACAGAAGCAATGACCAACTCATAATAAACGTTCCTAACGACCAAACAAAGTTCGGAGGAGGCACACGCGAAGTGCATCTACGAAATCAAGGAAACGATGATATCGATGATTTTTATCGTACAGGAGTGACAACAAATAACTCTATCTCGCTCTCGGGAGGAACAGAAAAAATAAAGACTTATTTCTCATTTGCCAACGCCCATGCAAATGGTATGGTAAAGGAAAACACATACAACCGAAACACTTTCGCCTTCCGACAGAGTTACAATCTCTGGAAACGACTCGACATAGACGTGGCTATGAACTACTATCAGACTATAACCCGCAACCGTCCAGGAGGTGGTACAGTGCTCAATCCGATATACCATCTCTACATGGTGCCACGCAATATCGACATGAACTACTATAAAAACAACTACCGCACAGAAGGCAGATGGATGTCGGAAGAAATGCCTATTTACAAGCTGAATAATGAAGGCAGCTACGATTTGGAACAGGAACGTGTGGCTCTGTCAGGTCCAATGCAGCTGTGGCCATTCATGGCACAGGGACAAAACAACCCATACTGGCTGTTACGACAGAACCAAACAAAACAGAAAGACGACCGCGTTTCGGGCTCGGTAATGGCAAAACTCGATATCTACGACGGACTATCGTTCCAATATCGACTCTCATTCGACCATGACAAGTACGATGATGACACAAAACGATATGCCACAACATTCCGTCCTGCCATTATGGACGACTTCGGATGCTACTGGAAAAACATTTTCAAGACAAACGAAATATATATCGACTACCTACTTTCGTACAACAAAATGCTTGGTCGCGACGAAGAATGGAGTCTCTCGGCAACTGCTGGATATGTAGAACACCGCATCACTGGTACACAACAACGTACCAACATCGAACGTGCCACATATATAGACCCAATGATGCAGATGCTCTCTGACAGAATAAACCTTTTCCAAACAAATGCAGGAGGAACAGGGGCAACATCAACTTCAAAAATCTCAGACTGGGATAAAGCATGGCTGTTCACAGGACAAGTAGGATGGCGCGACATGGTTTATCTCGACGGATCGTATCGCCGCGACTGGTATAGACCATACAAACAATTCAAAGCACGTGGCACAAGCGACAACTACGGATACTTCGGAATAGGCGCAAATGCTATCATCTCGTCGATGACAACAATGCCCGAGTGGCTCAACTACTTGAAATATAGAGTGAGCTATTCACAAGTTGGTAACTCAATACCTAACATCGTCTATTCAAAAGGCTCTGAAAACCTACGCAGCGGGGCTGTCACAGTAAATCAATTTGCACAATTCAAAAACCCTGTTCCCGAACAAACAAACTCATTCGAAACAGGTGTAGAAATGCTACTCTTCGGCAACAGACTCAATTTCGATCTGACTTACTACAACACAACCATTAAAGACCTCTACATGATTGCATCCAACGCATCAGGAATGTCAGAGCCTGTCAATTCTGGTAAGGTAAGAAACAATGGTATAGAGATGTCTGTCGGCTACAATTTCAAACTGGCAAAAGATTTCAACTGGAGATCAAACTTCAACCTTTCCTACAACGACAACAAAATACTTGAGACAACCTACAACGAGGATGGCTCAGAAAAACTCATCTACCAAGAGGTGGCTGGAGTGCGCGTACGCTATCGCAAAGGTGGCAGTATCGGCGATATGTATGTCACCGACTTCAAAAGGAACGACGATGGAACTTTCGTTCTTAACTCACAAGGCAAGCCCCAACTCGAAAGCGAAGCTAACAAACAATACACCGTGAAACTCGGAAACATGAACTCGCGCTGGCAACTCGGTTGGAGCAACACATTCAACTATAAAGATTTCCAACTCTTCTTCATGATTAACGGACGTTTAGGCGGCAAAGTAATATCACTCACAGAGGCTTATCTTGACAACATGGGTGTGTCGGAACGCACTGGCAAAGCACGCGAATATGCCGAAGCCAACAACCTATACGTCAATGGAAAGCCTGCGATGTATCTGCCCGATGGTAGCAATAGACTGATTGCCGTACAAGACTGGTATGAGTTTATCGGAGGAACACCTGCGCCAGGAGAATATGTTTACAACGCTACAAACTTCCGTCTGCGCGAGTTGTCGATGGGATACACCTTCCGCAACCTTATCGGAGCAGGTAAAAACCTAAACGTATCGTTTATAGCTCGCAACTTGTTCTTCTTCTACAAGAAGAGCCCGGCTGACCCTGACGTAGCTCTTTCGACAACCAACGGACTGAGCGCATTCGAACTATTCAATATGCCTTCAGCACGTTCATTCGGTTTTTCACTGAAACTTAACTTCTAAAAATAAAGTAAAACCTTTAATAATCATAACGATATGAAACTTCAGAATATATTTTCAGCACTTGTCTTGTCGGTGTCGCTGTTGAGCGTGCAATCATGTCTCGACTTCGATTCACCTGCCGATGAGTTTCAAGCAACCGATGTAGTGCTCGATGATGTCATTCATTTTGGTAAAGCAGATTCTATCGATTATCTTCATCAGACAACTCAAGAGGGACTGAATAGCGCCATAGCCGAACTCTCACACGAGGTGCTCGGACAAATGCTAACAGCCCAATATGCCATGCGAGGTGGTAAAGACGGCGATTATCCTGGTCCTCACGCATATCAAAGACAATTCACTCTCGGACCAGACAACTACGCACAGTTTGCCACTATTCCACATCAAGACTTTATGTATGGTACACTTACTTCAACCTACGACATCAGTCTCGATTTCAATCCTGGACCAAATAGCAGTTATCTGATAGTGAAAAATGCCCTCGTGCCACTGCTCAACCATCCACAAGTTGACTCCATTCCTGAGCTTAAGGCTATCGGACTGCTACTGCTCGACTATTCTTCACAAGAAGTTGCCGACCTTTATGGTCCGTTCCCTTATGAGGATTTTAAGAAAAACCGCACGGAAGCACCTTTTACCTACAACGATTTGCCTACTATATATAAAGGTATTGAGGCTAATCTCGACACTATAATCAATTGTTTCCGTCACTATCCTACACGTCCCGACTGGTATAAAGAGCGCCTACGAACTATCCTACAACAATATACTGTAGTCAATCAAGACGCTCAAAATGGAGTAGAGACTATGGACACATGGATTCGACTTGCCGCATCGTTGAAACTTCGTATGGCAATGCACATCGTAAAGGTTGAACCTGATATGGCTCGCCAATGGGCAGAAGAGGCTGTAGAAGTAGGAGTAGTTGAGTCGAAGGAACAGGAATCGGCAATCTCTCTCGTACAAATAGGTAAAGACCACCCATTATTAGAGATTTGGACCAGTTGGAGCGATGCACGTTTGAGTGCCTCATTCGAAAGTATTCTGATGAGTTTACAGCATCCTTATGCCAACTACCTATTCAAGAAAAACAGCGACCCGATAGTTGATGTAAATACTAACGAAGTGCTTGAGGCAGACACACGCATTACAGGAATACGAGAAGGAGCACATACTGGACAGGGACAATCGTATGGTAACAACCAGTATATCGCTTTCTCATCACTTGAGTCGCGCGTCATCAGCAAGGCTCCATTGTACCTAATGAAATGGTCAGAAGTTGACTTCCTTCGTGCTGAAGGTGCTTTGCGAGGCTGGAATATGGGCGGAACAGCACAGTTCTTCTACGAACGAGGCATTCGCAATGGTTATCTCGACAATCCTGCGCGAGTAAACAAGACCTTCACTGGAGGTATCGACGACTACTTGAAGCTTGAGCAAGCCGTAGATTACACCTATGTTGACCCTACTGGCGAAACACCATCGATGCCAAGTGTGACGAAGATAGGAGTGAAATGGAACGATGGCGATGACCGAGAAACTAAACTCGAGAAAATCATTACTCAAAAATATATTGCACAATTCCCATATAGTTTCGAGGCTTGGACAGACCTTCGCCGAACGGGTTACCCGCGAGTATTCCCCGTACTCAATCCCGATGATGGTGATGGAAGTTTGCTCTATGGCGACATCATTAGGCGTATGCCATTCCCCAACAACGACGACTCTTCGCTTCGCGATATTCAAACGACTGGTCTGAAGGCTCTTGGCGGAGCCGACCTGCAAGCTACACGACTTTGGTGGGATGTAAATGAGCCAAACTTCTGATTTACTACTCTAACCTGCAAATACTAAAAACGAATAGAAACTATAACTAAATAAATAATCAATATGAAGCAAACTGTTTTATCATTACTGATGTTTGTCTTCTGTGCTTCTTCAATTATGGCACAAGACACTTCGCCTACTGCTACACGCGACGTATATGACTTCTCGGGATTTGGCGACAAGCAGCTGCTCGACCTTTTCTACAACGCTCTGCAGCAGGGACGCAACTATCCGACAAAGGCTGAATTTGAGAATGCTGGTATTCAGGCTTCAGATTTAGCATTCGTGCGCTCTCACGTTCGCAAACGTAACATTCTCGACCGTTCTGATCGTGCCGTTGCTCAGACATACGACAAGCGAAACCTTTGGATGAATATCCCTATGGGTGTTGGTAGCGGTGGAAAAGCAGGCTATCCTACATCTATTTTCACCAGCGACGTGTATTCAATGTGGAACTATACCCATCTGTTTGGCTCTTGGAACCACTCTATTTTCCAAGCTCCAGGTTGCTGGGTTGATGCTGCTCACAAGAACGGAACCGATATAATGTCGGGCATCAAGTTCTTTGAAAGTTGGAACACAGGCGACGGTTCGTGGTCATCTATGATTGTTGAGAAAAACTCTGATGGTTCTTACAAGTATGTAAAACCACTCATCAACTGCCTTATGTTCTTTGGCTCAGATGGTATCAACTTCAACTGGGAAGACAGTTCCTATAGCAGGGCAGATATCGTAGCTTTCCACAAGGCTCTTTATCAGGAGGCTTACTCACAGGGTTTCGACAATTTCCACATTGGTATCTACACTTCAAACTCTGCGCTGACCAACTCTAATGTAGATGCTTTGCTTGGCAAGACATCTACAGGCAAAACTGCCGACGTTATGCTCAACTACTCTGCAGGCGACTTCTCTTACGACATAGCTCCATCTGTAGAGGTAGCAGAGGCTAACTGGGGTTCAACCGACGGACTATATGCCGGTGTATGGATTGTTTCTATGGACCGCGGATGGGACCGCCTCGACGTTGACGACTACGATGGAAGCGATTCGCCACATCGTTGCAACCTTTGCCTTTGGGGCGAACACGGACAGAGCCGATTTATGAGTTACAACCGTGGCGCAGGTACTTTCGAAACACAAGCCAACTATCAGCGACTGCTCGAAAGAGCATTCTCTGGAGGTAACAGAAACCCATTGACACGACCAGTTCCTAAATCATCAGGCAATAACTGGGAAAGCACCGCTACGAAGCTGCCATTACAGACTTTCTGCGGATTGGCTGAATTTATCCCCGAACGCTCCGCAATACAAGGCAACCTGCCATTCCAGACACACTTCAATCTGGGTAATGGCGACCGCTATCTCTACAAAGGAAAGCGCACAGCTGGTCCATGGTACAACATGGCTGCTCAAGACCTCGTGCCCACATATCGCTGGATGATAGTAAACCGTGAGACGACGACTCCTTCGACAAACGCATCAGTGGAATTCTGCCATGAAGATGCCTATACTGGAGGCTCTTGTCTGAAAGTAGAAGCAAACGGACAAGCTGACATCGTACTCTATAAGACAAGTCTGAAAGCTACCTCTGGAACAGTAGTAGCAAAGATTGCCGTTAAGGATGCTTACGAACCAGGACAGTCGCACTCGGTAGGAACACCGTCCATCATCGTTAGAAAGCAAGGCGGACAATGGGTTGAAGCCTCGTTCGATGCGCCCGAGAATGGTGGCACATGGAAGGAGATGACTGCCACTCTGTCGCTTGCAGCAGGCGATGTTATCGACCGTATAGGACTCAGAACCAATGGAACCTATAAGACCTACGTTGGTAAACTCGAAATTTCTGACGATGCAAAGGTACAGCCAGCTAACGTAAAGGACCTCGTTGCTGAAGTGAAAGAAGAGACAAAGAACTCGCTTTCTGCGAAAATCCACTGGGATATCGACCAGGCTGGCGGTACACGAGCTGCATGGGACATGGTGTTCAACGATGAAGCCAACATCAATCACTTTGAAATACTCTATAAAAACGGAGAGAATGGTAAAATCAGCGAAATCGGTCGCACTTCGCAATGGGCTGCTTATGTAGGAAATATCGAATTTGAATCGGCTTCCGACCGCCCATTCGTCGGTGTGCGTGCAGCATCAATCGATATGAAAACATATTCACCGATTGTATGGTTAGAGATTCCACGTGCCGATCAGTCGCTCCTGCCTGATGCTGGCGGCAGTGCCGACACTTATGGTATCAGCGAGTTAGACCCCGACAGTGAGAATGCTCACATAGCTAAAGCAGAGCGATTCCTTACCGATGTTACAACAACTGGCGCCGACCAAAATCTCAATTACCATACAACAGAACCTGTAGAAGATGGCACCCAGCATGCTAATGCACTCAACCATGTGCTGAAAGTGTCACAGGGACAGACCATACAACTCTTTATCAAGGCTCACGATACTACCAACAACCACCTCGGACCTAATCCTGACGGTCTGCGCTGGTGTATCGGTGGTGGTTGGATTGACTACAATGGCAGCGGTACTTTCGACCATCCAATGGGTACAACACCTGCCTACGCTGGCGAACCTACCGACCCAGAGGGTGAACGTATATTCCGCTTCGGCGAAGTGCGCAAGGGATTCCCTGTTATAGAAACCGAAGGTGTAAGCTTCACATTCACTATTCCTGAAGACGCTCACGTAGGAAAGAGCCGTCTGCGTATGTGCTTTGCCGATGCATGGTTTGAAGGTTCGTTCCAGCCTACCGGACTTCTCGCAAAGGGATTCTCAATCGATTTCACTGTAGAAATCACTGGCGAGACCGACGGACAACGTACCTTTACCGACCTGCACGACCAAGGCGAGGCTGACGAGCCAGAAGGATTGGACGCGACTGGTATCAACGACAACCAAGCAACGAAGGGTGTCAGCCATGCAACCGTTAATGATGGACAAGTGGGACTCAACAATGTCGATAAAGCATGGTTCTACACCATCGACGGACAATTCGTTCGCTTCGTAGCCAATGCCAAGAACAACGCTACTATAAGACTGCGTCCAGGAGTGTACATCGTAAAGATGCAAAACGGTAATATCATCCGTACACAGAAACTGACCGTGAAGTAAAGATTTATAGAATCACTTCATTAAAAATCTCAAACGGGCGAAAACTTCATTTATTTGCAAGTTTTCGCTCGTTTTTATTTACCTTTGCCGTGTGGTATTTCTAAATATATACCGACAGCAGATACAAGATGATGTACTCTTTTATCGTTCCTGTTTACAATCGGCCTGACGAGGTGGCAGAATTGCTTGACAGCCTAACGAGGCAGCAACGTCGCGATTTTGAGATTGTGGTTGTCGAAGATGGTTCTTCGGTGCCATGCGAGAGCGTTTGTATGCAATACTCCGACCGATTGAACATCCACTACTACAAGAAAGAGAATGGCGGTCCCGGACAGGCTCGCAACTATGGTGCAGAACGTGCCAGCGGTGAGTTTCTTATCATTTTGGACAGCGATGTAGTCGTTCCCGATGGTTATCTCGTGGCGGTTGACGCCGAGTTGGAGCGCGAAGACTGCGATGCCTTTGGTGGAGCCGATGCTGCCCACGAATCGTTTACTCCTGTGCAGAAAGCCATTTCGTACTCTATGACATCGTTTTTCACAACAGGAGGCATCCGCGGTGGCAAGAAGAAACTCGACCGATTCTATCCTCGTTCCTACAATATGGGTATTCGCCGCGAGGTATATAATCAGTTAGGAGGCTTCTCCAAGATGCGCTTTGGCGAGGATATAGATTTCTCTATCCGCATCATCAAGAATGGCTATCGCTGCCGATTGTTTCCTGACGCCTGGGTATGGCATAAGCGGCGCACCGATTTTCGCAAGTTTTTCCGTCAGGTGTTCAATAGCGGCATAGCACGAATCAATCTTTTCAAGAAATATCCCGAGTCACTTAAACTTGTTCATCTCCTACCTGCGGTGTTCACCATAGGTGTTTGCCTGCTCGTTCTCATATCTGCCTTTGGCAGGGCAATGATGCACTACGACCCCACTGCTTGGCGCTCATGGTACCTCGTTTGTGTCATTCCGCTCCTGCTATTGCTTGCCTACTGTCTGCTGATATTTATCGACGCATCGCTGAAAAACCGCTCGCTGCGCATCGGATTGTTGAGCATCGAGGCTTCGTTTGTTCAACTGATGGGCTACGGCAGTGGCTTTCTTAAAGCCTGGTGGCTGCGATGCGTAAAGGGTAAAGACGAGTTTCAGGCTTTCGAAAAGACGTTTTACAAATAGAAGATGGGCGATATTGTAAAAATCAAAGACCTGCGCGAAGAAGACCGTCCGCGCGAGAAGATGCTCCGGTTGGGTGCTGAAGGACTTACCAATGCCGAACTGCTCGCCATTCTGATAGGCTCGGGAACACCTAAAGAGACATCCGTCGGGCTTATGCAGCGCGTGCTAAACGACTGCAACGACAACCTTAACACTCTCGGAAAACTATCGGTCAGACAACTTTGCAACTATCGCGGCATAGGCATGGCAAAAGCCATCACCATTCTGGCTGCTTGTGAACTGGGCAAACGCAGACAATCCGAAGATGCAGAAAAGCGCAAAGACCTCTCATCGGCACAGTTTATCTACGATTATATGCTACCCAAAATGCAAGACTTAGACACAGAGGAGGCTTGGATATTGCTCATGAATCAGCGCTATAGGCTCATCAAGGCGGAACGCATATCGCATGGCGGCATAACGGAAACAGCCGTCGATGTGCGAATAATACTGCGCGAAGCACTGCTCAACAATGCCACAGTCGTAGCACTATGCCATAACCATCCATCGGGAAACCCTAAGCCCAGTCGCGACGATGACCAACTGACCAGCCGAGTGAAAAGCGCCTGCGAAACCATGCGAATAGCATTTCTCGACCACTTGATAGTTACCGATGGGAACTATTATTCATACAGAGAACAAGGGAAAATCTGAAACCACGACCTACAAAAAGCAACTACCAAATGATAGAAGAAGAAATAGTAGAAGTCTTAAAGACCGTTTTCGACCCCGAGATACCAGTCGATGTGTGGAATCTCGGCATGATTTACAAAATTGATGTTCACGATGGAGGCATCGTGGATATCGACATGACGCTCACTGCCCCCAATTGCCCCGCTGCCGACTACATAGTAGAAGATGTGCGCACCAAGGTGGAGAGCGTCGAAGGAGTAGAAAAAGCCAATGTAAACCTCGTATTTGAACCTATTTGGGACTATAGCATGATGAGCGAAGAAGCCCGAGTAGAACTGGGCTTTGACTGACGCATAAAACGAGAAACCTAAAACTCATTCACATGAAAAACGTATATTTCCTTTCCGATGCCCATCTCGGCTCACTTGCCATAAAGCACCGTCGCACACAGGAGCGCCGACTGGTGCGCTTTCTCGACGAGATAAAAGACAAGGCTTCAGCCATTTATCTGCTTGGCGATATGTTCGACTTCTGGTACGAATATCGCTATGTAGTGCCAAAGGGCTATACTCGTTTCTTAGGTAAACTGTCGGAACTGACCGACAACGGGGTCGAGGTACACTTCTTTACGGGCAACCACGACATCTGGGCTTACGACTATCTGGAAAAGGAATGTGGAATGATTATTCATCGTCAGCCGCTCACTTGCGAGATAGCCGACAAAGTGTTCTTCCTCGCTCACGGTGATGGACTGGGCGACCCCAATAAGTCTTTCCGATTTATTCGAAGCATATTCCACTCGAAAGTGTGCCAGCGGCTTTTCAGCGCGTTGCATCCTCGATGGGGAGTAGCCTTCGGACTAACATGGGCTAAGCATAGCCGACTGAAACGAGCCGACGGAGGCGAGCCGCCATATATGGGCGAAGACAAGGAATATCTTGTGCAATTTGCAAAAGACTATGCCGCTCATCACTCCGATATCGACTATTTCATCTTCGGTCATCGACACATAGAACTCGACCTTATGCTGTCGCGCAAAACGCGCATGATGATTGTCGGCGACTGGATTACGCAATTCACTTACGCCGTATTCGATGGCTCTCACCTCCTACTATCGGAATACGAAGAAGGCGAAAGCAAGTTTTAAGCTAAGTCTTATATAGCCGAGAATCCCTTAGTAGCGATGCTCTTTATAACGTCGCGAATTGATTGCTCAGTGTAGCCATTCTTTTTCTGACCATCGAGGTATGCCTGCATGGCTGCATCTTCCTGCTCTGTCGATACATAATTGTCGGCTTTAGCCTTCAGCTCGGCTATAGCCCAGCCTATGAGGGCAATGGCAAAGAATGCCAAAAATCCATAAAGTGCTTCCATTGTTGAAAAGATTATTTCGTCGTTTAATTATTTCTTGCAGGCAAAGGTAAAGAAAAAATTATAATCCTAAAATAATAAAACGATATTCTCGCAACCACCGAGTGAAGTCGTTTTCGTCAACTTGGAAAAACACATATATATTAAATAGATTTTGGGGAGTATGCCTTTTCGGCTTGGAAAGCATATCTTTCCAACTCGGAAACGATACATCCCCGACTCGGAAAGATATGCTTTCCAAATCGGGGATGTAAGCGTCTGGTTTTCAGTTGGTATTAGGTCGAATGCCTATCTTATGAATTTCAGCGTTGTTTCT
>CAMOVK010000008.1 GCA_946627325.1 uncultured Prevotella sp. | reverse complement strand
TCTACTATACTTCGATTAGGCAGCGAGAGCATACTCATTGTTGCCAATTAAATTGCTGACCACAGAGATTTAGGAGCCTACAGCCGACGCTCCGCGTGCTTACATGCCATCTCATCCTGCTGTCAAATCCAGTCAACCCCAGATAAAAACATAGAAATAGCACTATTTGCGTCGCAAAAATACGTCTTTCTGCAAAAACAACCAACAATTAGGTAAGATTTATCAACAATAAGGCAAAAACTAAAATAAAATAACATAACTTTGCAACATTTCAGAAAAAATGCAGTTATATTAATAAATAGGTACGCATAACCAATACGATATGAAAAGATACATTCTTCTGTTTTTTGTGGCATTGTTCGCAGCAACAACAGCCATCCACGCCCAAACGTCGATGACCGACGAGCAGGTGATGCAACAAATAATGAAGGAACACGAAAAAGGCTCAACCCAACAGCAAATCGTAACAAAGCTGATGCAAAGCGGAGTAGATATCAATCAGATACGCCGAGTAAGAGCAAAGTACGAGCGAATGCAGCGCGAGCAAGGACTGGGCACAGTTAAAGACGACAACCAAACCCAGAAAACCGACGACCGGACGCGAAAATACAACGCTAAGGAACGCCGAGACATGGAAAAATACAAAGACCAAAACAAATATTCCGACTACCGAAGAGAAGACGGAACGCGCGTAGTCACACGACATACCTACGATGATGACGACCTCGAATATCTCGAAATGGAAGACGAAATGAACGACTGGATGCCCATCGACACCATCGCAATGTTCGAGAAAATGATGCGCGAAAAAGAACTCGAAAAGAAGCAACGCCGCAAAATCTATGGTCACGACCTCTTCAACAACATGGAACTGACCTTCGAACCCAATATGAACATAGCCACACCTGCCGACTATCGACTCGGACCAGGTGATGCCGTCTATATCGAAATCTATGGAGCATCGCAAAAAACAATAGAAAGCACCGTTTCGCCCGACGGAACAGTGACAATCGAAGGCTACGGACCAGTAAGCGTAGCAGGAATGACAGTATCACAAGCAAACGCACAACTACGCTCAAAATTAGGCTCAAGATACCAAAGCTCAAACATCAGACTGACTGTCGGACAAACACGAACAATAATAGTAAACGTAGCAGGAGAAGTGCGATACCCTGGCACCTACACACTGTCGGCTTTCTCAACAGTATTCAATGCACTATACATGGCAGGAGGAATAACCGACATCGGAACACTGCGAAACGTGAAAGTATATCGAGGAGGTAAACTCATTAGCGTAGTCGATATCTACGATTTCATTCAGAACGGAAAACACTCTGGAAACGTACGACTGGCTGACAACGACATGATAGTAATCGACGCCTACGACTGCCTCGTCAATCTAACAGGTAAAGTCAAACGCCCAATGTACTACGAGATGAAGAAAAACGAAAGTCTCGCATCACTACTGAAATACGCTGGAGGATTTACAGGCGACGCATACAAGAAATCCATCCGACTGATAAGAAAAAACGGCAAAGAATATTCTGTGTTCAACGTGGGAGAATTCGACTTCGCATCCTTCCATGTGTCAGACGAAGACTCGGTGTTTGTTGACTCAATCATACCACGATATGAGAACATGGTCGAACTCAAAGGAGCCGTATTCCGTCCGGGAATGTATCAAGTAGGAGGCGATGTGACAAGCGTACGCACACTGCTCGAAATGGCTGACGGACTGAAAGAAGAAGCATTCACCGACCATGCAGTGATGCACAGAATGAGAGAAGACAGAACACTCGAAGTAATACCCGTTGATATCGACGGAATAATGAACGGCAGAGTAGCAGACATACCACTCAAACCAAACGACGTACTATTTGTTCCAACAAAACAAAGCATGATGGAAGAACAGACAATAACCATACACGGAGAAGTCTTCTTCCCAGGAAAATACAAGTACGCTGCCAATCAAACAATAGAAGACTTTATACTACAAGCAGGCGGATTAAAAGAAACTGCATCAATGATGAAAGTAGATGTGTCACGAAGAATCATGAACCCAAAAGCCACAGAAGTTGACTCAATAATCGCACACAACTACTCATTCACAATCAAAGAAGGTTTCGTCGTTGACGGAGAAGCAGGATTTACACTCCAACCATTCGACCAAGTGTACGTTAGAAGAAGTCCTGGCTCATTCGAACAACAAAACGTAGAAGTAGTTGGAGAAGTGCTTTTCGAAGGCTCATACGCACTATCTACGCGCACACCACGACTCTCAGACCTTATCAGAGCATGCGGAGGAGTGACCGACAGAGCATACATCAAAGGCGCAAAGATAATGAGAAAGTACAACGAAGCCGAAATCGAGCGACTCAAAGAAATACAAGATAAAGCACGCGAACAAGCAGAACTAAACCTACAAGAACTCATTGCTAAAAGCGGAAACGCAAGCATGGCGAACATGAGGAACGACCGACAACTTGAAAAATACAAAATTGACGAATCGTACCCCGTAGGAATAGAACTCGACAAGGCACTCGACAAGCCAGGAAGCGACTTCGATATCGTACTACGCGAAGGCGATAAGCTAATCGTTCCAGAATACAATGGAACAGTCAAAGTAAACGGAGAAGTAATGAATGCCAACACTGTAGCATACAGAGAAGGCAAAAGCGTAAGTTACTATATTGACCAAGCAGGAGGATTCTCAAGCAACGCAAAAAAGAGCCAGACATATATCATATACATGAACGGCAACATGGCAAAGGTGGGACACAACGCAAAAGTTATGCCAGGATGCGAAATCGTTGTACCAGCAAAAGCAGCCACACGACGAACAATGGCTGAAACCATGAGCATTGCAACAAGTGCAGGCTCCCTCGCAGCAGTAATAGCAACAATAGCAAACCTCTTAAAGTAAAAGAATAAAACAAGATATGGAAGAGAATAAACAACAGGAAGTCATCGACCTCCGAGCCATTTTGCGCAAATTAAGACAGCGAAAACGACTCTTTTTCATAACACTACCAACAGTATTCGTATTTGCAAGCCTATATATCATTTGCATACCAAGAACCTACGACACAAACATACGACTCGCACCTGAGATCTCTAATCAAATGTCGGGCGGAACTCTCGGTTCCTTAGCATCAATGGTGGGATTCGACTTGTCGAACATGGAAACCACAGATGCCATCTCGCCAATGCTATATCCAGACCTGATGGAAGACAACGGATTCGTTTCAAAACTGTTCAAGATAAAAGTCAAAAGTGCTGACGGCGAAATATCAGCTAACTATCACGACTATATCAAAGATATGCAGAAACGCCCATGGTGGGGAGGAATAAGCGAATGGATTATAAGTTTACTACCTGCACCAAAAGACCCAATGGCAGGTAAAACAGGAGGAGAATACAACCCATATATCCTTTCAAAACCAGAAGACGACGTAATAAAGAAAATACAAAACTTCGTCGCTATAAGTACCGACAAGAAAACAGGAGTAATCACAGTCTCGGTAACCGACCAAGACCCACTGATATGCAAGACAGTAGCCGACTCTGTATGCAGTATGCTGCAAGCATTTATAACCGATTATCGTACAAACAAGGCTCGTACAGACTTGGCTTACTATCAGAAACTCTCTGCAACAGCAAAACAAGAATATGAACAGGCACGACGTTTGTATGGAAACTATGCCGATGCAAACACAGATGTCGTACTTGTAAGTATGCGGGCAAAGCAAGAAGACCTCGAAAACGACATGCAGCTGAAATTCAATACTTATACTGCCCTGTCCACACAACTACAACAAGCAAAAGCAAAAGTGCAGGAACGCACACCAGCATTCACCATTCTTAAAGGCGCGGCTGTGCCCATTAAGGCAACAGGACCCAAACGAATGATTTTCGTTCTTGCAATGCTATTCCTCACATTCCTAGCCACATCGGCTTATATACTAAAGGACGAATTCAAGTAGGATATGAATGCAGGAAAGCGTATTATCATCAATACGATTGCACAATACACGAGAGCCATAATCAACACACTGCTCTCGCTTTATTCAGTGCGCCTCATTCTCGATGTGTTAGGCAATTCCGACTACGGCATATATTCACTCATCGGAGGAGTAATAGCAATGTTGGGATTTATCACTAACGCACTTGTTATAACCACACAAAGATATATTTCCTACCATTATGGTCAAGGCGAGAAGCCAATGGTCAGAAGAGTGTTTGTCAACAGCCTGCTACTCCATGCCGTATTTGCCATCTCACTATTCTTGATATTTATCGCCCTGCGAGAGTATATTGTCTTCCATGTTCTCAATATACCAACAGAGCGACTGCAAACAGCAAGCCATGTCTATCTGTTGAGCAGCCTGATGCTTGCCATAACCATTCTGACAGCGCCTTTCAAAGCACTTTTTATTGCTCGCGAGAATATCGTTTTCATATCAATAGTAGAAGTGGCTGACGGCATTGTCAAGGTGTTCCTTGCCCTTTGTTTAGCATGGATTGCTTACGATAAGTTACTTGTCTATGCCATTATGATGGCAATGATTCTCTTTTGCAACCTTTTGGCATACGCTACTTATGGACTGTTGCGATTTGATGAGTGTACGATAGTAGTACGGAAAGCCGATGTCAGTATGCAGTTGCAACGCCAACTCGCAGGATTTGCTGGTTGGACTACTTATGGAATGGCATGTGTGGCCTGTCGAACGCAAGGAGCCGCGGTCATACTAAACCACTTTTTCAATACTGTAATCAATGCAGCTTATGGTCTGGCAAATCAAGTTTACGGAGCGATAGTGTTCGTGTCGTCTTCTGTTCTTAATGCCATGAATCCTCAAATAATGAAATCCGAAGGGGCAGGCGACCGCAAAAAAATGCTGCGGCTGGCAAGTCAACAGAGCAAATTCTCTGCAGCTCTCATGATGATAGTCGCAATACCAATGATGACAGAGATGGAAGCGCTCCTCTCGATATGGTTAAAAGAAGTGCCAGAGCATACTGCTATGTTCTGCCGATTTATCCTAATCTCTTTTATTTGCGACCAATTGACTATCGGGCTCAATGCTGCCAATCAGGCAACAGGTAAGATTAAGTCTTATACGTTGCTGATGTTTACCCCCAAACTCTTATATCTGCCCATCGGATGGCTTATTCTTCACTTTGGAGGAGCACCTGTCGATATTATGTGGCTCTTTCTTTTTATAGAGTTAGGAGTAGCTCTTATGCGATTGCCATTCATGCGAGTTACAGTTGGTCTCAACATTGTTGAATATCTTCGCAATGTCTTTCTACCATTGATGCCATTGGCAATTATCTCTACAACAGCCGCCTTTGTTTGTGTAGAAACATTCCACTTTCGTTTCAGATTTATCCTGACTATGGTCGTTTGCGTAGCAACAGGTATGCTTGTGGCATGGTTTCTAACACTAAATTCGGCTGAACGTAACTCCATACGAAACATAATACTTCGCCAACGCCATGCCAACGACATTTAACAACATATTCATTGTTAAGAAGGAGACTCTCTTTGTGGTCGTTCTCTTTGGCGGAATGCTGTTGGCTTACTTCAGTTCGCTCTATCCGTGGCCGCTTTGGCCAATTAAAAGTCATGCCGCCACGTTGGCAGGAATGATACTGATGAGTGCCTTTGTCTTCAAGCCGCGTAGTCAGAAAATACTCACTCGGACTGATTTTATCCTTCCCGCCGTCGTCTATACGGTGCTTGAGATTTATCAACGACTTGTAGGCGATAGCAATATCGTAGGCTTTATCTCCGTGATATTCCATGCAATGATATTCCTTACCTTGTTTCGCATGGATGGCGAGGTGCGCCATAGGCTGATGATGTTTCTCACAAAGTTTATGGCGGTCATTCAGGTTTTTGCCCTGTTTGGTTTCTTCCTTTACATAATGGGATTTCCGTTGCCATCGCGCGACGTTACTTTCGACGACCAATTTTATTACTATACAAACTATTTCTTCTTCCTTCTCGACGACCGTTCTTTGTTAGTGTTATTCCCAAGGTTTCAGTCTTACTTCATAGAACCCAACTATCATGGTACTGCATGCGTTCTCCTGTTGTTCTATCAGTGTGGTAATTGGAAACGATGGTATAACATAGTGTTGCTTGTAGCAGCTCTTTTGTCTTTCTCTTTGTCAGCATACGTTTTGCTGGTGGTCATGCTTTTCCTTAATTCTTGGCGTCAGGGAAAGCGGATTTTCAAGCAGGTAGTGCTTACGGTTGCGATTATTGCAAGTGTGGTAGGAGCGAGTTTTGTGTATAACGATGGTGACAATCTTGTTCACAACCTTATCCTTTTGCGCCTTGAAGTCGATGATGGCGAATTGGCGGGCAATGACCGAATAACCGATAATTTCAAGCACGACTACGAAAAGTTTTGGAAAGGCGATAAGATTTTGTTTGGCGATGAGCGCGACAAGAGCGAATTTGGCAATCAAGGCTATCAGGTATATATATTCGAGAACGGATTGGTAGGATTGGTTTTGCTTATCGTTTTCTATATCGTAGCACTTCGAAGGGCAACGAATATGCGTTGTCTCCTTAGCGCGGCACTCATGGTCACGTTGATATTTGGTGTCAATGGCGAGATTACTTGGTATCAGATATTCATTCCAATATATTGTGCGGCGTATGCCGACCCCAAACTATTGTTAAAAAACAAACCTGCACTGCCGATAGAAAGCCAATCGGCAGAACCTTCTGCAACATTAAGCTGATAGCGATGAAGATAGCATACATACTCCATAGCACAACCCCCACTGAGGGCGCCACTAAAGCCCTTCTGCCACTCTTGCGTGGCTTGATAGAGCGAGGCTGTAAGCCCTTCGTTGTAGTTCCCAATGCCAACGGCATTTGCGACGAGCTCCAGCGCGAAAGCATACCCGTGCTATCGCTTGTCTATCGACCTGCTACCTACACCTATCATCGTACTATTAAGGACTGGTTGCTGTTCCTCCCTCGCACCGTTGCACGCCTTTGGGTAAATCGCATGGCAACAAACCGACTGGCGAAGTGGCTCATGGCAAACAGCATCGACATTGTTCACACCAACGTGAGCATCATCGACATCGGCTACCGAGCAGCCCTGCAGGCAAACATCCCTCACGTTTACCATCTGCGCGAGTATGGCGACATAGATTTTGGACTGCGCTATTTCCCCTCGAAGCGGCATTTCCTTTCCATGCTCAACAACGCGACGACATATTCAATATGTATCACTCGCGACATACAGCGCCATCATTGTCAGAACGGCAATCCTCGTTCGCGTGTCATCTACGACGGAGTTTTCCCCTCAAAAAGTCAGATGCCACAAAACGAACGAGAACCCTTCTTCCTATATGCGGGCAGGATAGAACCAGCCAAAGGGCTCGACTTGCTCTTGAAAGCCTATGCCGACTATGCCAGACACGCAACAAGCGCCATGCCTCTGCTCGTAGCGGGGCGTGACAGCCATGCAGCTTACTATGCCGAGCTGAAGGCTTTCATCGGTCGCGAGCAGCTCTCAGACAAAGTAAAATTCCTTGGCGAGGTCACCAATCTGCCCGAACTCATGCAGCAAGCGCGTGCCCTTATTATTCCGTCTCGCCACGAAGGCTTTGGACTCTGCATGCCCGAAGCAATGTTCAACGGATGTCTTTGCATAGCCAACAACACCGCTGGCAGCCGCGAACAGATGGACAACGGCTTAGCCGAGATGGGTGAAGAGATAGCCCTGCGCTACACCTCGACCAGCGAACTTTCGCGAATCCTCGCCGACGTAGCTTCGCGTAGCGCAGACACCGACCTGCCAATGACGACGAGAGCGTTCCAGTGCGTAAACCGATTATACTCTACCCAGACTAATATAAATAATGTATTCCACTTCTACAACCATATCCTGACCACATGAAAGCACGAGTAATAGCATTCTATCTACCACAGTTCCATCCCATTCCTGAGAACGATGAGGTTTGGGGAAGAGGTTTTACCGAGTGGACTAACGTGGCAAAGGCGCGTCCGCTTTTTCGAAACCACTATCAGCCGCGCATCCCAGCCGACCTTGGCTTCTACGATTTGCGCCTGCCCGAAGTGCGCCTTCAGCAGGCAGAGATGGCACGAGAAGCAGGGATAGAGGGCTTTTGCTATTATCATTATTGGATGGGAGGAGGCAAACAACTATTGCAACGCCCATTTGAAGAAGTGCTACGTTCGGGCAAACCCGATTTCCCTTTCTGCCTATGCTGGGCAAATCATGAGTGGACTACGCGCACTTGGGAAAATGGAGGCAAGGTTAAGGTAATTGCTCCTATGGTTTATTCTGGCGATGAAGACTACATTGCCCATTTTAATTATTGTAGGCCAGCTCTGCTCGACCGTCGCTATATAACAGTTGATGGTAAGCCTTTGTTCACAATCTACGACCCATATCATTTTGCCGATGTTAGTAGGTTCATTGAATTGTGGCAGCGACTTGCCCGACAGAATGGTCTTCCAGGTATTCATTTCTCTGCATGGGCAAGCAATACTTCAACAATTCGTCGTACTACTGATGGACAGATTGAACGTGTGATGCCCAATTTGCGAAGTTCGAAAGAAGTGTTTGAGTCGCTTTTAGCTTTAGGTTTTGACAGTGTAACGTCGTTTGGTAAATCGCGTGGGGAAATGAAGGCGAAGGGAACATATCGCCGTATCGCTACAAAATTTCTTCATTCAAAGATGTCTTTTCTGCCCGCTTTGCGTTACAATTATCCAAAAACTGTCCGCCATTTTTTCGCTCCTGAAGACGCTTGGGAGAATGTTTTTCCGACTATTTTCCCTCAATGGGACCGCACACCTCGTGCAGGAAGCAGCGAGGGGATTTATGTCAATGCTACTCCCGACCATTTTCGACGCCACATAGAGAATGCTCTCAACCTAGTGGCAGGCAAAGAACAAGAGCATCGCATATTGTTTCTCAAATCGTGGAACGAGTGGGGCGAGGGTAATTACGTAGAACCCGACCTCAGATATGGTCATGGTTTCTTAGATGCTCTGCGCGAAACTATAAAGTAATAGCTATGGTCTCAATCTCGGTCATCATTCCTACCTATCGTCCGCACGACTATCTCTGGCAGTGTTTAGACTCGCTTTGCCAGCAAACCCTTCAGCTGGATAAGTTCGAGGTGCTGATTGTTCTGAATGGCGACCGCGAACCTTATATGTCTGAAATCGAAGCCTATGCTCGTCAGCATACAGCTCTAAACATAGAGATTTTGTATTCATTGCAGGCAGGGGTGTCAGCAGCTCGCAATGTTGGTATCGAAAAATCGAATGGTAAATATCTCTGTTTCCTTGACGACGATGACTGGGTAAGCCCTGTTTTTCTTGAAGAACTCTTGGCAAAAGCGGCAGACGACACAGTAGTTTTTGCCAATGTCATGTCGTACAAAGACAGCGATGGTTGCGTCGATGAGTATTATATATCGCAAGTTTTTCGTAAAACGTCAGCACAGACTGACTGCAGTCTGTTGTCGGTGCGACGGCTTTGCAACTCGGCTTGTTTCAAACTGATTCCGCGAAAAATTATATCAACCACTCGGTTTGATACTCGTTACAAAATTAGTGAAGATGCGTTGTTTATGACTACTCTATCGAATCGCTTCCAAAAGTTTCGTTTCACGTCGCCAGATGCAATCTATTATCGACGAATAAGGCAAGGCTCAGCCACTTATCGTAAGAAGCCGATAGGGCAGATGTTGAAAAATAATGTCTCGCTCATACTGTCGCTCATTCGGATTTACTTTTCCGATGTGCGCAGATACAATCTGAAATACTTTCTTATGCAGTGTCTTGGAGTGACGAAAAACACACTCAGGATATTGCTTCATCAGTAGATAGAGTCCCTTTTAGCACTTATATATCTCGAATTGTTTCTCCAATTCTATTTGTGTATCTTTCCCATCGAATTTGGAAAGATATGCTTTTGGAGTCGAAAAGACGTGCTTTCCGAGCCGAAAAGATATGCTTTCCGAGCCGGAAAGATATGCTTTTCGCATTGTGTTTCTAAGTGTTTGAAAATCAAGGGATAACCATTTCCTACTTTTTTCGTTCGAGATTGAAACGCGCTACGAGAGGCAGATGGTCGCTAAAACCATTATTGTAGTGTGGACCGAGATAGTTGCGACGAGGCTTTTTACCGCCGTAGGTGTTATCTTTCTCAAGCAGAAAGGAATTGTCGAAGATGAAGCAATCCGTCAAGATTGCAGTCATCGATGGACTTGCGAAAATGTGATCAAGGCTTTCCCATCTTCCTTTGTAACGATATGTGCCTTTTGCCCCATTTTTGCCTTTTGCTTTTGCCGATACATCTGTCATTTGCTTACTTTCGATATGTGTTAGAGCAGAATCGCCAGAGTAGTCGTTGAAGTCGCCGAGAGCGAGTATCATTGCATTGTGCGACGTTGCCCTGATGGAGTCAATAGCTCCCGTCAGTCGGTTAGCTACGAGTTGGCGGAAAGGTCGCGTTTGATTTTCTCCTCCACTACGACTGGGCGAATGGACTACAAAGACGTGGAGCGTGTCGCCAGTAATTAGTTCGCCAGAGGCATATAGGATGTCGCGCGTAGGTTTCATAATAGGTAACGGCTCTACGCGAAGGCTGTAACTGCTGATTAGTCGGAATGAAAAATGGGAATAGAGTAGGGCAACATCTATACCTCGCAGATCGGGAGACGATGTCATTACATAGTCATAACCTGCTTTTCGTAAAAGAGAACGGCGCGTAAGGTCTCGCAGTACACTATCGTTTTCCACCTCGCAGAGAGCCACAATGTCGGGCAACGACCAGCCATCACTGCTACGGCCGCAACCGATAATAGTTTGTCCTATGCGATTTAGCTTTCGCCAATAGCGCGAATAGTTCCAATCATTCTCACCGCCAATGACCCATTCCGTGTCGTTTTTCAACGAATCGTGACTACAGTCGAAGAGATTCTCGCAATTGAACTCAACGACTGTGAAGATGGACAGCAATAGTGTGCTTATCCACATAGTGGCAGTTTCTTATTTCAATATAATCTTTTTTCTCTCGTTGGCATTATCGCGAATATAGATACCAGGTGCAGATTTGCCTTGTCGAAAGTCTGTTTTACGCCCGTCAATAGCGTAAAATGTCGCGTTTTTTACTTCGTTGTCTCCTCTTTTGTCTTTAATGGCTGTAGGCTCAGAAGCGCTATATTCAATATTGTCGAGTGCTTTGTGTCCGTCGGCATCAGTCAAAACGAAGGTAAACATCCATTTGTTCAGACGCACACCTTGTGCAGCTACGTATGGGAGTTTGATGAAAACCTTGTTCCATCCTTGCTTGAGCGTTATCGGAGTAGGCTTTCGTGCTGTGCAGTTTTCGTTCTGAAGCAGGCTCTCGTTGTCGATGGTTAGACCGGCATTGAGCCAATCGGGAGCAGAAATCTCTTCGTCGTTGACCCAAAGACGAGTACCCTTCCTATCCCATTTGCCATTTTCGGGAGCTAAGTCTTTTTCTGATCTGCCATAGTTTTGAAATTCTATCAACGCTCCGCAGTCTTGATTTTCAGGCGAATAAATATATGCCCATGCGTAGGCTGTATGGTTGATTTCTGGTTGAGAATAGAACGCGGGCACTATAGTCCCCCATGTGTGGCGCAGGTATATGCCACCTCCCGCAGCCTCATGAGTGGTGTATTCCTTGTTGTTATAAGTGTATGTTGACTTTGTTCCTTCAGTCTCTGGAGGGAACACAGCGTCTTTGTTGCCACCATTGGGGAAGGCGTCGGTTATCGTCCAGCGAATGTCAGATTGTCTGACGTAGGCTATCGGCTCGTCCTGTAGTGAGTTTTCTTTGTGGAAAAGGAAACGTCGCTCCCAGTCGGCAAATTCTTCCATCTCGTCGCCAGTGGTGGGTAGGGTGGTGCCGCCTTGCTCAATGTATTGCTTTCCGCCGCCCACCCATGCTCTCTCGGTAGAGGCAAGAACAGAAGCATAAACGTTGTTCTGACGCATGATGTCTTCCCACGAGGGCAGGTTACGGTCGTTCCAGACGGCTGTAATCGTACCGGCTATGTCAGATGAACCTTCATTGGCATAGTAGATGTTGCTCTTGTAGATGCCTACAAGGTCGGCAAAAAGGTCGAAATGGTTGATATAGTTGTATCGGCAGTCTATGTTTGGCATACCTGCTATGGCTTTTCCTGCTGTGCTCCACATCTGTGTCATATCAACACCTTTTGCCTTTGTTATTGTTACTCCGCTGGCAGGATTCCATACTACGACTTTCTTGCCCAGCGAATGAATGTGAGAGGTCATCGTTTCGAGGAAATTCGGATAGGTGATGGTGGTTTCATCGGCTCCGATGTGGATGTATGGTGCGTTGACGAACACTTCGGCTACTTCCGAGAGAATGGTTTTCAGTTCGCTGATGCCTTGCGCTGTCTGCATCTTGTGTCCCATAGCCCGCTCGAAAGCACCGCTATGCCCGGGCATATCTATCTCGGGAATGATGGTAATGCCTAAGGTAGAAGCCAGCTCGTCGAGTTCTTGGCATTGCTTTTGTGTGTAGTAGTAACCTGCCAGACGAGTCATGTTCTCCTCTGATGTTAGTTGTGGGAAAGCCTTTACTTCGAAGCGCCATGCCTGATTTTCGGTTAGGTGAAAGTGGAAGGTGTTGACCTTGAAACGCGCGAAGAGAATAATCTGCTTTTTAAGTTCTTCGAATGGGATGAAACTTCTGCCTACATCGTGCATGTATCCGCGCAGTTTGAAGGCAGGATAGTCGTCGATTTTGCAGGCTTCTACTCGGCTGATACCGTCGTCCCATCCCTCCATGAGTTGAGCTAAGGTCTGCAATCCGCGCACATGCCCGATAGTTGTCGAGGCATCGATGTAGATTTTCCCGTCGTCAACTATTAGCGTATAGCCCTCGTAAGGATATCCCTCGAGTTCGTAGTCGCCCACTGCCGCCTGTTGGTCTGTGTTGCGAAATACGATGGGCGTGGCATTATCGTCCTCAGTCAAGGCAACGCCTAGCAGGATTTCTGCTGCCTTCTTTTCTTTTTCAGTAGCGTTTACCAGTCGGATGGCATCGCCAACGACAATGGGTTCTTGCCCTTCGTTGACGCTCACACTTACGGGGCGGGGCAGAAGATGTGTGATTTTTGCAGTCGTAAGCTGTGGCATAGCTACCATGAGCAGCATTAAAAAAATAGTTTTTGTAGTCTTCATAATGGTAAATCTTTATTTTTCTCGTTCTAATCCAACCTGTTGTCTGACGCTCTCTTCGTGTATGTCGGCAAAAAGTCGGCGTATGAATTCTGCTGATAATTGACGTTTCTCGCCTTCGGCAGTCCGCCTGTCGAGAATGTCGTTGTAGCGTGCAGCTTGCAGGATAGTTATGTTTTTTTTAAGTTTATACTTTCCTATGCGTCTGGAGATGTCCATACGCTGCGCCAGAATGTCGATGAGTTGGTTGTCGATAATGTCGATGTCGCGTCGTAACGCTTCGAGGTCTTCCGCGTAGTTTATACGGTCGCGAGTGTGTAGTTGTTGTAAAATTGTCTTTAGACAGTCGGGGGTCAATTGTTGCTTGGCATCGCTTAGAGCCTTGTCTGGATTATTATGGCACTCAATCATCAGTCCGTCGCATCCCAGGTCGAGTGCTTCTTGAGCCAGTGGGAGGATGAGGTCGCGTCTGCCGCCTATGTGACTTGGATCGCAAATTATAGGCAGTTGTGGCATTCTGCGTCGCAATTCGATGGGGATTTGCCACATGGGAGCGTTGCGATAAATCTTTTCGCCAAAGAGCGAAAATCCTCGATGAACGGCAGCTACATCGCTTATCCCTGCTTCGCTAATGCGCTCGATTGCGCCTATCCATAGGTCAACGTCGGGGCTTACAGGATTTTTTATCAAAACTCTTACCGACGTTCCGCGCAGGGCATCAGCTATGGCTTGTACGGCAAAGGGGTTGGTAGCTGTGCGAGCACCTATCCAAAGAGTGCGTATATCGTGTCGTAAGCATTGCTCCACATGGTCTGGAGTGGCAACTTCGGTTGCCATCTGAATGCCTGTTTCGACTGACGCCTGTTGCAACCAAACGAGAGCATTGCTGCCGATACCCTCAAACGAACCGGGTTTAGTTCGTGGCTTCCACACTCCGGCACGCATCGTCTTTACACCCAGCCTGTGTAAATCATGGGCTATTGCCATCACCTGCGTTTCTGATTCTGCAGCACACGGACCAGCAATGAGTTCAAACACCCATGCTGTATGTTGTATGTTGTCGTTTTCAATCATGCTCTAAATTAGATTGATGAGCATTAATAAGTTTGTTTCAATGTAACACCACTATTCGTAAGTGTTGCAAATGTAATAATTTTTTTTAAGTTAACAAGTAATGTGCTTATTAGAAGCCGAATTTAATAGACAATATTGGTATGTGCCAGCCATGGTTTATCGGTGTTCCTGACTATGTTAAATCACTCCTGTTGATGCAAGAGTTCGGGTGGATGTTAGGGTGTTGTCACGAGGTAAGATTCGTATCAAAGGGTAAAATATGTTGGTATAAGAATGGACTTTTTACCTTTTTGAAAGCGTTGATTTTTGCAAACGAAAAGTTGAAAAAAAGAGGTAAAAATAAAAAAATGCTTTCCGAAGTTCTGAAAAATAACTCAGAAAATCGGAAAGCATTATCGTAGTTGTCAATTGTCTTTTGTCCGTCGCGAGCCTCCTGCCTGCTATAGACTTATTAATCTATGTGTGGCAGTGGAGTGTCGCGTTAGTTCTCTTGCAGGAATTTCACGGCTGCCGCTATGTGTGGATACATCACTACGTCGTCGGTAATGAATGGTACGACACGGCGGAAATCTGCGTGTAACTTCTCTATGATAGGCGACGACTTGAGCGGACGGCGGAAATCGAGAGCCTGAGCAGCGTTGAATAACTCGATAGCGAGTATTCTCTCGGTGTTCTCTACTATTCGTACGAGTTTCGTCGCAGCGTTGGCACCCATCGAAACATGGTCTTCCTGTCCTTGCGAGGTAGGTATCGTATCGGCAGATGACGGCATGCAGAGTGTCTTCGATTGGCTTGCAATGGCTGCCGCGGTATATTGAGGAATCATAAATCCACTGTTCACGCCAGGCTTAGCTACAAGGAAGGAAGGCAGGTTGCGTGTTCCTGATACGAGTTTGTATGTTCGACGCTCAGAGATGCTGCCAAGTTCGTTCAGTGCTATAGCCATGAAATCCATGGGCAATGCTATTGGCTCGCCATGGAAATTGCCAGCAGAGATAATCAAGTCTTCGTCGGGACAAACGGTAGGATTGTCAGTTGCCGAGTTGATTTCTGTTGTTACTACAGATGCTACATAGTTGTAAGTGTCCTTCACTGTACCATGCACTTGAGGAATACAACGGAAAGAGTAGGGGTCTTGTACATTTTCTTTAGGCTGTTGGGTCATCTCTGAACCTTCCAAAATGTTGCTCATGGCAATGGCTGTATCAATCTGTCCTTTGTGCGGACGCACTGTATGTACAGCGAGAGTAAAGGGTTCTACTCGTCCGTCGTATGCTTCAAACGACATTGCTGCAATCTTATCGCCCCATTCTATCAGTCGCTTTGAACGAAGTAGAGACCACACAGCGTGTGAACTCATATTTTGTGTACCATTGAGCAATGCCAGACCCTCTTTCGAGCCAAGACGAATAGGCTCCCAACCCATACGTTTGTTCATTTCTTCGCCTGTCAAAATCTCGCCGTTTATCTCCACTTCTCCCAGTCCGCAGAGTGGCAAACAGAGATGAGCGAGGGGTACTAAATCACCTGAAGCACCGACTGAACCTTGCTGGTACACAATAGGATAAATGTCGTTGTTAAAGAAATTGATTAAGCGTTCAACGGTGTCGAGTTTGCTACCAGAGTAGCCGTATGAGAGCGACTGAATTTTCAATAGAAGCATTATTTTAACTATCTCATTTCTGACGCGCTCACCTGTGCCGCACGCGTGCGACATCATAAGATTGATTTGCAACTGAGATAGTTGGTCTTCGCTGATAGAAATCTTGCAAAGCGAACCGAATCCTGTGGTAACACCATAGATGGGCACTTGACTTTCAGCCACTTTTTTATCTAAGTACTCACGGCAGTGAGTGATGCGCTGACGTGCATCGTCGCTTAGTTCCAACTTGTATCCGCCCTGGATAATCTCGCCAATCTTCTCTATCGTGAGATGTTCGGCACTAATTTGATGTATGTTCATGTGTAAAGGTTAAAAGGTTTAACGAATTAAAAGGTTGAACAATTAGATATGTGGATTAATCAGAACGATACTGAATTAATTATTTCGTCATCGACAAATTCTGGCAATGTGACGCAGAAGTTAGGTGTTCGCTCCATTTCTCGTTTTATCGCATCGATAGAACCTTTATTGCGAGCCCATGCACGGCGTGTTATACCATTGTTTACATCCCAGAAAAGCATTTCACGTATGTGGCGCTCGCTGTCTTCGGAACCATCGATAACCATTCCGAATCCACCATTGATGACTTCACCCCAACCAACTCCGCCACCATTGTGGATGCTAACCCAAGTGGCTCCGCGGAACGAGTCGCCGATGACATTATGTACAGCCATATCGGCGCAGAACTGCGAACCATCGTAAATGTTTGAAGTTTCACGGAAAGGAGAGTCTGTGCCCGACACGTCGTGGTGGTCTCTTCCAAGCACAACGGGTCCTGAGAGCACACCTTCCTTAATGGCTTTGTTGAAGGCAAGGGCAATCTTAGTACGTCCTTCAGCATCGGCATAAAGTATTCGAGCTTGTGAACCAACTACGAGATGATTGCGTCCAGCTTCCTTAATCCAATGGATATTGTCGTCCATCTGACCACAAATATCTGCGGGAGCAGTTTTTCTTATATCTTCAAGTACCTCTGCAGCCAAGCGGTCTGTGGTCTCCAAATCTTTTGGATTGCCTGAAGCACAAACCCAGCGGAATGGTCCGAAGCCGTAGTCGAAGAACATCGGTCCCATTATGTCTTGCACATACGATGGATAGCGGAATGTTCCATCTTGTTTGAAAATGTCTGCTCCTGCGCGTCCCGACTCGAGAAGGAAAGCGTTTCCATAATCGAAGAAATACATACCTGCATCGGTCAGTTTGTTGATTGCTGCCACCTGACGGCGCAACGACTCTTGCACAGCCTCCTTGAAACGCTCAGGTTCGTCAGCCATCATGCGTTTCGACTCTTCGAGAGAGTAGCCAACAGGATAGTAACCACCAGCCCATGGATTGTGGAGCGATGTCTGATCACTACCCAAATCTACTCGTATGTTCTCCTTTGCAAGACGCTCCCAGAGGTCAACTACATTGCCAACATAAGCCATAGAAACCACTTTGCGCTCTTCTACAGCCTTGCGAATGGCAGGAATTAGTTCATCAAGGTCGTAGTGAAGTTCATCAACCCAGCCTTGCTCATGTCGTTTTTCGGCAGCTAAAGGATTGATTTCTGCTGTAACGCTGACCACTCCTGCTATGTTACCAGCCTTAGGCTGTGCTCCTGACATACCTCCAAGTCCAGCAGTAACAAACAGTTTCATGTTGTCGCCACCAACCTTGCGTGCAGCGTTTAGCACTGTGATAGTTGTTCCATGAACGATACCTTGCGGACCGATATACATATAAGAGCCTGCAGTCATTTGACCATATTGGCTAACGCCGAGCGCATTGTCGCGCTCCCAATCATCGGGTTTAGAATAGTTTGGAATAACCATTCCGTTTGTAACTACAACTCGCGGTGCGTTTTTATGTGATGGGAATAATCCTAAGGGATGGCCACTATACATGACTAGGGTTTGCTCATCAGTCATTTCAGATAGGTATTTCATCACAAGTCGGTACTGTGCCCAGTTCTGAAAAACAGCTCCATTGCCCCCGTAGGTAATCAGTTCGTGAGGGTGTTGAGCCACTCGGGGGTCAAGGTTGTTCTGTATCATCATCATGATAGCAGCTGCTTGACGACTCTTGTGTGGATAATCATCTACGGGACGAGCATACATTTCGTATGTAGGGCGATAGCGGTACATATAAATTCTGCCGTAGTCGTGAAGTTCCTTAGCAAACTCTGGAGCAAGGTCTTTGTGAAGATGTTTTGGAAAATAGCGCAGGGCATTGCGCAGTGCGAGACGCTTTTGGTCTGCTGTTAGAATGTCCTTCCGTTTCGGAGCGTGATTTATTTCTTTGTCGTATGCAGGCATTTCGGGTAGGGTTTGTGGTATGCCCTGCACGAGTTCTGCTCTAAATTCTGCGTTAGTCATATAGTTATAATCTTATATTTGACAAGTTGATGTTCTTATAATTTGCTTTCTACGATTTCCATTATCGCTTTTTCTTCCTCGTTTGCTTTAGCAATTAGTTCATTTGCTTCTGCAATGAGTTTGTCGGCAAAGGTGCGGTCTTTGAGTGATGCTGCGTTGATTTTTACATTCAGACCTGCTCCGAGCACTGCTGCACGTGCAGCTAAGGCTCCGACTCCAGCGTCGCTTACGCTGTTTGGATTGCCCTCTGCAGCCATTGCTTTGCAAATTTCGAAAGCCTTGAACGATGCTTTCATTGTGTGGAGAGGCACCTCTGTGGCATATAGCGTTGCCGCTTGAATAGCCTCTGAGCGTGCTGCTTTCTCTTCATCGGTCTTCTTAGGTAGTCCGAATGCCTCCATTATGCGGTTAAATGCTTCGGTGTCTTCATCTACAAGGTGCAGCAATTCTGTTTGGATAGCCTGACCTTTGTCTGCCCATTCGCTGAATTCTTTCCAACGAGCATCCCAACCAGCTTTGTGGCTTGATAGGTTTGCAACCATTGTTCCTAATGCTGCGCCTAATGCTCCCATATATGCAGAAATTGTACCTCCGCCAGGTGCAGGACTTTCGCGCGATGTTTCCTCTGCAAATCCCTTAACTGTGAGGTCGATAAGTTTCTTCGATTCTGTTTGTGCATCTTCGAGAAGGAACTCAATTACTTTCTCTCTTGGATTGAAAGGTTTTAGGTCTGACAGTCCCATTGAATGTATGGCGATGTCGATAATGTCGTTTTCTGGTATTCCAACCGAACGATTTTGCTTTTCGAGGAAGTATTTTCCAGCTTCGATAAGTGTTCGTTTAGGAATTAGTCCTACTATTTCTGTACCTGTAACACGAATACCGCGGTTCTGTGCGCATCTGCATACTTCGTCGAAAGCTACATGAAGCGGAGTAACGTTGATATTTGTAATGTTCATCGACACCTGTGCTATTCCGTATTCATCAATGAACCATCCGATTGCTTTTGTTGATTTCAGTGTTCCTGGAATCATTATAGTATTCCCTTTGTCATCCTTCATAGGCTTGCCTACAGGAGAGCCTCCTTCGCGCTGTGGGCGACCTTTTTCGCGTACGTCAAATGCTATTGCATTGGCTCGACGTGTTGATGTGGTGTTCAAGTTGTAGTTCACAGCAATCAGGAAATCGCGTGCTCCGACTGCGGTACATCCTGTTCTGGCAACCCCTTCGTCGAATGGGCGAGCTCCGAAATCAGGCTTTTTGCCGTCTGTGGCGAGTTTGTCGGCGAGAGCTTCGTATTCTCCTTCACGGCAAACGGCAAGGTTCTGACGCTCTGGTGTGAACGCTGCAGCCTCGTAGCAGTAGCATGGTACGTTGGCTTCTTTTGCTATTCTTTCTGCCAATTTACGTGCCAATTCTGCGCACTCTTCGAGAGTGATGCCGCTGACAGGTATTAACGGACAAACATCGGTTGCTCCCATTCGTGGGTGAGCACCATGATGCTGTCTCATATCTATGAGTGTTGCTGCTTTTTGCACACCGCGGAAAGCAGCTTCCACTACATCGCTGGGCTCGCCAACGAATGTCACTACCGTGCGATTGGTAGCTTCACCTGGGTCAACATCGAGCAATTTCACTCCCTTAACACTCTCAATAGCGTTTGTAATCTGTTTGATTACTGCCATGTTGCGTCCCTCACTGAAATTGGGCACGCATTCGATGATTTGCTTTTCAATAGCCATTGTTGTAGATTATGGTTTTTATTTATTGTTTATATTGTTCAGATGAGTCTGCGTCGGCGGAATATCCACCAACAGAGTCCCGACACGCCGATGGAAATTATCAGTGCTACAAGAAATCCGAAACGGCTTGTTTCCATGCCATTTACGAGGTTCATGCCGAAGAGCGATGCAATAAGCGTGGGGAACATCATGAGAATGCTTACCGAAGTGAGCGTTCGCATGATGGTGTTCATATTGTTGTTGATAATCGACGTATATGTGTCCATTGTCGATTCGAGAATATCGGAGTAGATATTGGTAATTTCTTTCGCCTGCGACATCTCGATGTTTACGTCTTCGATAAGGTCGGCATCAAGTTCGTCAACTTGCAATTTGAATTTAAGTTTTGCAAGTAAGTTTTCATTACCCCTTATTGAGGTGTTGAAATAAGTTAGCGAATCCTGCAACCTTGATAGACCTATCAAACTTTCGTTGTTGACGTCGTGGTCGAGGTTTCGTTTTGCTTTTTCTATGAGTGTACTGATTTGTTTCAGTCGTTTCAGATACCAAACAGCTGATGAGAGAAACAATCGGAATGTCATATCGACATAGTCTGTAAATCCTTCAGCACGCTTCTGCTGATAACTAACAAAGTCAATCATCATATTGGTTTCATAGAAACATACTGTTATTGTGACATCGCGTTTGTGTATGATTCCGAGAGGCACTGTTGTGTATGGTGTTCTCGAACGGATTTCCTTGACGTATGGTATGCGCAGGATTATGAGCATCCATCCGTCGTCGTATTCGTAACGTGCTCGCTCGTCGGTGTCGCTGATGTCGGAGAGGAAATAGTCGGGTATAGAGAAACGCTCCTCCATCTCGCGCTGCTCCTCTTCTGTCGGACAAGTCAGCTGTATCCAACAGTTTGGCTGCCACTCTGTGAGTTGATGCAGTCCTTCGTTTGTGCTCCAATAGGTTTTCATTTGCTAATCTCCATGCTTTTTGCGGAGTCGTGGGGATTAGCCTTCGGGCTTTTATCCTCACGCGTTTCATTTACAAGTTTCCGCCGGATAATCGTCCATTGTTTTGTGGTATTAGTTAATAATAGTGAGCCAATGTCTATAAAGTATATTTGTCAAGTGGCTCATCGATAACGGCTGCAAAGATACGATTAAGTGAATAAAATGCAAAATGTTTTTTTGCATTTTTGAGTGTGAATAAACATAAATAAGCCGCAAGTCACGTCTTGCGGCTTATAAGATGGAAATAACTCCACAATTAATCTCTTATTTGGAGTTTTTAGCGGGTTATTGAATGAATTATTTTGTTGGAATCTTTTCGAGTGTTGCTACGAGTAGTTTCCAGAATGGTTCTATCGTAGGCACAAGTACACGTTCTGTTGCTGTGTGAGGGCTGAGCATCGTTGGTCCGAGCGAAACAACGTCGAGGTGGGGATACTTGCCGAGTATTACAGAGCATTCCAGTCCGGCGTGTACAACCTGCACAACACCTTCTGCACCGAAGAGGTCTTTGTAGATGCCAATCATGAGTTTCATTATTTCTGAGTCTGGGTTTGGATCCCAACCACCGTAGCTTGCAGAAGTTTCTACCTTCATTCCTGCCATTGAGAAACAGCTGTCGAGCATATCAACTACATACTCTTTTAAGTCTTCACGGCTTGAACGAGCGAGGATTTTCACTGCAGCCTTGCCACCTTCAATATCTACAATGGCGAGGTTTGAGCTTGTTTCTACAACATCGGGATATGAAGGAATCATGCGGAGCACGCCATTTTGGCATGCGAGGATGGCGTTTACAAGATTATCTTGTATTTCCTCAGGCGCCTGCATCTTTGGTTTTTCTACCTCTTCAGCAAACATTTCGATGCCTTCTTCTATAGCTTTATATTCGTCGATGAAGTCTGTCTTGAAGTCTTCTATCATTTCTTTCACTGCATTTACGTTTTCTTTTGGCAGTGTGATGACAGCTTCTGCTTGGAAAGGGATAGCGTTGCGCATGTTGCCGCCATGCCATGTTGCGAGTCGTGCTTCGCAGTCGGCTATAGCTCTGCGCAAGAACCATGCCATCATTTTGTTGGCATTTCCGCGTCCTTCGTTTATCTCTAGTCCACTGTGACCGCCACGCAAGCCTTTCAAGGTTACTTTGAGTGCTACATCGTCAGTCTCTGTTTCCACCTCTTTGTAGTCGAGTGTTGCAGTGATGTCGATACCTCCAGCTGAACCAATCACAAACTCTCCCCATGTTTCTGTGTCGAGATTGAGCAGGATATCGCCCTTGAGCTGTCCTTCTGGGAGGTCGTTTGCACCAAACATACCAGTTTCTTCATCTGCTGTTATGAGGGCTTCAATTGGTCCGTGTTTTAAGTCTTTGGCTTCCATGACAGCCATGATGGCAGCTACACCTATACCATTGTCGGCACCGAGTGTAGTGTTGTTGGCTTTTACCCAGTCGCCATCAATCCACGGCTCGAGAGGGTCTGTCTCGAAGTTGTGCTTGCTTTCAGGTGCTTTTTGAGGCACCATGTCCATGTGGGCCTGTAAGATAACTCCTTTGCAGTGTTCCATTCCTGGTGTTGCAGGCTTACGCATAACTACGTTTCGTGCCGAGTCAACGAATGCTTCCACTCCAGCTTTCTTTGCAAAGTCGAGCAGGAACTGTGTGATTTTCTCTAAATGTCCCGATGGATGAGGTACTTGTGTCAAGTCGTAGAAATTGCGCCAGACACATTCCGGTTTAAGATTTCTGATTTCACTCATAGTTGATTATTGTATTAATTATTTGATAAAGTCGATTGTTTCTTACAGAGATTAATTTGTGATCTCGCGTTCTTCTTATCAATATTTATTTATGCCAGATGTTTGTTGTAAACTTTGTAGTCGTGATAGACCTCAACAAGACTTGTGTGGTCGTGTTTAATACGACTTATGGCATAATGTTATTTCATTGTTTCCGATTTTGCAAAGGTACAATTTTTGTTAGAAAACAAATTATTATTTGTAAGTTTTTTCACAAGTTCTTAATTCTCTATTATCTGTTTTCAAGATAATCCGAATTCGTTTTGTTAACTTATTTACTGAGAGTTGATTTCTTTATAAATGAAAGTCGGATGGTTGCATATATTCCGAGTAAGACTACAAGTAGTGTTTGCACGGTGTGGACTATCAGTACGAAATACAGTGCTTCGTTGTCTGCCACTCCGTAAAGGATGAGCATCGTCTTTACGGCAAAATGCCAAGGGCCAGCCCCGTTTGGAGTTGGCACTATGACAGCAATGCTTCCTACGACAAAGCTAACTAATGCGCAGTTTATTCCTAAATGACTGGTTGCCTCGAAACAGAAGAAAGTTAAATAATAGTGAAGAAAATAACACAGCCAGATAGCGAGAGTTAAAGCAATGAATAGCGGTACGTTTTTCACTTTGCGCAGTGAGATAATACCCTGCCATAGACCATTGATTATGTCGCGAACCTTATTGTAAACGGTCATCCTTCGTAGCATGAACATAATAAATCCGCACGCTACAATGCCGCAAACGATGGTGACAATCCATCCAGCAGTGGAAAACTGACCGATAAAAAAGTCGATACGAGTTCCCGTACGCGAAAAAAACGAATCGAAGACAGGCAGATTGATGCCGATGGCTATTGCTGTTACCGCAAGCATAAGTAGGGTATCAACCGCCCGCTCTGTCACTACCGTACCTAACGCTTTCGGAAAGGAAACACCATCCCATCGTTTCAGTATGCCGCAGCGAGTAAATTCACCAATGCGAGGAATGACTAAACTTGCAGCATAAGACGCAAAGATTGAACACACCAACGTGCTCTGACGCGCCTTCTCGCCCATGGGGTCAAGTGTCTGACGCCAGCGCCAGCCACGAAAGGCTTGAGCTAAAATTCCAAAAGGAAACGACAGGAGCATCCACCACCAGTTCATTTCGCCAAAAATAATACCTCTGATACTGGCAAAATCAAAGTCGCGATACATCCAATAGAGTATCGCCCCTCCGAGAATCAAAGGCAGACAAACCCTCAAAATAGTGCTAATGTATCGTCTAATTGCGGTCATAAATCGGCGGCGAAGATAATAAAATAAACAAAACATACACTGATAAAACCAAAAAAAATGATACAACACTTTGCAGAAACGATTTTTTTCGTAATTTTGTGGAACATAAAAACAAACAACAATATACTACAAACACTATTATGATAAGCGATTTTAGGAAATATGCCGTTGGACATCTCGGCATGAATGGTCTCGTCGTAGATGACGTGATGAAAGCACAAGCACAGTACATGAACCCCTATATACTTGAGGAACGACAACTCAATGTTACTCAAATGGATGTTTTCTCGCGATTAATGATGGATCGCATCATCTTCCTCGGTACACAGGTTGATGACTATACAGCAAACACACTGCAAGCCCAGCTGCTCTATCTTGACTCTGCTGATCCTGGGAAAGATATCTCAATATATATCAATTCGCCTGGTGGTAGCGTGACAGCCGGACTTGGTATATACGATACTATGCAGTTTATCTCATCGGATGTGGCGACGATATGCACAGGTATGGCAGCTTCAATGGCAGCAGTGCTACTCGTGGCAGGAAAAGAAGGTAAACGCTCAGCATTGCCACATAGCCGAGTAATGATTCATCAACCACTCGGAGGAGTGCAAGGACAAGCTTCCGACATCGAGATAGAAGCAAAAGAAATACTCAAATTTAAGAACGAACTCTATCGAATTATATCAGAACACTCGCATACACCATTCGAAAAAGTGTGGAACGATAGCGACCGTAACTACTGGATGACTGCTGAAGAAGCACAAGAATATGGTATGATTGACCGCGTTATGAAACGACAAAAAGAGGATAATAAATAATAACGAATGGCTAAACAACAAACCTGTGGCTTCTGTGGACGGACAGCCAAAGAAGTGAAACTCCTTATCTCAGGCATGAATACGTGCATCTGCGAAGACTGCGCACGGACAGCCTATGAGATAGTTGAGCAAACACTCGATGCCGCACCTCTAAAAACGAGCAATAAATTCGATAATATAGGTAATGGGTCAGTACCAACGCCAATTCAAATAAAGGAATATCTCGACCAATATGTCATAGGACAAGACGATGCAAAGCGTTTCCTCGCAGTTGCCGTTTACAACCACTACAAGCGACTAAAGCAGACCGTCAACACTGACGAAGTAGAGATAGAAAAGAGCAATATCATAATGGTTGGCTCAACAGGTACAGGAAAAACCCTTATGGCTCGAACCATCGCGCGTTTGCTCGACGTGCCATTTACAATCGTAGATGCAACGGTATTTACAGAAGCTGGCTATGTAGGAGAAGACGTAGAGAGTATATTGTCGCGACTGCTGCAAGTGGCAGACTACAATCAACAAGCAGCAGAGAAAGGTATAGTCTTTATTGACGAAATCGACAAGATAGCACGCAAAGCCGATAACCCATCAATAACGCGCGACGTTAGCGGTGAGGGCGTGCAACAAGGATTGCTCAAACTGCTCGAGGGAACCATCGTTAATGTGCCTCCAAAAGGTGGAAGAAAACACCCAGACCAAGACTATATACACCTCGACACGCATAATATACTCTTCATTTGTGGAGGAGCATTCGATGGGATTGAGAGAAAGATTGCACAACGGCTGAATACCCACGTCGTGGGATTCGACTCCGTTAGCAACACACGCGAGATTGACCGAGACAACATGATGCAGTATATTCAGCCGCAAGACCTCAAATCATTCGGATTAATACCTGAAATTATAGGTCGATTACCAGTGCTGACATATCTGAATCCACTCGACAAGAAAGCCCTCGAACGAATACTTAAGGAACCAAAGAATTCGATTATTCGTCAGTATAAGAAACTATTCGAAATCGACGGTATCAAGCTTACCTTCGACGAAGATGTGTTAGAATACATAGTTGATAAGGCTGTGGAATTCAAACTCGGTGCGCGAGGACTGCGCTCTATTACAGAAACCATACTGATGGAAGCAATGTACGAAGCACCTTCGATGAAGACCAATACCTATCGAGTAACTCTCGACTATGCACGCAAACAACTCGAAAAATCAAATCTTGCAGAAGCTAATAAACAATAGTAGAGGAGAATGCATATTATATAATAATGTGGCATTAGTCTGACGCATATCCAATATGAAAGGACGATTATGAAAGAATCAATCAATCTGAGTGAACAACTTAAACTGCACTTTGGATTCGATAAATTCAAGGGCGATCAAGAGGCTATAGTCAAGAATGTGCTTGAAGGAAACAACACGTTCGTACTGATGCCGACAGGTGGTGGCAAGTCGCTGTGTTATCAACTGCCAGCCTTGCTCATGGAAGGTACAGCCATAGTAATTTCGCCTCTAATCGCACTTATGAAAAATCAAGTTGACGTAATCAATGGAATAAGCGATAATGACGGACTTGCCCATTATCTAAATTCATCGCTCAACAAGGCGGCAATCGACCAAGTGAAAGCCGATATATTAGAAGGACGAACACGATTGCTCTATGTGGCACCAGAATCGCTTAACAAAGAGGAAAATATCGAGTTCTTGAGAGGAGTGAAAATTTCGTTCTATGCCATCGATGAAGCACATTGCATATCGGAATGGGGACACGACTTCAGGCAGGAATATCGTAACATACGGCCTACAATCAACAAGATAGGCGACGCTCCTGTTATAGCACTAACAGCTACTGCGACCGATAAGGTGCGTACAGACATAAAGAAAAATCTATGTATTCTTGATGCTGTCGAGTTCAAAAGTTCATTTAACCGACCGAATCTTTATTATGAAGTTAGGCAGAAAACAAATGATATCGACAAGCAAATAATAAAATACATCAAGCAAAACTCTGGCAAAAGTGGAATTATTTATTGCCTCTCGCGAAAGAAAGTAGAAGAGTTGGCTGCCATATTATGTGCTAACGATATTCCTGCAGCCCCATATCACGCAGGTCTGGATGCTGCTACACGCTCAGAAACACAAGATGCCTTCCTCATGGAGAAGATAGATGTTATTGTGGCAACAATTGCATTCGGAATGGGGATAGACAAACCCGATGTGCGTTTCGTTATACACTACGATATACCCAAAAGCCTTGAAGGATACTATCAAGAAACTGGTCGAGCAGGAAGAGATGGAGGAGAGGGAAACTGCATTGCATTCTATGCTTACAAAGACTTGCAGAAATTAGAAAAGTTCATGGAAGGAAAACCTGTGGCAGAGCAAGATATAGGACGTCTTTTGCTACAGGAAACAGCAGCATATGCAGAGTCATCGGTGTGTAGAAGAAAAATGTTGTTGCACTATTTCGGTGAGGAATACACAAAAGAAAATTGCGGATGTTGCGACAACTGCCTCCATCCAAAAGAAAGAATAGAGGCTAAGGAGGCTTTAACGATGGTGTTACAAGCCATAGAAAAACTGAAAGAAAACTTCCTGGGAGAATATATTATCGACTTTGTCAGAGGAAATGCCACTGACGATATAATTTCTCACCACCACGACGAACTCGATGAGTTTGGAATGGGCGAGGACCTACCAGAGAAAATTTGGAACCCAACAATACGGCAGGCTCTTATCAGTGGCTATTTGAAAAAAGACATAGAAAACTACGGACTACTAAAAGTTACGGCAGCTGGTAAACGTTTTGTGAAATCACCAACATCGTTCATGATAGTAGAAGATGCCGAGTTCGATGACGAGAACTACGATGGCGATGAGGCTGGCAGTGGTGCTCTTGACCCAACACTTTACAATATGCTGAAGCGACTGCGTTCAGAAACAGCTGAAAAGAAAAAAGTGCCAGCATACGCGGTGTTCCAAGACGTGTCGCTTGAACAAATGGCTACAATGTATCCCGTAACAATCGATGAATTGCAAAACATTCAAGGAGTAGGACAGGGAAAAGCAAAACGCTACGGCACAGAATTTTGCGAACTGATTAAACGCTATTGTGAGGAAAATGAAATAGAACGCCCTGCAGAGATTAGAGTGAGAACAGTGGCAAAAGGCTCTATACAAAAAGTGGAGATAATCACAGCAATCGACAAGCATCATATGCTCGACGACATAGCAAAAGCGCAGAAACTTTCTTTCAGCGAACTGCTCGATGAGATAGAATCAATCGTATATAGCGGAACAAAACTCAATATCGACTACTTCATTGAAGAAGAAATAGATGATGACGCTGTTGATGATATCTACGATTATTTTTATGAAAGCGAAACAGATGACCTAAACGAAGCTATCCAAGAACTCGGAGCTGACTATACGGAAGAAGAAATCCGATTGGTAAGAATTAAGTTTATCTCGGAAGTAGCCAATTGATAAAAGGTTTCCAGAAGTAGCGCGAGATGAGGTAAGCCGATATCGTAGAGAAATCGACAACGAAGATATAAACCAGCACTACCCGCAAATAGTCATCGTTATAATGCAATCCTATTCGGTTGAACACCATTGAGACAAACAATGGAATTGTACCGCTTAGGAAATAAACTATTAGCGAGTTGCGCCCTATGAATGTGATGAGCGTCAGCTTCGGCAAACGTCGAGCAATGTTAACTATCAGTAAAGAAATGAAGATACCGTCGATGAGGAAAATCGAGTAATATGAGATGCTGATATCGGCAACCAACATTTGCAATTCAAATTGGTAAACCACAATTTTCAATGCAACTGAAATAGCCACCAAGACAATCAGCGCCCAATTAGTGTTAAGCCATGACAGACGCTTCTCGTAGTGACGGTATAAGTCGCCAAACGACAAAAACATGAGTATAAGTAAAGCCTCTTGCCAACGCCACCAATTCGGAATTGAGTCGCGAAATGATTGGCCAAAACTATTATGGAAAATGGATAGCAATATGTAGAAAACCAAACAAACTGCAACCATTGCAAGCCGCTTCTCACGAGTCAATTTCATAATCACTGCAAACAATATTTCTGCCAAAATCAAAGCAGCAATATACCACGATGCTTGCCCCGTGATTACTTTAATCAGCAAGTCCCCCAACGACAAATTCGAGTGTCCTAAAATCCATTTGCCTAAAAGTATGATAGTAGCAAAAAGAAAGTAAGGGATAATCAGCGAACGCAAAATGGCTTTTAGTTTGCGTCGCATGGAAAAAGGCTGCTGCTTGTAGTCGAACAAGTAGCCGCTGACAAAGGCAAAAGCCATCAATGCACTCGGCACATAGCTATGGTAGCTCAAAATGGTGTGCTCTGCGTAATATACTTCGGTATGAAACAATAAAATCGCCAACATGGCAATGCCTCTGACAAAGTCTATCCATTGAATTCTTTCCATAAATAAGCCTTATAAATTCATCGCAAAAGTAGGAAAAATATATTAAAACAAAACCTTTTTTAGGCATTTAGAAAAGAAAAAAGTAATTTTGCAGGGAATTTAACCACAAACGTTTTATGGAATATAATTTCAGAGAGATTGAGCAGAAATGGCAACAACGTTGGGCAACCAACGAAACATATAAAGTGAAGGAAGACCCAAAAAGAGAGAAATTCTATGTGCTGAATATGTTCCCTTATCCATCGGGAGCAGGACTTCATGTAGGTCATCCTCTTGGGTATATAGCTTCAGACATTTATGCACGCTACATACGTCAGAAGGGCTTCAATGTACTTAATCCTATGGGCTACGATGCCTATGGTTTGCCTGCAGAGCAATATGCCATTCAGACAGGTCAGCATCCCGCAATTACAACAGAGGAGAATATCAATCGTTACCGCCAACAACTCGACAAGATAGGATTCTCGTTTGATTGGAGTAGGGAAGTGAGAACGTGTGATCCTAAATACTATCACTGGACTCAATGGGCATTCCAGCAGATGTTTAATTCCTTCTACTGCAACCGATGCCAAAAGGCAATGCCTATATCTGAGCTTGTGAACATTTTCGAACACAAAGGAACTGAAGGTCTCGATGTTGCAGAAAGCGAACATTTGGAATTTACCGCTGACGACTGGCGGAACATGAGCGAACACGAAAAGCAGCAGGTACTGATGAATTATCGTATTGCTTATCTTGGCGAAACGATGGTGAACTGGTGTCAGGAACTTGGCACGGTGTTGGCTAACGATGAAGTCGTAGATGGACTTTCAGTAAGAGGAGGTTACCCTGTAGTACAGAAAAAAATGCGCCAATGGTGTCTGAGAGTGTCGGCTTATGCACAACGACTACTCGAAGGATTGGATACAGTTGATTGGACAGACTCGCTCAAGGAAACACAACGAAACTGGATAGGACGCTCCGAAGGTACAGAAATGAACTTCAAAGTAAAGAATTCCGATGTGGAAATAACAGTATTTACCACACGCGCAGATACAATTTTTGGAGTGACTTTCATGGTGCTTGCACCCGAATCCGACTATGTTGGGCAAGTCGTTACCAATGAATATCGAGCTAATGTTGAGGCTTACATTGAACGAACGAAGAAAAGAACCGAACGTGAGCGCATTGCTGACCGTAGAATGACAGGAGAATTTACAGGAGCTTATGCAATAAATCCCTTTACCCAAGAACCAGTGCCCATCTATGTAAGCGACTATGTGTTAGCTGGTTATGGAACAGGAGCAATTATGGCTGTTCCTGCCCATGATAGTCGTGACTATTCATTTGCACGTACTTTTAATCTTGAAGTGCGCCCGCTAATAGAGGGAGCTGATGTTTCTGAAGAGAGTTACGACGCTAAGGAGGGAATAGTTTGCAACTCCGCTTGCGAGCAGTTTACGCTCAATGGACTTACGGTTAAGGAAGCTATTGCAAAGACCAAACAGTATGTCACGGAGCATAACATTGGTAAAGTGAAAGTAAACTATCGTCTGCGCGATGCCATTTTCTCACGTCAACGATATTGGGGCGAACCTTTCCCTGTGTATTATAAAGACGATATGCCATATATGATACCATCGGAAAGTCTGCCATTACAACTACCCGAGATAAGTGAATATCGTCCAACTGAAAGTGGCGAACCTCCACTCGGACGCGCAATCCAATGGGCTTGGGATACGAGGATAAACGAAATTGTTAGCAAAACCCTTATAGACAATGAGAACGTTTTTGCACTCGAACTCAATACTATGCCAGGATTTGCAGGTAGTTCGGCATACTACCTACGCTATATGGACCCTCACAACGATAATGCCCTCGTATCTGAAAGTGCCAACAGATATTGGAAGCAGGTCGATCTCTATGTGGGAGGTACAGAGCACGCTACAGGTCATTTGATTTATTCGCGTTTCTGGAACAAGTTCCTGTTTGATTTAGGAGTTTCGTGTACCGATGAACCATATCGTAAACTCGTTAATCAGGGAATGATTCAAGGAAGAAGCAATTTTGTCTATCGTGTCAATAATCAAGGCGACGCTGATCATCCAGTGTTTGTTTCGCATGGGCTGAAAAATAAATACGAGACAACTGCAATACATGTTGATGTGAATATAGTTACAAATGACGTGCTCGATATAGAAGCATTCCGCAATTGGCGACCAGAATACGCTAAAGCAGAATTTATCTTGGAAGATGAAAAATACATCTGCGGATGGGCTGTTGAGAAAATGTCAAAGTCGATGTTCAACGTGGTTAACCCCGATATGATAGTTGAAAAATATGGTGCCGATACACTCCGACTCTACGAAATGTTTCTTGGTCCAGTAGAGCAATCGAAACCATGGGATACTAATGGTATTGATGGATGCCATCGCTTCTTGAAGAAATTCTGCAACTTGTTCGATCATATTGACGATGCTGAACCAACGAAAGAACAGTTAAAGAGTGTACATAAGTTGATAAAGAAAGTCTCACACGACATAGAACACTTTTCCTACAATACCTCTATCTCTGCATTTATGATATGCACAAATGATTTGCAGCAGCAGAAATGCAGCAACAGGAGGTTGCTACAAAGCCTTGTAAGCGTGATAGCACCATTTGCTCCTCACCTTGCGGAGGAACTATGGGAAATTCTCGGTGGTGAAGGAAGCGTCTGCGATGCGGCATGGCCAGAGTGGGATGAGCAGTATCTCGTAGAAAACGAAATACAAATGGCTGTGTCGTTCAATGGCAAGGCTCGTTTCGAAATGTCGTTTGCAGCTGATGCTGATAATAAAACAATAGAAAATCAAGTGATGGCTGACGAACGAACAGCAAAGTATCTCGAAGGAAAACAAGTTGTGAAGGTTATCGTCGTGCCAAAGCGACTTATAAATATCGTAAACAAGTAATCCGCAATCAATATGAATCTTGAATCCCTTAAAGAGAAAATAGCGAAGAAAAAACTTCGTCAAGAAATAAGTGACTATCTTTGGATAACAGTAGGTCTGACCTTCTATGGTGCAGCTTGGGCATTGTTCCTCTTACCCTATAAGATTGTATCGGGTGGGGTGACTGGTATATCTGCTATTATTCTCTATGCTACAGGCTTCCCAATGGAATACACTTATTTCATTGTCAATACTATTCTGTTATTGATAGCATTGAAAATTTTGGGTTTCAAGTTTATGCTTAAGACGATTTATGCCACGATAGGTTTGTCGTTAATGCTCAAATACTTTCAACAACTCGTTACGAACGACGATGGCACGATAACTCAAATACTTGGTCAAGGGCAGGATTTTATGTCGCTTATTATTGGTTGTACACTTATGGGAACAGGATTGGCAATAGTTTTCCTTCACAATGGTTCCACTGGTGGCACAGATATAATTGCAGCCTGTGTCAATAAGTATAAGCCAGTGTCGCTCGGACGTGTGTTGATAGCCATTGATATATGTATCATTGGAAGCTGTTTGCTCAATTCGAGATTTGGAGCGACGCTTGCAGAACGAGCGCATACTGTAGTGTTCGGACTTTGTACGATGGTTGTCATGAACGTGGTGCTCGACTATGTGATGAACGCTCGGCGTGAGTCTGTGCAATTTCTTATATTCTCTAAAAAACATGAAGAACTTGCCCACATACTCGCTACCGAGATGTATCACGGAGTGACGCTGCTCGATGCACATGGTTGGTATTCAAAGCAGGCTACTCAGGTAATATGTCTCGTAGCAAGAAAGCGCGAATCGACATCTATTTTCCGACTGATAAAGATGGTCGATCCTGATGCTTTCGTTTCTCAAAGTGCAGTTATTGGAGTTTATGGCAAAGGCTTTGACGAGATGAAGGTTAAAGCAAAGAAAGAAGCCGAATTGGCTAAGAAAGGAGAAATGTGATGAAGATAGTCTTTGCAACAAACAACGCACATAAATTAGACGAAGCTCGAAAAATAATAGGACAAGGCTTCGATGTGTTGTCTCTTAGCGACATTGATTGTCACGATGAATTGCCAGAAACCTCGCCAACACTCGAAGGAAATGCCAGGCAGAAGGCAGAATATGTGTGGAAACACTATCTAAAGAAATCCTCTATACCAGTGTTTGCCGATGATACCGGCTTGGAAGTAGAAGCATTAGGAGGAGAACCTGGAGTTCATTCTGCACGCTATGCCTCTCTCGATGGAGAAGAAAGCATGAGTCATGATAGCGAAGCAAACATGAAGAAACTTCTTCGAAAACTTGAAACGTGCGACAATAGAAAGGCTCACTTCCGAACAGTAGTGTCGCTAATCATTGATAATAGTGATGATTCTACAGCTCTTCATGTGAATAATTATAGCGATTACAACTTCGAGGGAATAGTAGAAGGAAAGATTATTCGCGAAAAGCGCGGCTCTGAAGGTTTCGGATACGACCCTGTTTTCGTACCCAATGGCTATGAAGAGACTTTTGCTGAAATGGGTCCCGACACGAAGAATAAAATATCCCATCGTGCGAGAGCCATGGGACAATTGGCTCAGTTCCTGCGTGAGAAGTTCTTGTCAGTGCTGTTTTTACTCTTCGCAATTATAGGTTTTTCGGCAGAAAAAGTGTCAGCACAAGAACTGGGTACATGGAAATGCTATTGGGCATACAACGATATAACAGAGATACAGCCCGCAGGCAATCTGATTTACGTGCTCAGTTCAAAGGGACTCTTCTCTTATAATGTGAATGATCATAGCGTAACAACATACGATAAGATGTCGTCACTAAATGATTGCGGCATAACTCACATACGATATTGTCCGCAGGCAAAGCGGCTGGTAGTGATATATCAGAACCAAAACATCGACTTGCTCGATAACGATGGAAAGGCTATCAACCTTTCCAGTCTGAGCAATGCCTCGATGACTGCCGACAAGACAATAAATCACATATATATAAATGGTACAGATGCCTATCTGTCAACTGGATTTGGAATAGTGAAAATAAATGTTCGAGGCGGAGAAATCGCTAATACATACCAACTCGGATTCAAAGTTAACTATTCTTATATAGAAGGTAATCGCATCTTTGCAGCGTCGGAGACCAGTGGAATTTATTCGGCTCAACTCGACCATAACCTTCTCGATAGAAGTGAGTGGACACGGACAGCCGACTATAAATCATTGGTGGAAAATCTGACAGATGTTGAAGACGCGCAAAACAAATGTCGTTGGACATCTGACGAGAATAATGCGTTGACAGCTTATCAAATAACCGATGGCAATAGAATGACGGTAGTTTCAGGAGTGAAACCAGACGGACCAGCATACAATTTCTTCGGCTACATGAAGCATAGCGAAGGGCGACTTTATACATGTGGAGGTGGTTTCTCTGCCTATGCCGATATACCTCGCAGTCCAGCAGCCCAAGTCTTTGATGGCAACGAGTGGCAATTACTCGACGAAAACCTCCAGTCCGCAACAGGACATCGTTACGAAGCAGCACTAGTAATTGACCACGAACCAGGCAACCCAAATCATATTTTTGTGGCAGGACGCACTGGATTATATGAATTCAACGGCACGAAGTTTCTAAAACATTATACTACCGACAACAGCCCTTTGCAAAGTGCAATAGGAGGTAACGATAAAGACTATGTACTCGTAGAGGGAATGACTTTCGATAAAACAGGTAACTTGTGGCTTGTTAATAGTCAAGCAACATCCACAGCGCTTGCATGCTTAAAGAAAAATGGCGAGTGGCAGACGCATAAATTCAACCAACTGATGTCGGGCGACCGTACCTTGCCAGCCATGAAATCTATGAAGTTCGACTCACATGGGTTGCTTTGGTTTGTTAATGCACATTGGACAAAAACATCGTTTTATGCCTTCGATGAACTAACAAATGGTCTTCTTTCGTTTACTTCATTCGTCAATGAAGACGGAGTACTAGTTTCCACAAATGGAATTAACGACGTATGTGAGGATTACGATGGTAATATGTGGATAGCAACTAATGCCGCTCCACTGCTGCTATATCGTCAGGACATCGGAACGATTACCAATCCAACACTTCACCAAGTGAAAGTGCCACGCAACGATGGAACCAACTATGCTGATTATCTCCTTGACGGACTCAACATCACCTGCATGGCAATTGATGGAGGCAACCGCAAATGGATGGGGACGGCTGATAATGGAGTGTATCTGATAAGTGCAGACAACATGGAACAGATTTATCACTTCCTCCCATCGAACAGCAATCTTTTATCGAAAAACATCGAATCAATAGCCATTAACGGATTGACTGGTGAAGTGTTTTTCGGTACTGATATGGGCTTATGTTCCTTTATGAGCGATGCCACAACCCCTTCCGAAGAGATGACCACCGATAATGTGTATGCTTATCCCAATCCCGTAAGTCCCGACTACACTGGTTTGATAACGGTGACAGGTTTGTCTTTTGACGCCGATGTTAAGATAACCACAGCAAATGGCGTGCTCGTGGCGAGCGGCAGAAGTAATGGAGGCTCATTTACATGGGATGGATGCGACACTCGAGGACGCAGAGTGGCATCAGGCATATACATGGTGCAAACAGCCACATCAGAAGGCAAGAGCGGAACGGTATGCAAAATAGCAATCGTCAGATAGCAGTCGCACTATGGATGATAGTGGTTTTCACTATTGTTCAGTTGGTTCTACTCTTCGTTTTTGGCTACACTCCATATCCCGACAGTAACGGATATTGCCTTTTAGCCAAAGATGCGGTGGCTAACAACGATATTTATCCTGTTCGCGAAAAACTAACCGAACTCAGTTTCCTATGGAATGTGGGAGCGATAAATGCTGTTGTAACGTCGCTGAAATTGTTTGGTTCTGTTACACCGTTGTTGATATTGTACTCTTTGATGAAAGGTGCAACGGCGTTGTTGCTTTTTCTTTGGGTGCGAAACCTTACCAATGAGCGCATTGCTCTTACAACACTTGTGATTTATTTGCTCTATCCTGCTAATTACGGCGAATCTACGTCGGCATTGAGCGAACTGCCATTTATGTTTTTCGTCACTGCCGCTCTTTGGCTGATGTCGCGTAAAAAACTATTGGCTTGTGGATTGTCGATAGCCATAGCTAACTGGTTCCGACCGATGGGATTGGTTTACATTGTAGGTCTGACTCTCTATTTCCTTTTTCTTTATGCTGCGGAGAAACGTGATACGTTGAAACTTTTTCTTCGAAAATCTTCAGTCATGATTGTCGGATTTGTTCTTGGATTGACCATTATAGGCAGTTTGGCATATCATCGTACAGGCCATTTCTTCTATCAGGCTGCAACGGGTTGGATGGCTCTTATACAGTATTCGTGGGACAACGATAGCGATACAGCTCCCGACTCGGTCCTCTTTGCAGGTGGCAACCCTAACATTATCGTTTCGGAGAAACCAACCGATGTGATGCAAAAGGATTCTATTTGGAGAAGTCATTTCTTCCTCTGGCTTGGACAAAACAAGGGCGAATATCTCCGACAGATGCCTCGAAAACTATTGAAGACTTATATTTCCGACAATACTACCTTCTGTGCCTTCCTTCCAGATAAGGCAAAGCGCAAATATATGTATGAAGAATTGTCGATGGAGAGTCTATGTCGCGACTTTCCGCGCTTTTCACCTACGCAGTTGTTGACAATAGTCAACCTTTGTTTTTACTATGTAGTGATAATTCTTTCCTTCTTATCTGTTCTATCGGAAGTGAAACGTTGTCATCATAGGCGTTATAATCAAGCAACGGCAACAAAAAAAATATCGTCGGCAAACTTACCGACGATATTCCTTTGCACTATCATTCCTGTTGTCGGAACTGCTGTGCTGCTTTTCTTCGGACATGGTGAGTCGCGTTTTCATCAACCCTTCATGCCTTTGTTCTTCACGATGACTGCAGTCTTTGTTTTAGGCTTGAGACGAGGGCGGGCATAACTCTCCCTCCATGTTCCTGCTTACAGTTCGAGTTCAGCATCGTGGATTTCAGTCCAAGGTAGTCCGTGAATGTTGAGTTGCTCCATAAATGGGTCGGGGTCAAAGTCTTCAACATTCCATACTCCTGGTTTTTTCCATAAACCTTTTAGGAACATCATGGCGCCAATCATGGCAGGAACACCTGTAGTGTAACTTACAGCCTGCATACCAGTCTCTTTGTAAGCCGCTTCGTGCGAACAGTTATTATATATATAATAGGTGTGCTCCTTACCGTCTTTCATTCCCTTTATGCGGCATCCGATGCTTGTTTCGCCTTGATAGTTTTCCCCCAATTCTTGCGGATTGGGCAATACCGCTTTGAGGAATTGCAGTGGTACGATTTCTACTCGTGCAGTCTTCGTTGGGTCGTCTGCCAGCGGAGCCTCGTATTCAATTTTGTCGATGCGGCTCATGCCGATGTTTTGTATAACGTCGAGGTGTTTCAGATACTGTTCACCGAAAGTCATCCAGAACCTTGCTCTGCGCAGCGATGGATAGTTCTTTACAAGCGATTCGAGTTCTTCGTGGTGCATCAGATAACTCTCGCGTTTTCCAATGTTAGGATAAGTCAGTGATTTGTGTATCTCCAAAGGTTCAGTTTCAATCCACTTTCCATCTTCGAAGTAAAGACCTTTTTGCGTTATCTCGCGAATATTGATTTCGGGATTGAAGTTTGTAGCAAATGCTTTGTGGTGGTCGCCTGCATTGCAATCAACTATATCGAGATAGTTTATTTCGTCGAAGTGGTGTTTGGCGGCGTAGGCAGTGAACACACTACATACTCCAGGGTCAAAACCACAGCCGAGAATTGCTGTCAGTCCTGCCTCTTCGAAACGTTCTTTGTATGCCCACTGCCATGAATATTCGAAATGTGCTTCGTCTTTAGGTTCATAGTTGGCAGTGTCGAGATAGTTGCATCCACAAGCCAAGCAAGCCTCCATGATAGTAAGGTCTTGATAAGGTAGAGCAAGATTGATTACTATATCTGGCTTATATTCACTCATGAGCGACTTCAACTGTTCTACGTCGTCAGCATCTACCTGTGCAGTGGGGATGTCCATTTTATAACCTTTGGCATGGATGGCTCTCACTATGTCGTCGCACTTCTCCTTCCTGCGGCTGGCAATCATAAACTCCGAGAACACGTCTTGGTTCTGCGCAATCTTGAATGCGGCAACGGTAGCTACGCCGCCAGCACCAATCATCAATACTCTGTTCATCTTTCTTCTTTCCTCAATTATTGTTTTATTTATACTTTGTTTTACTTGTTTCTGATACCATAGGTCAGTGATGATGTCATTCTGTTGGTCTTGTTTTTGTTTAGCGATGAATTCGTGACGGTCGCCTTCAAGTCGATACTCTCTTGCCATGTTGTTAACGTTATTATATTGTTTTCAGTAATGTTGTTTCATCCTCTTTTCTCTATTTCGTCAGCATGTATTCCGAGTGCTTGCATTAGCGAGTAGCCAAGTATTTCTTGTCGGAAATTGCCGCCTGGCATGGGCTGCATGGCGAGCATTGTTATGCGTTTGTCTTCATCGGCATTGCGAAGGATATGCCTTAGTTCGTCGTAGTAAGTCGTGTCTGGCACTATGATTATGCGCTTTACGCTTTTTTCTGCTACAGCCGTTGCAACGATGTCGGTTATTATTTGCTGCTTAGATGCAATCTCTTCTGAAGAAATAGCCATTATGGAGAATTCACCCAAATGGTCCTTAAAAGCCTTACCTGACAGTTCGTCAAATCGACTTGGTGTGAAGTTGTTGAACCCATCTGTTCCTCTTTCGTGTACGAGAACCACCTGTAAGTTGTTTCCTCCTTCTCTCACTCCTCCGTCGAGAGCCACACAGTCGAGCCAGAGAGACATGTCGGCTTTAGGTATCCGTCGTTCAAGCATCCGCTCGAAATTAACCGTTAGGTCGAAAGCCACACTGTCGGCGTATTCAGCGTCAACGACAATCATCGTCTCAGCCCATGAAGTATCTTGTTGATTCATTGTTCTTCTTTTCGAACGTGAAGATTTTATGCAAATGTAATGATTTTTTGTTTTATGCGTCATAATAATCGTTACAAAATTTTATTGCTGTCCGCTAAAAGTGTTTTGGACAATATAAAAAATTAGGCTGAATTCCTCGCTCGGTTTTCAGCCTTTTTTGTTATC
>CAMOVK010000007.1 GCA_946627325.1 uncultured Prevotella sp. | reverse complement strand
ATTTTATCGGACAGCAATAATTTACAATGGTCCATCAACAACGAGTAATAAGTCAGGAACATGGAGAGGATATAATCCACCCTCAACAAAAGGTGGTGGAAAGAAGTAAGTGATTTTTTTACTACAACAACGATAAAGCCGAAGGATATCAATTCCTTCGGCTTTATCTATTGCAAAGTGTTTAAGTGTTTCAATAAGGATGGTGATTATTTGAACTCAAACAAGTTGGTAAATCCCGTCATGGCAAATACCTTGCGCAACTCGTCGTTGATACCGCGAATATATACATGGCTGCCTTTGGGCTTAGCGTTTTTGAGTATTCCAAGAAAGATACGGAGACCGCTCGACGATATGTATTCGAGTTTGGTGCAATCGAGTACGATGTCTTGTCCTGTACTGTCGTAGAGGGGTTGCATCTCTTTCTCTGTCTGTGGGGCTGCTGCGGTGTCGAGTCTGCCCTCGAAAAACATGACAAGTTGGTCGGCTTCTTTAGTGAATTTTGTAGTCATAATTATTCAGATAAGTTTTTGTTTTATTCGAGTTAATTATAGTGGATATATAAGATTTATCACAATGATACTTACGGCGAGCAGGGCGATGTGAAGCACTACTCCCAATCGTGCAAAGTCGGAGAAGCGGAACGATCCAGGTCCGTATATCAGCATGTGTGTAGTGCTTCCTATTGGCGATGCAAAACTTATTGTCACGCTGAACATCAGTGCCATGACAAACGGCATTGGGTTGCAGTCCATCATTATGGCTTGTTGGTAGAAGATGGGGAAGAATATGGCACTGCTGCCTACGTCGCTGAACATCTCGCTTGTGATAGATGCCAAGATGCACATTAAAATCATTACTATATAAGGATTACCATGGCATATAGATACTATCTGGCTTGCGACTGTGTCGGCAATACCTGTTTTGGTTATTGCTATGGAGAACACCACCGTAGAACCCAGTACGAGAAGCAATTCCCATTCGATATACTTTGTCACTTGTGTGGCGCGGCAACAGCCAAACAGTAGCATTGCTCCTGCTGCCAACATTGTAGTTGCCATGAGTGGAAGTACGTGGAACGACGATATTATGAACATGAGTATGAGTACCAATACCGATGTCAGTGTTCGTTTGCCTATCTGTGGTACGAAGTGTGAGTCGAAGAATGTCAGTCGTCGGCGGTTGTCGTTTTCTATTTTGTCGTCGCGGCCGGGTGGACATTCTAGTAGCAGCGAGTCGCCTGCTTGCAGTCGTATCTCGCGTGGTTGTCCTTCCACTCGCTTTCCTTGTCGAGCCACTGCCACAAGCACTGCGTCGTTGTCGTGTTCGAACGAACATTGTGTCATCGACTTGCCAATCAGGTCGCTGCCAAACGTTATGTATGCTGTGCGCATCTTGCGACGTGTGTCGATATCGTTGATGCTCCATACATGATGGTCGGCAGCAGCCAATCCGTGAGTGCGTTTCAGTTCGAGCAAATCGTTTATTTGCCCAGTATAAATAAGACGGTCGCCCCCAAGAACCCATTCGTCTTTATTTACGGGATAAATAATCTCCTTGTCGAAGCGAACGATTTCGACGAGTGAGCCTCCCTTGACGTTGAACAATCCAGCCTCTTCTATGCTCTTACCTACTGCGGGATTGTCGGTAGGAACGAGCAGTTCGACGGTGTAGTCCGATGTTGTTTCGAACGATTGTTCTGACGATTGACGCGAAGGGATAAATCGTCGTAGTAACTCCACGAGTACCATGCCGACAATAGTGACCGCGAGTCCGGGTATAAGCGGCTCGAAGAGGCCAATAGTCTTGCCAGTAGTGTTCATGTAGAGACCTGCGATAATAAGGTTCGACGAGTTGCCAAGCAGCGTACACATACCTCCAAACGTGGCTGCATAGCTCAATGGCAACAGCAGTTTCGATGGTGCAATGTTGAGTTTTCTTGCCCAAATCTTCACGGCATCGATGAACAGAGCCACCACGTTTGTGGCATTGAGGAATGCTGCCGACACTCCAACGAGCGACATCAGTCGCAATATGGCATTGGAATAACTGCGTGGTTCGCCCAGCACGTGCTTTGTGAGCAAATAGAGTGCGCCCGACTGCATCAGTCCTGCAATGATGACGAAAAACGCTGCATGGACCACTACTGGTTCTGAACCAAAGCCTGACATACCTTCTTCTTCGGTCACGATACCCATTACGAGCAAAATGGTCAGTCCACCCAAGAAGGCTATCTCTGCAGGAATTCGGCTACGCGACATTACCACGAAGATGGCAATCATCGTAGCAATTGTTATCCAAGCATTGATGTTAAGTCCAAACAGAAAGAAGTCGGGCATGACGATAGTGTCAGTTTGTTAGTTTTTTTCTCAATGTAAGCACATTCTTTCCGTCAATCCTTTCGTAGTTGATAGAGTCCATTATCTGTCTGACGAGGTGTATTCCAAGTCCGCCTATTGGTCGGTCTTCTAATGCGAGGTTGACGTTGGCAGCTTCTTTGGCTGTGGGGTCAAATGGTGTTCCGCTGTCGATGATTACGAATCGTAGTCGTTCGTCGTTTGCTACGGCTTCGATATTGATATCGCCCTTTGTTCCAGTAGGGTAGGCGTAGTTCATCACGTTGACCACAGCCTCTTCCATAGCGAGGTTGAGTTGCATGGCGTCAGCCATATCGATACCGAGTTCTTCGCACAGTTCGTCAACGAATTCAGCGAGTTTTGGTACGTCGTTCACATCATTGATGAGCGTTATGCTGCGTTGTGTCTTAATGTTTATTTTTTTTCGTGTGTATTTTATTGCAAGCATTGTTAGATCATCGCTCTGGTCGGCTTCGCCAACAAACTCTTTTACTGCGTTTGTCATTCTGTCTAAAATAACTTTTGGTTTTTCTGAACTTTCAATTTGTTCTATCATGCGTTTTTCTCCGAATTGTCCGTGAGTGGTATTCTCTGCCTCTGTCAGTCCGTCGGTATAGAGGAAAATTACCGTGTCAGGGTCAATCATTGTTTCCTGCATATTGAATTGCCATTCAGGCATTACTCCCACAGGCACGTTTGCATCGACGGGTAAGAATCCTTTATGTTTTCCTACCAGCATTGGTGCATTGTGTCCTGCATTGCAGTAACGCAGTCGTCCAGTTGGCAGGTCGAGCACTCCGATAAACAACGTTACGAACATATTGGCTTTGTTGTCGGTGGTCATTGTTTCGTTTAGAGCATTCATTATGCGGTCGGGATACGCTTCGTGTGCCGATAGAGTGCGTACCAATGTGCGTGTTACAGCCATTACGAGCGATGCTGCTATTCCTTTTCCGCTTACGTCGCCAATGCAGAAAAACAGTTTCTCGTCGCGTATGTAGTAGTCGAAAAGGTCTCCACCTACTTGCTTTGCAGGAACGAGGTTGCCATAAACGTCGATGTCGTTGCGGTCTGGGAATGGTGGGAAGTCTTTTGGCAACATTGCCATTTGTATGCCGCTGGCAATGGTCAGGTCGCGTTCTATCGACGCTTTGCTTGCTGATGTTTCCTGTAGTTGGTTGATATAGTCGGTGAGCGAGTGCTGCATATGCTCAAATGAGTCGCGCAGTCGCCTTATCTCGTCGTGTGACTTTATCTTTGGCAGTTCTGTGCTGAAATCTCCCTTAGCCACTTTGCGGGCAGAGCGTAAGAGTTGTTTAAGAGGCCACATTTGTGCTCGGATTATGGTGTACATGATGATTGCCGTGATGAATATCAGGGCAAAAATCATTCTTCTCATGTTGTTGGCAAGTCTGTTGGGCTGTGCCATGATTTTCGACTCAGGCAAAGTGTAGCTTACCGACCATTTCACTCTTTCTATTGGTGCATAGTAAATGATTAAGTCCTCGCTCTTTTTTCGTGCTGACGATAATGTGTCGGAGTCTTGATTGTCGTCGATTAGAGGTGCCTTCATAGTATCTACTCCTGTGAGCCATTGCAACATTCGTTTGGTTATTTCTACTGCTTTTTCTCCTCCCTGCTTCTTTGCAATGTCTATAGCGCTGACCGATAGTATGCAGTTGGTGTCGGGGTGGCTTATAAATCGTCCGTCGCGGCTCAAAATGCTCACTTTCGCGTAGCTGTAAGGTTTCGCATCATCAACTACGGTCTGTACCCATCGAAGGTCTATCGAAGCGCACAGCACTGCAAATATCTCGCCATTTTTGTCGTGTAGTGGTACGGAATAGGAGACCATAGCGCTTTTTGTTGATATGGCTATGAATGGCAAACTCCAATAGGGTGCGTTAAGTCGGTTGGAGTAAACCCAGTTGCTGTCGGTCTCGAGATACATGAAGTTTGCTTTTTTTCCGCCTATCTCGTAGTGTATTAGTGTGTCGTGCACCATGTCGTGCACTACTGTGGGAGCAAAGTATCTGCCGTGTTGTGGGAAATAGTTTGCTTTGTAGAGTAGCGTTGCTGCAGTAATGTCGTTTGACGATGCTACCAGACTCTCAAGCAATTTTGGTGCTTTGTCGGCGTCTTGTGCAATGTCTTTTGCATAGTTGCTTGCTGTTTGCACTGCTACTTCTATGTTGCGCATGCGGCTGTCGATGATTTTTGTTGCGCTTTCCATCGAGCGTGAGGCTTGCCATCGCAGTTCTTGCGACACGACTCTCTTTGCGTGTCTGCTTTGCAAGTATCCCGCCAAGAGGAAAAGACTCGACAGGACGGCTACGAGAATAGTCGTCGTGCGCATGGCTACGGAGTCGGTTATAAATCGTAGATACTTCACCTTTTGAATTATTTGTTTATGACTTGCTTTTGAGAGTTTTAATCATGACGATTATTTATAGTGTCCAGTCGGAAAGTGACTGGCATAAACTGATTATTTCGTCTTTGCGTATTATTGCTCTTTGGTGGAATGTTTGTCGGCATTGTTCTATGATTTCCTTTGGGAAGGAGTCGGAGAGCGATAGCCAAGTAACGCCTCTTATGCAGCTGATTATCTCTATTTGTTCCAGTCGGTGCTTAATTTCTTCATTCGAGAGTCCGTTGAAATAATAGTCAATCATTCGTCTCCATGTCTGGTGGCTCAATTCTTCGGGCAGTCCAATGAGTTGTTCGTAGTCGCCTACAAGTTTCATCATTGCCGAGTGTGTGTTACCCAAATCGATTATTGGGTGTCCGAATCCTATTTCTCCCATGTCGATGAGCATTGGTTCGTCGCCTTGCATCATGGCATTTTTTGTCTGCAGGTCGCAGTGAAGTAGTCGTCGGGCATCGGGGATGGCGTCGGCTATTGTCTTCATTAAATCTACTGCTTCGGTGTCGAAGTGCCGGCTTATGTTGTTTATTGCGTTGTCGATAATCGATTTTGCCGATGGTATCTGGCTCGTCTGCGGTACTTCTATGTCGTGCAGTCGTCGCAAGAGTTGTGCATACTTGTAGGCAAATTCATCAACCTTTTCGGGTTCTTTCTTTATGCAGGCGCTTAGTGTGTCGGCTTTAAGCAGCTCATATACGAGTCCGTACTGATTGCCCACCTTTACGACATCGAACGATATGGCTGTAGGCATGCCGAGTATGAAAGCCTCTTTTGCCATTGAAATCTCTCGCTGTACCTCCTCGATTGATGTGTCTTCACGAAACACTTTTATGATAGTGTCGCCGTCAATGCGATATACTGTGCCTACTCCTCCGCGTCCGATTATTTCACATCCGTCAACGCTCAGATGGCGAAGGGCTTTATTTACGTTGATGATTTTTGTGAAACCTGTCATTTCGAACACTTGATATACGTCTGTCGAGGCATCGTTGACGCAGAAGTTCTTGAACCTTTTTGCCAGTGCAAGTATCACGCGGAGTCCTGAACTTGAGATGTATTCCAGTTCTTTAGCGTCGATTGTCAAGCAGGTTTCTGGGTCAAAGTTACAGAGTTCTGTATCAATGTACTCACTAAGTTGGCTGCTTGAGGTGGTGTCGAGTCGCCCTTCAATGTGGAGAACTGCACCTTGTTGAGTGTTTTCAAGTTTGTAGGTCATAAATAATCGTTTGTAAAGGGTTATATGCGCAAAGGTAAAAAATATTATTTTTTTGCGGAAAAAGATTACATTTTTTTTCGCTTTTTCTTATTCAGATAAGACATATCAATTCTCTTGAATTTGGAAAGTATGCCTTTTCGCTTCGAAAAGATATGCTTTTCGAGTCGGAAAGACGTGCTTTCCAAAGCGAAAAGCACGTCTTTTCAAATCTATATGATAACCGTTTGAAAATCAAAAGGTTGTAAATCCTGTGGCAATGGGTAAGAAAGAGTTAAAGAAAGAGTTGTTTATTTGTTTTCTTTCTGAGGAGTGTATGGCTGGGCAAGGTCCCAGTCGCGAAGAATTTGTTTAGCTTTTTTCAGATGCTTTCTGTCGCGTCGAGCTCGCTTGTCGAGCATCATTCCGAAGTCGAAGGTCAGCCCCTTCACGACAGGTTCTTCCATCATGCGTTCGTGCGACTTCTTCATTGCATTCCTAAGGTCGGGACTTATACCCATTACAACGACCTCTTCCATGACGTTATGGCGCGGAAACAATACCATAGTGTCGCCCACCTCGATGAACGAAACCGTCTCGGTGTCGTAGCCCACATGAGTAAACGAGATACTATCGAACCGTTCGGTCAGATTGACGCGCCCCCTATAGTCGGTCTTGGCTCTCAATGTGCCGTCGGTCTTTATAGTCACTTCGCGTATAGGCAGACGGGTTTCTGCATCGATTACAGTGACGCGGCGACTGAAAACGGTATCGACAACGCTTTTTAGAACAGTAGTGTCTGGCGGTAAAAGACTATTGTCAGCGCGTGAGGCATAAGTGTCTGTCGCGGGAATAAAGCAGAAAGCAATGCTCAATACTAATATAAGTAATGTGGAAACACCACAAAAGAAAGTTGCTCTTAAATGACAAAACATGGTAAAACAATTGTGCTGCAAAAGTAAATTCTTTCATAAATATACCCAAATACACAACTGCAGATTTATGGAAAAATAACAATCGTTTCAGAAAAAATACATTTTGCTCAATCATCAGCCAAAACCAAAAACTCGTACTCAAAGCGCTACCGAGTAAAAAACTTACATATCTTTTTGGCTATATAGAATAAAAATGTGTAACTTTGCGGCCGAAAACGTGGAGACTATGCAGACAATAGATGCTTTGACTATCGACCTTCGCGAAGGCAATAATGTTGCTCCTCACAGAGAGATAACCCTCTCCGACGACTTCTTTGCCCAAACAGAAGGACAGATAAGTGGAGGCTCGGTTGATGTAGATATGACCATCGACATCACTGCCAGTACCTTCAAAGTCAGTCTCCACTGTCAAGGAGAGGTAACGGTCGATTGCGACAGATGTCTTGAACCAATGTCGCAACCCATCGACACCGATACCACACTCCTCCTGCGATTAGGAACACTGCCCGACGATGCAGATCCGAAGGCAACTCAATATTCAGCCGATGGCGAGCAGATAACAGTCAGTGCCAACTACGGCATAGCTGACCTCGCTTGGCCTATCTACGAGACTATCGCACTCAATGTCCCTCTCAAGCATGTGCATGCACCTGGAAAATGCAATGCTGCTATGACGGAAGCACTCGGGTTATTTGGCAAACACGAGATTTCGACTGCCCGAAGCAGTGAGGACGACAAACAGACGATTGACCCGCGATGGGAAGCGCTGAAAAAACTCAAAAACTAAAACAAAACAACCAAAAACAAACAATTAAAAACATAAACAATTATGGCACATCCTAAAAGAAGACAGTCGAAGACACGTACCCGCAAACGCCGCACCCACGACAAGGCAGAAATGCCTACATTGGCATTGTGTCCGAACTGTGGTGCATACTACATCTATCACACAGTATGCCCAACATGTGGATACTACCGCGGAAAGGTAGCTATCGTAAAGGAAACAGTGGAATAAATGGCACGACAAAGAGCGGTAATCACAGGCGTAGGAGGATTTCTGCCTGACTACGTGCTCGGCAACGATGAGCTGGCACGCATGGTAGATACAAGTGACGAATGGATTACAACACGCGTAGGAATAAAAGAACGACGTATCCTGACCGAAGACGGACTGGGTACGTCGTACGTTGCACGTAAGGCTGCAAAACAACTGCTCAAAAATACAGGCGTTGACCCAATGACAATCGATGCGCTGATAGTTGCAACCACAACAGGCGACTATCGCTTCCCATCGACAGCATCAATAGTAGCAGGAAAAATCGGAGCAAAAAATGCATTTGCATACGATATATCGGCTGCTTGTTGCGGCTTCCTATACACACTCGACAGCGTGGCTTGCATGATTGAAGCAGGCAGATACAAGAGAGTAATAATAATAGGAGCAGAGAAAATGTCGTCAATGGTCGATTATAAAGACCGCGCAACGTGTCCACTATTCGGCGACGGAGCAGCAGCAGTAATGGTGGAAGCAACAGAGGAAGAGGTGGGTTACATGGACTCTTACATGCGTACCGATGGCATCGGACTACCTTTCCTACACATGAAAGCAGGTGGCTCGGTATGCCCATCGTCGCACTTCACCGTTGACCACAGACTGCACTACATCTACCAAGAAGGCAAGACCGTCTATCGATATGCAGTATCGAACATGAGCGAAGACTGCGAAATCATAGCGCAGCGCAACGGACTGAACAAGGAAAACATAAATTACGTCATACCACATCAGGCCAATCTGCGCATAATAGAGGCTGTGGCTAAACGCCTCGACCTTAGCCCAGAGCAAGTGATTGTAAACATTGAGCACGTGGGAAACACCAGTGCGGCATCCATACCATTGGCTATCTGGGAAAACGAAAAGCGATTTAAAAAGGGCGACAACATTATTCTCACAGCCTTCGGAGCAGGCTTCGTGCACGGCGCATCATACCTGAAATGGGGATATTGATGAAGTAAATGCACAAAGCAGGATTTGTAAACATAGTAGGAAATCCTAACGTAGGAAAGTCAACACTGATGAATCAACTCGTCGGTGAAAGGATTTCTATTGCCACATTCAAAGCCCAAACAACGCGACACCGCATAATGGGCATCGTCAACACCGACGAAATGCAAATCGTTTTCAGTGACACACCAGGTGTGCTGAAACCAAACTACAAACTCCAAGAGTCGATGTTGGCTTTCTCGGAGTCGGCACTAATAGATGCCGACGTTCTTCTATACGTCACAGACACAATAGAAAATCCAGAGAAAAACGCAGACTTCCTTGAAAAAGTGAGGAAGATGACGATACCCGTATTGCTCCTAATAAACAAAATAGACCAAACAGACCAAGCCCATCTAAATGATATTGTGGAGCAATGGCACTCACTCTTGCCAAATGCAGAGATATTGCCAATATCGGCACTCAATAAGTTTGGCATAGATATACTACTTAAACGCATCAAAGAACTATTGCCCGACTCTCCACCGTTCTTCGATAAAGACCAGTGGACAGACAAACCAGCACGCTTCTTCGTGAGCGAAATAATGCGAGAAAAAATACTGCTCTATTACGATAAGGAGATACCCTATTCGGTAGAGGTGCGCGTAGAGAGTTTCAAAGAAACAGAAAAACAAATCAAAATTCGGGCGATAATCTATGTAGAACGCGACTCGCAGAAAGGAATTATCATAGGACATCAAGGAGTAGCACTCAAACGTGTCTCAACCGAAGCACGCAAATCACTCGAAAAATTCTTTGGGAAAAAGATATATCTCGAAACATACGTCAAGGTAGATAAGGACTGGCGACAGTCGGAACGCGAACTCTCATCGTTCGGATATAACCTCGACTGATTAAAGTAACCCTAAACAATCAATCGGAAATGGCAAATCTCGTAGCAATAGTAGGTCGCCCTAATGTGGGCAAATCAACACTCTTTAATAGACTGACAGGCTCGCGCAGGGCAATAGTAAGCGAAGAAGCAGGTACCACTCGCGACCGTCAATACGGAAAATGCGAATGGTGTGGAAACGAATTCTCTGTTGTCGATACTGGCGGATGGGTGGTCAATTCCGACGATATCTTTGAAGAAGAAATCAGAAAACAAGTGATGGTGGCTACAGAGGAGGCAGACCTCGTGCTGTTTCTCGTTGATGTAACAACAGGATTAACAGACCTCGACAGCGACGTGGCTACTATCCTGCGACGCACGAAGTTGCCAGTTATTCTCGTGGTAAACAAAGCCGACAACAACAAACAGATATACGACTCCTACGAATTCTATAAACTCGGACTTGGAGACCCCGTGTGTATCAGTTCGGCAACGGGAAGTGGAACAGGCGATTTGCTCGATATAGTGGTGGAAAAACTCCCCCAAAAACAAGAAGAACAAGTTGAAGAAGGCATCCCACGTTTCGCAGTTGTAGGTAGGCCAAACGTAGGAAAGTCGAGCATTATCAATGCTTTTATTGGCGAAGACAGAAACATCGTGACCGAGATAGCAGGCACTACACGAGATAGTATATACACAAGATACGACAAATTCGGATTTGATTTCTATCTTGTTGATACAGCAGGTATTCGCAGAAAGAATAGAGTAAGTGAGAATTTGGAGTTTTATAGCGTGATGAGAAGTATCCGCGCAATAGAAAGTTCCGATGTCTGCATACTCATGATTGATGCTACACGAGGTATCGAAGCACAAGATATGAATATCTTCCAGCTGATACAGAAAAATAACAAGAGCCTCGTGGTAGTGGTAAACAAATGGGACTTGGTAGAAAACAAAGACCAAGTAGTCATAAAGACCTTCGAAAATGCTATTCGTGAGCGCATGGCACCTTTCACGGACTTCCCGATAATCTTTGCTTCGGCACTGACTAAGCAACGCATATTCAAAGTGCTCGAGATAGCCAAACAGGTGTATCTCAACCGCACGGCACGAGTGGGAACAACAAAGCTAAACGAAGTTATGCTTCCATTGATTGAAGCCTATCCACCACCATCGGTAAAGGGAAAATACATCAAGATAAAGTATTGTGCGCAATTACCAGATACAAAGATTCCTTCGTTTGTGTTCTATGCCAACCTGCCACAATACGTCAAGGAACCCTATAAGCGTTTTCTCGAGAACAAGATACGCGAGAATTGGACAATGACAGGCTGCCCGATAAACGTGTTTATTCGTCAAAAATAACCAACGATGCAAAGGATATTATATATATGTATAGTGTCGGTAATTGCAATGGTTATGTTGCAGATATCGGCTTGCAGTCGTAACGACGACACAGAGCATATTGCAGCCGTAGCAAAACAGGCTTACGATAGCTTATTTTCTGGTAATACTTACTATTTCATTCATGCTCATTACGATATAGAAGGTATGCCTCGCAAAATGGTTGAAGAACGAATGGAAAATATGAAGCAATTTCTCAATGAGCAAGTTGAGGAACATGGCGGTGTGAAAGCCATTCGCGTCTCTCATGCTGTGGTTGACGATACTCTTCGAACAGCCAATGCTTTCTTAATCTTTTGCTATGGCGACAGCACTAACGAGGAGATTGTAGTGCCGATGATAGAGTGCAACGGAACGTGGTTGCTGAGATAAACGAGATAGAAACGATAAGCAACGAGGGCTAAAAAGTGATGTGTAGCCCCAACTGATAAGACTAATTGACGATGCCGATTAGTCTTTGTTTGTCTGAATTTTTTTGATTTTTCGGAATACTTCTGAAGCAAAAACAAGGTCATCGAGATGCTTGTTGTCTGCTGTCATGACGTCTGCCGAAGTGCCACGCCAATCAATTTTACCCTTGTAGATGAATATAATACTCTCGCCAATGCCAAGCACCGAGTTCATGTCGTGCGTGTTGATGATGGTCGTCATGCCAAATTCCTTCGTTATGCCTGTTAGCAATTCATCAATGATGAGTGATGTCTTTGGGTCTAATCCTGAATTGGGCTCGTCGCAAAAAAGATATTTGGGGTTTAGAACGATAGCTCTGGCAATTGCCACACGCTTCTGCATTCCGCCAGAAAGTTCACCGGGATATTTCTTTTCAGCACCCTTCAAATTGACGCGTTCCAAACATTCCATTGCTCTATGCTCACGCTCGCGCAGAGTCATAGACGAAAACATATCGAGCGGAAACATTACATTCTCAAGTACAGAGAGTGAGTCGAAGAGGGCAGCACTCTGAAAAATCATGCCCATCTCGCGACGCATACTGACTTGTTCTTGTTTTGTCATGCCTACGAAATTGCGCCCGTCGTAAAGCACTTCACCATTGGTAGGTGTAAGAAGGCCTACGATATTCTTCATCAAAACAGTTTTTCCCGAACCGCTTTGACCTATAATCAGATTGGTCTTGCCATTTTCGAAGGTGGCATTGATGTCGTGAAGAACTTCTTTGTCTTCAAACTCTTTATATAAATTCCTTACCTCTATCATGTCAATGTCATAAAGTTATGTTGGAAAAACCATTGTTACTTGATTGCTAAAATTCCAAACTCGTTATATTTTTAACCATTTTTTACGATATAATCTAACAAGGAACAGCAGTCCGCGGAACGATAATTCAATTGCCATTGCAGTCCAAACACCTGGCAGCCCGTAGTCTTTAGCAAGCCACGCAGCCAGTGTCAGACGAACAAACCACATACAAGAAAGATTTATTATGGCTGGATGTAGTGTGTCGCCAGCACCAACACAGACGCTATAAACGATAATCGATGCTGCAAACATAGGCTCAGCGAAGGCTTCAATGCGCAAACTCGATGCGCCGAGTTGTCGTATTTCTTCTACGGGGGTCATTATTGCCATAAGGTCATACGCAGTAAAGAACATGATTAGTCCCATTATAGCCATAATTATCATGCCTGACCATACTGCCATTTTTGCAAACGAGAAACATAGGTCGCGCCTGCCTGCTCCCATACTCTGACCAACCAGAGTCGTAGCTGCATCGCCAATGCCATAGCCTGGCATATAACATAGGCTCTCGGCTGTGATGGCAAAAGTGTTGGCAGCAATGGCAAAATTGCCTAAAGGGGCTACTATCATGGTGCTTATCACTTGTGCAGAACTCATAAGAAACATCTGCACAGCCATAGGAGCACCGATATTGAATGCGTTTCTAAGATAGTTGGCAAAGAAAACGAATTTTTCGCTGCCTATTCGGATTGATAAAATCTTTGAGCGGAAGAAAGCCATCCAAGATTGAATGAGCGACACGCAGACGAAAGCCGTTGCTGTTCCTATGGCTGCACCCATAACGCCAAGACCAGCACCGGGAATGAACAGGTCTGTTCCGAGTATGTTTATCGTTCTCGAAGGAAATATAAAAAAGAAGTTGAACACTACGTCAAGGGCGCAAACAGCCACACTCATAATGCTCGGTAAACGCATATTTCCCTCGCACTTAAGCATCGACGACGCAAGGTTGTTCATCTGAAAAAATGGTGCTGCCAGTGAGAATATCAGGAAATATCGACTTGCATCAGCGGCAATGTCGGCGCCTCCTCCAAGCCAGTAGGGCAGTGGACGGGAAATAATGGCTGCAATGAGCATTATCATAAGACTGACGCAGAATGCAGTTATTATGCCATGCCTGACTACCTGACGTGCCTTTTCAAAGTCGTTAGCGCCGATAAAGTGAGCCACTTGTACCGAAAATCCCATAGAAACGGCACTTGCCAGTCCACCGAATAACCATGTAGTGCTCTCGACAAGACCTATCGAAGCAGCCGCTTGTGCTCCTAATCGACCTACCATAGCTTGGTCGATGAAGAACATCATCACGTTGGTTACTTGTGCAAGAATTGACGGCAAACTCAACTGAAAAATCAGATTGAGTTTGTCGCCCTCAGTCATTGCTTCGCCATTGCGTATCTTGGCGAGTAGAGACTCACTTTTGGTTTTCGACAGAATCATTATTAAGATAAGTTACTTTCATTCAAAATGCTCAAACGGGGTTGGCATTTTATTCACTTACCTGAAACTTTCCAGCTGGGAACGGTTGTACCTACGCGACTATATCCAATGAGTGTGAGGTCGAAGGTGAGCATTGAATATCCTGGGATGCTCCCTGTCGAGGTGCCTTTGCTGCCATATCCCAACTGCCAAGGGATATACACTTCCCATCTATCGCCTATCTTCATGTGTTGCAAAGCGGTAGAAACTCCGTCTATAAAGTTGCTTACGGGCAATTTTTCGAATGGTTTCATCGTCGCGAGACTATATTCCCCAGACCATGAAGAGTCGAAGATTTTGCCTTCGGAGTAGGATTTCGAGGGTATTAGTCTGCCTCTATAGTGAATGCTCACAGTGTCAGTATAAAGAGGATATCCAGTGCCAATGCCTTCGTTTATCACTTTCACTACTATGTGGTCTTCAGGCAATGTGGCAATGTCGGCAGATTTTGAGAAAACGTTTATTATTTTCCATTCCTTCGAACCGCTTTCAATTTCGCTTTGTGCGAGAGTGTAGTAGGCATTGAAAGCTCTTTCGTTCTGGTCTTTCCAGTTTGGATATTCCTCGTCGTCTCCATCACTTTCGCTACACGAAGCAAGTGCAAGCAGGGGCAGAACGAGAAATAATTGCCAAAGCAGTTTCGTTTTTTTCATTTTGTTTCGATTGGTTTTCTATGGGTAGATAGTAGTTTCTTACAGTTTTCTCAACAGGCTTGCTATGCTAACTTTCTCTTCGATTAGTTGTCGGAGGTCGTCTATGTTCACTCTTTGTTGCTCCATAGTGTCGCGGTAACGGAGTGTGCAAGTGTTATCTTTGAGTGTGTCGTAGTCGAGAGTTACGCAGTAAGGTGTTCCGATTGCATCTTGTCGGCGATAGCGTTTTCCTATGGAATCTTTTTCATCGTACTGACAGTTGAAGTGGAATTTTAGGTCGTTGATTATTTCGCGTGCTTTCTCTGGCAGTCCGTCTTTCTTGACAAGTGGCATGACGCACAGTTTTACTGGAGCCAGAGCCTCTGGCAATTTCAGCACTACTCGTGTTTCACCTCCTTCGAGTTGTTCCTCCTGATAACTATGACACATGACTGACAAGAACATTCTATCTACTCCAATGGATGTTTCTATTACATAAGGCACATAGTTTTCGCCTGTTTGTGGGTCGAAGTATTTTATGTTTTTGCCTGAGTATTTTTCGTGTTGTGATAGGTCGAAATCAGTCCTTGAGTGTATTCCTTCCACTTCTTTGAATCCGAAAGGCATGTGGAATTCTATGTCGCATGCGGCATTGGCGTAGTGGGCAAGTTTTTCATGGTCGTGGAAACGGTAGTTTTCTGCTCCGAAACCGAGTGCTTGATGCCATTGCATACGCCATTCCTTCCAGTGCTGGAACCATTCGAGTTCGGTGCCTGGTTGTACGAAATACTGCATTTCCATTTGTTCAAACTCTCTCATTCTGAAGATGAACTGTCGGGCAACGATTTCGTTTCTGAAGGCTTTTCCTATCTGTGCTATTCCGAAAGGCAGTTTCATGCGTCCCGTTTTCTGTACGTTCAGGTAGTTGACGAATATGCCCTGTGCAGTCTCTGGTCGCAGGTATATCTTGTTGGCAGAGTCGGATACTGAGCCCATTTCTGTCGAGAACATGAGATTGAATTGTCTTACTTCCGTCCAATTCTTTGTTCCGCTGATGGGGCAGACAATCTCTTCGTCGATGATTATTTGTCTGAGTTCTTCGAGATTATTTTCTTGCATTGCTTTGGCGAAGCGCTCATGCAGTTTGTCCATTTTCTCTTTGTTAGCCAAAACTCTTGGGTTTGTTTTGCAGAACATCTCTTCGTCGAACTGGTCGCCAAATCGTTTGCGTGCTTTTTCTACTTCTTTTTGTATTTTCTCTTCATATTTTCCTATTTGGTCTTCTATCAATACGTCAGCACGATAGCGCTTTTTCGAGTCGCGATTGTCAATCAACGGGTCGTTGAATGCGTCAACATGTCCGCTGGCTTTCCATATTGTGGGATGCATGAAGATAGCCGAATCGATGCCAACGATATTATCGTGCATAAGTACCATCGACTTCCACCAATATTCTTTTATATTGTTTTTCAGTTCTATTCCGTTCTGTCCATAGTCATATACGGCAGCCAGTCCATCATAGATGTCGCTGCTTGGGAACACGAAGCCATACTCTTTTGAGTGGCTCACAATCTTCTTGAAAACGTCTTCTTGTGCCATTTTTCTATATTTTTTATTTTTTATTTGCGTGTTAAATAATAATTTTGCCTACAAAGTTACTGTTAAGTGAGTAAAAATCGTAACTTTGTCCCCGAAAAATCATTTTATTTTATATTTTTTTATGCAAAAGAAAACTATTTTATTAAGTCTTTTCCTCTCTGTCACTCTCGTTGTAGGTGCTCAGCAGAAGGGTGGAGGTATCTCGCCAAAGATGATGAGCGAGATTGAGAAATCGCAGTCGAAAACCCCTGCCAACAAGGCTTTGTTCAATGCTATGGCAGCCAATAGCATCGATAATCTGGCAGCCAACTTTGCTTCGAAGGGTGAACTCGACACTTATTTCAGTCACGAAACGAAGTCGCAATCTATCCACGACCAGAAGAAGTCAGGTCGTTGCTGGATGTTTACAGGCATGAATGTCTTGCGTGCACGCTTTGCACAGCAGCACAACGACACACTCCACGTTGAGTTTTCGCAGGCTCATCTCTTTTTCTACGACCAGATGGAGAAAGCCAACCTCATGCTTCAGGGTGTTGTCGATAATGCTAAGAAGCCACTCGACGACAAACTTATGCAGTTCTTCTTCCGCAATCCCATCAACGATGGCGGTACGTTTTGTGGTATAGCCGACCTTGCCGACAAGTATGGACTCGTGCCGATGGGAGTTCAGCCTGAGACTTTCTCTGCTGAGAACACCTCGCGTATGGCTGCTCTCGTTTCGTCGAAGTTGCGCGAGTATGGTCTCGAACTGTATCGTATGGTCAACGGTGGTAAAAAGCCAGCAGCGGTAGAGGCTCGTAAGAAGGAGATGCTTTCACAAATCTATTATATGCTTTCTATGACCATAGGCGAACCAGTCAAGGAGTTTACCTATGCTTTCAAAGATAAAAACGGCAAGACCATCGGTGAGCCTAAGACCTATACGCCGCTGTCGTTCTATCGCGAAGTGGTAGGCGGCTCTATCAACGGCTCGTTTATCATGGTTATGAACGACCCGCGCCGCGAATACTACAAGACCTATGAGGTGGAATACGACCGTCACATGTACGATGGTCACAACTGGAAGTACCTCAATCTGCCAATGGAAGAAATCGAGCAGATGGCTATCGCAGCGATAAAAGATGGTCGCAAACTTTATAGTTCATACGACGTGGGCAAGCAGTTAGACAACAAACGCGGTTATTGCGCACTCGACAACTACGATTATGCAACACTCTTCTCTACAACATTCCCAATGAACAAGGCTGACCGTATAGCCACTTTCGACAGTGGTTCTACCCATGCCATGACGCTTACGGCTGTCGATCTTGATGCCAATGGCAATCCAAAAAAATGGAAGGTAGAGAATTCATGGGGTGCATCGTGGGGGCAAAAAGGTTGTTTGATAATGACTGCTGATTGGTTCCGCGAGTATATGTTCCGTATGGTCGTTGACAAGCAATATGTTCCAGAACGCCTACTCGAACTTGAGAAGCAGAAACCTACAATGGTTATGCCCGACGATCCACTGTTCCAGATGGACGAATAATAAGGGATTTGCAGACAATTCTTTCACACAATAAAGTCCGAAACCATAGGTTCGATTTTCGAAATCAAAGGTTTCGGACTTTAATATGCTCTAACTTACACACTTTATGTGATGCACCTCACACGGCAAACTCTTTATTCTATGGCATTACTGCCAACATTTATAACTTTCCTAACGACTACTACGCGCGTTACTAATTCTTACTGTATTTTATGGATATGAAGAGTTTGTCACATGAAAGATATAAGTGTGCCCCGTTCTCTTTTTTATATAATCCTGTTGTTTGCGAGTTTCAGAAACTCCGTTTGCTTATTCTGTTACCTTTGCGCACAATGTATAGTCCTTGTCGTGGTGCTGCTACTTGTCGTCCTTGCAGGTCGTAGATGGCATCGGGCTGGTTGTTGTCGATGGTTGTGTGGTTGATATTTGATACAACTGAGCCGTCGGTATAGACTATGTTTGAGCGTAGTCGTTCGCCATTGTTGCCTATCGTATAGGTCTGTACTCCTATGCGACTGACATTGTTGCGATAGTAGTAGAATGCCTGCCCCATTCCGTATATTTCGAAGTCAGGATAGATACCCTCGTCCTCGTTTGCCTGTATGTCGGTAAAAAGGTAAGGGAAGTCGGTCATTGGGTTAGTGAGGTTGATGTATTCTTTCGGGTCGAAGGTCATCAGTTGGTCGTCAAACCACACGTTGAAGTAGATATTTTCCAATGGCAGATATTCGCCGCTTGCTGTCATTGGTGCCTGCTGAAACTCCACCATTCCCCAGTCGTCCTGTTCGTAGTATGGGCGGAAATAGGATATGGCAGGGTCTTGTGGGCGTTCGATGACTTGTGTCAGCGGTTTGAGTTCCATTTCGCAATACTCTGTGAGATATTCCACTTGGTATTTTCCTGTATTTATTAGCATTGCTTGTTCGGTAGTCATTGTTTTCGTTGCCGCATCGTAGTCGAAGACAATATCTTCGCCCGTGAGTGTATATTTGTTGTATTGCACTCCGTCGTCCATGAGTGTCTCGTAACTTGCCGATGTCAGGAAGATGTGGCTTTGCCAATAATTTTTGTCGAATCCGAGATATTCGTTAGCCGGAATTATCACTTTCGTGCCTTCAACTTTTCCTTCAATCCAGTATTGGCTTGATGCTGTTTCCATCAACACGAACACTCTGTCGTCGTAGAATGCTGCTTTTGCTGGTTGTGCCATACGAGTGAATTGTCCGTAGTTGTAGTTGATGAAGCATTGCTCTGTACGTTCTTCTATATCGTCGGGCAGCGACGGCTGGTATTCGTTTATTGTTTCAAATCGCGCTCCCAAGTCGGCAAATCCTGTCCACTCGTTGGTCTGCTTATCTACGAGTCCCACTACATCGTCTGCCTGCATGGCAATGGTTCCGTCGGGTTCTATTTGCAGCACCAGTTCTTGCTGGCTGTCGTCAGCCTCGTAGGCATTGCCCGCGTCGTTCAGTCGTAGCATTTTCATCTGCCATTCCACTTGCGTTTCCTGCCCATTGAAATCTTCTATTGTTCCGTCGAAAATCATTGCTGGCAGTGCCACGACGAGTTGGTTTTCGCCCCTCTTCGTTGCTTTCACCCAACTGCCTGCGCCGAAACTCGACAGTGGGTTTTGGATATAAACGTTGCCGTCGGTTCCGTTCACCACATAGGCTGCTCCAGCATCAACGTGCGAGCGAAAGGCATAGTCGCCACTGACGTAGTAGATGTCAGCCAATCGGTAGCGACATTCTACTTCACCTTCAGGTTGCTCTTTGATAATGTCTTGTGAGAATGCGACTGTCGAGCATACTGCGACAAGCGCAAGGATTAAAAGTCTTTTCATCATAATTAAAGTAATTCGGTTTTTATTTTTTGCAAAGTTACGATTAAGAAATAAACCTCCAAAAAGTTATGCATATTTGTTTCGATTTGGAAAGATGTGCTTTTCGCTTTGGAAAGCATATCTTTCCAACCCGAAAAGCATATCTATCCGAGCCGAAAAGACGTGCTTTCCGAATTGATTGAATATGAGACAGTTATCAAAGGTGATGATTGCTTGTGAGCCAAATGCCATTTTTCGAAAGTCTTTTTTTTCTTTCCTGATGCAATAAAAGCCACGCGCATCGCGTTATTGATATTGTATATATACAAAAAACTCATTATCAATGATTGATTATATCAAGGGTTCGCTTGCCGAACTGACACCCGCTTTGGCTGTGGTTGAGGCATGCGGAGTGGGCTATGCGCTAAATATCTCGCTCAACACCTATTCTGCCCTTCAGGGAAACAAGGAAGTGAAGGTTTATGTCCACGAAGTGCTGATGACTGGTGGTCGCGACGACTCGTTCACACTCTATGGTTTTTCTACAAAGCAAGAGCGTGAACTCTACCGCCTGCTCATCACCGTTTCGGGCGTAGGCTCGAACACCGCGCGAATGATTCTCTCATCGTCGTCGCCAGCCGAATTGTGCAACATCATTGCCACCGGCGACGAAAGGATGCTTAAGTCGGTGAAAGGCATCGGACTGAAAACGGCACAGCGCATCATCGTTGACCTGAAAGACAAAATCATGTCGTCGGGAATAGCCCAAGAAATCCATGCAGGAGGCTCTTCGACGCGAACGGTTGTAAGTAGCCCAGCACGCGAGGAAGCACTCGGAGCGTTGACCATGCTCGGTTTCTCGCCAGCACCATCGGCAAAGGTAGTCGATGAAATACTCCGACAAACGCCCGACCTCCCAGTGGAACAAGTAGTAAAACAAGCACTCAAACTCATCAAATAACACGTCAATGCGCAAGCGGTTAGTAGCCATATATCTCATCGTCTGCACCATAGTAGTGGTGGCAGGCAATGTCGTGTCGTTGCCACAAGACGACCTCACTCGCCGACAGCAACGAGCGAGAGAGAACAACCGCATGGCTACAACCAATCCCGACGACGACAATAAACCCAAGAAGGACACCATCGCCATTACAGCACAGCCACTGATAGCCGACGACGAAGAAATACCCGACTCGCTCCTGCACCCCAGATGGCAAGTGCAACGCACATCGCCAATAACCTACGACGACCTCACACAACACCCCATAGACCTCAAACGACCGGAAAACATGAAGCAAGGGGTGGAATACAACGACACCCTCGACCGATACATCATTGGCGACAAGATAGGAGGAACCTATGTAAACACACCAGTCATGATGACGCTCGACGAATACATGAAATGGAGCGAGCGGCAGATGATAAGCGATTTCTTCAGGTCGAAAAACGAAGAAATAGTCAAAACACAAGGCAAAGAAAAGTTCGATTTTACCGATATGCACTTCAGTCTCGGACCAGCAGAAAAGATTTTCGGACCCGGAGGAGTGCGCATTAAGACACAAGGAACAGCCGAACTGAAGTTTGGCGCAACCATGAAAAATATCGACAACCCGTCGCTGCCAATCAGAAATCGTAAGACCACAAACATGAACTTCGACGAGAAGATTAATCTCAACGTGACGGGAAAAGTGGGCGACAAAGTCAATATGAGCCTCAACTACAATACCGACGCCACATTCGACTACGATGCCCAAAACATGAAACTCAAATACGACGGAAAAGAAGACGAAATAATAAAACTTGTGGAACTGGGCAACGTCTCGTTCCCTGCCAACTCGTCGCTCATCAGAGGCGCCAGCTCGCTCTTCGGTGTGCGCACAGATATGCAGTTCGGAAAACTCACGCTGCAAACAGTATTCTCGCAAAAGAAATCGTCGTCGAAGAGCGTACAGTCGAAAGGTGGAGTACAGACAACACCTTTCGAAATCGACGTGGCTGACTACGAAGAAAACCGACACTTCTTCCTCTCACAGTATTTCCGCGACCGATACAATGCTGGAATGCGCACACTGCCAAACCTTGCAACAGGAGTGAAGATAAACAGAGTCGAAGTGTGGGTGACAAACAAAAGCGGAACGACACAAAACACACGAAACATAGTAGCACTCACCGACCTCGCCGAAAACGAGAAAATAAGCAATTCGCTATGGTCGTCAACAGGTCAGGCAGTGCCATCGAATCAGGCTAACAGCGAGTACTACCAAATGGTAAATACCTATTCACAGGCTCGCGACATCGACCAAGCATCCACTGTGCTTGATGCCATACCCGGATTTGTTGGAGGCAGCGACTACGAAAAACTCGAAAGCGCACGACTACTCAACTCCTCAGAATATACAGTAAATACAGCCCTCGGATATATATCGCTCAAATCGAGCCTGCAAACCGACCAAGTGCTCGCAGTAGCTTACGAATACACCTACGGAGGAGTGACCTTCCAGGTAGGTGAATTCTCGTCAGACCTGACTGATGTGAGCCAGTCGCTCTATGTGAAAGCACTGAAAAACACATCCAACAACCCCCGTCAGGGCAACTGGGACTTGATGATGAAAAACGTGTACTACCTCGCATCGACCGTAGAAAAAGACAAGTTCCGACTCGACGTGAAGTTCCAAAGCGATACGGCTGGAGTCTATCTGAACTATATTCCTGAACCTCAAGTCAAAGAACAACAAATCATCAAACTGCTCGGAGCCGACCGATTGGACAATAATATGAAGGTACATTCGAACGGCTACTTCGACTATGTGCAGGGATACACCGTGAGCAACGGACGAGTATTCTTCCCATGCGTGGAGCCATTCGGACAGAATATGTACGATATACTTGTCAGTCAAGGAGTAGCAGCAACCCAAGCCGCGCGATATGCGTTTGTTGAACTCTACGATTCTACCAAAACCGTAGCAAAACAAATAGCCGAAAAGAACAAGTATATCCTTATGGGACAGTATCGCGGTTCGTCGTCGAGTGTCATTTCTCTCGGTGCATACAACGTGCCGCAAGGGTCGGTAGTGGTTACCGCAGGCGGACAGACACTTACAGAAGGCTCCGATTATAGCGTTAACTATTCAGCGGGCGAGGTGACGATACTCAACCAAAGCATCATCGACGCAGGAACAGCCGTAAACGTTTCGCTCGAAAGCAATACCGACTATGCTCAACAACGAAAGACTATGCTCGGACTAAACTGGGCGTATGACTTTACTAAAAACTTGCAGTTGAGCGGTACAATACAACACCTCTCAGAACAATCGCTCACAACGAAAGTGTCAATGGGAAGCGAACCGCTGAACAACACCCTCTGGGGAGTGAACCTCAACTGGAAAAAAGAAAGTCAGTGGTTGACCAATATGCTCGACAAAATACCATTCCTGCAACTGTCGCAACCCTCAAACATACAATTCAACGCAGAGTTTGCACAACTCATAGCAGGACAAAGTCGCGGCACACAAGACAACGCATCATATCTCGACGATTTCGAAAATACTAAAAACACTATCGACGTGTCGGCTCCAACATCGTGGATAATATCAAGCGTGCCATCGATGTTTGACGAGTACAAAGACAAAACGGGACTGACCAGCGGATATAACCGTTCGTTGCTGTCGTGGTACACAATCGACCCATTGTTTACCCGACGCTCATCGTCGCTCACACCCGGACACATCAAAAGCGATTTGAACCAACTATCCAACCATTACGTCAGAGAAATCTACGTCAGAAACCTATATCCAAACCGCGACCAGAGCAGTTACAACGGAGCAACAGCAACACTACCTGTGCTCAACCTCACCTTCTATCCCAACGAACGCGGACCTTACAACTTTAATCCGATACTCGACAGTAATGGTCGATTGCAACAACCAAAGCAGAGTTGGGGCGGTATGATGCGTAAACTCGACACAAACGACTTCGAAACGGCAAATATCGAATATATCGAATTCTGGATGCTCGACCCATTTATCTATACTCGTGAAGAAGGAACAGCATCGGAACATGGAGGCGATTTCTATATCAATCTGGGCGAAGTGTCGGAAGACATACTACGAGATGGTAAGAAATTCTATGAGAGCGGAATGCCCGTTGATGGGTCGCAAGCATATACAACAACACAATGGGGACGCATACCAACTCAGGCAACAGTCACATATGCCTTCGCAACAACATCTGGCTCGCGTGCGCGACAAGACCTCGGCTACAACGGACTCAACGACGAAGAAGAGAAAAACTTCGAAGCCTACCAATCGTTCTTGCAGTCGATACAAGGTAAAGTCTCAGCTGCGGTATTCGACTCGATAATGAACGACCCCGCAAACGACAACTACCACTACTTCAGAGGAAGTGACTACGACCGAATGGAAGCCGATATCATACGTCGATATAAGTACATAAACAATCCGCAAGGAAACTCGCCCGACAACGATACGCGAAGCGAAGGATACGACACATCGTACAAAACGACCCCAGATGTAGAAGACATCAACCAAGACTATACACTCAACGAATACGAGAAATACTATCAATACCGCGTCTCTATCCGTCCGGAAGACCTCGTAGTAGGACATAATTACATCGTCGATAAACGTGAAGACACAGGTACTCTGAGAAATGGAGAAAAGTATAACGTCACTTGGTATCAGTTCAGAATACCACTCGACCAGTACGAACAACGAGTGGGAAGCATCGCCGACTTCACGAGCATACGCTTCATGCGAATGTTTATGACAGGCTTTGAGAAACCCGTCACGCTGAGATTTGGTAGCCTCGACCTCGTAAGAGGCGAATGGCGAGTATATGAACAGAACCTTACCAACTCGGCAACAAACAGCGGACACCTCTCTGTAAGTGCAGTAAACATAGAAGAAAACAACGATAAACAACCTGTCAACTACGTACTTCCTCCCGGAATACTGCGTCAGCAAGACCCAACCCAACCTCAACTCGTAGAGAGCAATGAGCAAGCTCTGAGCCTCGTAGTTACCAATCTGGGCAACAATGAGTCGAAGTGCGTATATAAAAATACTAACATCGATATGCGCCAATACAAGCGTTTGCAGATGTTTGTCCATGCCAATACGATGCTCGAGAATACCACCAACCTGCAAGACAATCAACTCGCAGTGTTCATTCGCTTGGGAAGCGATTACAAGAGCAACTATTACGAGTATGAGATACCGCTTTCGCTGACACCCGAAGGACACTACGACCGCTATTCTACACCTGACCGCCGCATCGTATGGCCACAAGACAATATGCTCGACGTGCCACTACAGATATTTACCCAACTGAAGAAACAACGCAATATAGCCAAAGGCGAAGGACGAGCATCGTACAACCAACTCTTCTCGGCATACGATGAAGCTAATCCAGCGAATAAAATCAGCATTATGGGTAATCCTTCGCTGGGCGAGGTAAAGACAATGATTATAGGTGTCAGAAACCTCTCGGGCGAAGTGAAATCGGGTGAGGTGTGGGTAAACGAACTGCGCCTGAAAGAGTTCGATAATGGCGGAGGATGGGCTGCACAAGGCACACTTAATATGCAACTATCGGACTTTGGAACGGTAAACCTCAGCGGTAAGTACATGACTGAAGGATTTGGAGGTCTGGAAGAAGGCGTGGCACAACGCTCACAAGACAACTACAAGACATATAGCATCACGACATCGCTCGAACTGGGCAAGTTCTTCCCAGAAAAAGCAAAGGTGTCGGCACCACTCTATTACAGCATAACAAAAGAAGAAACCGACCCGAAATACAATCCGTTGGATACCGATATGCTTCTTGACGAAGCCCTCGAAGGAACTACCAACAAGCATGAACGCGACTCGATAGAGTCGATAGCGGTGACAAAGACAACGAATACCAATTTCTCGTTGTCGAATGTGAGAGTAGGTATTCAAAACAAGCGACATCCGATGCCATACGACCCCGCCAACTTCTCGTTCTCTTATAGCCACTCGCATAGACACACCCAAGGCGAAACCACCGTCTATGAGAACGAAGACCAATGGCGCGGAGCGATGAATTATAGTTGGACACCAGTTTATAAGGCATGGGAACCATTCAAGAAACTCATCAAGAGCAAGTCGAAGTGGTTTGAGATATTTAAGCGATTTGGACTTAACTGGTTGCCACAAAACGTGTCGTTCAACACCGAAATGACGCGAAACTATTACGAACTCCAAACTCGCGACATGGAAGACCTCGGTGGTTCACAATTGCCATTGACCTTCAACGAACAGTTCCTTTGGACTCGCGACTTCACGTTGCGATGGGATTTGACCAAAAACCTGCATGCAACATTCCAGTCAGGCACACGTGCAGAGATAGAAGAGCCATACACTCCGATAAATAAAGACCTTTACCCAGACAGGTATCAGGCGTGGAAAGACTCGGTATGGACAAGTATTAAAAATTTTGGTACACCGCTCGACTATTCGCAATCGTTTAATGCATCATATCAGTTGCCGCTCAATCTCGTACCAATATTCGACTGGGTGAATGCTGATGCAAATTACACTTCGACTTATAGTTGGGTTCGTGGAACTGAATTAGAAGATGGAACGTCGCTCGGAAACACTATTTCGCAAAACCGTTCTGTCAATGTAAACACTTCGCTCAATATGCAGAAACTTTACGACCATGTGCCTTTCCTTAAGAAAACGAATGAACGTTTCAACAAGCGAAGTCGTCCGGTAAATTCGTCGATAAATCAAAAAGCCCAGCGCGATGCAGCCCGATTAGGCTCAACAGCAGCAAGACAACGAGGTGAAAACGACGATTCGAAAGAAGGAAAAGAAGGCGATGACAAAGCGAAGAAATTGCCAAAGAACCAGAAGAGTTACGAGAAAGAAATCACCATTGCTGCCGATACGTCAATTATAGTTACCCACTCTAAGAAGTCGAAGAGGCTAATCGTATCAGCGAAGAATAAAGACGGCAAGTCGGTGGCTATAAAATATAAGAAGGTTGACGAAAACAAGATAAAGGTTTTCAATCGTACTGACAGTGCGATGACGCTGAAACTGACAGTGACACCAAAGGAACCACTCGACGACAAGCCATGGTACAAGACTGCGCAGGTGATAGCACGAGGTCTGATGCTTGTCCGCAATATAAATGTGTCATACAGAAATCAATACTCAATGTCGCTGCCTGGATTTATGCCTAATATAGGTAGCGCTTTCGGACAGCGTCGAGGCGATATTATGGCACCTGGTCTTGACTTCGCTTTTGGCTTCATGAGCGATTCGTATATCGAGAGAGCAAGAGAACGAGGATGGCTCCTTTATAACGATTCGGTAGCCACTCCTGCAGCCACGAGTAAGACCGAAGACTTGCAAATAAAAGTAACGCTTGAGCCGATAAAGGATTTGAAAATCGACTTGAACGCTTCTCGCACTTATACCACATCGAAGAGCATACAATATATGTATGAGGGCAACCCTACAACTCAAAGCGGTACGTTTACGATGACAACACTATCGCTCGGCAGTGCGCTTGAAGGAATGGGCAATGCCAATAACGGTTACCACTCTAAGTCGTTTACCCAGTTCTGCAATTCACTTGATGCTTTCCAGCGAAAAGTCAATATGCAATACGATGGAGCCCGTTATCCTGCTTCATCGTCATGGGCAGGGCAGTCTTACGATGCCTCGTCTTCGACAATAGACCGCTATTCAGCCGATGTGATGGTGCCAGCTTTCCTATCTACTTACACCTCGATGAGTAGAAATGGACTACGCATATTCCCAACCTTGGCAAGCCTCTTGCCAAACTGGACGATACGCTATAGTGGTCTATCGCAATTACCTTTGTTCAGCAGATGGTTTAAGAGCGTCAACCTGAACCATTCGTACAAGAGCGTATATGCAGTCGGTTCGTATGCTTCATACAGCACATGGCTTGAGTATATGGCAGGTTTGGGCTTTATTACCGATGCCGCTTCGGGCAGTCCTGTGCCCAGTTCGATGTATAATGTGTCAACTGTGAGCATCAACGAGGCATTCTCACCACTGATTGGAATCGACGTTACACTACAAAACAATCTGAACTGTAAATTAGAATATCGCACCACTCGTGTGTTGAACCTCTCTATGACGAGTGTGCAAATCAATGAAGCATTGAGCAAAGATTGGGTGCTGGGTGTAGGATATAAGATATCCGATTTCCGATTGTTTGGAGCAAAGAATCATAGAAAGGTAAAGAACAAGAAGGCTACCGACGACCAATCGCAGACTGAGCAGAACAATCGCAACACTTCGCGTGGTGGTTCTCAAGGTATAAATCGTGACCTTAACCTGCGTTTCGATTTCTCTTTGCGCAATCAGGCAGCTATTACACGCGACATAGCATCGATGACAAGTTCGGCAAGTAGTGGCAACAAGGCATTGAAAATTTCATTCTCTGCCGACTATACCTTGTCGAAACTCATTACGATGAGTCTCTACTACGACCACCAAACAAATACTCCGTTGCTCTCGTCGAATAGTTATCCTACAACGACGCGCGACTTTGGAGTGTCGTTCAAGTTGTCGCTCACACGATAGGTGAAATCATTTCTAAACAGCGTAAGAATATCGTTCCGTTGTGCAGAGTAGTAATTTCAAACAGAAAACATAGAAGATGAATATAAAGAAAGCCCTTATTACGTTTGGCAGATATCTGTTGCTCATGGCGCGAACCTTTACTCGCCCCGAGCGATTGCGAATGTTCAGAAAACAGTATGTCAAGGAAATGTCGCAATTAGGAGTTGATTCTATAGGTATCGTGCTGCTCATATCGTTTTTCATAGGTGCAGTTATCTGCATACAGATGAAGTTGAATGTTCAGAGTCCGTGGATGCCCCGATGGGTTAGTGGTTACACCACACGCGAGATTATGTTACTTGAATTCTCTTCATCGATAATGTGTCTTATACTTGCGGGTAAGGTTGGCAGCAACATTGCTTCGGAACTTGGCACAATGCGAGTAACTCAACAAATAGATGCTCTTGAAATAATGGGTGTCAATTCAGCGTCCTACCTTATTCTGCCTAAGATATTAGGTCTTATCACGTTGATGCCTTTCCTTGTGATTTTCTCTTCTGCGATGGGCATTGTCGGTGCTTATGCTACGGCATACATAGGGCATATTCTACCTCCAGCCGACCTCACGCTGGGTTTGCAACACGACTTCAACCAGTGGTTTGTGTGGATGTCGATAATAAAGAGTGTGTTTTTTGCATTTATTATTTCAAGTGTAGCATCGTTTTTCGGCTACACCGTCGAGGGCGGCTCTGTCGAAGTGGGCAAGGCTTCGACAAATGCAGTTGTCAGTTCGTCGGTATTAATACTTTTTAGCGACGTCTTCCTTACTCAAATTCTTTCTTGAGTTTGCACCTTGTCGGCAAGCATACCAACGATGATGCGTGCAGCATTGACAGGTGCTGAAGTGTCGCCCAGTCGTGAAGCAACCATCTCGTAGCCTCGAAGTTGCTCTTGTCGGGCATTGTTGTCGGGCAAGATGTCGCACAGTCTGTGGCGGATATTTGCTGCTGAGAATGTTTCTGCCACCAGCTCTGGTACCACTTCTTTGTTAGCAATGAGATTTACGAGTGAGACGTATTTCACTTTAAGCACTTTCTTACGCAAATATCCAATCAGTCGGGGCAATGGTGTCTTGTAGCAAACGACTTGTGGAACGCGGAAAAGGGCTGTTTCAAGCGTTGCTGTTCCGCTGGTAACAATGGCTACCCGAGAGTGATAGAGTAGGGGATAAGTGGCGTTTTTCACAATCCTTAGTTTATGTGTTGAGCCTGCATAAGTACAGGACTGCAAAACCGATTGATAGTATTCGTCGTTGATGGCAGGTGCTCCCGCTATAACTATTTGGTAATCTGCCAGTTGTTTGGTGGCTTCTATCATGGCTGGCAGGTTGTCTTTAATCTCCTGCTGACGACTTCCAGCAAGCAGGGCTATTATTGGTTTATCGGGGTCGAGCCCGTTTTTTGTGGCAAATTGGCTGAAAGCCTCGTTATAGCTGGCATTGAACTCCCTCACTTCGTCAGCTGTCGGATTGCCGACATAGTGGATGGGATAATTGTGTTTGTATTCGAAGAACTCTTTTTCGAACGGCAGAATCGATAACATTACGTTGACGTCGCGCTTGATGTTCTTTATTCTATACTCCTTCCAAGCCCATATCTTTGGAGAAATATAGTATATTACTGGTATCGATGTGTTTTTATGCAGAAACTTTGCTATCTTCAGATTAAATCCAGGATAATCGACCATGATGCATACATCGGGTTGCCATTGTGATATGTCTTGTTTGCAGAAGCGCATATTTCCCAATATCTTAGACAGGTGGAGCAGTACAGGTATAAACCCCATATATGCCATTTCTCGATAGTGGCGCACTAAAGTTCCGCCCACAGCCGCCATCAAGTCGCCTCCGATGAAGCGAAAATCAGCCTCATGGTCAGTGCGTTTGATTTCTCGCATGAGTCGCGATGCGTGAAGGTCGCCACTGGCTTCGCCAACGATGAGATAGTATTTCATTTTCGATTTGGTCGAGAGTTGTAAATCAGATAGTTACGTTTTGTTTCGTAAAGCGAAACTTTCAAAAACGTTTAGTTGTCGTATTGCCAGTCGTTCATACAGCGCAACGCTTCGTAGTGAGTAACGTCTATTGTCGTAGGGGTTATTGCCACATATCCGTGAGTCAGCGCATAGTTATCGGTATCGTCGGCTTGTGGTTCCTCGTTAGTGTAGTTGCCAACAAGCCAATAGTATTCATGGCCTCTGGGATGACGCATTGTCTCGCACTCGTTCTGCCACTGTCCAGTAGCCATCCGACACACTCTGACACCTTTGAACTTCTCCATTACAGGGAAATTCACGTTCAGACAGAGCCCTTGGGGCAACCCTTCCTTCAGTACGCGTGCAGTGATTTCTCGTAGATAAGGACGCAATGGGCTGAAATCGGCATCGGAATCGTGTGTGCAAATAGAAAATGCCACCGATGGCACATGCTTCAGACAACCTTCCTTTGTCACTCCCATAGTACCCGAATAATGACTATTGATTGACGCATTGTCGCCGTGGTTGATTCCACCAATGACCATTGCAGGTCGCTCACCATGGCAAAGGCAATCGAAAGCCAGTTTTACGCAATCAACAGGTGTGCCATTTGCCGACCATATCTCAAGGTCGTTGTCGCGCCGCTGAAGCGTAAGACGAAGCGGAGTGTCAGCAGAAAAAGCACACGAATAGCCTGAACGCGCACCATCGGGAGCGCAGACAAGTAGCCTACCCATGTCGCGAAGAGAATCAATTAAAAAGTTGATGCCCTTCGCACGAAAGCCATCATCGTTGGAAATTATAATCAGAGGTTTCTTATTTGTATCCATATATTTTTGAAGTAAACTATTTATCGTTTAGAAAAAGCATGCAAATGTATAAAAAAAACAATAATTCCACATATTATTATTTATTATTTCGTATCTTTGCCGAATGACTGCAGATAATACACATCAGATATGGGAAAGATAATAGCAATAGCAAATCAGAAAGGCGGAGTAGGCAAGACCACTACTTCTATCAATCTTGCTGCATCGCTTGCAACACTCGAAAAATCAGTGCTACTCATCGATGCCGACCCGCAAGCAAACGCGTCGAGTGGACTCGGTGTTGATATAAGCAAAATCGAAGGCTCCCTCTATGAATGTATAATAGGTGAAGCCAGCGTGAAAGATGCTATCTATACCACTGATATAGACCGACTTGACATCATACCGAGCCACATAAACCTCGTGGGAGCAGAGATAGAAATGCTCGAAATAGAAGACCGCGAGAATATAGTTCGTCGTATGCTCGAACCAATAGTGGCGGACTATGACTACATATTAATCGACTGCGCACCATCGCTCGGGCTTATAACGATTAATTCGCTCACAGCCGCCGACTCGGTAATCATACCAGTGCAGAGCGAATACTTCGCACTCGAAGGAATAAGTAAACTACTCAATACAATAAAAATAATAAAACGACGACTCAATCCTCAACTTGAGATAGAAGGATTTTTGCTAACAATGTACGACGCCCGACTAAGACTGGCAAACCAAGTGTACGACCAAGTTAAGCGACACTTCCAAGAACTCGTGTTCAAAACCGTTATTCAACGCAACGTAAAATTGGGAGAAAGCCCCAGTCACGGACTGCCAGTAATACTCTACGACGCAACGTCAACAGGAGCAAAAAACTATCTTTCACTTGCAAGCGAAATAATAAGTCGCGAAAAATAAGTAGTAATAAACCCGCACAAAATAGAATAAACAAACCGTGGCAGTAAAGAAAAAATATCCAGCACTTGGCAGGGGGCTCGACGCCATGCTGCCTAACGATGAACCAGCAACACAAGGCTCATCGACAATCAACGAAGTAGCAATAGAAAAAATCGTGGCAAACCCTAATCAGCCACGAAGAGAATTCGACTCGGAAGCACTGCAAGAACTTGCAAACAGCATAAAGGAAATAGGAATAATCCAGCCTATTACCCTTAGGGAAATGCCCGATAAGACATTCCAAATCATCGCTGGCGAACGCAGATGGAGAGCGTCGCAGATAGCAGGACTGAAAACAATACCAGCCTATATTCGAACAACAGATGACGAAGGAGTGATGGAGATGGCTCTCGTAGAAAACATACAGCGAGAAGACCTCAATCCAATTGAAATAGCATTAGCGTATGCTCACCTTATCGAACGAACTAAAATGACGCAGGAGAAAGTGGCTGAAAGAGTGGGAAAGAGCAGAGTGGCTGTGACAAACCACCTGCGACTACTCAAGTTGCCAGCACAGGTGCAAATGGCTTTGCAACAGAAAACAATCGATATGGGACACGCACGAGCCCTCCTCTCTATAGATAGCCCTTCGGTGCAGTTGAGACTTTTCCGCGAAATACAAAAGAAAGAGTACACAGTCAGACAAGTGGAAGAGATGGCAGGACTGCTCAAAAATGGTCATGACATTGAAATCGGTAAAAAGAAACTGCAATCAAAATCGACCTTGCCATCCGACTGCGACCAGCTGCGACAGCGATTGTCAAAAGCCTTGAACACTAAGGTGACTATGACGATAGGCGCAAGTGGAAAAGGAAAAATAGTAATACCTTTCGCCAATGCAGACGAAATGGAAACAATCATTAACGCGCTAAAAACGGTAAAATAACTAATAACTCAAACACGATGATGTCGAAACAGTCGATAATGACACGCTTGTTACTGACAGTAATGCTTGCGATGATTTTCCAAAAATCGTCGGCAGTCGTGTTTGACAATGACTCATCGAAGGTTAATATAGCAGATACCACAATCATCGAACAGACAAAAAAAGCACCGAGAGACTGGGCAACGTGGCGACCAAATCCTAAGAAAGCATTACTGCTATCAGCTGTGTTGCCAGGAGCAGGGCAAATATACAATCGTAAATTCTGGAAACTCCCCATCGTTTACGGAGGATTCATGGGTTGTATTTATGCTGCACGATGGAACTCGATGATGTATGACGACTATTCACAGGCATATCTCGACATTATGGACGATGACCCAGAAACGCAAAGTTACAACCAGTTTCTGCATCTCGGCTCGCACATTACAGAGGCAAATAGTGGACACTATGCCAATGTGTTTAAGCGTCGAAAAGACTACTACCGACGTTATCGCGACCTGAGCTACATCATAATGATAGGTGTTTATGCAGTTCAAGTAGTCGATGCTTTCATTGATGCATCATTGTCCGACTTCGATATTTCAGACGATTTGTCGATGAGCATTACTCCAACGATAATCAATGCCCCAACAGACAGATTGTCGCTACATGGCACAGCACTTGGATTACGATGCTGTGTGACATTCTAAAAGTGTAAAAAACGTAAAATATATAATTATGAACAGAATATTAAAACTACTGATTATATTACCACTTTTTTTCGTTTCTACAACCGCTTTCGCTCAGTATGATTATCCAGACGACGGCTATGCTGATGACGACATAATCATAACAGAAGTTGATGGTGAAGAAGAAATAATCGAATTGCCTGAAGCAATGATAGAAAACGTGGACAGTATGCTGACCCTCTATCATGCCCAAAACTACGTGCAGCAAGATTCGGATTGTCAATCTGCTGATGAAAATCCATATTTCAGTGACGAAACATACATAGAACGATTGACAAAACTGCCCACAATCATGGAGATGCCATATAATGAAGTGGTCAGAAAGATGATTGACAGATATACAACGCGCGGTCGCCGACAAGTGAGCCTCATGCTTGGTTTGGCTAATTTCTATACACCCATATTTGAAGAAGCACTCGAGTCATACAATCTGCCGTTGGAGTTGAAATATCTGCCAGTTATCGAATCGGCACTTAACCCAAAGGCAGTGTCGCGTGTAGGAGCAACTGGTTTGTGGCAATTCATGCTGGCAACAGGAAAAAGATATGGACTACAAGTCAACTCGCTTGTAGATGAACGATGCGATCCTATAAGAGCATCGTATGCGGCAGCTCACTATCTGTACGACCTTTACAAGATTTTTGGCGACTGGAATCTCGTGATTGCAGCATACAACTGCGGCCCAGAGAATGTAAATAAAGCAATTCTCCGCTCTGGAGGAACTCGCGATTACTGGGAAATATACCCATATCTACCAGCCGAAACACGAGGATATGTACCTGCTTTCATTGCTGCTAACTACGTGATGAACTACTATTGCGAACACGGCATTTGCCCGATGGTGACTGATTTGTCGGCAAAAAGCGATACCCTGCTCGTCAGTCGCGATCTGCATCTTGAGCAGATAGCAAACGTATGCGACATTGAGATAAAGCTGCTACGCGAACTTAACCCACAGTATCGACGTGATGTAGTCAATGGAAACACCGAACCTTCCATGCTCCGACTGCCAATAGAGAAGATTAAGACATTCATAGAGAACGAAGATTCTGTGTATGCCTATCGTGCCGACGAATTGCTCAACAAGCGAAACACGGTGGCAGTGACAGAGCCTGTGGCACAAACGAGAAGTTACAGCTCATCGTCAAGAGGTTCCTCCAGATATTCTTCATCGCGCGATAGCTATCGTGGCAGATCATCGGGCAGTAGCTCGCGATACCGACACGGAGCATCGTCGAAAAGCAGAAGGTCGGGAAAATCGACAAGGCAACAGAGCAAAAACGTGACAGTTAAAAAGGGAGAAACGCTCTCAAGTATAGCGAAGAAACACGGAACAACAGTGGATAAACTCAAAAAAATGAATGGCATAAAAGGCTCAACCATTAAGGCAGGAAAGCAAATAAAAGTGAAATGACATTTTAATACATGATGCTACGATGAACGAAGACGAGAAAAAATCAAATATAGACAATTCACTTCACAACGAGGAAGCACAGCAAACCACTAGCGAAACGCAATCCGATGTTGCTAAAGCAGAGCCGAACGAAGCACAAATACAAGAAGGCGATGATGAGAAAATGGTAAACGAAGCCTTCGAAGCACTTCTCGAAAGCTACCTGAACTCACGACATCGCAAGAAAGTTGACATAATAAAGAAAGCGTTCAACTTTGCGCGACAAGCTCATAAAGGTGTCCGACGCCTCTCAGGAGAACCCTATATCATGCACCCTATAGCAGTTGCTATGATTGCAAGCAGCGAAATGGGACTCGGCTCTACAAGCATCTGCTCAGCATTACTGCACGACGTTGTAGAGGATACCGATTATACAGTAGAGGATATAGAGAATATCTTTGGGCAAAAGATAGCACAAATCGTTGATGGACTGACCAAGATATCGGGCGGAATTTTTGGAGAACAAGCATCGGCACAAGCCGAAAATTTCAAGAAACTATTGCTTACGATGAGCAATGACATAAGGGTTATCTTGATAAAAATATGTGACCGCCTGCACAATATGCGAACACTCGAATCGCAACCAGCAAACAAACAGTACAAGATAGCAGGTGAAACCCTCTATATTTATGCACCGCTTGCCAATCGATTAGGACTTAATAAAATTAAAAGCGAACTCGAAGACCTCAGTTTCAGATACGAACATCCTGACGATTACAACGCAATAACTAGCAAGCTAAAGCTGTCGCAAGACGAGCGTGAGGAACTCTTCCGACAGTTTACAACGCCAATCAGAGAAGCTCTCGACCGTATGGGCTTAGACTATGATATTAAAGCAAGGGTGAAATCGCCTTACTCGATTTGGAAGAAAATGCAAAACAAGCACCTCACTTTCGAAGAGGTTTACGACATATTGGCTGTGCGCATCGTATTCCGACCAAAAGCAAAGGAGAACGAACTCAACGATTGCTATAATATATATGTAGAATTGTCGAAGCTCTATCGCAAGCACCCCGACCGAATTCGTGACTGGCTCGGACAGCCAAAGGCAAATGGCTATCAGGCTTTGCACGCCACATTCATGTCGAACCAAGGACGATGGGTAGAAGTGCAGATACGTTCCGAGCGGATGGACGAGATAGCCGAACAAGGCTTCGCTGCGCATTGGAAGTATAAAGATGCGCCAGCCGAAAACATGGAAGATGAGTCGGAACTCAACGATTGGCTGCGAACAATTAAGGAAATACTCGATGATCCACAACCCGACGCAATGGATTTTCTCGATGCGGTGAAGCTAAACCTCTTCGCTTCTGAAATCTATGTGTTCACACCAAAGGGCGATGTGATGAACCTACCTATTGGTTGTACCGCTCTCGACTTTGCTTTCCAGATACACACCTTTCTCGGAACGCACTGCATGGGAGCGAAAGTTAACCACAAACTAGTGCCATTAAGCTACAAATTGCAAAGTGGCGACCAGATAGAAATTATTACATCTAATACGCAGAGAGTAAAGGAAGATTGGCTCGGATATGTGTCAACGGCTAAAGCAAAAAGCAAAATACAGGCAATCTTGCGCAAACAGAATCGAGAAACGCAGAAGGTAGGCGAGACTATGCTGAAGGATTTCCTTGCCAATCACGACATAGAGATGACTACACCCATTATCCAGCATCTCTGCGATATTCACGACATACGCCGACCAGAAAACTTCTTCCTTGCTATTGGCGATAAGACTATTGTCCTGACCCAATCCGATATCGACTCTGTAAACAATCGAAACAAGAACAAGAAGAAATCTTCATGGCGTCGATTTGTGCCTTTCATGAGCGATGGCGATAAAAAAGAGCAATCAGGAGAACGACTGGATGCGCCCGAACTGATTACTGCAGGAAAGGATTTCAATAAGAAAAAACCAATATACGTAACCGAAGAGAATATAAAGAAATACATTTTCCGCGAGTGTTGTCACCCCATACCAGGCGACGATGCTCTCGGATTTATCAACGATGATAAGCAGATTGAAATCCATTTGCGCTCATGTCCTATAGCCAACAAACTGAAGTCGAGCTACGGCAACCGAATACTCGATGCTAAATGGGGCAATCATTGGCGAATGCACTTCAACGCAACAATTCAAATCAGAGGAATCGACCGCATGGGAATGTTGAAGGAAGTGACAGAGGTCTTGTCGGATAAGCTCAATATAATGATGCGTAAAATTATAATAACGTCGGAAGACGGCATTTTCGACGGAACGATTGACCTGCGAGTGCATGACCGACACGATGTGAGTGTAATAATCAACCGACTGAAAAATATTGAAGATTTGAAGGAGGTAATGGAAATACAATAAAAATAAAAACCGCAAAACTATGAACGATATTAGGAAGATTCGCGCAGCAATTGTGGGTTATGGCAACATAGGACGATACTCACTGCAAGCGCTTCAGGCAGCACCCGATTTTGAGGTGGCTGGCATAGTGCGTCGGCATGGAGCAGACGCAAAACCATTGGAACTTGAACCATATAAGGTTGTAAGTGATATTCGCGACTTGGAAGATGTAGATGTTGCTATATTGGCTACCCCTACACGCTCGTGCGAAGAATATGCAAAAACTATATTACCACTTGGTATTAACACGGTTGACTCTTTCGATATTCACAGCCAAATCTGCCAGTATCGACAAACCCTTATGCCGATATGTCAGCAGATAGGGCGCGTCAGCGTGATAGCAGCCGGGTGGGACCCAGGCAGCGACTCTGTGGTGCGTACACTAATGGAGAGCTTGGCACCAAAGGGACTTTCCTACACCAATTTCGGACCAGGAATGTCGATGGGACACTCCGTGTGTGTGCGTGGAAAAGAGGGAGTGAAGAATGCTCTATCAGTAACCATTCCGCTGGGAGAGGGAATACACCGCCGTATGGTATATGTTGAATTGGAAAAAGGAGCTATGCTTGACGACGTAGAAAAGCAGATAAAGGCAGATCCATATTTCGCTAACGATGAGACTCACGTTTTCGAAGTGGATAGCGTTGATAATGTTCGCGATATGGGACATGGCGTTAACCTCGTCAGAAAAGGTGTGTCTGGTCAAACGCATAATCAGCATTTCGAATTCAATATGAGCATTAACAATCCCGCACTGACAGCTCAGGTACTCGTTGGTGTGGCACGAGCCACAATGCGATTGCAACCAGGCTGCTACACGATGATTGAAATTCCAGTAATCGACCTCCTTCCAGGCAACCGCGAAAAGTGGATTGGAAAGCTCGTATGACGATGAGTAGAAAATACAAATAATATAAATGACTTAAAAAGACTAAATACCCATGCAAACAGAAGACCAACAAGCTCGTTTGAAAGCCCTACAGGCAGCGATGAGCAAGATAGAAAAAGATTTTGGAAAAGGATCGATAATGAAACTCGGTGATGCCACCGCTGAGAATGTTGAAGTTATTCCTACTGGAAGTTTAGGTCTTGACCTGGCTCTTGGAGTGGGTGGTTATCCTCGCGGAAGGATAATAGAAATCTATGGTCCAGAGTCTTCGGGAAAGACAACTCTTGCCACTCATGCCATAGCTGAGGCACAACGACTGGGTGGTATAGCAGCCTTTATCGATGCTGAGCACGCTTTCGACCGATTTTATGCGGCTAAGTTGGGCGTCGATGTGGATAACCTTCTCATCTCACAGCCCGACAATGGTGAGCAGGCACTTGAGATAGCGGACCAATTGATACGCTCATCGGCAATTGATATTATCGTTATCGACTCAGTTGCTGCGCTTACACCTAAAAAGGAAATAGAGGGCGATATGGGCGATTCTGCCGTCGGACTTCATGCACGACTTATGAGTCAAGCACTCAGAAAGCTCACTTCAACAATCAGCAAGACCAACACTACTTGCATCTTCATCAATCAGATGCGTGAAAAGATAGGCATGCTGTTCGGTAACCCAGAGACAACAACAGGAGGTAACGCATTGAAATTCTACGCTTCGGTACGTATAGACATCCGCAAATCAACAGCCATAAAGGATGGCGACAATGTTGTGGGCAGTCTGACGAAAGTGAAAGTAGTTAAAAACAAAGTCGCTCCTCCTTTCCGCAAGTGTGAGTTCGATATCATGTTTGGCGAAGGAATTTCGAAGACAGGCGAGATACTCGACCTTGGTGTAGAATTGGGCATCATTCAAAAGAGTGGTTCATGGTTCTCATACGATGGTAGCAAACTGGCACAAGGTCGCGACGCTGCAAAAGCTTTGCTACGCGATAATCCAGAGCTTAGCGAAGAACTTGAAGCCAAAATCAAGGAAGCCGTATCGAAAAATGCGGAGTAAAATCAACGCTCGAAGAACAAGTAGAAGTTTGCATGGTGTGTCATGAACCAAAGGCGAAATTGATGTTTTTGCAGACGAACTAATGCTTGAACACCGAGAAAGATAAATTTATTTAGACAGTTAGATACATTGTTTGCGAACGAGCAACAATCTGTACCACAATAAGAGAGGGATTATACGACTTTTTGTATAGTCCCTCTCCTTATTGTTCTAATTGTGGGGTAGGGACTCATATCCTCGAATAGAACTAAAATCTCGTTTGATTTCTATGTTTTCTAAAAAAAATGTACCTTTGGTGGCAAATATAAAAACACTTCAACATGAAAAGAAAAACCAGATTTTGGATGTTTGCAGCCGTGCTCGTTTTAATCTGCGGAGCGTGTGTGATAACCTGCTGCAACAGCGATGACGATAATTCCGTATTCAGTCCTACCGATGACAATAGTCAGTTTGTAACCCTCACAGATGCAGTGCCCGATGCTATTCTTGAGATTCGTTACTATGGAACATACAATTTCGTAGGTGAACGCATTGATGGATATGAAGAACCTACAGCACTGCTAACCCGTCAGGCAGCTAAAGCACTCAAAGAAGTAAGCGACGATGTGATGAAGCAGGGATACCGACTGAAAATCTACGACGCCTATCGACCACAAAAGGGAGTTGACCACTTCGTGCGCTGGGCTAAAGACATCGACGACACGAAGATGAAACCATACTTCTATCCCGACCTCGATAAGAGCGTACTCTTCGAGCAGGAGTACATCTACGAGCGCAGCGGACACACACGAGGATCTACCGTCGATCTTACTCTCTTCGACATGACAACAGAGAAAGAACTCGACATGGGTGGAACGTTTGACTGGTTCGGACCAGAGAGCCATCCCGATTTCTGTGGAAATCCAGAAACAGGCGAATATACAGGCGACAACTCGAAGAGCCCGGCAAACCCGAAACGCAGCATCACTGCCGAACAATTCGAACACCGAATGATACTACGACGCGCAATGCTCGCACATGGTTTCAAACCGTTAGACACCGAATGGTGGCACTTCACACTCAAAGACGAACCATTCCCCGACACCTACTTTACCTTCCCAGTAAAGCAAATAAAGTAAGTAAATTTTT
>CAMOVK010000006.1 GCA_946627325.1 uncultured Prevotella sp. | reverse complement strand
GAAAACATAACCTCGCCGCACTCATACGAAAGTATCCAGACGTTTGTGCCACCTTCGGTGTCAAGCCCATTGTGAATAGTCGTAGACTCTGTACTTATCGTTTACAATTTATACCATTCCTTTAGTCCGTCGCCATACGTTATCAGGTGGTGCTTCACCATGTTCTCAACGATGCCTGATGCACTCATGCGCTTGCCTCCAAGCCGACGTGCTATCTTATCAAGTTCGTCGCGAAGGGAGGCACTGATGAATACGGGCATACGATTCTCTATCTTGGGAACCGGAAGATAGACAGAGCGGTATTCCTCCAAAGAAAGTCTGCGCTGTTTGCTGCTCACTCGACGCATGGGAGGCTGCTTGGCATCATTCCCGTCAGGAAGATAAACAGGCTCTGCTGACATGATGGGAGCATCCGGGGATTCTGATGGAGTCACTACACTTGAATCAATGGCAGCAATGGTTTCATCCTCCTTTGGCTGCTTCTTAATGGATGAATCTTCCTGTTCGTTGTCAAACATGGAATATGCCAGAGGATAACATTCTTCCATGTCGATTGATGTGTGGGGGCTGTCGCCATACATGTATGCTCCCAATGCCTTGTTCTCTTCTTCCTTTGAAACGGATGAGTTTTTGTTTCTTTTTGATGCCTTTGTATTTATGAAAGATTAACTCTCTAACTTGGGTATTACGGGTTACGAATAAGAGACCTAACTCTTTCATCGAACCGCATAATTTTGCTTAGTGCCAACTTTCAAACTTTCCTCGTTTTTCCCTGAAATGCCTTTATTTATGGGGCAAATTGCGTTAATTCTCCAAAATCGCTTTGCTACGTCAGCATTATTTTGTAAATTATGGCTTATTTTTGTGTGCAATCGCAATTCACTGAACATCAACACCTAAGACCACACAACAACAAAAGTGTGCAGAAAATTCGCGTTATTTATGCTTCAAAAAATATACTTTTCGTGCCGAAAACATCTACTTTTCAGCACGAAAAACACTCATACAGAAATCGGAAACAATAACTTTCAACATCGGAAAGGTATTCTTTTGGATTTGTAAAGTATATCTTTCCAATGTCGGGAGTATTGCTTTTGGAATGAAAAAGATATAAAAACCAATATCGAAAGTTTTTTTAGACGATTTTTTCCGACAACATTTTGTAAAGATTTTTCGTAACTGCCGAGTATTTCTTTCACTCCGATTTTGCAAGACTGATAGATAATTCATACCTTTGCAAACAATTTTTACGGAACGATTTACAATCGTTACCACTTTCTGCTTTAGTCGATGGACAACAAACAAGCCACTCTCGAACTGGGAACTAAGCCTGTAGGCAAACTGCTGGTGCAATATGCTCTGCCAGCAATAGTTGCCATGACAGCATCGTCGCTCTACAACATGGTCGATTCGATTTTCATCGGTCAGGGTGTAGGATCAATGGCTATCTCAGGCTTGGCTATAACCTTCCCATTCATGAACCTCAGCGGTGCAATTGGAGCATGTATAGGAGTGGGAGCATCAACATTGCTGTCGGTAAAACTCGGACAGAAAGACTACTCGATGGCAAATCGCATCTTGGGCAACGCGGTAATGCTGAAGATTATCACGGGCGTACTCTTCGGAGGGCTATGCCTATTATTTCTTTCTCCTATACTGCGCTTCTTCGGTGCAACCGACAATACCCTGCCCTACGCTCGTGAGTATATGGAAATCATACTCATGGGCAACATGATTACCCACCTATACTTCGGCATGAACGCCATGTTGCGTGCCGCATCGAAACCACGGCAAGCAATGTATGCAACGATATTTACAGTGATGCTCAACACAGCACTCGACCCGCTGTTTATCTACACTTTCGACATGGGCATTCGTGGAGCTGCCATAGCAACAGTGCTCTCACAGACCACGGCACTATGCTGGCAGTTGAAGATTTTCAGCAATAAAGACGAACTGATACACTTCAAACGAGGCATATTCAAACTCGACTGGAACATCATACGCAACATACTCGCCATCGGCATTGCACCACTCGCCATGAACGCAGCATCGTGCGTAATAGTGATATTCATCAACACAGCATTAGTACGCTATGGAGGAGACCTCGCAGTAGGAGCATACGGCATAGCAAACCGAATAGCATTCCTTTTCTTCATGGTGGTAATGGGACTCAATCAAGGTATGCAACCCATTGCAGGATACAATTACGGCGCAGGCAACAACGACCGACTGATGCGCGTACTGAAACTGACAATAACAAGCGCAATAGGCGTAATGATTGTTGGATGGACCATAAGCGAACTGATACCTCAACCCATTGTAGGACTATTCACTACCGACGACGAACTCATAAAACGGACAGTTCACGCTGTAAGAATCAACTCGCTGATGTTTCCACTCATAGCCTACCAAGTGGTTGTCACCAACTTCTTCCAATCAATAGGAAAAGCAAAGATAAGCATATTCCTATCACTATCAAGACAACTCATCTTCCTACTCCCACTACTCATCACGCTACCACCACTGATGGGAGTGGATGGAGTGTGGTGGTCGCTACCTTCAAGCGACTTCGTGGCATGCGTCGTAACAGCCATAATAATGACAAGATACATCAGAAAACAAAAAGCACAAACAAAACAACAACAACTAAATATATCAACACAATAACCATTTAACCCTAAAAACCGTTTTCATCCATGTCACATATCATCATTAACGTAGGCAGACAGCTTGGCAGTGGCGGACATATCATAGCCAAGAAACTCGCAGAAAAGTTTGGATGCAAATTCTACGACCACGAAATTCTAGACCTTGCAGCTAAGGAAAGCGGTTTCTGCGAACAATTCTTCGAACGCAACGATGAAAGCAAAGGATTTCTCAAAGCACTCTCACAGTTCCACCTACCACACATCACAACAGGCAGTTTCTACACACCAAGCTTCACCGACGACCGACTATTCCAATTCCAAAGCGATGCTATACGACACGCAGCAACAGAAGGTAACTGCGTATTCGTCGGAAGAGCAGCCGACTATGTATTACGAGATTTCCCAGAAACAATCAACGTATTCATAACAGCAGACCACGCAGAAAGAATAAAAAGAGTGGCAGAACGACACGAATGCGACGAAAACGCAGCAGAAAAAATACTACGCGACAAAGAACATGAACGCGCACGGTTCTACAATTTCTATACAGGAAAACGATGGGGACACGCAGCAAGCTACGATATATGCATCAACTCATCATTGCTCGGAATAGATGGAACAACAGAAACACTATCGAAAACAATAAGCCAAATCATAGAAAAAAGACAATAAATAAAAATCAAAAGACGTTATCAACATAATAATACAAAAGAATAATTGATATGAAAACAATCGTTATAACAGGTGGCGCAGGATTTATTGGCAGCCACGTAGTAAGACTATTCGTCAACAAATACCCCGAATATCACATCATCAACCTCGACGCACTGACATATGCAGGAAACCTGGCAAACCTTAAAGACATCGAAAACAAGCCCAACTACGAATTCGTCAAAATGGACATTTGCGACTTCGAAGCCTTCTACAAACTCATGCAAGATAAAAAAGTTGATGGCATTATTCACCTCGCAGCAGAGTCGCACGTTGACCGTTCGATAAAAGACCCATTCACATTCGCACGAACAAACGTAATGGGAACACTATCACTGCTGCAAGCAGCAAAACTATATTGGGAATCACTACCAGAAAAATACGAAGGAAAACGATTCTACCACATATCAACCGATGAGGTATATGGAGCACTCGAAATGACAAACCCAGAAGGAGTGAAACCGCCTTTCACAACAAAAGCATCTTCAGAAGAACACCTCGCATACGGAACCGACTTCTTCCGAGAAGAAACAAAGTATAACCCACACTCTCCATACTCTGCAGCAAAAGCATCAAGCGACCACTTCGTAAGAGCATATCACGACACATACGGCATGCCGACAATAGTAACAAACTGCTCAAACAATTATGGACCATACCAATTCCCAGAGAAACTCATTCCACTCTTCATAAACAACATACGACATAGAAAACCACTCCCTGTCTATGGCAAAGGCGAAAACGTGAGAGATTGGCTATACGTAGAAGACCACGCACGCGCCATCGACCTCATATTCCATAAGGGAAACATAGCAGAAACATATAACATAGGTGGCTTTAACGAATGGAAAAACATCGATATCGTACGAACTTTAATTTCTACAGTTGACCGATTGCTTGGCAGAAAAGAAGGAGAAGACCTCAATCTGATAACATACGTCACAGACAGGGCAGGTCACGACATGCGCTATGCCATCGACTCAACAAAGCTACAACGCGAATTAGGATGGGAACCAAGCCTGCAATTCGAAGAAGGAATAGAGAAAACCGTACGCTGGTATCTCGACAATCAAGATTGGTTAGACAACGTAACAAGTGGCGACTATCAACGATACTACGAGAAAATGTACAACATTTAGAGTTCAAAAGCGAATACATACATAAAGCCAGAAAAGAAAAACGAAGTTGGTTTCAAGTGCAAAAAAGCAAGAATACGAAAGTTTACACAAGCAAATGGTACACAATCCTGCACAAGAATTTCACTCATTCCTGATGGCACTGAATGCTAACCCCGAGAAAACAAATAACCAATTAAGACATTTTCTCGACCATCTCTTCTCCATTCTGAAAGAAGAAGAGGCAGAAGCAGTGAAGCACTACTACGGAATACTTGGTCATGAGCAGATGGCACTCAACGACATAGCTCGGGAACGACAAGTATCTGAGGCTGAAATACTACAAGAAATAAATAACAATGTGCGACGAATAGCCATTACACCAGAATGGCAACAACTTCGAAATATAACGCTCGCAAAGGCATATTCAAGGAAGACAAACAACAGAACAGACTATAATGAAACAGTTAGGAACGATTATCAACTTTCCAAAGATTGATGACCCGCGAGGCAATCTAACATTTGCACAACCACCAACCAACATACCCTTCGACATTCAACGCGTCTATTGGGTATATGATGTACCTGGTGGAGAAAGTCGAGGAGGACACGCTCACATTAAAACTAAAGAAATACTGATACCCGTCGGCGGTGCATTCCACGTTACACTCGATAATGGAAACGAAAGAAAGACATACCTACTGAACCACCCTTGGCAAGGTTTGCTAATTGATGTAGGCACATGGCGAACTCTCGACGACTTCTCGTCTGGAGCCGTTTGCTTGGTTCTGGCTTCCGAAAAGTTTGAAGAAGAAGACTATATTCGCAACTACGAAGACTTCATAAAGTGGAAAAATAATCATCAATAGATATTTCATAGAAAGACTAAAATGATTGTTCTGCGCTTCAATCAACAACACACAGACCTTTGGAACGATTTCGTTGCCACGTCGAAGAATGCAACATTCCTCTTCGACCGACGCTACATGGACTATCATGCTGACCGTTTTGAAGACCATTCGCTTATGTTTTTCAATAGCGAAAACAAACTCCGAGCCATCATTCCTGCCAACATCAGTAACAAAACATGGATTTCTCATCAGGGATTAACCTATGGCGGACTGTTGATGAGCGAACGAACCACAGCCGAAGAAGTGCAGGAGATATTCCTCGCGATGAACGATTACTTGCGAGACAATGGCATAGAGAAAGTTGTTTACAAACCAGTTCCTCACATATATCATCGCATACCAGCAGAAGAAGACCTCTACTCACTATTTAATATCTGCAAGGCACACCTTTCGAAGAGACTAATTTCATCGGCTATCGACCTTCAACAACCATTAAAATGGAACCGTGACCGCCGCTATGGTATCAACAAAGCTAAGGCAGGGGGTGTCGTCGTAGAAGAAAGCAACAGCTGGGAGGAGTTTTGGAACGTTTTGATTTTCAATCTTGAACATAAATATGGCGCAACGCCAGTACACTCTTTGAAAGAAATACTAATGTTGCACGAACGCTTTCCCGACAACATCAAACTTTTCACAGCATCTGTCAGCGATAGAATTGTTGGTGGAACTATCATTTACAAGATGCACTCTGTTGCTCATACTCAATATATTTCAGCAAATACGGAAGGCAAAAAGCTACGCGTTCTTGACGCTCTTTTCGACCATATCCTGCACAAAACAGACTGGGGGGTGCGCTATTTCGACTTTGGCACGTCGAATGAAGATGGCGGGAACACACTCGTATGTCCGTTGATTTATCAGAAAGAGGGATTTGGTGGGCGTGGCATTTGTTATGATTGTTACGAATATACAATATGATTAAATATCTTAATCTCAAACGAATAAATGCTCTCCATGCTGAAGAGATTACCAATGCCGTAACACAAACAGCTGCAAGCGGATGGTATCTACAGGGTGAACGTGTTGCAATGTTCGAGCGTCAATATGCTGATTTTATCGGAACGCGCCACTGTATAGGATGCGGCAATGGTCTTGATGCGCTTACCCTAATTTTTAGGGCATACATCGAGTTGGGGATTATAAGTGAGGGCGATGAGATAATCGTACCTGCCAACACATATATTGCATCTATTCTCGCTATTACCGACAACCGATTGCGCCCTGTTTTAGTTGAGCCTGATATTGAAACACTACAGATTGACGAGCGAAAAATTGAAGCCGCCATCACGCCCCGCACTCGTGCCGTGATGATAGTGCATCTCTATGGACGTTGTGCCTATACTGAAACTATTGCTCGGATATGTCATCGACATAAACTAAAGCTCATTGAAGACAATGCTCAAGCTCATGGATGCAAATGTGTGAGACCTACTGGCAGTCTTGGCGATGCAGCTGGTCATAGTTTTTATCCAGGCAAAAACCTTGGCGCACTGGGTGATGGAGGAGCTGTAACGACTAACGATGATGATTTAGCAGCAGTTATTCGCTCGTTAGCTAACTATGGTTCTTCGCGCAAATATGTATTTGACTATTGCGGAAGAAATAGTAGGCTCGACGAAATTCAGGCTGCTGTTCTTAGCGTAAAGCTCAAATATCTCAATCAAGAGAACAATCGCCGACGAGTGATAGCACACCGATACGAGACCGAAATCAATCATCCTGAGGTCGTAATACCATGCTGCAAAGACCGCGACAACGTTTATCACATATTCCCTATACTCTCTCCTTGTCGCGACATGATACAGCAACACCTTGCCAATCGCAGTGTAGAAACGATGATACACTATCCCATTCCACCACATCGGCAACGATGTTATAAGCGACTGACAGGTTTATCGCTACCTATTACAGAAAAAATTCACGAGGAAGAATTGTCGTTACCATGTCATCAGGCATTGACCGACGAAGAAGTGACTTACATTATAGAAACCATAAATTGCTATAAAACCATATAAAACTAACAAATCAAGATTATTATCAACGAGACTTTCAAACTCAAAATTCATTAAGGAACAAAGAAAAAACATAACAAAAAAATAATCTCCCTATATGAAAACACTTAAACATTGGTTACCCGACGTGGTTGCCGTGGTACTTTTTACACTGATTTCGTTTGCCTATTTTTTCCCCGCAGATATAGAGGGGCGTATTCTCTTTCAGCACGACTCTGCTGCGGGACGTAATGCTGGTCACGAGTTTGAAGAGTATTTCGAACAGACAGGTGAACGCACCCGATGGTCGAACAATATGTTTAGCGGTATGCCTACTTATCAGACAGCCCCTTCTTACGCCAGTACCGATGGTGTAAACGAGGCTATCAAGGCTTACCACCTATGGCTTCCCGAGAATGTGTGGTATGTGTTTGCATTATTGTTAGGTTTCTATATCCTGCTTCGCGCTTTTAATTTCCGCCGTTCTCTATCGGTTCTTGGTGCCATAGTTTGGGCATTCTCTTCGTATTTCTTCATCATCATAGCAGCGGGACATATATGGAAAGTCTATGCTTTGGCATATATACCACCTATGATTGCAGGTGTAGTAACAGCCTACAAAGGTCGTTACCTTTGGGGATTTGTCTTGACTGCACTTTTCACAGCTTTCGAAGTGAAAGCCAATCATGTGCAGATGACCTACTATTTCTTGTTCCTTCTTTTCCTAATGATTATCTCTTTCCTCATCTATGACATTCGTCACAAGCAGATGAAGCGGTTTTGGAAAGCTACAGCTGTGTGCGTTGCTGCGGCTACGATAGGCATATTGATAAATGCTTCTAATCTTTACCACACCTGGCAGTACTCCAAAGAGTCGCTTCGAGGTAAGAGCGAGTTGACAAAGACTGGCAGTGCTGAGAAGAAAAGGAGCAGTGGCCTCGACCGCGACTATATTACTCAGTGGTCGTATGGCATAGGCGAGACATGGACGCTGCTTATTCCTAATACGAAAGGTGGGGCTTCGGTTCCTATGGGACAAAACCCTTCTGCCATGAAACATGCTTCGAACGATGTGGTGTATGGTTTTCAACAATATTATGGAATTGACAATATATATAACAATGTATCACAATACTGGGGTGGGCAGCCCATGACTATGGGTCCGGTTTATGTTGGGGCTCTTGTCTTGATGCTGTTCTTCCTTGGTATTTTCATCGTGAAAGGACCTATGAAGTGGGCTCTGCTCGGTGCTACGATATTGTCGATTTTACTCTCATGGGGCAAGAATTTTATGCCATTGACCGACTTCTTTATCGACTATGTGCCAATGTATTCCAAGTTTCGCACACCGAGTAGTATTCTCGTAGTAGCCGAATTTTGTATTCCGCTGCTTGCTATTGCAGCTCTGAAAGGCATCATTACAAATCCTGTGGCAGTTTTCAAGAAAAAGAAATACTATGTTGCTACGAGCCTTTGTCTGACGGCTGGTGTCTGTTTACTGTTTGCCTTGATGCCAACATTGTTTTTCTCCGACTTTATCAGTCGTGAAGAAGTGGCACAATTCTCGAAGATTCCAGAGATACCCGATAATCTACTGAACGGACTTATTGCAAGTATCACAGATATGCGAATATCTCTATTTACGTCAGATTGTTGGCGTTCGTTCTTCATCATTATTATCGGCTTTGGCATTATACTTCTCTATCGTTATCAGAAAATCAAAGCTCACTGGATGGTAGGCGCTCTGGCAGTGCTCTGCCTCGTTGATATGTGGAGTGTAAACAAGCGCTATCTCAACGACGATATGTTTGTCGAGCGTAGTATTCGCGAACTTCCTCACGAACAAACATCTACCGACCAACTCATTCTCAACGACAAATCGATAAACTACCGCGTATTCAACGTCAGCAGCAATGCTTTCAACGAGAACGAGACATCTTACTATCACAAGAGTATCGGTGGCTATCATGCAGCCAAGTTGCGCCGCTATCAGGAACTCATTGACGCCTATATTGCTCCGCGCGAAAGCAGTAAGCGGAAGGCTGAGATGATAAACGTAAGCGAAGCTCTTGCAGAGACTGCAGGTGATATGCAGAAAATCAACGGCGATTCGCTCTTTCCTGTTCTCAATATGCTCAACACTCGATATTTCATCATTCCTCTACAAGACGGCAAGACCATACCGCTGCAAAACATATACACCTACGGCAATGCGTGGTTTGTAGATAAAATCAGCTATGTAGAGTCTGCCGATGATGAGCTGAATACTATAGGCAGTCTGCGACTGCGACACGAAGCAGTAGCCGATAAGCGTTTCAAAGACATTCTGGGAGAAGCCCATCCACAGAACGACACATCAATAGTGGAGATAACATCCTATGCACCTAACGAACTACACTATACTGCCGAAAGCCACAATGGAGGCATAATAGTATTCTCCGAAATTTATTATCCTGGCTGGGAAGCAACGGTTGACGGACAGGCAGTAGAAGTTGGCAGGGTGAACTATGTGCTACGCGCAATAAAGGTAACACCAGGAAAACACGAAATTGTGCTTACCTTCCGTCCCAAAACAGTCACAACAACAGAGACAATAGCATATATAGCTATCGCTGTTTTGCTGCTTAGCATCATAGCTGCAATAGTATTGAAAATCAAACGCAAAAGTATCAAATCCGAATAGCATATCTTTCCGACTCGGAAAGTATGCCTTTTCAACGTGAAAAGCATATCTTTTCAAACCGAAAAGATATGCTTTCCGAACTAACTAAGTATCAACGAGTTACAAAAGCATATAACTACCACTTATCAATCATGAAAAAATTGCTTTCCCTTCCACCAAACCTTGTAGATTGTTTTCACTCTATTACAGGTCTCGACCGCAATGAATGGTTCTGTTCCAACGACCCAGTAGGCAAGAAATTGGGTTCTGGAGGTGGATCGGTATGGCTACTCAAAGAAGCTTACAAGGCAGCTAACAGCAAACTATCGTTTGCCGAATGGCTCTCTACCGAGCGCCGATTGCTCCTACATGCTGGTGGACAAAGTCGCCGCTTACCAGCATACGCACCTGCTGGAAAAGTGCTAACACCCATCCCTGTGTTTCGATGGGAACGCGGACAGCAATTGTCACAAAATCTACTTTCACTGCAACTGCCACTCTACGAGCAACTTATGGCTGATGCACCCGATAGTTTGAAGACGATGATTGTCAGTGGCGACGTACTCATTCGCACATCGCAACCACTTCCCGAACTGCCAGAAGCCGACGTCGTTTGCCTCGGACTATGGCTTGATGCCAACGTAGCAACAAACCATGGGGTTTTCGTTTGCGACAGAAAATCACCATCGAGGCTGAAATGTATGCTTCAGAAACCACCTATAGCAACGCTCAACACCCTGCAACGCGACAATCTCTATCTGACCGATATAGGCGTATGGATGCTAAGCGAGAAGGCTCTCAACCTACTATGCGACAGAGCAAAGCAAGGCAACGACATACGACAATACGACCTATATTCCGATTTTGGATGCTGTCTGGGCGACCAACCAACTCTCGAAGACACAGAAATAAAGGAACTCAGTGTAGCAATAGTACCCCTGTCGGGAGGCGAATTCTACCATTTCGGCACGTCGAAGGAAATTATTTCATCGACACTACGACTGCAAAACGTGGTAACCGACCAGCGACAGATAATGCACCACTCACAGAAACCACACCCCGCCATGTTCGTACAAAATGCAGAAACATGGATAAAGATAAATGCCAACAACCAGAATCTATGGATAGAAAACTCTTCTATCAGTGAAGATTGGACTATAAGCACTGAAAACATCATTACGGGAGTGCCAGAAAACAACTGGAAAATCAAGGTTGACAAACAACAATGTATCGATATCGTGCCAATTGGAGAGACTGCTTGGGCTGTCCGCCCATACGGCTTCAACGACATTTTCAGAGGAAAAATCAGCGACGACAACACAGAATTCATCTCTCAACCGCTCGCACAATGGCTAAACAATCGCCAACTCAACACTGAAGACATAGGCACTGAAGACACCGATATTCAAGCAGCAAGACTATTCCCTTTAGTGGAAAACGTTCACGACATGGGACTCGTTCTGCGATGGATGCTCAACGAACCAGAACAAGAAGGAGGAAAAATGATATGGGAAAAAACAAAACGACTCTCGGCAGATGAAATATCAGACAAAGCAAACCTATATCGACTCGAAGAGCAACGTCGAATGTTCCGACAACGAAACTGGGCATTTCTTGCACGAAACCACCGACAAAGTGTGTTCTATCAGACAGACCTCGAACACGCAGCAAAAGAGTTTGCAGAAGCAAACCTACCACTGCCACACCCCATAGAGGAAGATAATCCACTCATGACGCGCATACACGATGCAATGTTTCGAGCTGAATTACTTCACAACAAAGGAAAAACCGACGAGGCAGAGACATATTCCGAAAAGGCTTTCGCTCTACTTCGCAAGGGAATTATCAACACGATTGCCACACAACAGACATTGCCGCGACTCGATGTATGTCACGACCAAATAGTCTGGGGACGGTCACCCGTGCGCATAGACATAGCAGGAGGATGGACAGACACACCACCCTATTGCCTAATGGAGGGAGGAAACGTAGTGAACCTCGCCATCAACCTTAACGGGCAACAACCCATACAAGTATATATAAAGCCTACGAAAGAATTGAAAATCACACTCCGAAGCATCGACCTCGGAGCTACAGAGACAATAGAAACTTACGAGCAACTTGCCGAATACAACCGCGTAGGCAGTCCGTTTTCCATACCAAAAGCAGCACTTTCGCTCGCAGGATTCATGCCAATAGACGGCTCAAAACCACTCTATCCATCACTCAAACACCATCTAAACGATTTCGGAAGCGGTATAGACCTCACCCTACTCTCTGCAATACCTGCAGGTAGTGGGCTGGGAACAAGCAGCATAATTGCAGCAACTGTTCTCGAAGCACTGAGCAATTTCTGCGGACTCGGATGGGACAAAATGACTATCGGCTACCGAACACTCGTGCTTGAACAGATGCTTACGACAGGTGGTGGATGGCAAGACCAATACGGAGGATTACTCGGAGGTGTGAAACTCCTACAAACTGAACGAGGAATAAATCAGACACCAGCAGCAAGATGGACGTCCGACAGCATATTCACACAAACTGATTACAGACCTTGCCACCTGCTATACTATACAGGAATAACACGAACAGCAAAACAAATCTTGTCACAAATAGTACGTCGTATGTTCCTCAACCAATGTGATGAACTACGACTATTGCGAGAAATGCGCGGCCATGCCTTGCAAATGTACGATGCCATAGAACGCTCCAACTTCCAGAAAATGGGTTTGTTGGTTAGAAAAACTTGGCAGCAAAACCAACTACTCGACAGCGGCACAAACCCCGCAGCTATAAAAGCCCTGACCGACATGATAGACGACTATTGTCTCGGCTACAAGTTACCAGGTGCTGGAGGTGGTGGATACCTATACATGATAGCCAAAGACGCGACAGCAGCTGCACGCATACGCGAAACACTTACACACCATCCACTCAATGCAAACGCACGTTTCGTTGACCTATCACTTAATACAACTGGAACAGAAATCAGCCGCAGCTGACAAGAATTGTTAGTAATAGAATAAAAAAATCAGAAAAGGGTTAAATCGATTGTACTTTTTCGGGAGGTACACCGAGCTCATTACATAGAGCAGGTATAAATTTATCGGAAGCAGCGCAGGTAAAAAGTGCTGTCACGAGGGTGATATATTCAGGCAGTTGGTGGTCGCTACTCCATTTCAATTCGATACCAAGCAATTGGGAAGTAGTCTTGCCAACATCGAAACCAACCGACTCTATGGAGTGACGCACCCTATCGGGATGACGGCAAGGGAGACCTTGTGGACGAGCACAAGGAACGCTGTCGCAGACACGACACTTGCCTACAAGGAACGAAATGGTATCAGGAAATTTTGCGAGAAGACGATTGTGGCTCTCTTCAAGGCTATCAAGAGACATATACATGGCATTGTGCGAAATAGCATCGCGCAACTCAATGGTGGTCGATGCCTGTCGGGTGGCTTCATCGAAGACAACTTTCGTACCTATTATGTAAACATCGCGATAACCTGATATATATTCATCAGTATCGAAATCGAAAGGAGGACAAGAATAAGTTTTACCATAACGACTACACTGGCGACAGTATTTGATAAAGCGTTCGCTATCACGATAGTCGCGAATATAGTCGTTGGCAGAGATTTTTGCTATACAAGTAGAGAGACCGAATTGAGGTCTCTCTATCAAGTTGTTTACCATCTTATAATGTTTACTGCGAGGGTTATTATTGACGTTATTACACCCACTACAGAGAAATAAAGCGACGTTGATTGTCCTATTGCAGAGTTTCTCACTGCTACCTTGTTTGGCTTAAGGTATATAATGTCGTTCTGCTGCAAGAAGAAGAACGGATGGTTTAGAATGTCCGCATCGTGTATATTCAGACGAGCATATGAACGTTTTCCATGTTCATCGGTACGAATAATTAAGATATCGTCACGGATTGTGTATGGAGTGAGGTCGCCCACCTCTGCAAGACATTCTATGATACTCATTTTCTCATAAGGGACAGGCACATTACGTTTTCCTCCTGCCTCACCAATAACAGTCACATGGAAACTTGCCATGCGAACAACAACGATTGGATTTTCTTCCTTTGCCAGATAGGGCGATATTTTTTCCTTAATAAGATCTTGACACTCGGTTTTTGTCAGTCCAACAACTCGGATTTTTCCAATTACTGGAAATTCAATATATCCGTCATTGTCAACGAGATAAGTCTGCAACATACCCGATCCATTGTTGATGTTCTGCCCAGAACTTTGCAAAGTGTTAGCCACTTGCAGATTGAAAGGATAGGCAGCGGTAGGGTCTGTGGTGCTAACTGTAATAGTTAGCTGATCTTTAGGCATAATTCGCGCATCATACATCATTCCTGGACGCGATGCCCAATCGATTGAATCAATGTTGTCGAAATACAAAAAGTCTTTCGATGTCTTGCAACTGTTGAGCATCATCACTGCTACGATTGCCAATAAAGGCAGGATTATCTTCTTCATATAAGAAATGTTTTTAATAATTTCGTGCAAAGTTAAAAATAAAAAATGAAGTGTAAAAAAATAGTCAATGAAAATTGCTTATATAGTAAGAAATGCGTAATTTTGTATTCATAATATAGAGCAAGTTATCATTTTTTATCTATCGATGCAGATTATTCGTAAGGAGCGCGTGCTCATCATCTACACAGGCGGTACTATCGGTATGGGATGCAACCCAGCGACAGGTGCCCTCGAACCTCTCGACTTCAACCATCTGAAGGAGAACATGCCAGAATTTGCTTTCTTGAAGACTGATGTTGATGTCTATCAATTCAATCCTATTATCGATTCGAGTGATATGTCGCCCGAATATTGGAAAAAAATTGTAAGCATTATAGCTGACCGATACAATCAATATGATGGTTTCGTTGTTCTTCATGGCACTGACACGATGGCATATACAGCCTCTGCCCTATCGTATATGCTTCAGAACCTGACAAAACCTGTAATCCTTACTGGTTCGCAATTACCCATCGGACAACTACGCACAGATGGAAAAGAGAACCTTATGAGCAGTATAGAGTTAGCTGCAGCCCACCATTCTGATGGCAGACCAATGGTGCCAGAAGTGTGTATTTATTTCAACGGAAAACTTTTGCGTGGCAATCGCTCAACAAAGATGAATTCCGAAGGCTTCGATGCTTTCTGTTCGTTCAACTATCCACCACTATGCGATGCAGGAATAAGCTTTGCTTTCCATGAGCACAACATACTCCAACCCGACTATTCGAAGCCATTAACAGTCAACACACAAATGGATGCCAATGTAATGGTGTTCTCACTATTTCCAGGGATAGGCGAAAATATCGTAAAAAACGTGCTCGATATTCCAAATCTACACGCTATCGTCATGAGAAGCTATGGTAGCGGAAACGCTCCACAGCAAGCTTGGCTTATCAACCTATTGCGCGATGCCTCTGATAGAGGTATAACCGTTGTCAACATCAGCCAATGTGTGACTGGAGCGGTTGAGATGAATCGTTACGACACAGGCTATCAACTAAAAGAAACAGGCATAGTCAGTGGCTATGACAGCACGGTTGAGAGTGCTGTTACCAAACTGATGTATCTCCACGCACGCTACAACAATATCGATGATGTACGCAGATACATGAATCAATCCATTTGCGGAGAAATAACTATTTAGTATTAACCATAAAAAAAAACGAGAAATCATGAAAGAACTTAAAGGAACAAAAACAGAGAAGAACCTAATGGAGGCGTTTGCCGGTGAGTCGATGGCACGCAATAAATACACCTATTGGGCATCTAAAGCAAAAAAAGATGGTTACGAGCAAATCGCAGCCATCTTTGAAGAAACGGCGGCTAATGAGAAAGAACATGCAAAAATGTGGTTCAAACTACTTGAAGGCGGTAGCATTAAGGACACCACTGCCAATCTCGAGGCTGCTGCCGGAGGAGAGAACTACGAATGGACAGATATGTACGACCGCATGGCTCGCGAGGCTGAAGAGGAAGGTTTCACAGAGATTGCAGAGAAATTCCGTGGCGTTGCAGCAATAGAACGCCATCACGAGGAGAGATATCGCAAGCTGCTTGGAAATATAAACGAAAAGGTTGTGTTCTCTCGCGAAGGTGATGCAATATGGAAATGTCGCAATTGCGGACACATTGTAGTAGGCAAGGAAGCACCAGAGAAATGTCCTGTATGCGACCATCCACAAAAATTCTTCGAACTCTTGGCAGAAAACTATTAAAGAAAACGAATTAATCTACTAATGCAGCACTAAAAAAAATGTTTGTGCGGCAACTATAAACTCAGCGATGCTCACTTGTAGTTTACAAGCAAGCATCGCTGTTTTATTAATTAATAGAATGTCAAAGATAATGTAACTTACACATTGTTATATATATTGTATGATTACAATGTTACTAAAAACGAAAACGAAAATTTGAATGTTGTAAGAAAAGAATTACCTTTGCAGCGTTTTTTAACTATTAGATTAAACAGACACATCATGCAGAAAAACAACAAACTTGTATCAGGCATCATCTGCCTGACTATCGTAGTAATTATTTTTGGAGGCATTGGCAGTCAGATGGGAGCCGCAAATATGCTTAACACCGTTATGAAAACGGCTCACGACCTGCTTCTCAACACTTGTTTCTATCTCATGGCTATCTGCGTTATCACAGGCGCCTTGGGCAAATTGTTTGTTGAATTTGGCGTTGTGGATATGCTTGAGCGAATACTTCGCCCAATGATGCGTCCTCTATTTAATCTGCCTGGTGTTGCTTCGCTTGGCGCTGTTATGACATTCTTGAGCGACAATCCTGCAATAATCTCTCTTTCAAAAGACAAACGTTTCAGCAGTTATTTTAAGAAATTTCAATTCATATCGCTTACCAATTTCGGAACTGCTTTTGGTATGGGACTTATTGTTATCATCTTCATGATGGGTCAAGGCTTTTTCAAAGAACCTCTGATAGGACTTTTCGGTGCCTTTGTTGGTTGCATTGTTTCCACCCGTCTGATGCAATATTTCGTACTGAAGGCATATCCACAATATGCTGTTGAAAATGCAGCCGAGAAAACAGAGGCAATTGCAGCTGATGAGCATGAGCATGAAGAGGAGAAAGGCACATTCCTGCGCACACTCAACTCGCTGCTTGATGGCGGTAAAACAGGTGTAGAAACGGGGCTCGCTATCATTCCTGGAGTGCTTGTCATCTCAACATTCGTTATGATTCTTACGTTTGGTGCGAGCAGCGATGGCACTTATACAGGTGCTGCCTACGAAGGTGTAGAGTTTTTGCCTTGGTTAGCACAAAAGATAGATTTCATATTCAAATGGCTCTTTGGGTTTACAGACCCTCATCTCATAGCTTTCCCGATTACTGCTCTTGGAGCTGTTGGGGCAGCGCTTAGCCTCGTCCCCACCTACGTTCTGCACGGTTGGGCAGATGGCAATGCCATAGCAGTATTTACAGCTATAGGTATGTGTTGGAGCGGCTACCTAAGCACACATACAGCCATGCTCGACTCTTTAGGCTATCGCGAGCTAACCTCAAAAGCAATAATATCGCACACAGTGGGTGGTATTTGCGCAGCACTAGTTGCCCATTGGATGTTCATGCTCATAACATGGATATTCTGAAATCATATTCTTACGATATTATGATGATTTACTGCGTTTTTCCGTAGTCCAATATTTTAATTCTTAATGTTTATGCCCCATACAGCACTACATATCAGCAACCGACTTTTGCGCTTTTTTAGTGTGCTGTTGCTGATGTGCTGTCTATCTGTCGCGGATTTAGGAATACAGGCTCAGGCATGCGTTCTTGATGAATCCGTCAAGAAAGAATGTTTAGCAGAACACGACGAACTACAACAACACATTCTACAGGAACGGCAGATGCCGCCTGCAGGGGCTTTGATAACAACCAAGACTGGACATCGCTTAGGAAGTTCGCGCCCTGTCAGACTTTACTCCTCTAATGGTGGCAAACCTGGCAGAATGTTGGGACGATGGACTTCCGACCATTCATATCAACTGTCTAAATACTTTGCCCTGCTGCACCGCATGGACTGCGGATTGCGAGTAGTGGCTGCGTCACCACGCTTCTATTATGTAATAGCGTTGAGACGCATTCTTTGTTAGTTACAGTGATACCAATACCTCCCTTGTATTATTGTTGGAAAACGGCTGCCTTTGGGTTTCCCAACAAAGGGCGAAGGGCTTCGTATCGTTTTGCAGCTGTAAAGTATCATATTATTAACTTTCTGAGTAGCGAAAGCCAATTATGCTTATTTGAAAGGCTGAGCCATGATGAAAGTCAACGTAATTAATAAAGAATAAACAATATGGCAAATATCAAAAACCTACAGATGTGGAAAGACATCTGTGCTGATGCTCGTATTAGCATCAGCAAATCAATGCTGGGGTTAAAGACCACAGCGATTTACAATCCAACACAAAGCATCATAGATGTTCACACCTACGAATACACCCCGCAGGATGGAGAGCGTTTGCGCCGAATCCTCTCTGCTCACAAGGAGAATTTGGCTGAAGTCATCGGTGACTTCCACCCAAAGAAAGTGACTGACGGCAACTACCTAATTGAAGTCATCATTTCGCGAGACAGGCAATTCATTGGTCTGCTATTGCAACAATACATCCGCATGAGTTACGAACCTGTAACCGAAGTCCAGTTCTTCGAAGGCGAGGATGCAAAGGTAATCAACAAAATGTTTCAATAGATAATTGATTATTGATATGACTGTGCTAACATTGGTTGTAGTATTCGTCATAACATTGCTATCGCTCTCTTTTCAAGGAACCACTATCACCGCCTGTGCACGCTGGCTTGGTCTGGCTACGGAGGTGCCAAAAACAGGTAATGACTTCGGTATCGAACTCCCAGACGAATTGGAATCGCAACTCTCGGAAATCACACTCACTGATGAGGATTTCAATAAAGGTCATCGACTTGCCGATATGAATTTTCCCAAAGGGGTGCTGGTCATGATGGTAAAGCGCGGACGCTCATTCATAGTCCCCAATGGGCAATTGGAACTCCAACCTGGCGACATACTGCTGACAATCGCAAGACAAACAGAATAAAATAACAGCACTTACCTAATCAAACAAAAAAAATAATTCGTCGAGACAATTCTTCTACCGATATGTCTCGGCGAATTATTTTGCTTTTGCAGCCATATAAAAAAGTTATATCTCACTTACGATACCATTGTTTCAGCCACACAAGATTATTATTCGTAAGTTTGCAAGCCTAAGGAAAAAAATATAAATTTGCAAATAATCAAAATCTATAACAAATTACGAATGAAAATCATAATTGACAGTGGAAGCACTAAGACCGATTGGCTCGCTGTAAGTCTCAACGGAGAAAAGAAAATGGTAAAGACTGAAGGAGTAAACCCTATTCTTCAGGACGCCGAAGATATTAGAATAATTTTTGACAAAGCGCTAACCACTATTGGTAAGAAAGAACAAGTGGAAGGCATATATTACTATGGTGCGGGTATTAGGGATGAATATAGAGAAAAGATTGTTTTATTATTACTCCAATCAGCAAACAACATCTTATTAGTTTCCAAAGATATAACTATTTGTATTGAAAGTGATTTATTAGGTTCGGCACGAGCACTTCTCGGCAACAAAGAAGGGATAGCATGCATACTCGGAACAGGGTCAAATTCATGTATTTACGATGGAACGAAAATCATTGACAACATTCCTCCTTTAGGATACATTCTTGGAGACGAAGGCAGTGGTGCTGTATTAGGAAAATCATTTATAGAAGCCATGTATAAACGGCAACTTCCAAATGAAATAAAAAATGATTTTGAACAGGAATTCAACACCAACATCTCTGACATTATAAATCGCACCTATCGCCAACCAATGCCCAATCGTTTTCTTGCATCGATTTCACCTTTTATCCATAAACACATCAACAACAAAGATGTCGAACGTCTTGTTATCGATCATTTCAGCAAATTTATTCGCTATTGCATCTTACCCTACAAACGTACAGACCTAAGTCTTAACTGCATTGGAAGCATAGCATACTACTATCAAAACGAACTTTGTAAAGCTGCAGAAGAACATAAAATAACGTTAGGCAAAATAGAAAAATCGCCATTAAAAGGATTAGAATCATTCCATGAGAACTTAAAACAAACATAAGCTCACTATACTTTTTTTTCAGATAATTTGTTTTTTTTAATATAAAAGGAAGCAATATATTATTTTTTTTATACCTTTGCACGCGATTTAAGGAGCTTGGTTAAAAACGCAAACTTATATAATTTAAATTATATCACACAATGAATTCTACTTTGTTAATCACCGTACTGATTACGGCTATTACCCTTGTACTGGCGGCTTACGTCATTGCAAAGTTGATAGGACCACGGTCGTACAACAAAGTGAAAGGTGAACCTTACGAGTGCGGAATACCCACCCATGGTAGCTCTTGGCTGCCAATGTCGGTGGGTTTCTACTTGTTTGCAATCCTTTTCCTCGTGTTCGACATTGAGACCGTGTTTCTCTATCCATGGGCTGTAGTCGTTGGAGAATTTGGACCGATGGCACTTGTTACCATTGGCTTCTTCCTCCTCGTACTTGTATTTGGCTTGGCTTATGCCTGGCGGAAAGGAGCGTTAGAATGGAAGTAAAGAAACCCCACATCAAGAGCGTTCCTTACGAAGAGTTTAAGGACAACGAAAGCCTCGAAAAACTTGTTGAAGAGTTGCACGAAGGCGGTGTAAACGTAGTAACTGGAAGTCTTGACCAGCTAATCAATTGGGGACGTTCTAATTCCCTTTGGTCACTGACCTTTGCCACAAGTTGCTGCGGTATCGAGTTTATGGCAGTAGGCTGTGCTCGCTACGACTTCTCGCGTTTCGGTTTCGAAGTAACGCGTAACTCTCCCCGACAAGCCGACCTCATTATGTGTGCTGGAACAATAACCCATAAAATGGCACCTGCATTCAAGCGCCTTTATGACCAAATGGCTGAGCCGAAATATGTAATAGCGGTTGGTGGATGTGCCATCAGCGGTGGACCTTTCAAGTCGAGCTACCACGTTGTTAACGGCATTGAAGAGATTGTGCCCGTTGATGTATTTGTTCCAGGTTGCCCTCCGCGACCAGAAGCAATACTCTACGGCATGATGCAGTTGCAGCGCAAAGTTAAAGTGGAGAAATTCTTTGGCGGAGCAAATCACAAGCAAAATGCAGAAGAACGCGAAATGGGAGTAAGCAATGAGGCCATAATGTACGGAAAGAAAGAACCGATAGTAGTAACAGACGTTCCCGCTGACTTTGTCGAGAACCTGAAAAAAGAACAGGAGGAAGCAAAATGAAATTAGATAACAAGATATTTTCATTCGACAGCTTCGCCAAGGAAATGGAAACGCTAAAAGAAAAACAACATTTCGACTACCTCGTTACTATTATTGGTGAAGACTTTGGTGAAGAAGGACTCGGTTGTATATACATTCTCGAAAACACCGAGAGTCATGAACGCGTTAGCGTAAAACTAATTGCCGAGCAGCAAGAAGGCATTCACTATGTGCCATCAGTGCTGCATCTTTGGAAAGCTGCCGACTTGCTGGAGCGCGAGGTGTACGACTTTTTCGGCATAGTATTCCTCAATCACCCCGACATGCGACGACTTTTTCTGCGCAACGATTTCAATGGTCATCCGCTATTGAAAAATTTCAAGGGCGACAAGAAATACACACTTGAAGACGATGTAGAGCCAGACTACGGACTGGAATACTACCTGAACGCTGACGGGAAACTGTGCTGTAAGAAGAATCCTCTCTTCTGTGACGATGAGTACGTGATAAATATCGGTCCTCAGCACCCTTCTACCCACGGAGTATTGCGCCTGCAAACAGTGCTCGATGGTGAGACTGTCAAACGTATTTATCCGCATTTGGGATATATTCATCGCGGAATAGAGAAAATGTGTGAAGACTATACCTACCCACAGACGCTCGCACTGACAGACCGCCTGAACTATCTTTCAGCCATGATGCATCGTCATGCATTAGTAGGAGTGATAGAAGAAGGTATGGAGATAGAACTTACTGACCGCATTAAGTATATCCGTACGATAATGGACGAGTTGCAACGTATCGACTCTCACCTACTCTACTGCGGTTGCTGTGCACAAGATTTAGGTGCTTTGACAGCATTCCTCTACTGCATGAGAGACCGCGAACACGTACTGAACGTAATGGAAGAGACTACTGGCGGCCGTTTGATTCAGAACTACTACCGTATAGGAGGACTGCAAGACGATATCGATCCTAACTTTGTCGGAAACGTAAAGAAACTAATCAAGTATCTACGCCCGATGATACAGGAGTATGTTGATGTCTTTGGGGACAATGTCATCACTCATAACCGTTTTGAAAAGGTTGGCTCGATGACACTTGAAGACTGCATCAACTATGCTGTGACTGGCCCTGCTGGTCGTGCATCAGGATGGAAAAACGACGTAAGACGCAATCATCCTTATGATATGTATGACAAAGTGGAATGGGAACAGGTTGTTTCCTTTGGCTGCGACAGCATGGATCGTTATTTCATTCATATCAATGAAATATACCAAAGTCTCAACATCATTGAACAACTTATCGACAACATACCTGAAGGAGAGTTTTATATAAAGCAGAAACCTATCATTAAGGTACCCGAAGGACAATGGTATTTCTCTGTCGAAGGAGCTAGTGGCGAGTTTGGCGTCTATCTCGATTCTAAAGGCGACAAGAGTCCTTATCGCTTGAAGATGCGTCCGATGGGACTAACTCTCGTAGGTGCACTCGACAAGATGCTACGCGGACAAAAAATTGCTGACCTCGTTACGACAGGTGCTGCAATAGACATCGTTATACCTGACATTGACAGATAAAATTATTAGACAATTATGTTCAACTTTTCAATAGTGACACAATGGTTCGACAGTCTTCTGCGCAATACTCTTGGGCTTGGAGACTTTTGGTCGATACTTATAGAGTGCGTTGTTGTCGGTGCGTTAATCCTCGTGGCATACGCAATGATAGCAATCGTACTGATATTAATGGAACGAAAGGTATGCGCCTACTTTCAGTGCCGCATAGGACCGATGCGTGTCGGTCCATGGGGTGTGCTGCAAGTATTTGCCGACGTATTGAAGATGCTTATAAAGGAAATCTTCTTCGTTGACAAAGCAGACAAACTTCTTTACGCTGTTGCCCCACTGCTCGTAATTATAGCATCGGTTGGAACATTCTCGTTCCTGCCATGGAATAGTGGTGCACATATTCTCGATTTCAACGTAGGCATATTTCTCATCACTGCCATATCATCGATAGGCGTTGTCGGCATATTCCTTGCTGGATGGGGAAGTAACAACAAGTATTCTGTTGTTTCCGCCATGCGTGCAGCCGTGCAGATGATTTCTTATGAGATGTCGCTCTGTCTTTGTCTCATTACCGCTGTCATTCTGACAGGTACGATGCAGATGTCAGGCATAGTAGAATCTCAAGTTGGTCCATGGCAATGGCTCATCGTGAAGGGACACATCCCAGCCCTAATAGCCTTCTTCATATTCCTCATTGCAGGTAATGCAGAAGCTAATCGCGGACCTTTCGATATGGCTGAAGCCGAGAGTGAGCTGACAGCAGGTCACCATACGGAATACTCTGGTATGGGATTTGGTTTCTTCTATCTTGCAGAATACCTCAACCTGTTTGTTATATCTGGCATTGCCGCAGCTGTTTTCCTTGGAGGATGGGCACCTATAGCAATCGGTGTAGAGGCTTTCGACAATGTTATGGCAATGATACCAGGCTTCGTTTGGTTCTTCGCAAAGACCTTCTTCTTGGTATGGGTACTTATGTGGATACGCTGGACTTTCCCACGCTTGCGTATCGACCAAATCCTCTCACTTGAATGGAAATATCTGATGCCATTAGCACTGCTCAACATTGTGCTGATGACTATCGTTGTAGCAATGAAATGGTATATATAATAATGTATATAGGATATGGACAATAAACAATCATATTTCGGTGGAATTGCAAATGCCGCAAAGACATTGGCTACTGGACTGAAAGTCACTTTCAAGGAATACCTTACGCCTAAGTCAACGGAGCAATATCCCGAAAACCGCAAAACGACACTCCATGTTGCCAAGCGCCACCGCGGCAGACTCGTTTTCAAACGTGATGAGGAAGGTAACTACAAGTGTACGGCATGTACGTTGTGTGAGAAAGCCTGCCCTAATGGTACCATCAAGATTACTGCTCACATGCAGGAAGACCCAGAGACAGGCAAGAAAAAGAAGGTACTCGACGACTATCAATACGATCTAGGCGATTGTATGTTCTGCCAGTTGTGTACCAATGCATGCAACTTTGATGCCATCGAGTTTACAAACGATTTTGAAAACAGTGTCTTCGACCGCAATTCTCTTGTTCTCCACCTCGACAAGGAGGTATATAAGGGAGGTAGTCTTCCATCGCTCATAGATGGTGGAGCCGACTTGGAGATAGGAAAGTTCAATACAAAGACCAAGTAAACGTAAGGATTATTATGGCAAATATCATAATGTTTATAATTCTCTCTGTTGTCATTCTCGGTTCTGCCGTGATGTGTGTGGCAACAAAGCGAATAATGCGGGCAGCACTATTCCTGCTCTTCGTCTTGTTCGGAGTGGCTGGAATCTATTTCTTGCTCGACTATACTTTCCTCGGTGCAGTACAAATTAGCGTATATGCAGGAGGTGTTACAATGCTCTATATCTTCGCCATACAACTTGTTTCAAAGCGCACTCTTCAAGGTTTGACTGAGAAAGTGAACGTGAAACGCTTTGTTGTAGGTGGTCTCTCGGCTCTTGCAGGGTTAGTACTCGTGCTTTTCATCCTGCTGAAGAATAAGTTTATTAGCATGGCAATTGACAATCAGGAAGTTTCAATGAAAGAAATCGGAACGACACTTATGGGTGCCGACAAGTACCAATACGTGCTACCTTTCGAGTTTATCTCACTCTTCCTTTTGGCATGCATCATAGGCGGAATAGTAATATCACGTAAAGATAAGTAAGAATTATGATACCAGTAGAATGTTTTATTGTGCTCAGCACTTTGCTTTTCTTCATCGGCGTCTTTGGTTTTGTGACTCGTCGCAACCTCATCTCCATGCTTATCTCTGTTGAATTGATACTTAACGCCGTTGACATGAACTTTGCTGTATTCAATCGATTGCTTTATCCTGGAGAATTTGAAGGTTTCTTCTTCACACTCTTCTCCATTGGAGTAAGTGCGGCTGAAACAGCTGTAGCTATTGCAATAATATTAAATGTTTACCGACGCTTCAACAGTGACCAGGTGAACAGTATTGAAAACATGAAACTCTAAAGAGCCTTATGGAATATAGTTATGTATTTTTAATACTTCTTCTACCTGCACTGACGTTCCTTGTTTTAGGACTGGCGGGCATGAAGATGTCGCATAAAGTAGCGGGACTGATTGGTACTACGTCGCTCGGACTGGTAACTATTTTGTCTTACATGACGGCTTTTAATTATTTTACAGGAGCCCGTACAGCAGAGGGAGTATATCAAACGCTCGTTCCCTACAACTTCACATGGTTGCCATTAGGCAGTCTTCACTTTGATATGGGTATTCTTCTCGACCCTATCTCAGTAATGATGCTTATCGTTATCTCTACGGTCAGTCTGATGGTACACATCTATTCTTTTGGATACATGCATGGCGAGAAAGGCTTCCAGCGCTATTATGCTTTCCTTTCTCTATTCACCATGTCAATGCTCGGACTGGTTGTAGCCACCAACATTTTCCAGATGTATCTATTCTGGGAACTTGTAGGTGTGTCTTCTTACCTGCTAATTGGTTTTTATTATCAGACCCACGAAGCTGTTGCAGCATCTAAAAAAGCTTTCATTGTCACTCGTTTTGCTGATATGTTCTTCTTGATTGGTATTCTTATCTTTGGATACTACACAGGTTCGTTCAGTTTCTCGTTTGTTAATGGCGGTCTTGTCATGGGTGAAGGTGCAGCCGAATTTATCACAGCCGATGCTACCCGCGCCGTTGCTGCTGGTGGATTTATCCTGCCTACGGCTCTCGTTCTGATGTTTATTGGTGGTGCAGGAAAGTCTGCCATGTTCCCACTCCACATCTGGTTACCCGATGCCATGGAAGGTCCCACACCTGTTTCTGCTCTTATCCACGCTGCAACAATGGTTGTCGCAGGTGTATTCCAGATTGCGCGAATGTTCCCTTTGTGGATAGAATATGCTCCAGAGGCTATGAGTATAGTAGTTTGGGTTGGAGTGTTCACTGCATTCTATGCAGCAGCTGTTGCCTGTGCACAAAGCGATATTAAGCGCGTACTTGCTTTCTCAACAATTTCTCAGATAGCCTTTATGATGGTTGCTTTGGGTGTTTGTCTGCCAGGTCATGCTGCAGTACTCGACAATCACGCACAGCTGGGATATATGGCTTCTATGTTCCACTTATTTACCCATGCCATGTTCAAGGCATGCTTGTTCCTTGGAGCAGGTTGTATCATCCACGCTGTTCATTCCAATGAGATGTCGATGATGGGCGGATTGCGAAAGTATATGCCTATCACTCACTTAACGTTCCTCATCTCATGTCTTGCTATTGCAGGAATTCCTCCATTGTCAGGATTTTTCTCGAAAGATGAAATTCTGACTGCTTGTATGCAATATAGCCCTGTTGTAGGCTGGATAATGACTGGAGTGGCTGCCATGACGGCATTCTACATGTTCCGTCTTTACTATGGTATTTTCTGGGGAACGGAGAACAAAGAGGCTCATGAGCATCACACTCCACACGAGGCACCTCTGACGATGACTTTCCCACTGATTTTCCTTTCCATCGTAACGATATGTGCTGGATTTATCCCATTCGGTCATTTCGTAAGCGCTAATGGTCAGGCATACGACATTCACCTCAACTGGACTGTAGCTGGCACAAGTATTGTCATTGCTGTTTGCAGTATTCTCCTTGCCACATTTATTTATAAAGGAGAGAAACAACCTGTTGCCGACAAGCTATATAAAGCTTTTCCAAAACTCCATCGCGCTGCTTATAAGCGTTTCTACATGGACGAAGTTTATCAGTTTGTTACCCATAAGATAATCTTTAATCTCGTATCTAAACCCATTGCATGGTTTGACCGCCGTGTTATTGATGGAACTTTCAATTTCATGGCATGGGGCACCAATGAAGCTGGCGAGAGTATTCGTGGCTGGCAGAGCGGTGACGTGCGTCAGTATGCCGTTTGGTTCATCACAGGAACTGTGGCATTAACATTAGTATTACTTTGCATATAAACAGACATAGACTATGAGTATATTAACATTATTCGTAATAATCCCCGTGCTTATGCTTGCTGGATTGTGGATAGCCCGCAATCTCAATCAAGTGCGCGGTGTAATGGTTGTAGGCTCAACGCTCTTGTTAGCGCTATCAGTCTATCTCACAATCGACTTCATTCATCTTCGTCAGACGATGCCTGCTGACCAATATCCCATGCTCTACACAGCATGTCACACTTGGTTTGCACCGCTCAACATCTGCTACAACATTGGTGTTGATGGCATATCAGTAGTTATGTTATTGCTTTCGAGCATTATAGTTTTCACAGGAACATTTGCTTCATGGCAACTGAAACCTATGACTAAAGAGTATTTCCTTTGGTTCACGCTCCTTTCTACAGGTGTATATGGTTTCTTTATCTCTATTGATATGTTTACCATGTTCATGTTCTACGAAGTTGCCCTCATTCCTATGTACCTGCTTATTGGTGTATGGGGCAGTGGAGCAAAAGAATATGCTGCAATGAAACTGACCTTGATGCTTATGGGAGGTTCTGCCCTACTCATTATTGGTATAGTAGGAATCTATTTCTTCAACGGTAATGGTAGTGGTGAATACACCTTCGATATTCTTCGAATTGCTCAACTACATGCCATTCCTGTTGGTATTCAGAAGATTTTCTTCCCTCTTCTTTTCATTGGATTTGGAGTACTTGGTGCATTGTTCCCATTCCACACATGGTCGCCTGATGGTCACGCATCAGCCCCTACAGCTGTATCGATGCTCCATGCAGGTGTTCTTATGAAGCTCGGAGGTTATGGATGTTTCCGTATCGCCATGTTCCTTCTGCCTGATGCAGCCACTGAATTGGCGTGGATATTCATCATTCTGACAACGATTTCTGTTGTATATGGAGCACTTTCAGCTTGTGTGCAGACCGACTTGAAATATATCAATGCATATTCATCTGTAAGTCACTGCGGTCTTGTACTCTTTGCTTTGCTGATGATGACACAGGTATCTTGCACTGGAGCTGTTCTTCAAATGCTCTCACACGGACTCATGACTGCACTCTTCTTTGCCCTCATCGGTATGATTTATGGTCGTACTCACACTCGCGATGTTCGCAAACTCGGAGGACTCATGAAGATTATGCCATTCCTTTCTGTGGGATACGTTCTTGCAGGACTTGCCAATCTCGGTCTGCCAGGCTTTTCTGGTTTTGTTGCCGAGATGACCATCTTCGTTGGTTCGTTTGGAGCCAAGATGGCAGACGGCAGTGTTGACATTATGCGCCGTACAGCAACAATCATAGCTTGTGCATCAATTGTTGTGACGGCAGTATATATCCTGCGTGTTGTAGGCAAGATACTATTCCAGAAAGTGGCTGACCCTCATTATGAAGAACTTACCGACGCAACATGGGATGAGCGTCTTGCCGTGGCATGCCTCATTTTCTGTGTAGCTGGTCTTGGTCTGTTCCCTCTCTGGGCAAGCAATGTAATCAGCGATGCAGTTGGTCCTATTCTTAACGTAGTGACACCCCAAACATTAGCAGTGTTATAATTAAAATTTAATACAAAGTAAGATTATGTACAGTCAATTCTTAAATATGGTTCCTGAGGCAATGCTTGTTGCTATCCTCATTATCATTTTCATTGCCGACTTTGCTTCAGCGAAGAGCAATGACCGACGCTGGTTTAATCCACTGGTATGCCTGCTAATGTTTGCCGAGTTTGTGCTCAGCTTCTTCTGCATGGAGCCAACAGAGGCTTTCGGTGGCATGTATGTAACATCAGAGGCAGCCAACGTGATGAAGATAATTCTCTCAATGGGAACACTCATCGTACTCATCATGAGCCGTTCGTGGCTCTACGGAAAGTACAATTCTGCAGAGATTGACCGCATGAAGACGTACGATCGTCATGAAGGAGAATTCTATCTGCTCGTTGTTTCCACCCTACTTGGTATGAACATGATGGTATCCTCAGGTCACTATCTAATGTTCTTCCTCGGACTTGAAATGGCAAGTGTGCCTATGGCAACGATGGTAGCACTCGACAAGTATCGCAACAATTCAGCTGAGGGTGCAGCTAAATACATTCTCACAGCCACTTTCTCAAGCGGTGTGATGCTCTTTGGACTATCGTTTATCTATGCCGATTGTGGCACTCTATATTTCTACGATGTAGCAGATTCCATGTCGCTAACGACAATAACCATCATGGGTATGGTATTCTTCTTCAGCGGACTGGGCTTTAAGATTTCACTCGTACCGTTCCACTTCTGGACAGCCGACACCTATCAAGGAGCTCCTACTGTAGTCACTGCCTATTTGAGTGTTGTATCGAAAGGTGCAGCAGCATTTGCCCTTCTCGTTTCTCTGATGAAGACCTTCGGTCCGATGATTGAGTATTGGCAACCATTGTTATATATAGTCATCGTCCTCTCAATAACGATTGCTAACCTTTTTGCAATTCGCCAGTCAGAGTTAAAACGTTTCATGGCGTTCAGTTCTATCTCTCAGGCAGGATACATCATACTCGCCATTGTTGGCGGCAACACTCTTGGAATAGCTGCTTTGATGTACTATGTGCTGGTCTATGTAGTAGCCAACCTGAGCGTTTTTGCTGTAATCAACATAGTAGAGCAAAACAATGCAGGTGCGACCGACATGGATGCTTACAACGGCTTCTATCGTACCAATCCGAAGCTATCATTCCTCATGACCATCGCACTTTTCTCTTTAGCAGGTATTCCGCCATTTGCCGGTATGTTCTCGAAGTTCTTTGCCTTTATGGCTGCTACAGAGTCGATGTCGTCTGTAGCGTATATCGTAGTGTTCATTGCGTTGCTCAACACCGTAGTGAGTCTCTACTATTACCTACTTATCGTTAAGGCTATGTATATTAAAGGAACAGACAGTCCTCTACCTACATTCCGCAGCGATGCCTACACAAAGACAGCACTTGCCATCTGCACTGCTGGTATTATGCTCTTTGGTATTGCAAGTTGCATATATGAGTGGATTTTCAATGGTTCGATAATATAATTCAGACCAAATACATTTTAAAAAAGAGGACAACTATTTGCAAAATAAGTAAATAGTTGTCCTCTTTTTATATTCATAATTATCGTTTATTTATTGAAGTCAATAGTCAGACAAATAAGAATACGATTATAGCCGTTGTTTAATATAAAATCTTGACACTCGGAAAAACAAATTTGATTTATTTATTTTTCACTTAATTGGATTTTTTCATACTTTTGTCGGCATGAAGATTCTGATAGTTGAAGACAACCTTGAGTTGCGCGATTTGCTTGTTCGCTCGCTTGAGAAGGAACGATATATTGTTGAGACAGCTGCTGACTACGCCTCTGCTCACATGAAAATTTTCGTCTATCAGTATGACTGCATCCTTCTCGACATAATGCTTCCCGACGGCAATGGTCTCGACTTACTTCGCGAAGCTTCCAACCGCGGGATGCGATTGAACGTGATTATCCTCTCTGCAAAAGACTCTATCGAAGACAAAGTGAATGGTCTCGAACTTGGAGCTGACGACTATCTACCCAAACCCTTCCATCTTTCCGAACTACACGCACGCATATCAAGTCTGATGAGGCGTGTAAACAAGCAGTCGGTAGGAGCTATTCAGATAGGTAATGTCAGTATCGATACCTCTACTTTTACCGTTTCGGTTGATAACAAGCCCCTCGATCTCGGACGAAAAGAATACGACATACTTCTTTTTCTTGCCAATCGCAAAGGTCGGTTAGTCGAGAAACAAATCCTTGCGGAAGCTGTATGGGGCGATTATATAGACCAAGCGGATAGTTTCGACTTTATCTATGCCCAAATCAAAAACCTGCGCAAACGACTGAAAGAAGCTGGTTCCACTATAGAAATTAAAACCGTATATGGTTTTGGATATAAACTCACTTGAGCCATGAAATTGTTTAATGTAGTAGCTCGTCGCATTGCTCTTGTAGCAAGCCTTATACTCACAGTTTGGTCGGTGGGCTTTTATTTTATTATCACAGGCGAAATCAACGACGAAGTCGATGATTCTCTTGAGAACTATGCCGAGATGATAATTATCCGTTTTGTGCGCAACGAGGAATTGCCAGCAGCTTCCAATGGTTCGAACAACCAGTTCTTTCTTCATGAGATTTCAGCTGAAGAGGCTTCTCGCGTATCGCATATCCGCTACGAAGACCGAGATGTGTTCATCAAAGAGAAAGACGAAACAGAGCCTGCACGAGTTCTAACCTACATATTTAACGACGATGCTGGCAAATTCTACGAACTTGAGGTTTCAACACCATATATCGACAAGACCGACCTTAGGCATGCTATTCTTTTCTGGATTGTTGTACTTTTCCTGTCTATTTTGATTGCACTGGTTATTCTAAATATGTGGACTATTCATCGCTCGTTTTCTCCACTCCGTAAGCTACTCCGATGGCTCGACAACTATCGACTCGGCAATCAGAACGAGCCTCTACGCAATCCTACCAACATCGAAGAGTTTCAAACTATGAATAAGGTTGTCGGTGAGAGCATTCTTCGAAACGAAGAGGCATACCAACAGCAGAAATTATTCGTTGGCAATGCTTCTCACGAGATGCAAACACCGCTTGCCGTATGCTCAAATCGTCTCGAAATGCTCATAGAAGAAGGCAATCTTTCTGAACATCAGATGGAAGAAATCATCAAAACTCGCCAAACAATTCAACATCTATCGAGCATCAACCGCTCTTTGCTATTGTTGGTCAAGATAGAGAACCAGCAGTTTAGCGATATGCAGCACATTGCTTTAGATACCATTGTTGGTCAACTCTTACCAGACTACGAGACTATTTATTCTTCAAATAACATTACCATTACTCAGAATATCGTAAGCCCCTTCATCGTCGAAATCGATGAGTCGCTTGCACATACCCTTATACATAACTTGCTGAAAAACGCATTTGTCCATAATTGTGCTGACGGCACCATTCACATCGAATCCGACAATAATTGTTTTACTATTGAAAACTCTGGTATTCCCAGCCCTTTAGACAAGAATAAGATTTTCGATTGTTTCTATCATTCTTCTTCAAATAGCCAATCCACGGGTTTAGGTCTATCAATAGCAAAAGCTATTTGCGACCGCTACCAAATTGAAATCAACTATACATTTGTCAACTCTCACCACGTTTTCACGTTAAAAAGGCTCTCCAACTAAGTGGGAATAATAATATCTCATGCTGAAGGTTTGTATATTATTTACAGATTTGAGTTGCAAAATAAATAACCTACGATTTTTAATTTTCTGCATTTTTTCTTGTTTTTTCAGATTGTTTTCAGAATTGATTCTGAATTTTGCATAAAATCTTTTGCGCTCAGAAGAACAAATTTAGTTTGATTCTCTCTCTCGCTTAATCAGATTTTTACACAGAATTCAATTATTAACTTAAAAAGAAAATAGTTATGAAAATGTCAAGATTATTTATTTTAGCAGTTCTTGTTGTAGCGTGTGCTACAGTAGTATGCGCTGGTCACGACAAACCAATCACTGTTAGTCAGCTACCTACCAAGTCTCAACAGTTTATAAAGACTCATTTCGCAGGCAAGAAGATTGCCCTCGTAAAGAAAGAGCGTGAACTCATCGGTAGTACCTATGATGTGATTTTCACCAATGGTGACAAAGTAGAATTTGGCAGAAATGGCGACTGGACAGAGGTGAAATGTGCTGCAGGAAAAGTGCCTACAGCTATCGTTCCGAAGGAGATACTGCAATATGTGCGCGAGAACTATTCCGACAGCCATATTATGCAGATAGAGCAAAATACGCTTTACTACGAAATCGACCTCTCGAATAGAGTAGAAATAAAATTCAACAAGAAATTCCAAGTTGTAGATATTGATTACTAATAACCTGCCCTTTCTCACCTCCCGAAAGGGAGGGGGGATGGGGATTATAAACATGAAACGACATGAAAACATTATCAAAAAATCACTTTAAGAATGTTGGTTCAAACATGAGAACCTTATTAAAAACTAATCTTCTAACTCTCACTGCGTGTTTCCTTTTCAGTGCTGGTTTGTATAGTTGTAGCGATAGCGACGACGTGCTGACCGATGGAGTGATTGTGAACAGCATTAATGTTCCCGATGAAGTAGAAACGCTTTTTGTGGCAAACTTTCCGAATGCTCAAAACGTGGAATGGAAACAGAAAAACAACTTGTACGAAGCAAATTTCTCAATGGAAAACATCCGACAAAGTGCTTGGTTCGAATACGATGGCACTTGGAAAATCACTCGCAAGAGCCAAAATCTTGGTGGTGGTAGCAATCAATTACCTCAACCTATCATCGACTATATCCAGTCGAACTATGCAGGATGGGCTATTGATGACATCGACCTAATTGTGACTCTTACCGACACTTTCTATGAGATAGAACTTCAGAAACGTGGTGAGCCTGAGGTAACCATTTTCATCAAAGCCGACGGGACATTGCTCAACACCATTGTAGATAGAGATTTCAACGATGGCGACGTTGCAACCCAGAATGTTCCCGAAGCTGTTTTACGCACATTCTATGATTTATATCCAAAGGCTATACATATAGAGTGGGAACGCGAAAATGGTATGTATGAAGCAGAATTCATTTTGGACAACAAGGGCTACGATGCTCTGTTCCAAGAGGATGGTACATGGATACGCACCGAAACAGAAATAAACCTGCGCGTGACACCACTGCCTCAACCTGTCATACAGTACATCGACGCAAACTACACAACTTGGACTATAGACGAAGTGAGTCTCATCGATAGCCCACAAGGTGAATACTATCGCATCGAACTGGAGAAGAAAGGACAGCCCGACGTGGAACTCTTTATCCGCCCCGATGGAACAGTCATGACGGCTTAACTCGATTTCCTTTGTTCTGAAATGGTTAAAAACGTTAGGCAGATGTTGGCTACAGCATCTGCCTAACTTCTTTTTGTGGCCCGACCTTGACGATGTTGAATTTTTATATTTTATTATTGTAAAGGCCATATTTATTGTTACTAATTCATACCTTTGCAGCGTAAAAACTCAAGCATCATGAATTACGAAGAAACCATTGAATATCTTTATAATAGTGTCCCCGTTTTCGAACACGTTGGGGCTTCTGCTTATAAACCAGGATTGGGCACCACATTGCGGCTCGACGAACATTTAGGCTTTCCCCATCGCAAGTTTCGGACTATCCACGTTGGTGGTACTAATGGCAAGGGCTCGGTTTCCCACTCGCTGGCAGCCATACTCGGCGAGTCTGGGTTGCGTGTAGGATTATACACGTCGCCCCATTTGGTAGATTTTCGTGAGCGAATACGAATCAATGGTAAACCTATACCTGAGCAGCGGGTGATAGATTTCGTAGAACAAGAACGTGAGTTTTTCGAACCATTACATCCCTCGTTTTTCGAACTGACTACGGCTTTGGCTTTTCTCTATTTTGCCGAAGAGGGTGTAGATGTGGCTGTTGTTGAGGTGGGACTCGGTGGTAGGCTCGACTCAACCAACATCGTCACTCCCCTACTCTCCATCATAACCAACATTTCGCTCGACCATACGCAGCAATTAGGCGATACCCTTGCGAAGATAGCATTTGAGAAAGCAGGTATAATTAAACATCATATTCCCGTTGTTGTGGGAGAATACTGCCACGAGACTCGCCCTGTTTTCGAGAAAAAAGCTCAGGAAATGTCTGCTGAGATAGTGTTTGCACAAGACGAACACCTTATCAGTGACTATAGTCACAACGAAGAGGGGGGCATTGATTACACCACTACCGACTATGGAGAGTTGACTGGTCAGCTTGGTGGCGACTGCCAACACCTTAACATGCAGACCATTCTGGCTGCTTTGCGACTGCTGAAACGCCACTTTACAATTACCGATGACAACGTGAAAACAGCACTCGCTCACGTCTGCGACCTTACGGGGCTGATGGGGCGTTGGCAACGACTACAAGCCAACCCGCTCGTTGTCTGCGACACTGGACATAACACTGGCGGATGGCAATACCTCGCTGAGCAAATCAAGCGACAGCATTGCAAGCAGCGACGAATAGTTTTCGGAATGGTTGACGACAAAGACTTCCAAACAGTTATGGCAATGCTACCAAAAGATGCTATCTACTACTGGACACAAGCATCTACCCATCGAGCAATCAGTGCAGTGCGCATAGCTGACGAAGGCGAGTCAAAAGGTTTACATGGTACGGTGTTCGGCAACGTTGAAGAAGCCTACCGCGCAGCAATAAGCGACTCAAATGCCGATGATTTCGTGTTTGTAGGAGGTAGTAGTTACATCGTTGCCGACCTGCTTGCATCACTACAAGGAAACAGAGAGTAAACACTCTCCAAACGCCCTTAAACATTGAGGTTCTGAAAAGCATGTCTTTTCGCGGTGGAAAGCATTGCTTTTGGGTTCGGAAAGGCATGCTTTCCAACCCCAAAAGCATAACTTTTGAAAATGGGTATCATTGAATAGGGTTTTCAATATATGATTTGTTATTTGACGAATTAGGTGTTATCACATTTTCAAACACACCTTTTGAAAAGCTTTCAAGGCTCAGAAAAGCCCAAATAAATTTGGCTTTTCGTTCGCTTAATCGTACTTTTGTCGGCATGAAACAACGACTATTCCTATTCGTTATCTTTCTCTTTGTGCTTCTTCCTGCAAGTGCTGTCTTGAAGGAGAGAGACCTTGAGAGTACGCTTGCCATACTGCGCAGCGAGATGACCGACACCTATCTCGAGCACCAGCGCCAAGCCAAGCAAGGCAAGCGCATAAAGGAACAGGTGCGCGACCAGATGTTTACAATAATGAAGCGAAGTAAGCAAAACTCGCTGATGCTCTACTCGCAGAAATCAGGCTATGTCTTCGACCTAACCTACGCCTGTCATGAAGCCACAGAGATGTACCACGACTTCCAACGCCAAATAATGCCTTTCCGCAATATCATCGACAAAATAGATATCGAGACGGCTCGCTACGATAGTCTGGTGACAAGTTTGAACGAGATGCCTGTTGTCATTTTGAGCGACAAAGCAAAGACCGACCGAAGCGTTTGTCTGGCTCTCGCTGTAAACATTAAACGCACCATGGAAATGATGCGCGAACAACTGACCGAATATATCGGCTACTACGAAAACACCGAGCGCGAACTTAAACAACTCAACGACTATGCCCATATACGCTATGGCGAGATACAGAACAACATTTTTGTAAATGGTGGCGACAGTTATTTTAGCATACTCTCTCGATTACCATTAAAAATCACACAGACATCAGAGGCAATCAACGACAAATATAAGGCACAACGGAAGGTAAAATCCGACTGGGACAGCCGCGTAATCATTGGATTGTTCTTCATTATTGTAGTATATGGACTCATTGCCGCAATGCTCAACATGCTCTTTCTGCGCGTGCTTATGCCTAAGCGTTTCCGTTCCGAAGGATTTATGGCACGCCGTTCCTGCATCATCATGACAACCACAATACTCACCTTTGCCGTGATATTAGGCATCGTGCGCATGATGTGGGAGCAAAATTTCATCACAATGGCAAGTAGCCTACTCGTTGAATATGCATGGCTATTGGGAGTAATACTTATCTCACTGTTGCTGCGCGTGAGCGGAGAACAGATAAAAAGTGCATTCCGCATATACACACCGCTAATCACAATAGGGTTCATTGTAATATCGTTTCGTATCGCCCTGATGCCTAACGACCTCGTCAACCTATGTTTCCCTCCAATCCTGCTGCTCTCCACACTATGGCAATGGAGCGTAATACGCAGACACACTGACAACATTCCACGTTCCGACGTATTCTATTCTTACATCTCGCTGGCTGTGTTTGTCATCTCACTCATAGCATCATGGATAGGATATACACTCATGGCTGTGCAGATACTGATATGGTGGATTATGCAGCTGACCTGCATACTTACTATTACCTGCATCCGCCAGTGGACAAAAGACTGGGGTACAAAACATCACCTCGCAGAAAAACCCATAACGAAAACATGGTTCTATCGTTTCGTATATGGAGTGTTGCTCCCTATAATGGCTGTATGCTCTGTAATAATTGCCATCTATTGGGCAGCGGGAGTATTCAACCTTGGCGACATGACGTGGAGCGTATTTACCTATAAGTTCATCGACTCGGCAAACTTCTCGCTGAGCATCATGAACATAACAATGGTCATCGTTTTGTTCTTCATCTTCGCATATATCAACCAGACAGCAAAAGAATTAATCTATCACTACTTCGTAAACCACGACCCCACCACTGCCGACTCACGCATGGTAATGGCTCGAAACATACTGCAAGTAGTCGTCTGGGGAGTATGGCTGCTTATCTCTCTTGCCATCTGCCATATCAGCAACACATGGCTCGTAGTTATTTCAGGAGGACTATCAACTGGTATAGGTTTCGCCATGAAGGATATAATCGAAAACGTGTACTACGGCATTTCGCTCATGGCTGGTAGAATAAAAGTCGGTGACTGGATAATATGCGACGGTATTAGAGGTAAGGTCAGCTCAATAAGCTACACAAGTACCATGCTCGAAACGACAGACGGCTCAACAATGGCATTCCAAAACAGCCAACTCTTTACCAAAAACTACAAGAACCTCACTCGCAATCATGGATACGAGTTGCACCAACTCGACGTAGGAGTAGCTTATGGTACCGACATAGAACGCACACGACAGCTTCTTAGCAATGCTATCTCAACTCTCAAGTGCATCGACAAGAGACGAGGAGTGCAGGTAGTGTTACGCGAATTTGGAGACAGCTCAATCAATCTTAAAGTCTTGGTATGGGTTCCTGTGCAAATACAGTATGCCGCTGATTGCGAGATACTTGAAAAAATTTACAACACTCTCAACGAGGCTGGAATAGAAATACCATTCCCACAACGCGACCTCAGAATCATTAAGAACTAAAAACCGAAAGGTGGAAATAAAGAAATCACGCTCTGCCGACCTCGAACGGAAACGTAATCGGCGTTTCCTCTTCGGACTGCTGACTGCCACACTGGCATTCATTGCCGTACTATATATGCCCTTGCGCTCACATTCCGATAGCGATAACGACATTGATATCGATGATATAATTCAAGAACTCGAAGCTCTGAAGAAAGAGGAAAAGCACGATGAGATACCACTCATGAAGCGACCAGAAGACAAGATGAGCGAGAAAATGGTGGAAGTAGAGAACTACACAGACACACCCGACGATGCAGACATCGAAATTGAACCACGCGACGACGAGGGAGAACCAAAAGACGAAGACGTGAAACCTACCGAAGCCATTTCACCAATAATAATGGATGAAAAAGAAAAAGTGTTGTCGTGGCGAATAGTGGAACAAATGCCCGACTTCCCTGGAGGAATGGTAGAGTTCATGAAGTGGCTCACCAAGTCGCTAAAATATCCTGAAACAGCATACCAACAGAAAATACAAGGCGAAGTGGAAGTGTCGTTCGTCGTCAATAAAGACGGCACTATAAGCGACATAACACTCGAAAAATCGGTCGACAAACTGCTCGACGACGAAGCATTAAGAGTGCTCAAAACCATGCCGAAATGGAAACCTGGTAAAGACAAAGACCAACCTTGTCGCACAATGATTTCTATACCAATAGTATTTAAGATATAAACAGCTTCTATCAAAGCCTACAAAAAAAATACAAACAATGCTCAAATCGCAAGAAATTCTACACTTGGTCAACGACTATATCGACCACTTACCATTCGATCGTACGCCATCGGGACTATACGAACCTATCCGCTACGTGCTCTCGTTAGGAGGAAAACGAATAAGGCCTGTACTTATGATGTTAGTTTACAATATGTATAAGGACAATCCAGAGGCAATCCTTGAACAGGCATGTGCGCTTGAAACATATCACAACTACACACTCTTGCACGATGACCTGATGGACAATGCAGACGTCAGACGAGGAAAACCAACCGTTCACAAACGATGGAACCCAAACACTGCAATCCTTTCGGGCGATTCGATGCTTGTTCTGGCATATGAACGGATGGCTATATGCGATGGCGAAAAGTTGCCTGCTATACTCAATCTGTTCACACAAACAGCACTCCAGATAGGAGAAGGTCAACAATACGACATGGACTTCGAACATCGAAACGACGTAACCGAAGCCGAGTATATAGAGATGATACGACTTAAAACGAGCGTATTGCTGGCTTGTGCAACAAAAATGGGCGCAATTCTTGCCGATGCCAACGAACAAGATGCCGATATGCTCTATCGGTTTGGCGAAAAGGTGGGACTGGCTTTCCAACTGCAAGACGATTATCTCGACGTCTATGGCGACCCATCTGTGTTTGGAAAAGCTATCGGAGGCGATATAGTTTCAAACAAAAAGACCTACATGATGATTAATGCACTTCTACAAGCCAATGACAGTCAGCAGCGCGAACTCAAACAATGGATAGAAAATGAGAGTGCTGACCACGATAAAAAGATTGCAGCCGTCACACGTCTTTACAACGAGATTGGCATTGATCGCATGGCTTTGCAACGCATAGACCACTACTTCGCAGAAAGCCGCCAGTATCTCGATGCCGTAAACGTAAGTGATGAATACAAGCGGGAACTCATCGAATACACTAACAAAATGATGAACAGGAAGTATTAATAACCCGCCAACTATAAATGTTTCATTTCATCGACACCCACGCTCACATCGACGGTGAGGAGTTTGCGACCGACCGAGACGATATGATAAACCGTGCAAAGGCGGCTGGCGCAAGTCAAATTCTCGTACCTGCTGTCGATTTGAAGTCGGTAGATAGTGTGCTTCAGATAGCTCGAAGATACGCTGGATACGCACTGCCTATGATTGGTTTGCACCCTGAAGAAGTTGGAACTGATTGGGAAAATACACTCCAAATTATGCGAGATATTCTCGACAACAATCTTAACTGTGCCGAGACTTATGAGCGTTTCATCGCAATAGGCGAAGTAGGACTCGACTATTACTGGTCGAGAGAGTTCGAAACCGAACAATTGAAGGCTTTTGAACGACAGATAGAATGGTCTGTGGCAACACGTCTGCCACTCATGATTCACTGTCGAAAAGCTCAAAACGAAATGGTTCGCCTTATGCGACACTATCAGAGCGACCTTGCTGGGGGAGTTTTCCATTGTTTTACAGGCAACATACACGAAGCTGAAGAATTATTGCAATTCGATGGTTTTGCTCTCGGTATAGGTGGAGTGGTAACATTTAAGAAGAGCAATCTGCCCGAAGTAGTAGCACAAATACCTTTAGACAGAATAGTAGTAGAAACCGATGCACCCTATATGGCACCTGTTCCACATAGAGGAAAGCGCAACGAGAGTGCTTTCGTAGTCAACATTATAGAGAAAATAGCCGAATGTAAATGCACTACAACTGATGACATTGCATTGGTAACAACTCAAAATGCCAAACGCATATTCAGACTGACAGACAACAGACCAAAGACATGAAAAAAATCCTTATTACCATAATTGTTGGTCTGACTGCAATGTTTCGACTAAGTGCCAGCGAAATCGACTCCACAAAGCACTGGGGTTATAGCCTATCGTTGAACCCAACACGACTACTTATCATGGACGAATATCAGCGGAAATGGCAAAAGAAAACTAACAATTTCAGCATTGACTTGTCTGCCATTCGACAGTGGTTGCCAAACGATAGTTCACAAACGGCAGCCGATTATAACTATCCTGCACTCAGCATCTCACTAAAATACAGTCTCAACCATGGCGTGATAATGCATCGACCACCAAGCTCAGCATGGCAATTTCGCGACGAAGTCAATTATGACTCACAAATGGGAAATTCATTATCACTTTACGGTTCTTTTATTCGGCCAATCATTCGAACACGCAAATGGGTGTTTGACTACTCGCTCGGATTTGGCGCTGCTTATTCACACCGCATATATAACCCCTACAACAATGCCGACAACGAACTGGTAGGCTCACATCTTTCTATCTATTTTGGTGCTGGGACACATCTCACATATATGGTAACAAATGACTTCGGGGTGCGACTCGGACTCGATTATTGGCATATAAGCAATGGTGCCATCGACCGACCAAATAAGGGAGCGAACTCCATCGGACCATCGATAGGTGTCGTTTATGCTCCATACCACGAAGAACTGAATAATTATAGAAGAAATAAAATAAAAGATAAGACTATCAATGAAGCATCCTCGCCAGTAGAAAACATTAGGAGTTGGCATCCATACCTTTTTACCAATGTTGCATTTGCAATTGGTGCAAAGACACTTCATGAGGACTGGAATCATTGTTATTTTGGTTCAAAGCCAGACGATAAAGAATACTATCGCACGGATTACACTATCCATGCCACTTATTCCGCACAACTCGACTTGATGTATCGCTATGCTCGACGATGGGCATCAGGCATAGGATTTGACGTCTTCTATGGTCATTACGCTAAAACCATTGCAAGAGTTTACGATACCGACACTGATTACCGACATAGTCCTTGGTCAACAGGCATAGCCTTGAAACACGAAATCTATTTCGACCGACTACTTTGTCAGATAGGAATTGGCTACTATTTACACCGAGAAATGGGATATTTTGCAAGTTTGGTCGATAAGCCTTACTATGAACGAGTGGGTATAAGCTACGACTTTCCACGATTGGGAGGTTTCAGAATTGGTTTCAACATCAAAGCCCACTTTACCAAAGCCGACTACACCGAACTTATCATAACAATGCCTATAAAAATTAAGACATTGTCGAACAGGAAATAAATTAAACTTTTTGTTAAACAAATCTTCTGAAATCATATAGAAAGTTTCAATCTTTTGCACAACACAAACTAATAGTTGCTGATATTATTGATATAACAAACATTAAACAACAAACATATATCTGATATGAAATTGAAAAGAATTTTACTGTCGTTGCTTATATGCATGACATCAGTAGTGGCTCTTTCGCAGGAGAAAATCTCGCTTCCAAAACCAAATCTTAACATTGACATGACGCTTATAGAAGCCCTTCAACAGCGACATTCAACACGCGAATTTTTCCAGAAAGCTATCGACGACAACACACTATCTATAATTTTATGGGCTGCGTGCGGTATCAACCGACCAGAATCTGGACACATAACAGCACCATCTGCCATCAACGCACAAGATATCATCGTCTTTGTCTGTCGCGAAAATGGTGCTTGGCAATACGAACCAAATACTCATTCACTCGTAAAAGTCACCGACAAAGACCTGCGTATTGATATCGCAGGATTTCAAACCGATATGGCAAAAGCACCCATAATGCTCATATTGGCAAGCGACCACAAGAGATTTGGCGACCGACAAAACGGAGCTTCACGCATGGGAACAATCGATTCGGGATACGTTTCAGAGAACATTTCGCTTATTTGTACAGCCCTTAATCTCAACACAGTGCCGAGAATGACAATGAACAGCGATAACCTTAAACGCGAACTTAAGCTCAACGAAACCTTCGACCTACTGATAAATCATCCTATTAGTTACCCGAAAGATACTAATAACTAAGTATAATGAATTATAGCTCCTGCTTTTTCACACATAAGTAACTTGCGTAAATAACAATGCAAGTATCTGAAAAGCTGTAGAAATGTCTATTGAATGCTATGAAAACTTATATAAAATAAAGAATTTCTATTTATGAAACCTGTAAAAACTCTGTTTTTGCTCCTTTTTGTTTCATGTTCATTAGTGGCTCAGGGACAGGAAAACAAGAACAATGGGTGGCTGAGTAAGACCATCAAAAGGATTTGCCAAAAAGTTGATGAGTTATCCATCGCTTCTGTAGATACAAACTATCTCTCACTGCCGAAGCATGGATGGAAAGTGGCTGTGACTACCAACTTTGCTGGTATAGACGCTGATGTCGAAGGACACAACATTCCGACATACGACAACATCAACGTTAATATGCATTCAAACATGGTTGGTCAAACAACTGTGACTATGGGCTATCGCTCTCTATCAGCAGGCTATTCATTCAACATTGCTAAAGGATATTCTCGTGACTTCAACCTCTCAATTCTCACCAGTCGTGTCGGACTGGAAGTTAGAAGTCACACCACCGACCGACTTCACGGCACTCTCGATGCCTCGGCAACGCCACAATCGTTGCCTGTCAGCGAAGGCGATACACGTATGAGAGCAACTCTAATAAATGGTTATTACGTGTTCAATCATCGCCACTATTCACTTCCCGCAGCAATGAAGCAGTCGAAAATACAAAAACGCTCGTCGGGCTCGATAACAGCATACGCCCTATTCCTATCGGCTAATCTGAAAGGTAAGAACCCGCAACTGTCTCATATGCTTAACGGACTGAAACAAATTGAGTTCTATCAGGCAGCAATTGGTTTGGGATATGGTTACAACTACACTCCAAATCGCGGACGATTGCTCTTTCATGCCAGTGCAGCCCCACTCGTAGTGTTCTTCAACAAGAGTTTCATCACTGCCAATGTGGCTGTGCCGCTGGCTGATGGCACACGTTATGAGACTGAGATTAGTAAAGAAGTAAGTGCTGAACACAAATTTTTCCTCACAGGAGTTGCACGTGCCACTGTATTCTACAATATCAATTCACACCTATTCGTGGGAGCTGCCGCACTCATCAACGACATCCGACTGAGCACAGCCTCAGGGGTACAAATCACGACCAGCGATTGGGTAATGAATGCCACACTAGGCATAAGATTATAACAATTCTACTTGCTCATTGCAAACATAAGTCAAAATAGACTTTTCTGTGAATATTATTAGGATTACAACGCATCGAAAAGAAGATTACCATCTTAAATAAAACGACAATTACACTGGAGGAAACAGACATTACTATTACTCACAATAACAATCATAAAATAGTATGAAAAATAAGATGAGAGCAGTCATGCAATTACTTATTTTAGCTGCAACAACACTGACAACTACATTGAGCAATGCACAAGAGATAGCCATGCGCGACAGTGTTTCCTATCGCGAAAGACTCGAATGGTTTGGCAAAGCCAAGTTGGGCATATTCATCCACTGGGGTATTTATGCCGTTGATGGAGTTTCGGAGAGCTGGTCGTTCTACAACGAGCGACTGAGTTACACCGACTACATGGCGCAAGCCAAGCGTTTCACTGCCTCAAGATATAATCCCGAGGAGTGGGTAAGACTGATAAAAGATAGCGGTGCTCAATATACAGTTATCACATCGAAACACCACGACGGTATCGCGCTGTGGGACACTGAGGCTGGCAAGCTGAGCACTCGCAAATCGACAGCTGCCCACCGCGATGTGCTTACTCCTTTCGTAGAAGAGGTGAGGCGACAAGGACTGCGATTGGGCATCTACTATTCACTGCTCGACTGGTCACACAAAGACTATCCTAACCATACTAAATCAATTACCCGATATAAGAACGACAATAAACGTTGGCAGCGTTTCTGCCAGTTCAACTTTGCCCAAATGCGCGAGTTACGCGACAAATACAATCCTGACTTATGGTGGTTCGATGGCGACTGGGAGCAATCGGCAGAAGCTTGGCACGCTTCAGAGATTATAGATATGCTGAGAGCCGACGGCAGAAAGCCCATAGTTAACTCACGAATACAAGGATATGGTGACTACGAGACTCCTGAACACGGTATCCCCATCAATCGCCCGACAACGCCCTATTGGGAACTTTGCCAGACTATGAACGACTCTTGGGGCTACTACCCTACCGATACCAACTACAAAACACCATATCAGATACTGCGCACTTTCGTCGATTGTTTATCAATGGGTGGCAACTTGCTGCTCGACATCGGTCCACGAGAAGATGGAACGATATGCGAGGAACAGGTGGCTATACTTAAAGCCGTGGGCAGATGGACTCGCAAACATGCTGAAGCAATCTACTCTACACGCGAGGGAATTCCCCGACAATACTTTCAGGGGTACACCACGCTAAACCAGCATGGCGACACTCTATATCTATATATACCCTATCGTCCACATCAAGCGTTTGACGAAACCACCTCAATGGTAGAACTAAAAGGCTTAATGTCGAAGGTAGAACGCGCATGGGTTGTAGGCAGTGGAGAAGAAATAAGCTACAAGATGTTCAACCAGCCATCGTGGAGCCAAATTCCAGGCAACTTCTACATATATATTCCCTACCGCTTACTCGACGACGACATAACGGTAGTGGGACTAAAACTCGCCGAACCACTCCGCCTCTATGAAGGACACGGCAAAATAATGGACTACAACGAATAACAAAAGCATTGCCTATTTTCTGGAAAAACTAAAAAGACGAAAAATAGAAACGATTTGTTTGTAGAATAATCCTTTTTTTATAATTTCGCCAACTGAAACCCACTTATCAGCGTGAAACGATTAGTCGTCATCATATCAGCAGCGTTGACTGCCATCGGAGTTTTTGCTCAAGACAGTCAGACGGCTTACAACTTCCTGCGATTGCCTGTAAGCGCACACGCTGCAGCACTCGGCGGTGACAACATCACGATAATCGACGACGACGCATCGCTCATCTTTTCCAATCCAGCACTGCTCACATCGGTAAGCGACAAGACCATTGCGCTAAACTATATGAACTATATGAAAGGAGCAAATACAGCTTCAGCATCGTTCAACCGCACTGTGGGCAATAAAGCATCGTGGGCTGTCAGCGGACAGTTTCTCGACTACGGAAAAATAAAAGAGGTAGATGCCGAAAACCATCAGACAGGCGAATTCTCGGCGCGCGACATTTCAGTAGCAGGATATTTCTCGTATTTGCTTACCAATCGGATAGCAGGTGGAATATCAGCCAAGTTCGTTTCATCGTCAATAGCAGGATACAACTCGTTCGCCATGGGAGTGGATTTAGGAATAAACTACTACGACCCCGACCGAGAATGGTCTATTTCGGCAGTAGCAAAAAATCTCGGTGGACAACTTAAAGCATTCGACGACGAGTTCGAGCGTATGCCCATCGACTTCCAATTAGGTGTAAGCAAGCAGTTCACAGGGCTGCCTTTCCGCATCTCTGCTACACTCACCGACCTCGGGCATTGGAACTATGAGTTTATCCGACATCTCAACGCAGGCATCGACCTGACGCTCTCTGACCAGTTCTGGATAGGAGCAGGATACAATTTCCGGCGCGTAAAAGAGATGGAAATATATAGCGGCAGCGAGGATGCAAGCAGCCACGGAGCAGGGCTTTCTTTCGGAGCAGGTATGACACTGGAAAGATTCAAACTACATGTAGCATACGGCAAATATCACGTATCGAGCTCATCAATACTCGTCAATGCCGCATTCAAAATATGACAACAACTGCAATGAAAAAGATAACGATAGCAATAGATGGTCATTCATCTTGCGGAAAAAGCACAATGGCTAAAGATCTCGCAAAACGCATAGGATATATCTATGTCGATACTGGAGCTATGTACCGAGCCGTGACCCTATTCGCCATGCAGAACTCAATGATTTCCACCGACGGAAGTATTGACGAACACATTCTGCGCAACCATCTTGCAGACGCTAAAATAACATTCACAATAAATACAGCGACAGGACGTCCTGACACTATGCTCAACGGCAAGAATGTCGAACAAGTCATACGCTCCATAGAAGTGTCGAACCATGTCAGCCGCATAGCTACACTCCCATTCGTCAGGGAAGAGATGGTTAGAGCACAGCAAGCCATGGGCAGAGAGAAAGGAGTAGTCATGGACGGGCGCGACATAGGTACAGTGGTTTTCCCCGATGCCGAAATGAAAGTTTTTGTCACAGCATCATCAGCTGTGAGAGCACAACGACGCTTCGACGAACTGAAAGCAAAAGGTATGGCAGCCGACTACAACGACATACTGCGCAACATAGAGGAGCGCGACTACATTGATACTCATCGCGACATTGCACCACTGCGCAAAGCCAACGATGCCATAGTACTCGACAACAGCGAGATGACAATCGAACAACAAAATGAATGGTTGTTTAACCTATATTTGGAGTTAACAAAATAACAGTCACATTATATTAATCAATAAATATAGCGAAAAGAGGGAAACAAGTGGTAATAAATTAATTACGAATATAGATTGGAGAGGTGCTCGAGTGGTTGAAGAGGCACGCCTGGAAAGCGTGTAAACCCCTAAAGGGTTTCGCAGGTTCGAATCCTGTTCTCTCCGCAGGAAGAACTGATTCAAAGCTTCGACTCACAAAAGTCGAGGCTTTTTTAATTCCTGTTCTCTCCGCAGGAAGAACTGATTCAAAGCTTCGTCCCACAAAAGTCGGGGCTTTTTTAATATCTAATTTCTCCGTAAGATAAAACCATTTG
>CAMOVK010000005.1 GCA_946627325.1 uncultured Prevotella sp. | reverse complement strand
ACAGAAGTTTGCCGTTGCAAAGTCATTTTCTAATTTGGGCGAAACAGAAGTTTGCAGATGGAAAATGTGTTTTGTTTGGGTTCTTCTATTTTCTCACTATTGTTGATCCGTTTGCTTGATGCGTAGCCAATACGAGCACTTCAGCTATCTGCACGTGTGCTGGTGCTTGTGCTGCATATAATGCCACGTCGGCTATATCGTCGCCAGTGAGTGGTTTCACTCCTTTATATACTGCGTCTGCTTTTTCTTTATCGCCATGAAATCGTGTGACGCTGAAATTGGTTTCGACGAGTCCGGGTTTAATGTTTGTCACTCTTACGGCTGTTTCTGCGACGTCTATTCTCAGTCCGTCGGTAATTGTTTTCACTGCTGCTTTAGTTGCGCAATATACATTTCCGTTAGCATAAGCAGCGTCACCGGCTACTGATCCTATGTTGATGATGTGTCCGGCATTGCGCTTTACCATTTGTGGTACTACCATGCGCGTCATGTTGAGCAGTCCTTTTATGTTGGTGTCTATCATTGTATCCCAGTCGTCGTAGCTGCCTTCGTATTCTTTTTCCAGTCCGAGAGCCAGTCCGGCGTTATTTATTAGCACGTCGATAGTGTTCCATTTTCCTTCGAGTGAGTCGATTGCAGCTTTGCATTGTTCTCTGTTTCTGACGTCGAAACATAGTGTTTTCACGTCTGCTCCTATTTCTTTTAGTTCGTTTTCCACTTCGTTGAGGATTTCCTGACGACGTCCTGTGATTATAAGGTCGTATCCTCCTTGTGCGAATTTCCTTGCACATCCGAGTCCGATGCCGCTTGTTGCACCGGTGATTAAGGCTATTTTTTTCATTTTATTGTTATTTATTTTAGTTTCTGTCGAGCAGTATCTGCACAATTCTTTCTGCTGATCTGCCGTCCCATCTGTCGGGCAGTTGCGATTGTTTCCATTGATTGTCGATTACTTGGCTAACGGCTTGTGACAGTTTTTGCGGGTCTTCTCCGACGAGCAAATTTGTTCCTTTTCTTACGGTTTCTATATGCTCTGTATAGCTATTGAGCGTTATACATGGTACGTTGTTGAATGTTGCCTCTTCTGCCACGTTTCCCGAGTCGGTTATTATTCCTTTAGCGTGTGTCGTAAGGTAGCTGAATTCGAGGTATGGGAGTGGTTTCGTGAAGAGTATTCCTCCCCTATTCTCTTCGTTAATGCCATTAGCACTTATAAGTTCTTTTATTGTTTCGGCAGCTGTTCCTCTGAGTGGGGCAATGATTGGCGTGTCGTTTGCAGCCTTTGTCATTGCTTTGAGCATGTTGGTTAGGTTTTCTCTGTCGGCTATTAGTGCCTTGCGATTGATTGTAAACACGAGATATTCGCGGTCGGCTATTTTGTTCTGCTCGAGTATCTTCGGTCGTTGAAATCTGTGCATATTGTATCGCAGCGAGTCGATGAGTATGTTTCCCACCATATATACTTTTGAGCGTTGTGCTCCTTCACGGCTTACGATACTGTTTGCTCCTACTCCAGCTGTGAATAGCAGGTCTGAGAGTCCATCGATTACCATTCTGTTTACTTCCTTTGGCATGTTCATGTCGAACGATCGTGTTCCTGCCACGAGGTGAGCGAGCCTTAGTCCGTGTTTCTTTGCTACTATTGCAGCTGCCATGGTCGATGCCAGGTCATCGACTACGATGACTGTATCGGTTTTGTTTTCGTTTAGATATCGTTCAAATTCGCCAATCACTCGTCCTGTAATTTCGTTCAGGCTGTTGCTATCCACGTTTAGGTACACGTTTGGTCGTGGCATTTGCAGGTTGTCGAATAGTGAGTCTTCGATTGTTGGGTCGGTTGGTGTTCCTGCATATACGAGTGTATAGTCGATGTTGCGCCCTTGAGTCTGAGCTTTTTCTATTGCTCTGATTATGGGCGCAACTTTAACGAAATTGGGGCGTGCTCCCGCCACAATGCATACTTTCATTTGTTTGTTCGGGATTGTTATTCGCCTTTGAATAGTTCTTTTATTCCTCCGATAGAGCCCATTACGTTTGTTGCTTCATAGGGCAGATATACGGTCTTTGTCTTGTCTCCTTTTGCGAGTTCTTCCATCATGACGATGTATTTCTGTGCGAGCAGATAGTTTGCAGGGTTTGTGCTTTGTCCGACAGCCTCTGTAATTTTTCCTATTGCTATTGCTTCGGCTTCGGCTTTTCTTATTCGTGCTTGTGCTTCTCCTTCCGCACGGAGTATCTCTTGTTGTTTTTGTGCTTCTGCTCTGTTGATTGTTGCTGCTTTTTCACCTTCTGATTGTAGAATCTGCGATTGCTTTTCTCCTTCCGATGTGAGTATCTGTGCACGCTTGTTACGTTCTGCTTGCATTTGTTTTTCCATCGCTGAGAGTACGCTTTCAGGTGGCATAATGTCTTGAAGTTCCACTCGGTTCACTTTTATACCCCACTTGTTTGTTGCGTCGTCGAGCACTGCACGCAGTTTTGTGTTGATTGTGTCGCGCGATGTAAGTGTCTGGTCGAGTTCGAGTTCTCCGATTATGTTACGCAGTGTTGTCTGTGTAAGTTTCTCTATAGCGTTTGGCAGGTTGTTGATTTCATATACAGCCTTAAAAGGATCGACTATTTGGAAATAGAGCAAGGCATTGATTTGCATCTGTATGTTATCTTTGGTGATAACGTTTTGTCGGTCGAAGTCGTACACCTGTTCGCGCAGGTCGATAGTGTTTGAATAGACGTATCGTCCACGCTGGAGCGTAACGAGTGGTTTTGCGGCATCAATAAATGGTATGATGATGTTGATACCGGGCTTGAGTGTTGCATAGTACTTACCGAGTCGCTCAATAATCATTGTTTCCGACTGTGGTATTATCACGAGTGTCTTCTTCAGGAAGACGATAGCCAGAAGGACGAGGGCTATCAGGATGTAGGTGGTTACTGTCATGGTTGAAATACGTTTTTATGGTTTCACTTTTTTATAATTATCTGTTGTGTTTCCAGTGTTAATTTCTTTCAATTTGGAAAGTATGTCTTTTCGGGTTGGAAAGTTATGCTTTCCGACTTGGAAAGGCATGCTTTTCGCGGCGGAAAGACGTGCTTTCCAAATCGGCTTTGTAACTGTTTGATTTTCAGCCGTTATATTTTCTCTACTGTAAGGATTATGCTCTCCATTCCTACCACTTTCACTTTAGTGTCTTTTTCTAATGGTTCTCCATCTGCTGAGCGAGCCTTCCAGTCGTCGCCGTCAATAGCCACGCGCCCGTATCCTTCGGCTTCGATACTCTCCGACACGCGTCCTTCCCTGCCAATCACTGCTTCGGCATTGCTCAGGCGACTGTCTTCGTTTCGATGGAGATATTCCAACGCTTTCGGTCTGACGAAAAATAGACTCAGAACGGCTATTGCCACTCCGATGATTATCTGCCACACAAGGTTCAGTCCGCACGCTGCTGCGATGGCAGAACCTACAGCACCTATTGCGAAACAGAGAATGTAGAGGTCGCCCGATGTGAGTTCGAGCAGCAGGCAAGCCAGGCTGACAAGCAGCCAAATGAGCCAAATGTTTTCTGCAAAATATTCTAACATGGTTTTAATAGTTTTAAGTTGGTTATTTTATATGTAAAGTTTTAGTAGTCTTTTTCTGAGTGGTCTTTGTTGTTGTAGTAGTCTGCTGCTTGGTTGGCGATTGTCCGTTATAAACGGCGAGCGCCTGTGGCATCCATTGTTGTATCTGCTGCACTCGCTTGGCATCCGATGGGTGGTCGCTGAAGAGGTCGTTGTTGTTGCCTCCCGACATTTGCGCCATTCGCTGCCAGAACGCCACAGCCACTTGCGGGTCGTAGCCTGCCATAGCCGCAAAAATCAGTCCCATATAGTCGGCTTCGCTCTCATGGTCGCGCGAATACTTTAGGTTACGAAATTGGAAGCCTTGCGCCACGACTGTTGAGAGTATCGACGACGTAGTTTCGCCCATACCAAGACTGCCAAGAACGGCTCCACCAATCTGCATACCATACTGCTGTTTGATTTGCTTCGACATCTGCTCTGCAGAGTGTTTTGCAACAGCGTGGGCTATCTCGTGACCAAGAACGATGGCGAGCGATGCCTCGTTTTGAGTTACGGGCAGCAAACCTTCATAAACCACAATCTTGCCTCCAGGCATACAGAAAGCGTTAACATTCTTGTCGGCAACGAGATTAAACTCCCATTTGAAATTGTTTACCTCGTCAGCCATATTGTTCTGACGGAGATAAGTCTCCACTGCCGAAGCCAATCGCTGACCGACACGCTTTACCATCTGAGTGTTTTGAGCATCAGAAGAGCGAGTGGCTGAGTTCATATACTTAGTGTACTCCTGCTGCGAGAGGCTCAATATCTCTGCATCCGAAACCAAAAGGTTTTGCTTTCTGCCCGACACGGGTACTGTGCGAGTAGTGCCGCAGGCTGAAAACAGAACGGCAACAAGCACGAAAAGAAGAATTCTTGAGTTTTTCATTTCTATCTGTTAATTGTTTGTAATTATCTTGCGTTTGTTCCACAAATGTAGAACAATTTTCCGAAACAAGTGACTACAAAAAGCAAAAAAATATCTTTTACTACGAGAGAATTACGCTCACGAATAATTATCTTTGCAATAACTATGTATAAAATCATTCGTTTTCTGACTTTATTGGCAGCCGTTCTACTATCAACGACAGCCTCGTCGCAACGCTCCGACTACGGAAAAATGTCGGCATGGGTAAGGGATATAGCCCGACAACAAGTAAAAAACAAAAAATCGGGTACGCAAAACGAACCCGACACTCGACAACTCTGCGCACTCATGAAGATAAAGGGCGACGCACAACAACTCATGGCTGACTACGACGGGACACTATTGGCACAACTGGGCGAAGTGTATGTCGTAAGTATTCCTATATACAGACTCGACGAAATCAATGCCGACGAACGCACTATGCGCATCGAAGCACGACAGTCGAACAGGCTGATGATGGATACAACGCTATACATCGTAGGAGCAGACCATGTGTACAACGGACTACATCTGCCACAGGCTTTCACAGGAAAGGGCGTAGTAGTGGGAGTGCAAGACGTAGGATTCGACCTCACTCATCCTAACTTCTACTCACGCGACCTGAAAGACTATCGAATAAAACGCTTCTGGGACCAACTCGCAACAGACAACTCGGGCGAAGAAATGTATGTGGGAAAGGCTTTCGAAGGGAAGGAAAACCTGCTGAGATATGCCCACTCGCGCGACGCTCAACTCACCTCGCACGGTACTCATACATCAGGCACTGCAGCGGGAAGTGGATATAACACCGACTACCGCGGGATAGCATTCGAGAGCGATATATGCCTCGTGAGCAACGCTGTGACAACTAACGCACACCTCATCGACAGCACAGACATATACAAACACACATACGCAACCGACGTACTGGGATTCAAATACATCTCCGACTATGCCGACGCTGTGGGAAAACCATGTGTCATCTCGTTCAGCGAAGGCTCGCATCAAGACATAAGAGGCGACGACGCACTACTCTACGAAGCACTCGCAGCACTCTCAAAACCAGGACACATCATAGTGGCTGCTGCTGGTAACGAAGGACATCTGACAACCTATGTGGAAAAACCAGCAAACAAAACAGAAGCTGGCACATACATTTGGAGTAACGGAAAAAGAGCTGCAGTGACGATAGACGCATCTGGAAAGACAACTATCAGAGCAATAGTCTATCACAACCTGCAACAACCCGACACCATAACAATAACGTCTGACGAGGTTTTTGCAGCTGAAGGAGCATCGGTCAGCGACTCTATAGTGACAGAAAAAGGAACATTCCGAATGGCAATAGACGGCTTTCAATCGTGCTACGACAGCAGCCGACTGGCATTCGATGTGATACTTACTGCACCAGAACGACTCGGACAAGACATCCCAATATGGATAGAAACAAAAGGAGAAGAGTCCGACACAAGAATGTTTCTACTCTCGGGATATTTCTACAATCAACAACTAAATCACCGAACTGGCGAAGCCGTAAGTCGCTACAACATACACTCACCGGCAAGCGCACCTGATGTGATATGCGTAGGAGCAATGGGATACCGACGCGGATTTACCACCGTGAGTGGCAATTATCAAGAGCCAATGCCTATAAGCCCTGGACTGAGAGCCTATTTCTCATCCGTAGGACCAACGATAGACAATCGCATAAAACCCGACGTAATGGCACCGGGCACACACATCGTTTCGTCGTACAGCAGTTATTTCCTCGAAAGCAACCCCGAATGGGCTATCAACGGAAGTGACATTAGTCATTTCGGATTTAACGGAAGAACTTACTCGTGGACGTCGGACGCAGGCACCTCAATGTCAACACCAATAGTGGCTGGCATCATTGCTCTATGGCTCGAAGCATGCCCAACGCTAACACGAGAAGAAGTAATAGAAACATTCAAAAAGACATGTCCACAACCAGAACCTGCACTCGCCTACCCCAACAACGAATACGGATACGGACTAATCAACGCTTACGCTGGTTTGCTCTATATTCTGGGATTAGACTTAGCACTCGGAACCGACGAACTATCGCGACATCAACCACAAAACGCAAGCATTTCGCTTAAAGGGAGAACTCTCGAAATAAACTTGACCGAAAACAATACAAAGACAAACAAAACAGCAGAAGTGAGAGTTTACAACACGAAAGGACAACTACTTAAAACCGCCAGCATAGATTCTTACTATCAGACTATAGATCTCTCACTACTACCAAACGGCATCTACGCCATACAACTACAAACAGACGACTATCGCTCGACAGGCTCAACGCTCATCCGACTGCAATAATTCGCACCACTGATTAGTGACCTTGCTCGTGACTTATCGAAAAAAAGCGCAGTGCCATATCACATAGCACTGCGCTGAAACAAGTTTAGTTATTATTATTATTGCTTTATTCTGTCGCTGTATTGCCTGCTGCTTCCTGCTGAGCTTCGTAAGCCTGCTTAGCAACTGCATCATTAGGATCAAGCTCATAAAGCTTGTTCAAATATGGTTTAGCCGTCTCGAAATCGTCGCGACCAGCCCAATAGATATAGCCAGTCATCTTATATGCACGCTTTAGGTAAGCAGTCTCAGAATCATCACGGTCGGCTTTGTTTTCCAAAAGCTCGATGAGTTTCTTGTAGTTCTCGAGAGCTACATCATCGTTCTCAACAGCATAGGCATTGTTTCCCTTTTCGAAGCAAACCCAAGCAGCAAGAGTTGGATACTTCTTTGCCACATCGTCATAAACAGTCATCGCTTTCTGGAAGTTTACGTCCTTATCAACTCCGTCCTTAGCCATTTCCATATAGATGGCTGCGAGAGAACGATAATCGGATGGTTTTGCCTCGTGGTTGAGATTGAGATATTTCTGCATGAGGTCGAGACTGCGCGTCATATCGTCTTTTCCTTTATATGAATCAGACATATAGCGATAGGCTTCAACCTTCTCTGCATCTTCCTTCAAGGCTATTTCGAACTGCTTGATAGCCTCATCATATTGTTCATTGCCATTGAGTGCGCGACCATAGTTGATATAATCGGTAGCGTTTTTCTTACCATCATCGGCAAACACCATCTTCGCATAGCGGAGGGCATCGGCATGCTCAGCAAGGTCGAGAGCATTGATAACAGCCAAACGAGTGAGCGAAAGACTTTGAGGATGGATTTGAACACCCTGCTTTGCAATATCAAGAGATTTTTTCTTGTCGCCAAGAATATTAGCACTGAAAACATACTCAACGAACTTCTCTTCGTCAATGCTCTGTGGCTTCGCTTTCTGGAAGAACTCAAGAGCCTTGTCGTAGTTTTTTGTAAGATAGTTAGAGTGACCTAATTCAGCTTCAACAGGGAAGTCGGGCTTAATGCGACGAAGGTCGTTCAATACGCGCTCTGCCTCCTGTGGGTTTACCTTACGGAACACATTGGCATAACGGAGATAACCTTCTGCATTCTGAGGGTCGGCTGTTATGGCGCGATCATACCAGTTGGCAGCAGCACCACCATCGTCCTGCAATGCCTCAACATCGCCCTTCAGAATGAAAGCATTGCCGTAGTTAGGACTTTTCTTCAAAGCCAAATCGGCACACTCCTTAGCTTTCTGATACTGCTTGGCACTCAAATAAGTGTTACCAAGAGCAACAAGAGCCTCAGGGTTCTTCTTAAACACTTTCGTGTAGTTCTTCACTAAATCTTTAGCCACATCAACACCAGATGGGTTGGCCTTAATGGCTGAAGTGATAGGAGCAAGCATCTGCTTGTAATCCATTTCCTGTGACATGGCTGGCGATGAGAGTCCTATCATCATCGCACCTGCAATCAAATATCTGTTAATAGTCTTCATAGTCATGCTATATTAGTAATGAATTAGTTCTTTTTGCGCTGCAAATATATAAAAATGTACATATCTATATCGCAAATTTATTGTCAATTATTGTATTTGTAACAAAATGTTATTCTTTTTTAACATTGACCTTACGTATATTTATGTCGCCACGATAAGGGAGGAGCCCCGCCTTAAAAATAATTAACTGCCCCTTTGGACCTGCAATGAAATTGGCAAAACTCCAAGGGAGTGCCAACTGCGGGTCGATAGCTATGGCATAGAGAGTACGCACGAAAGGATAACGACCATCAAGAAGATAGGCTTGATAGGGCTTCCAACTATTTTGAGGTGTGGCTTTATCGCGTAATGTCACATTCATGACATGGATATTCTTCTTAAAAGTAGTATTGGTGGTGTCGCGACGATCGTTCAACCAGTTCGAGCCAATGACACCAACAGCGTTTGGAGTTTTGTCAACGTAGTCGATAACGTCTTTACTCGATTTGGCAGCAACAATATTTGGACTGTCAATGGGTTTGCCATCAAGTATGGAATCAACTACAAAATGAAGTGTAGCAGACTGCTTGTTGTCGAAAACAACTTCAATCTTGCCTCGATTGGAACCAGGATAAATATCGCCCCAATCTTGAACTTCACCACTGAGCAGACGCTTCACATCGGCTACAGTAATGCAGGTATCAGTATTTTGCTTATTAACTATAAGTGCCAAACCATCGTAACCGATAGGCATAACCACTGGCTTCTGGCGCTTACTCTTAAAGTATGCCAACTCGGGCTCAGTCAGCCCACGAGACGTAATGAGCAAACAAGTCTTCATCTCCTTCAACTGCTGAAGACCAGTAATCTCATCAGTATAGATGGCATCAAGGTGTGACTTAGGAAATTGGTACTCGAATTGCTCGCGCAACTCATCGATGATGGGACTGAAACTCTCATCAGCATAAAACGAAATAGTACCTGAAGTCTTCGTGTCAGTACGTTCGCCACGGTCGGGCTTCTTGCATCCTGAAAATAAAACTACAATTGCCAAAGTGGCAAAAAACATGGTTGAGAGTGTCTTTTTCATCATTTATGATTTTAAATTGGAAAGAAAGGTGCGTTCTGTATGTCCTCTATTATGCCTTAAGGCAATATCGAAAACCTACAGAACGCACCTTACATATAAGATACATTCAATAATTATTGAAGTTTGAACGTTACAGGTAGGGTGTATCTCACACGCACTGGCTGACCATTGTTGATACCAGGACTCCACTTAGGCATCATCGATACCACGCGGAGAGCCTCTTTCTCAAGTGATGGGTCGGGACTTCTCACAGCCTTAACCTGAGTAACCGATCCATCTTTCTCAACAACGAACTGAACAATAACCTTACCCTCGATGCCGTTTTCTTCGGCTGCAGGAGGATAACGGAGGTTCTGTCCGAGCCATTGGTGTACATTACCCTTGAATGAGGGCTGCTTTTCTACCACCTCGAAGATTTTCTCTGCAACCTCTTTCTTTGGCTCTGGTGGAGGAGGAGTACCAACTTCTTCCTCTACTTTGATAGCCTCTGTCAGACGGTCTTTGGTTCCTTCTTGGTCTTTAGCACCTACGGCTACGTCTTCCTTCAAGTCTGCCTGATTGGTAAGCTGATTCTCTTCCTTAACAAGTTCGTCTTTCTTGATGACAGGAGCAGTAAACTTCTGTGTCTCGCGAACTACTTCCTTAACTTTTTCAGGTTCAATTTGCTTTTCAATCTTTGGCTGTTCTTTCTTCTCACGAGCCTGCTCTTGCAATTTAGAGAGTTCCATCGCCTCCATACGGGCAATGCGCTCGGCTTCGCGCTTGTCTGTCTCAATCTTCCAAGCGACAAAGCCTCCAATCAGTAATGCAGCTACGAGCAGAATCACAAGGGCTTTGATGTTACGTCCCGACGTACCCTTGCGCAACTGGTAAGCACCATAAGCGCGGTTCTTTTCGGCAAACACCATGTCCACCCATTTGGGGTCAAATAAATCTATTTTTGCCATTGTTGTTTCTTTTCTTAATTTGATTTATATGCCATCATTACATTCTTATACCACGAGAGGTTAGCATTTGCTTATCTTCGTCGTTGAGTTTGTCGATGACGTATGTACCAATACTCAATATCTGCATTTCGTCCAAAGCGTCAACCATGTTCTTATAAGAAGCATTGTCGGTTGGTTTAATAACTACAGTCAGTGTAGGTATCTTGCCAGAGTCAAGTTCTCCGCGCTTGATGCGACTCAATTCTTTCTGGAAAATAGAGTCTGGCCACATCTTTGGATCTTTTGCCTTGTCTGCGTTAAGTTTCTTAACTGCAAGTTCGATTTGCTTTACAGGAACTGTTCCATCTTCAGTTGCGTGGTTTCTGAGAATGTCTCTAACACCTTCTTTTCCGTTGCCCCAGCGTGTTTCTTTGAGCCAAGCGGGATCAGTGTACTGAGGTATTCCCTCTCCATAGTAAATCTTATTGTCGGCAGCTACATAGAGAGTGATGGTCTCAGAAGCCTTTGCTTCGTTTTTCTTCTCATCTTGTACGTCTTCGTTGCTCGGCATGGTGAGCTCCATTGTTTGAGGTTTGCTCAATGTTGTACAGAGCATGAAGAAGGTGATAAGAAGCATAAGCATGTCCACCATCGGCGTAAAATCGACGCGGACGTCCATCTTTTTCTGTTTGCTTTCTTTCTTCTTTGCCATTACTCGTCCTCCGCCTTCTTAAGATTAGTAATCATGTAGTAGTGGCTTTCGTCCATGTCTTGAAGCTCGTTCATGACTTTCTTGACAGTTTTATAAGGTGTTGTAGCGTCGGCTTTGAGTGCAATTTTGATGTCTTGGTTTGCAGTACGCGCTGCATTTACCCACATCTGAAATTCGCTCATGCCACCATTTATGCTGTCAAGAGGGATTCCTTTTGTGCCGATAGTCTTCGCTCTGTTTTGGCTTGACAGTGAGAGATATTGCTTCAATTCAGCCATTGGAACGCCGAAAGTTGCTTCTCCCTTAAAGTTCTTTATCTGTTCTCCATCAAGGCTAACATTGAACTGCGATGTCATATCCATCAGTGAAGACTCCAAATTATCTACATTATCTATGCTCATAAACACTTGTCCTTCTCCCGTAGGCTTGCCTGTGGCATCCTTTTCGGGGCTGACAAGGATTGTTAAGACACCGTTTTCTGGCACCTTCCTTTCTGACACAGACCCTGGTGTATTGACTTTCACTGGTTCGCTTTTAACGAATGTACTCGTAAGCATGAAGAAAGTCAAGAGCAGCGTCATCACGTCAGACATTGGTGTCATGTCTATCCATGTGTCACTTTTCTTAATTTTTACTTTACCCATAGCGATAAAAGATTAAAGGGTTAGCAAAAAATTAAGCTTCTTCTGTATGGTTTACTTCGTAGGTCTGAGCGATTGAGTAACCAACCTCATCGAGGGCGTAAGTCAACTTATCAATCTTGTTTGTGAAATAGTTGTAAGATACAACTGCAAACCAAGATGTGAAGATACCGAATGCGGTATTGATAAGGGCCTCAGAGATACCTTTTGAGAGGGCTGCAGAGTCAGCACCACCACCATCAGACAGAGCCGAGAACGAACGAATCATACCTACAACGGTACCGAAAAGACCTGTCAGTGTACCGAGTGTTACCATAGTAGCGATGATAGGCATGTTCATTGTAAGTGTTGGCATTTCGAGTTGTGTAGCCTCTTCGTGTGCTTGTTGGATTTTAGCTACTTTTTGTGCCTTCTTAAGACCTGAAGTGCTATTCATTTCGTCATAAGCTTTGAGAGAAGCAAATACTACGTTTGCAACAGAACCTTTCTGCTTGTTGCAGAGGTCTTTTGCTTTTGCCAAGTCATTGTTGTTGAGGGCTGTCTTAATGTTTTCTACGAATTTAGGCAGTGCTCCTTTACCAAAAGCGGTTTTGAGAGCGAGCCAACGTTCGATTGACATAGCGATAACAGTAAGCAAAAGTGCATGTAGTACAGGCACAACGACACCACCCTTATAGATGGTACCCCAAACGTCAACTTCTTGTTCTTTACTTGCATCTGCGAAGTGTGATGGGTGTCCGAACCAGAAGATGAAGAATAAAATTGCTACGACAGCGCAAACTAAGATAATCCAGAATGCACCTCTAACTCCTTGGAAGCCCTGATTCTGTTTAGGGCTTGCTGCTTTTGTTGTTGCCATAATTTTGTTTTTTTGGTTTTAGTTATTAAAAATTTGATTTGTTGATTATGTCTTTTTTGTTGATTTTTTCGGTCTTTTATTTCGGCTGATTTCTATTCTTCAACTTTGCAAAGATATGAAAATCGTTTCAACTACCGCAATTATTTCATTTTTTTTCTACGTTTTTTTATTATTTATTGATTTTTTGTATTGATTTTAATGTTTTTGTATTTATTTTTTTTGTTTTATAGGTGTAGGTTGTGTCCCATTTTGTCTTTTTTTGTTTGTAGGTATCTGAGGTTATATTTGTTTGGTGTTGTTTCTATTTGTATGTTTTCTACTATTTCCAGTCCGTATGCTTCGAGTCCTACTCGTTTTACTGGGTTGTTTGTCATGAGTTTCATTTTTTTCACTCCGAGGTGTCTTAGCATTTGTGCTCCGCATCCGTAGTCTCTTTCATCTGTTTTGAATCCGAGGTGTAGGTTTGCATCTACTGTGTCGTACCCTTCTTCTTGCAGTTTGTATGCTTCGATTTTGTTCATCAGTCCTATTCCTCGTCCTTCTTGTTGCATGTAAATGAGCACTCCTTTTCCTTCTTTTTCAATCATTTGCATTGCTTTGTGAAGTTGTTCTCCGCAGTCGCATCTCATGCTTCCGAGTATGTCTCCTGTTGCACATGATGAGTGTACTCTGACGAGTATTGGTTCGTTGTCGCGCCATTCTCCTTTGATTAGTGCGAAGTGTTCGAGTCCGTTGCTTTGCTGTCTGAATGGTACGAGTCTGAAGTGTCCGTATGCTGTTGGCATATCTACTTCTGTTCCCACTTCTATAATTGATTCTTTTTTTAGTCGGTATGCAATGAGGTCTTTTATGGATATGATTTTCATATTCCATTGTTTTGCCATTTTTTGCAGTTCTGGCATTCTTGCCATTGTTCCGTCTTCGTTCATTATTTCCATGAGTGCTCCTGCTGGGTATAGTCCTGCCAGTCGGCACAGGTCAACAGCTGCTTCTGTGTGTCCGCTTCTTCTGAGCACTCCGTGGTCTTGTGCATATAGTGGGTTGATGTGTCCTGGTCTGCCGAATGTTTGTGGTGTTGATTTTGGGTCGGCAAGTGCTTGTATTGTTGCTGCTCTGTCTGATGCTGATACTCCTGTTGAGCATCCTTCGAGTTTATCAACTGTTACTGTGAATGGTGTTCCGAGCACTGATGTGTTGTCGCTTACTTGGCGTGGCAGGTCGAGTTCTTTGCATCTGCTGAGTGTTATCGGTGCGCATAGTACTCCTCGTGCGTTTTTGAGCATGAAGTTTACTTTTTCTGGTGTAATCTTCTCTGCTGCTATTATCAGGTCGCCTTCGTTTTCTCGGTCTTCGTCGTCTACTACGATTACGAATTGTCCTTCACGAAAGTCGTTGAGTGCTTCTTCTATTGTATTTAGTTTGAATTGTTCCATTTTGTTTGTTGTTTTTCTTTGTATGTTATTAACGCGATTGTGTTTGGTTTATTGTAATGTTATATATATAATAATGTGTAAATGGTTATCTTTTAGTTATTCGGTTATTGTTTTTATCTGTTTTATTATGGTGTTATTTATATTTGTTATTCGTTTTAGGTCTTTGTTTAGTCTTCTCCTGTATCTGCACATTCTAAGGTAGAAGAACATTCCTATTGGTATTATTATTGCTGTTGCGATGTTTAGCCACCTTCTTTCGAAAGGTCGTGTATGTGCTTTTGGCATTAGTATGGGGTATTCGCTCAGTGCAGTGATGATTGTTTTGTCTGTTGAGTTTGATAGGTTTTCTATTACTGTTTCGAGTTGGTCGTTGAGTTTTTCGATGTCGTTGTCGGGTTGGTAGTGGAAGAATTTTTTCACTACGTTGGGCATTGAGTTGAGTTTATGTGTTGCTGTATAGTTTTGAATGTCGGTATTCATTTGTATCAGTGTTTCTCGGCTTTGTTCGTACATTGGGTCGTTTATGATTACTTCCTTTCCGTAGCTTGGTCTTTTTTGCCTCAGTCCGAGCAGTCGCATGATTAGTGCTCGATATGCGTCGATATTGAACACTGCTGAGTCGTTGTTTGCTTTGATAGTAAAGAATACTGCTATTGGTGCGAGTACGGCGGTTGACAATCCTTTTCCGAACCATATTGCCCATATTCCTCCTCTTGACATTCGATAGCCGGTGTTGTCGAGTATATAGTAAATTATGAACACCAAGACGCTCACTATTATTGGCACTCCGAGTCCGCCTTTTCGTATGATTGCTCCGAGTGGTGCTCCTATGAAGAAGAATATAATGCACGACAGCGCCAGTGTGAATTTGTTCCACGCTTCGATGTGGTGTTGTCGTATGATTTTGTCGCCATCGGTTGTAAGCATTTGTCGGAATTCGAGGTCTGAGATTTGTTGCTGCACTCTCGACATTGCTGCGCTCATTGCGCTTCGTTGTTCAGCGGCTGACAGTCGTCTGACTATGGTGTCGAACACTATTGTTTTGTCTATCGCTTGTGCTATGCGTATAGAGTCTTTCTTGCTTCTTGTCGGTATGGAGAAGACTGTTCGTTGTGCATCTTCGTAAAATCGGGTTCCTATGCTGTCGTAGTGATTGTTCAGCGAGTCTATTGCGGTTTGTATCTGTCGCAGGCTTTTTCCTCGTGCGTTGTTGATGAGTGTTCCTGCGTCGGCAAGATTGAATTCTCCGTCGAAGTCGATGACGAGATTTTTGTGCATGAACGATTCTCGTCTGTATGGTACGCTTGCGCTTCCTGCCAGTTGTTGTGAGCGCATATTTTCGAACCACTCGCCGTTGTAGAGGTTCAGCAGCAGGTGCTTCTTGTCGGCTGTTGATTGCAACATTCCTGAGTCGGCGAGTATTATGGCTGCGTCTTCGTAGCTGGAAGTCATTCGGTAAATCATTATTCCGTAGAGGCTACCTGTCTCCATGTTTTTCTTTTGCACATAGATGTTGCTTCCAGGCAGTCCGTCGTAGAACACTCCTTCGGGTATTTCGAGTTCTGGGCTTTGTTGTTTCATCGACACGAGCAACTGCGTCATCTGTCGGTTTGCATTCGGACCGATATTGTTTTGGAAGTAAAACGAGCCGCAGGCTATTATTATTGCCACTACGATGAGCGGTCGCAGCGCTTGCATCAGCGATATTCCCGATGCTTTTATGGCTGTCAGTTCGGAGCTCTCGCCGAGGTTTCCGAATGTTATAAGCGACGAGAGTAGTATTGCGAGCGGTAGTGCTTGTGGTACGAGGAAGAGTGCTGCATATCCAAAAAACTGTGCCAACACTTCTATCGATAGTCCCTTTCCGATGAGTTTATCGACGTGTTGCCACAGGAATTGCATCATCAGCACAAACTGACAGATGAAGAATGTGCCGACGAATAGCAGTCCGAACTGCTTTGTTATGAATATGTCGAGTTTTCTTATCCGAAGCATTTGCTCATGCAGGTGGTTATAGTCCTGTCACTCGGTATAATGTTTCGAAATTTTTGTCCCATATAGATTTTAGCATTTCCATATCGTCGGGCTCTGCGAAGTCGGTCACTTGGAGTATATAGTCGTTGGTCAGGTCGCTATAGACCATTCGCATCTCCCAGTAGAAATCGTCGTCTTCGTCTTCCCAATGGAAGCGTATGTGAGAGTTTTTGACACGTTCCACGATTATGGCTGTGCGTTGTTCGTGAATAGCCCAATCTTGTCCCCAAGTGAAAGTTATCTTGCCTTCCTGTTCCGACACGCTGTCGGCTATCCAGTTCTGCAAACCGGTTTCGGTACTTATCAACTGCCAGATGATATTCTCCGAGCGCGACTTGAGTTCGTGTTCTATATAGAGTTTCTCCTTTGTCATGTCGTTGTCTGTTATTATTAGATTTATATCAACGCTACAAAAATACGATTATTCTTTCATATTCGATAAAAAAAGACTAATTATTTTTTGGCAGTTAAAAACTAATCATTACCTTTGCACCCGCTTTTAGCTGTTTTGGCGGGATAGCTCAGCTGGTTAGAGCGCATGATTCATAATCATGAGGTCGCCGGTTCAATCCCGGCTCCCGCTACCAAGGGGTTAATAATGAAAGTGTCGAAACTTCGGTTTCGGCATTTTTTTGTTATCTGCAAAACGAGTGAGAAGGCTCCTTCGAAAAGCAATCGTATTACTATCGTTTTCGGGAAGCATGCCTTTTCGACGTGGAAAGCATATCTTTTCGAGCTGGAAAGCACGTCTTTCCGCGGTGAAAAGACGTGCTTTCCAAACTGTATTCACAATCTCCTGATTTTCAAGATGTTATTCTTTTGAAAACGTGATGTCATTTCTCGAAGTGCTGAAAGTCCTTACAGCTTTTCCACGAGCCACCCCATTGGAAACCTTTCTCAATGAATAACCGATAGCATAAGTCGCCTTTGGTTATCTTATAGGGAAAATTCTTGCTGCGGTCGCAGTATCGGCTTGCCGTTGAGGGTTGCACCATTCGGGTGCCATTTTTGAGGTCTTTGTAGTAGGGATTATATAGGGTGTTGACATCGACAGCCATTCCCCGCGAGTGAGCCGATAGTTTGTTAGTGTTTTTTACCTGTCGATAGCAGAACGACGACGTATTGTTATCGCGCATCGAACGCTCATCGTCGGCATCGTAATTATCAATAAGCACCATCCGTTCGATGGGGTAAGAGGCTTTATAGAGTTTCCTGAAAATTTCTACCACATCGGCTGCAATGGCTTTGTTGACCACCATTTCGCCTATAACAATCTGGCCATTGATATTCTTGTGCAAGAGTTTGACATAGCGCAGCTCGTCGCGAGAGATGTTGCAGTTCTGCGGGTAGGATTTACCTCGCATTCTATTGAATACCTCGTCGCTTATTGGCAGGGCGCAGAAACAGTTCTGTTCGCCTATCGCATTGACGGCTTTGGCTGTTACCACCACACCTGCTTGCCAACGTCGCAACGCGTCAACACCTGCATCGTCGCGACTCAAAGCACCGAGGAACAACGACGCGACAAGCGTCAACGACAATAATAGTGTTGCAAACTTAATGTGCTTTTTCATACCTAACTATCTTTTATCTTTGAAAAACTTCTGCATCAGTGTGCGGCACTCTTCTTCCAACACGCCGCTGCACACCTCCGTTCGCTTGTGAAGGGCATTTGGAGCCAACCGTGTATATCCGCGTTTCTCGTCGGCAGCACCATAGACAACGCGCTTAATCTGCGCCCAGCCGATGGCTCCGGCACACATGACACATGGCTCAACAGTGACATAGAGAGTGCAATCGGTCAGATACTTGCCGCCAAGAGTATTTGCTGCCGACGTGATTGCCTGCATCTCTGCATGTGCAGTGACGTCGCATAGAGCCTCTGTCAGATTATGCGACGAGGCTATCATACGTCCATCGGCAACGATTATGGCGCCTATGGGAACCTCTCCGCGAGCGAATGCCTCCTCAGCCTCAGCAAGGGCGCGACGCATCCAGCGTTCGTCGGCAGATGGTGGCGATGTGAGTTCGTTGGTCATAATAAGAGTATTATCGGTAAAACGATGAGCAAAAGTAGGTGTTTTTGTTTGATTACTAAAGGAAAAAACTTAATTTTGCATTGTTTATTATCGATTTTTGCAATGACTATTCTGCGCATCGACGAGACCACTTCTACCAACGACAGCATCCGCTCGCTCGCCTTCGACGGCAGTGAGACCATCGTTCTTTTTGCCGAAAACCAGACAAAAGGGCGCGGATGTGGAGGTAACCAATGGGAAAGTGAAGCAGGGAAAAACCTGATATGCTCGCTGCGCTATCGTCCGAAAGGTATTGCCGTGCGCGACCAGTTCATCATTTCAATGCAGATAGCTGTGGCTATATGCAGAGCAATGAGTGACTACGGAATACAGACAACCGTAAAATGGCCTAACGACATATACTTCCGCGACAGCAAACTCGGGGGTATATTGATAGAAAACAGCCTGCGCGATGGCGAGATAGCCGACTGCATCATCGGCATAGGGCTAAACGTCAACCAGCAACAATTCGTGAGCGATGCGCCTAATCCCATCTCCATGTTTCAAATTATTAGCAGAGAGACCGACAGGCACGAGGTGCTGAACAGTATTCTTCAGCATTTTGAGACTATCGAAACCGACATTTTACCCATCTACAAATCGCTGCTCTATCGACGAAATGGGTTCTATCGCTACCGCGACAGCAACGGCGAAATGGAGGCTGAGATAATCGACGTGGCTACCAACGGACTCCTTTCGCTGCGCGACAGAGAGGGAACAATAAGGAAATATACATTCAAAGAAGTAAACTACATCATATAACAAATAGAAACACAAATAAAAAACATAACTGATATGGTACGTTTTAAGAGGATTTTGCTCAAATTGAGCGGTGAAAGTCTGATGGGACAGCAGGGCTACGGCATCGATGCCGACCGACTGAACGACTATGCCCGACAGATAAAAGAAATCCACGACATGGGAGTGGAAATTGGTATAGTAATCGGTGGAGGCAACATTTTCCGTGGACTGAGCGGTACCCAAAAAGGCTTCGATAGAGTGAAAGGCGACCAGATGGGTATGTGCGCCACTGTAATCAACTCGCTCGCACTGAGCTCGGCACTCGAAGCAGAGGGCGTCAAAAACCGCGTACTGACAGCAATACGCATGGAACCAATCGGCGAATTTTACACCAAATGGCGCGCAATAGAAGCAATGAAAAATGGCGAAGTGTGCATTTTCTCTGCTGGAACAGGCTCGCCATACTTCACTACCGATACCGGTTCATCGCTTAGAGGAATAGAAATAGAAGCCGATGTGATGCTCAAAGGAACACGAGTTGACGGAGTTTATACAGCAGACCCAGAAAAAGACCCTACGGCAACGAAATTCAACGAAATCACTTTCGACGAAATATACAACCGCGGACTAAAGGTAATGGACCTGACTGCCACTACTATGTGCAAGGAAAACAACCTGCCTATCTACGTTTTCAATATGGACAAGGTAGGAAATCTGCGTCGCGTGATAGAGGGCGAAGACATAGGAACGCTCGTACACGCATAATAATCAATCCGCTTCTTCAAAGTCAACATATTCGCCTTCGCCATCGGCAATGATGCGCTTGTTGCGCTCTGCAGCACTACGATCGTCGCGAACGGTGGTGGTAGTGTTGTGCCTGTCTGCGCCCGAACCATTGCTCATACGATCAAACTGGCGCTTAATGTTGCGTATAGAACTGAAAAACACTACTACGCCCACTACACCGAGAACGATGAGCAGAACAAAAACAAGTAGAAGAAAGCGAATGATAAACATCAGGCTGATAACTTTTGCTTACTATTGGTAATTACTGACAACACTACATACCATGCTATTACAACGGCAATGCCTGGTAAACCGAAAAACAACAATATCGGCACACATGAGAGCAAGAAGATGTATCTCACCTCGTTGCCACGCCACGACCATTGCTTGAACTTTAAGGCAAATAGAGGCAACTCAGCAACAAGCAACCAGCACGACACCAATATCAGAACAAGAACAACGTACAACGCAAAAGGATTGGTCGATGGCTGACCATTCATCACGGTTATCAACGATGCCCAAAAAAGAGCATTTGCCGGCGTAGGAAGACCTATAAACGACGAAGTCTGACGATCGTCAAGATTGAATTTTGCCAGTCGCAAAGCTGAAAAAGCTGATATCAGATAGGCAGAAAAAGGCAAAATATGAGAGAGAGTGTCACTTGGAAGGCTTGCCGACAACTGACAAAGATATGTGAAAAGCATCGTTGAAGGAGCCACACCAAACGTTACCACATCGGCAAGAGAATCAAGCTCCTTGCCTATGGGCGACTGAACACCAAGCAAACGAGCTACCATACCATCAAAAAAGTCGAACACTGCACCAAGAACAATAAACCATATAGCCCACTCCGAACCATAAAAAGCCATGACAATGGCAACGCAACCCGAGAGCAGATTGCAACAGGTAATAGTGTTGGGAACGTGTCGTCGCATAGGAAAAATCAAGGATTAGAATTCAATTTTGCTATGATTGTCTGGTCGCCTGTGGTCGATTGACCCATCACCACGTTTACCTTAGCATCCAAAGGAAGATAAACGTCAACGCGCGAACCAAACTTAATAAATCCAAGATGCTCGTCGATGTAACAGTCTTCACCATCCTTGGCATAAGTAACAATGCGACGAGCAACGGCTCCAGCCACCTGACGGCAAAGAACCTGCTGACCATTCGTGGCTTCAATCAATATATCTGCATGTTCATTCTCCTCGCTCGCCTTAGGCAACCAAGCCTTATAGAAATTGCCATCGAAATGCTTCACCATCTTGACCTGACCGTCAACGGGGAACCAGTTAGCATGAACATTAAACAAACTCATAAAGATACTAACCATCAACCGACGCTCATGGAAATACTCGGTCTCATCAACCTCTTCCACAACCACTACCTTGCCGTCAGCAGGAGCAACAACAAGCAAATCGGTCTCGTCGGAAGGAAACCGACGAATAGGACAACGGAAAAAATTGATTACCACCCCATACAAAGCTCCAAACACAACTACAAAAGCCCAAAAAAGCCACTTATTATCAAATGCACGCCACAAAACTACAGCGACTGCAACAAGAACAAACAGACTGAATATAAGAGTATCTGTGCCCTCGCGATGTATTCTAATCTTCTTGAGTTTCTTAATACGAGCTCCCATAAAGATGGATACGCTTTTCAAATGCAAGGCAAAGGTAAACATTTTTTTACAAACGACAAACTTTATAGAGCTTTCTTTTGGCAATAACGGCTTTTTTGAGTAATTTTGAAGCACGAAAACTCCCCCTCTTTTACACATATTTACATATATAACAAACAAACTATATGGAAGACTTCGTACACCTGCACGTACACACATATTTCTCTATTCTCGACGGACAATCCAGCATCAAGAAACTCGTTAGCAAAGCCATCGACAACGGAATGCGAGGAATGGCACTCACTGACCATGGTAATATGTTCGGAGCAAAAGAACTATTCGACCACTGCAACAGCATAAACAAAAAACGAGAAGAAGAAGGACTGGAACCATTCAAACCCATTTTGGGATGCGAAATGTATGTCGCACATCACAGAAAAGAAGATAAAATAAAGGAAAACGGCGACAATAGCGGATACCACCTAATCGTTTTGGCTAAAAACTACAAAGGATATAAAAACCTGATAAAACTCGTCTCAAGAGCATGGGTTGACGGATACTACTACAGACCACGTACCGACAGAGCCGACCTCGAACAATACCATGAAGGACTAATCGTTTGCTCAGCTTGTATAGCAGGCGAAGTGCCCGCAAAAATACTAAACGACGACATCGAAGGAGCAAGAGAAGCAATAGAATGGTACAAACGAACATTCGGAGAAGACTACTATCTCGAGCTACAACGACACGAAGTGACAGACCCAAACATCAGAGCAAACAGAGAAACTTTTCCACTGCAACAACGAGCAAACAAAGTATTAATTGAACTTGCAAAAGAATACAACATAAAGCTCATCTGCACTAACGACGCACATTTCGTCGACCAAGAAAACGCGGAAGCACACGACCACCTACTATGCCTATCAACTGGCAAAGACCTCGACGACGAAACACGAATGCTATACTCAAAACAAGAGTGGTTCAAGACACGAGAAGAAATGAACGCAATCTTTGCCGACCAACCAGAAGCACTGAGCAACACAATAGAAATACTCGACAAAGTAGAGTTCTACAGCATAGACCACGCACCAATAATGCCATTCTTCCCAATTCCAGAAGACTTCGGAACGGAAGAGGATATACGACAAAAATACACACAAGAAGAACTTCTTAAAGAGTTTTCAAGCGATGAAAACGGCGAAAATACACTGCCAAAAGAAGAGGGAGAGAAAAAAATCGAATCGCTCGGAGGATACGACAAACTATATAGAATAAAGTTCGAAGCCGAATATCTGAAGAAACTTACCTACGACGGGGCAGCAAAACTATACCCCACACCGCTCTCCGAAGAGTTGAAAAAGCGCATCGATTTCGAACTACACACCATGAAAACAATGGGATTTCCAGGATATTTCCTCATTGTTCAAGACTTCATCAACTCTGCAAGAGACCAACTTGGAGTGATGGTAGGACCTGGACGCGGCTCGGCAGCTGGCTCTGTAGTAGCATATTGTCTTGGAATTACGAAAATAGACCCCATCAAATATGACCTACTGTTCGAGCGTTTCCTCAATCCTGACCGTATATCACTACCTGATATTGATACCGATTTCGACGACGACGGACGAGGAAAAGTTCTCAAATGGGTAGAAGATAAATACGGACACGATAAAGTCGCACACATTATTACGTATAGTACAATGGCTACGAAAAACTCAATTAAAGACGTAGCACGTGTGGAAAAACTACCATTAGACAAAAGCAACGCTCTATGCAAGGCAATACCCGACCGACTACCTGACAAAGCTAAGATGAACCTCGTCAACGCAATCAAGTACGTAAAGGAACTAAAAGATGCAGAATCGTCAGCAAATCCACAAGAGGCAAACACGATAAAGTATGCCAAAATGCTTGAGGGAACAGTTCGCGGAACAGGTATTCACGCTTGCGGAACCATAATTTGCCGCGACGCAATAAGCGATTGGGTCCCAGTATCAACAGCCGACGACCCCGACAACAAAGGAGAAAAAGTGCTATGCACACAATACGACGGACACGTAATAGAATCAACAGGACTCATCAAGATGGACTTCCTTGGGCTTAAAACGCTCTCCGAGTTGAAAGAGGCTGTCGAAAACGTGAGAATATCGAAAGGAATAGAAGTAAATCTCGACAATATCCCACTCGATGACGAACTGACTTACAAACTATATCAAGAAGGGCGCACAATAGGAACATTCCAATTCGAGTCGGTGGGCATGCAACAACACCTCCGCGAACTGAAACCTACAGTCTTTGAAGACCTCATCGCCATGAACGCCCTTTATCGTCCGGGACCCATGGCGTATATCCCCGACTTCATAAAGCGTAAACATAACCCTTCGCTGATTAGCTATGACCTGCCTTGCATGGAACAATACCTCAAGGATACGTATGGCATTACGGTCTATCAAGAGCAAGTCATGCTCCTTTCTCGACAGCTTGCCGATTTCACAAGAGGCGAAAGCGACTCTTTGAGAAAGGCTATGGGAAAGAAAAAGAAGAACATTGTAGATGCCATGAAGCCTAAATTCATTGAGGGTGGTATAAAGAATGGGCATCCCAAAAACGTCCTTGAGAAAATTTGGAAAGATTGGGAGAAGTTTGCCGAATATGCTTTCAATAAGAGCCATGCAACCTGTTACTCATGGGTTGCATATCAGACGGCTTACATGAAGGCTCACTTCCCTTCTGAATTCATGGCTGCTATCATGAGCCGACGACGCAACGACATAAAGGAAATCACTAAGTTGATGGACGAATGTAAGTCGATGAACATTCCTACTCTTGGTCCCGATGTCAACGAGAGTTATCTGAAATTTGGTGCAAACAAGAAAGGCGAAATTCGTTTTGGCTTGGCAGCCATTAAGGGTATGGGTGAGTCTGCGGCAGAAGCTATTATCTCTGAGCGCGAAAAGAATGGTCCTTTCAGCGATATTTTCGACTTTGTGCAACGCATAAACTTAAGCAACGTCAATCGCAAAGCATTCGAGAGTTTGGCTCTCAGTGGTGGGTTCGACAGTTTTGGCATACCTCGCGAAACTTATTTTACATTGACTGCAAAAGGAGATACGTTCCTCGACCAAATAATGCGCTATGGTCAGCTCTATCAGTTGGAGAAACAACAAGCACAAAATTCGCTTTTCGGCGATATGGATAGTGTGATTGTTAAGACTCCAACTATTCCTAAGTGTGATGAATGGAGTACTATGGAGCGATTAAACAAGGAGCGCGAGCTTATCGGTATTTATCTTTCTGCCCATCCACTTGATGAGTACAGCCTTGTTCTCAAATACGTTTGCAACACGAAATGCTCTGAAATCAAGGAGAATTTGGAAGAGTTGTCGAAGCGTGGCGAGGTTGTTTTTGGTGGCATTGTCACTAATGTTCGTACTGGTGTGAGCAAGCGCGGCTCCAATTTTGGCATTGTTACGATAGAGGATTACGATGGTTCTGGCGAGGTGGCGTTGTTTAAGAACGATTGGGCTCAATGGCAAAACTTCCTTACTCGGGGTTCTTTTGTACTTATACGCGGCAAGGCTGGACTTCGTTTTCCTAATTCCACTCAGCTTGGACTTACTGTTCAATCGGTTCAATTCATGCAAGATGTGAAAGCAGAAGCATTCCATCAGTTTACGATTATCGTCAATCAGTCCGACGTTGATGAGCAGTCGGTAGATGAACTCTATGGCATTTTGAGTTCGAATGCTGGCGACATTCCTATTTATTTTGTTTTCCACGACAGTAGTACTGGTGATAATCTCACTGTCAAGAGCCGTTCGATGAAGGTGTCTATAAACAAAGATTTAATAAACTTTTTCGATAATTCTAAAATGTATCAATATAGTATATCATAATAATTGGCACGGTATTTGCAAAACAATACGTCAAGAGAGCAATTCTTTTTTCATCCTGCTGTGATGGTTGAAAGCTTTGTTTTTGTTACGACTCAATAACTAATGAATTTATAAACTTAAAAACTTAAACACAATGGAAGTACAAATCACAACTGAGAATTTTGAAGAGTTAAAGAATGGTAGTCTGCCTTTGGTAGTTGATTTTTGGGCTACTTGGTGTGGACCTTGCAAGATGATTGCCCCTGTCATTGGTGAATTGGCAGAAGAATACGATGGTAAAGTTGTCGTAGGCAAGTGCGATGTAGAGGAAAACGATGACATTGCTATGGAATTTGGCATACGCAATATCCCTACAATACTATTCTTCAAAAATGGCAAAGTGGTAGATAAGATGGTTGGTGCTGCTTCGAAAGCCAAGATACAAGAGAAGTTTGATGCACTGCTTTAATAGTTTCTTATCTTCCAAACAGCCTGTATAGTTGGGCTGACAAATTAGGGCTGACAGACTATAAAGAATCTGCCAGCCCTAATTGTTTTGTCGTTTTTTGCCGCGATGTTTCGTGTCTCGGTTTTTCTTAACTACATATCGATATACTCTACGTCGTCGATATCTTCCATGTCATCTTCTTCGAGATATACTATATCGTCTTCTCCCTCGTCGGCTATTTCTTTTACAAACTTCGACAAGTCTTTATCTCTATGCACGAGGGTGTCTTCTGAGATGATTGTTTGTAGTTTGTTGCTTTCTGAATTGAGTTCTCTCCATAGCACATCTTTCAGTTCTTGCAGTCCGAAACCTGTTACTGCCGAGATGAATACTACTGGCAAATCGGTTGGTAGGTCTTCTCGGAGCATCTCTATCAGTTCGTTGTCGAGCAGGTCGGATTTAGTCACTGCGAGCACTCGGTGCTTGTCTGTCAGTTCGGGGTTGAATTTTCGGAGTTCATTGAGCAGTATCTCGTACTCTCGTTTTATGTTGTCTGTGTCGCCAGGCACCATAAACAGCAGCAGCGAATTTCTTTCAATGTGTCGTAGAAATCTCAGTCCTAAGCCTTTTCCTTCGCTTGCTCCTTCGATTATTCCCGGTATGTCTGCCATGACAAACGACTGGTGGTCGTGGTATGCCACTATGCCGAGCGATGGTTCCATTGTGGTAAATGGGTAGTTTGCAATTTTAGGTCTGGCATTTGATAACGATGAAACGAGTGTTGATTTTCCTGCGTTTGGAAATCCTACGAGTCCTACATCGGCGAGCAGTTTCAGTTCCATTATGACTGTCATTTCCTCCATTGGCTCTCCTGGCTGTGCGTAGCGTGGTGCTTGATTGGTTGCTGTTCGGAACTGAAAGTTTCCCAGTCCGCCACGTCCTCCTTTGAGTAGCATTACGACTTGTCCGTCGTAAGTCACGTCGCAGACGAATTTTCCTGTTTCTGCGTTATAGACTACTGTTCCGCATGGCACGTCGATATATACGTCTTTTCCGTCGGTTCCGTGGCATTTATCTTTTCCTCCGTTTCCTCCATGCTCTGCGAAAATGTGTCGTTGATATCTCAGATGGAGGAGTGTCCAATAGTTATGGTTTCCTCTCAGGTAGATGTTTCCTCCTCTTCCTCCGTCTCCTCCATCTGGTCCTCCATTTGGATTGTACTTGAGGTGTTTGAGATGTACCGAGCCTTTGCCTCCCTTTCCTGAGCGACAATGTATCTTGACGTAATCTACGAAGTTTGATTCCATATTATTTTTGCTGTCGGTGATGTCATTCTGGCAGTTTGTCAATGAGTTCGCATATTGTGTCGAATATGTCGTGAATTGCTCCGTGCCCGTTTATGGTGTGATATATTCCTTCGTTTTTATAGTATTCGATGAGTGGCATCGTTGTTGTGTGATACACTTCGAGTCGTTTTTTTGCTGTTTCTGGGTTATCGTCTGTCCGTCCGCTTGCTTTTCCTCTCTCCACAATTCTTTCTATCAGTTCGTCTTCGGGTGCGGTCAGTTCTATCATTGCCGACACTTTTTCTCCTCGTTTTTCGAGCATTTTCTTGAGTGCGTCGGCTTGTGCGAGTGTTCGTGGATATCCGTCGAAGACAACCCCTCGTCGCTGTTTCGACACTCTATCGTATTCTGCTGAGAGCAACATCATCATCATATCGTCGGGTACGAGTTGTCCTTTATCGGTCAGTTGCTTTGCAAATATTCCGAATGTTGTACCTCTTCTCATTTCCACTCTGAGCAGTTCTCCTGTTGAGATGTGTGCCATTGCGTATCTGCCTGCGAGCAGAGCCCCTTGCGTTCCTTTGCCTGAACCGGGCGCGCCAAATAGGATTATGTTTTTCATTGGTTTTCCTCCGAGACTAAAGAATATACATCGCGCAGTTGTCTGCCTTGCTGATCGTAGTCGAGTCCGTAACCTACTATGAAGTCGTTTGGTATAGGTATGGCTACGTATTCTACGTCGAGGTCCACCTGCAGGAGGTCGGGTTTCTGGAATAGAGTGCAAATATGTATGGATTTGGGGTTGCGCGTTCCGAGTGTTTCTATCATTCGTTTCATTGTCAGTCCCGACTCTACGATGTCTTCTACGATGAGTATTGTTCGCCCAGTAATATCTTCATTGATGCCAATGACTTCCTTAATTGTTCCGGTTGATGTTGTTCCTTGATATGATGCGAGTTTGACGAATGATATTTCGCATGGTATGGTCAGTCGTCGCATCAAGTCGGCAGCGAAGATAAACGAGCCGTTGAGCACAGCCAGCAGCAGCGGATTTTTGTCCTTCATGTCGTTGTTTATTCTGTCGGCTACTTGCTGCACACGCTCGAGTATTTGCTCCTCCGTTATCAAGGGGCGAAAGGTTTTGTCTTTGATTCTGATTGTTTCCATATTGTTCTGGTAGATATGTTTCGGCAAAGTTACGAAAAGTAGAGCGAAAAGCAAATTTATTTGCTGTTTTCCGAGATAGAGACTCTTCTATTAGTTTGCTATTTTTTCTTGGTTGTAGGCATACACTCTTCGCAAGAGGCTGTATCCTTATTTTGTAATTTTCACTTTTTTTAAAAAAAGATTGTCATAGATAAGGTAAATAAAAGAATTATTGTATTTTTGCAACTATGAAGATATTTACCGCCCAACAGTTGCACGAACTCGACCGCTACACTATTGAGCACGAGCCTATCCGCCCTATCGACTTGATGGAGCGCGCTGCAAACGCTTTAACGAGAGCCATCACAGAGATATGGAGCAATGTTGTGCCCGTAGTTGTTTTTGCTGGTCCTGGCAATAATGGTGGCGATGCTTTGGCTATAGCCCGAATGCTTGCCGACCAGAACTACGACGTATCGGTTTACTTGTTCAATATCAACGACCATTTGTCGGAGGAGTGCGAACTCAACAAGAAGCGTGTGCTCGAAAATCGACGCATAAAAGATTTCACTGAAGTGGCTCAGCAGTTCGACCCGCCGCAACTCGATGCGAGAACGCTCGTTATCGACGGATTGTTTGGTACGGGGCTCAACAAGCCGCTTTCGGGAGGCTTTGCATCGCTCGTGAAGTATATCAATCAGTCGGCTGCAAGGGTGGTTTCTATCGACATTCCTTCGGGATTGATGGCAGAAGACAATACCTACAACATTCATCAGAACATCATTCGCGCCTACATGACGCTGACGCTACAGATGAAGAAGTTGAGTTTTCTCTTTGCCGACACTCAGCAATACATCGGTAGGTTGAAAATCATTGACATTCGCCTAAATCAAGATTTCATTGCAAAGACTCATTCACAGTTCAACATTGTAGAGGAGCGCGACGTTAGGCAGATACTTTTCCAGCGTGGCGACTTTGACCATAAGGGAACGATTGGGCATGCTCTGCTTATTGCTGGATGCTACGGCATGGCTGGCGCATCGGTGCTGGCAGCTAAGGCATGCTTGAGAAGTGGAGTTGGAAAACTGACGGTGCACTCTCCTCGACGCAACTACGACATATTGCAGATGTCGGTTCCAGAGGCTATTGTGCATATCGACCACGAAGATTATGTTTTCTCTGAGGCTGTCGATACGGAGGGTATTGATGCCGTAGGTATCGGTCCGGGACTGGGGCAGAGCGAGACTACAGCTGTTGCGCTCATAGCACAGATGCGCAAAGCCAATGCGCCAATAGTGCTCGATGCCGACGCGCTGAACATCTTGGCAAACCATCGCGCATGGATGCAGCAACTGCCAAAGAACATTATCATGACGCCTCATCCTCGCGAATTTGAGCGACTCTATGGCAATCAGTGCAACGACGACTACGAACGGCTTGCCAAAGCGCGTGATTTATCGGAGCGACTTCATGCCTATATACTACTGAAAGGACACTATTCGGCTCTGTGCCTGCCAGACGGGCGAGTGTTTTTCAACTCTACGGGTAATTCTGGAATGGCTACGGCTGGTAGTGGCGACGTGCTCACAGGCATAATAACGGCACTGCTCTCGCGTGGCTATACGCACTCCGAAGCGTGCATCGCAGGAATGTATATACATGGTATGGCGGGAGACATGGCGGCAAAGGAACTTGGAAAAGAGAGCATGATAGCATCCGACATTATCAGATTTCTACCGCAAACATTCCTCAAATTGCAGGAATAGATATCGCCTTCCTGACGGCAAGTTAACACATTCAGTTTCAATGTTTTAAGAATAGGATTTGGAAAGGCATGCTTTTCGAGTTGGAAAGTTATGCTTTCCGAGTTGAAAAGACGTGCTTTTCGCGGTGGAAAGACGTGCTTTCCAAATCGGATAGAAAAACTAAAGCCGCAGAGGGTTCTGCGGCTTCGGTTTTTTATTGGATAAATATCGTTATCGAATACTACTTTCTCACAACTTTTCTTACTATCGTAGTGCCATCCTTTGCGGTGGCTTTTTCGATGTAAAGTCCGTTGGTGTTTGGAGTAACCTCTTGTCCATATATATTATAATATGTGTAGGTCGCTTCTCCTTGCGCTTTTGTTTCGGCTATTGCCGTTGAGTATTTCGTATGTACGAGTACTGCTGCCGAAGGTTCGGAATTAAGCGATGGGTCTGCTGCGAGGGCAGTAAGCGTGAGGTTGTAGTCGGTGTCCGACTTCAGTCCTGTGAGCGTATGGCTTGTTGCAGTGATGCCGTCAGCCACTACTGTGTGCACCACATCGTTCCATATATCGGCTTCTGCCACTTCGCCTTTCATCACTCTTAAGCGGTTGATGTAGATGCTTCCTTCGGTAGTGACAACCTTCAGTCGTGTTCGGGCTATGCCGCCAGTCATCGTTACCACGATGGTCTGCTCGTCGGAACCCACCTCGCACTCGGTCGATGTAATCTCTTTTCCTGTGTTGCGAGCTGCTACGATTTTGAACTTAGCCGATGTTCCTTGCTCTGCCTTGCAACTTATACCTACGGTAAACTGTCCGTCGGGCTCTGAAACATCCACCAGTGGCGACATCAGTTCTCCGCCTTCGCCAACGTAGAGGTAACCTCCCGCCTGGCGCAAAGCATTACCGCTCCAACCCTGCAAATTGGTATAGGCATCGAGCACAGTGCCCATTTCGGCTGCATCGGGGTTGGAATAACTTCCTGCGGTCATCTTGTCGAAATCTTCGTCGGCAACGAGAGGATTCTCATCGGCTGCAATCAGTTCAACGGCTTCAAGTCGATAGCCTACGGCTCCAGCCACTTCGTCCCAGTGACAGGTAAGGCTTCCGTCTTGAACATCATCAACAATAGGTGGCTCTGGTTTAGGCAGAGCGTCCTGCATGAAACGGAAATAGATTGTTCCTTCCACGTCTCTGATTTGCGTTACAGGCTTGCCTGTGGCTGTGCCGTTGCGCATCAGTGAGTTAGGAGTGGAATTGTCGGTAAACTTGTCGTTGCCTACCGATGGATAAAGGTCGGTCTGATAGGTGTCTGCCGACAGATTTCCGTCGGCTGGAACGAGTAGTAAACGGCAGTCGTCACCATTGTTTACTGTATTGTTGTTCCATGCTATCTGGTCGTAGTCGATATGAGTTATCATCATTCCTTTGCCTGGCAGATAGGCATCCCAACCCACCTGCTGGCGATTTTCGAGAGTGAAAAACTCGTTTTCGCGCGAAGTGCTGATGCGGTAAGCTACGTTGTTCTGAGTCAGTTCTGCAAGTGTCACGTTGTCGGAAGGAGTGTCGAGCTCGGTCAGTTCAAGCCATCCGAGACTCCATCGCTCAAAGGCAGAGTAGGCACAAGGTGTGCGCGACTCGTTGTTGTAGCATCCTTGGTCCATTATCGACCACACACCAACCTGTCGGTTGTTAGAATGACGAGTGTCGTAGATGTCTTTCAGTCCGAGAACATGACCAAACTCATGGCAGAAAGTACCTATACCTTCGAGCTGGGTGCCTGAATTATATTTCAATTCGCAACTGCATGCATAACGGCCCACTTGCTTCCCATCGAGCGTGAGATTGATTTCCCAATCAGGGAGAGAGGCTGTGTGAGGCCAAATGGTATTGGCATCGGCTCCATAGTTCTGACCATATCCTGCATAAATGACGAAAACAAAATCGACCATACCATCGTTATTATAGTCGTACTGGCTGAAGTCTATTCCTTGCTCATCGGCTGCGCGACAGGCATCGGCTATCATCTCGCCTGCCTTTGCATCGGGACCTAAATCGTCGTCGCCACCATAATACGACATTGGCTGCGACAGTTTCAAAGGACCAACAACGTCGAACTGAGGAGTAAACTGTCCCATAGACTGCGAAACGAAATAATCGCGTGAGGAACCTTGAGCACCAAACTGGCTGAAATTCTCTGTGTTCATCAATCCCTGGAACACATCGCGAGTGTAAGATGCATTGAAACTATTGTCGCTAAACTCAACAAGCAGCACCAAACCCTTCACGTTTCCAGTCGTGGGGAAGTTTCCATTAGGTATCGGTGTGGCATTTCGGCGATTGAAAACCCTGCGTATGCCGTTCGGCGAAGACTGCTCCGACGAGAGCATCTCTGCACGATAAGAAGCTATATCGGCTGTCGTCAGACGACCACGAGACGACTCAACATATTGCAAATAGCCATTCGCATCGCGCTGCATGAGGAAGCCGTCGGTGGAAACAAAGACGTGCCAAGACTCATCGCCCACAATCTGACACTCAACGCGACTGCCATCGGGCTGAGTCAGCACAACCTTACCATTGTAGGCTGGCACAGCACGAGACGCTGTCAGAAACAAAAACGTTGCCGATATCAGCAAGAGTCCTTTTAATAATACGGTTTTCATAAGTCAGATAATTGTTGTTTGATAATACCATAAATCAGGATTTCATATCGAAGAAACCCTGATTTATGATTTGATAATTATAGTCGTTAACGCTTAACTACTCTCATCGTCTTGCCAGTTGCATTGAACTTGAGAATATAGACACCACGCTTCAACTGATTGTAAACACCTACACCCTGTGCCACTTTCACTCCGTCGAGAGTGTAAGCAGTCATGTCTTCAGCGTTTAGGTCAATCGTTGTCAGAACGTTACCTATACCATTCGTTCCAAATACCGCAGAGAGAGCAGACTCACCAGTGGTATAAACTGCCACAATCTGGTAAGAATGAGAGGTGTCACCAATGGTGTTGAACTCAAATGTGTCAGGTCCAACATGACCAACCTTCTCGCCATCAACATAAATATCATATCCTGTCAGCACGAGAGGCACTGGAGCGTAAGTCACATCGTCAACGATGAGAGCCATCATGTCTGTCGAAATGTTCTTAATAGCAAAGTGTTTAGCACCTGCAGGGAGGTCAACACTATACTCTGTCCAGCCATTTGGCACTCCGTCAACAGTCTTCACAGAAGTGTATCCGCTGCGTGTCATAGCGTCACCAGTAGTATATGCCACTTCCATCTTCTCAAGGTAAGCCTCTGCAACACTGCGAGCAAAGAAACTAATGGTCTGTGCCTCGCCAGAAAGCTCAGGCGAAATGAGCCAGTCCTCAGTCTTTCCAATAGGCGAATAGTTTGCAATAGCATCGAAACTTGCAGCATACTGCTGACCAGAATGAGGCATCATAGCAGAGTATTTCTTACCCACTGTCTCGTCGTGGTTATAGAGCATGAAGCCCATCTGCATAGTCTGGTTGTAGAAGGTTGTACCCTCAAGATTGTAAGTACGGCCATTATCCTGGTCGATGGTCTTCCACTCGCCAAAGCCTTCAGTAAGCCAAGAACTATAGTCCTCGAAATCTTCAGTCACTTCCTTTGCTGCATCAAGGTCGGGAGCGCTCCATGTCAGAGTAACATTGCCAGCATCTTCAGAACCTTGGAAGTTCTCAACAGGAGGCAAAGTAGGTTGCAACACCTCTGTCCAGCCTTCATTTGTAGTGTTATTAGCAGGCTTAATATCGTCGGCATAGTCAATTTCTGCACGGAAACCAATACCTACATTCGACGTAACAGCAGGTGCATACGAGAACGCAACAATAGTGCTATCGAGTCCACTCACTGCATTACCTGTCTTAGTTGCTACCTCAACATCATCGGCAAACAGACGGACAGAATAGTCTGAAACATCGTTCACACCATTATTCTTAACCGTAACCTTCACGTCCTTAGCCTTTCCAATACGCATAGACTTAGGCACATAAATCGCACCCGACAAATCATTGATAGACGCGTCTTCAACTTTTATCGCATCAACAGTAAACTGACTCGCTCCGCTAATAGTAGCAGTCATCTTGAGTACCACCCAGTCAGAATTCTTAAACGGAGTGAGGTCGATTACTGCCTTGCGCCAATCGTTGGCACCAGTCATTGTCTTAAAGTCAATAGTCATCACATCGTGATCAACAAAGTCAGATGTCTGAACCTGTACTTTAGCTACTACATCGTGGCCAACGTATGGATAATAAGCAAACGACCATGTTGGATTAGAAGCCGATTTGATATTGATTTTACCCGAGCCAAATGAAGCCGAAATGTTATTCAGATAAGAACTACCCAAGAAATAGAGACTTCCGTTATCGCCATCACTGCTATACTGAGTAGTTGTCTTAAACATATAGTAACTGTTGTCTTGTGTCATCCACCAGAGATACTTCGCTCCGCCGTTAGCAAACGACTCTTCAATAGGAAGCTCATAGGGGTCGCCAGTAAGCACAACGTTGCTCACTCCAGGATCGCCCTCACCAAGTTCAGAGATAGGAAGAACGATGTATTGATGAGTAGCTTGTGGACCTGTCATCGTTACAGATGTCACAGTGTATTCGCGATCATAGAGTTCCAAAGCACCAGACATAATGTTTCCATTCTTGTCGAATACTTGATAGAATACGTCATCAACGTCAACATAACCTCCGTTTACACCCACTTCACTTGGAACATCCCATGTAACCTTTATGGTATTGCCATCAAGTCGAGCTACAATGTTAAGAGGTTTGGTAGGAATATCAATTCCCACATATCCTGTCACACGTCTTGCCTGTCCTTCGTTGTCGCCAGACATAGGCAGAACGATATATGAATTAAATCCGTTCACTGCCTTTGTGTCTTCGTAACTCAATTCTTGTCCTGGTGTAGGAGCGTTGAATGTTGCGATAGTTTCTTGAGTTTGACCGTCGCGAATAACCTTAATCTGTGTCAATGTGGTCAGATTGTTACCTGCGAGGTCTTTTGTTGGTGCGTTGAATTTAACTGTTGCGCGCAGTGCTCCACGTGCAGCGGCTTCCACTCTGAGGTTTGTCACTGAATCGGGCGATGAAAGCAGCGATGCTTCCTTCACCGTAATGTTGTGCAAATACAAGTTGTTTGCATTTCTAAGTGGCGATACTGCGTGGAAACCTACGTAGTAATGACCATCGGTCTGTGGTCTCAACTGCACTGATATCTTCACTGGAATTCCTTCAGTTTCTGGCTGTATGACTCTGCGTTCTACCACCATCTCGTAGTTTTGAGCGTTAGGATTGTCGCCGAAGCCTACTTCGAGATATTCTTCTTTTGCTCTATCCCATAGCCAGTTGCTTGATGCTTCGAACTCAAGTGTATAGAGTCGGTCGGCTGTCATTGCGAGCGGCGGTGTGATTAGCCAGTCGTCTTGGTCGTTTTCGTTATAGAGGTCGTTGTTTTTAGCGACAGCACAGCCACCGTTATCGGTTGAGTGTACCCATGTCCAGTTGTCGTTATCGACGTCAATCACGGTAAATTGGCTGAATTTTGTTTTATCTGAGAAGTCTTCGCTCCATGGTATAGGCATTGCTTCTCCTACGTTTACCTTTGGTGTAGTTGATAATTCGCTACCCTTTTCTCCGTGGAAAGTCTGTACAGTGTAGTAGTATTGTGTTTGTCCAGCTGTGTGTGGCAGTTCGTCGATGATTTCTGTCTGCTTGTAGTTGGTCTGCAATACCACTTCTCCTGGGTATCTCTTAATGGTGTATGAAATGTTGTCTGGGTTTAGATATCCGTTGTGTACGCCTCTTGATGGTGCGTTCCAACTGAGTGTTGCTTTATAGTTTGCGTTGTCAACGGTCAGTTGCAGGTTTTCAGGAGCGACTGGAGTATCTTCTCCAATGTATGTTGTAAGTGCAGCTTTTGGGCTTTCTCCAGCATCGTTTCTCAGCAATACTGTGAAGGTGTTCATTCCTTCATATACCCAAATTGTAGCTGCTCTTTCCGATCCAGGTGTTCCGCTTCCGCTACGAATCATTTCTCCGTTAACATAAAGCTCCCAATATACAGGACCTGACAGTGTTCCTCCGCTGTAGGTTTCTGTTGGTATTCTGAATGTTACTTTTGGTTGACGTGTTCCGTTTTCGGCTGTAATTTTGAGGCTTTCTGCTTGTGCAGGTGCATCATCGTTAGCTATTCCGAACGGTATGTACAGGGCTGTGATTTCTTCGCTGTTAGCGAATGTAGCGATACGTGTTGCTGCTCCGGTTTCTGTATCAACTTCGAAGAGAGCTGATTCTGTTTCGCTAAGCATTGCAGCCCAATAGAGTTTTCCTGTTCTGAAGTCGAAAGTGGCGCTCTGTCGGTATTCTGTAACTGGTACAGTTGTGTTACCTACGACTGTTGCTACGCCTGTTTCTTTATTGAACTTGTATAAGAAGCCATTCACTCCGATGCCGTATATTTCGCCTTGTTTGTTAGCCGCGATTGCGACCATAGTGATTGGCAGTTGTCTTATGGAGTGTTTTTCTGGTGAATTGGTTGTGAAATCTATCCATCCGAATTCGTATGCTTCTCCGTTTTGTGTAAAGAAGAGTCCATAAACTCGCTGATCTACAGGGTCCCATGTGAGGTCTGCAGCCAGTTTATGCATTTCGTTTGAAGACAAGTCTTTATTGGCAACGAGTTCCCATGTGTCTGTATTCCAGCAGCGATAGTTGTTGAAATAGTTTCCGCTGGAGTTGCTTATAGAGCGCATGATGTGCAGTTTTTTGTTTTCCCACACACCTCCGCAGTTTGCTAATGCCAATTGGTCGAGGTATTCCTCTGTTGGGAAGATTAGCGATTCGCTTGGCATGAACGAGTAAACTCCATACTTTGGATTTGATGTTGACCAGTTCGAGGCATTGATTACGACTCCGTAGATTGTTGGTACGTATCCGCTTGGAGCTGTTGATGCGTCGTCGGAGAGTGTTCCCCCAACGAGATAGCTATCGAAGCTTAGGGCTTTTGGCTGTCCGGATGTGTTATCGTAGTCGAAATCGAGCAGCACTCTGTATTTTCCTGCTTGCAGAGTGAAGTTTTCTGGCAGCAGTTGGAAGCCCTTGCTTATTGCTGTTGCTGGTGCTGCAAGTGCGAATTCTCCGCTTTGTCCTGGATATACGAGTACGAGTTCTTCAGATGTTACGTAACCGTAGTTACCGTAATTCGTTGGTGTGCGGAAACCCATATATTCTTCCATAGGGTTTGAATTGTAGAGTTCCTCACCGTTTTCTTTTAGGATTCTTATGCGCCATGTTGGAAAAGCTGATACCATCAGGTCGATAGTAATATCGTTGATGGTCAGTTTTTTTCCGTTAGGCACTGTCATGTCGAAGCCAAACGCATATCCTTCTGGGAATTTTCCGTCAGCTGGATGTTTTTTGGCTTGAGGTCCTGAGCATGTTACTCCCCACGCGAAGTCGGATTGCACGCTCACTCCTTTGGTGTAGAGTGTCGTTGTGTTGCTGGTTGTCTGTGTAGCATGAATCTGCTCCGACTCCCAGAACGTCACCGACACTCCGTCTTGACTTTTGGCATAAGCCGCTGTCGAAGTGTAGGCAGCGTAGGTTCCGTCGGTGTTCATTGGTCTTTGAAGACCTACCGAAATCTGCGCTGCTGCTGTCATTCCCACGAGTAGGGCGATGACTGCTGTAATTAGTTTGCGTTTCATTTTTAATTGAATTTATAAATAATTGTGTACTGTCGAGTTAGTTTTTTATTTTTCTTACCACTACTGTTCCGTCGGTAAGTTTCTGTCGTTGCAACAGGATACCTTTTTGTTGTGGATTTGATATTTGTTTTCCGTCGATTGAGTAGTATGTTTCGCTTTCTACTTGTGCTTTGGTTTCTGCTGTATTTACTGCTGCCATGACGTCTGTCATGGTTACTTGTTCGCAGTTGTGTACGACGCATTTGGCTGGGTCGTTAGCGTCGTAGTCGCTTATGAATGCTACTACTCTGAGGTTTTCTTGTTCCCAGTCGGCGTCGAAGTTGAATGTGTATGTTGCGTTGAATTCATCGCCAGTCCATTGAATTGGTTCTCCCCATGTGTCGTTTACTGCTCTGAGCACTCCCATGTGTTCGAATTCTGGATATGTGTCGAGGCTTACCTGGTTGCGTTGTGGTATGTGGTCTTCGACGATAAACACTGTCAGTCTGCTTGGGTAATTTACCTCTGCCGATGTTCGTCCTCCGTTAATGGTCACGTTTAGTCCTGTCTTGTCGGCTGTGAGTGTTGCTTCTGCATTGATGTATGCATTTGTCTTGCGTTGCAATGCTTCTGACAGTCGTTCTATGATGATTGCTTTTGTTCCAGGATTGAAGCATGGAGTGTAGTATGTTGTTCCTTCGCTTGTTTCTTCATAGGGGTATCTATCTACCATCATTGCTGGTGCATAGATTTGTGTTGTGTGGTTGTAGAACCATTCGTAGTCGATGTCTGTTGGTCGGAATGTGAGCCAGTCGGGTAAGTATCCTGAGTGGTGTGCTGTCATGACGGTTGTCGTTGCGAATTCTCCTTGTGCGAGAACTTCGTGCAGGAACTTCGCTGCTCTTGGGCAGTTGGTGCATTTTTCGCCTGTGAATTCTTCAATCAGCACTTTTCTTGGGTATGTCATTGTGACTTGCAGTGCGTCGTTTTCGGGCACTTCATCAGTGACGTTTCCGCTGGCGAGTTCTGTCAGCGCGAGTGTCAGTTTGTGCTTTCGTCCAGCATCGGCTGTTGTTGGCGATATGGTGAAGTTGACTGTCGTTGTTTCTCCTTTGGTTATGAGGTTTGTGAAAGTCGTGTTGATTTGTTCCATTTGGTCGCCAATGGTTGTAGTCAGTTGAAATCCTTCAATGTCTTTTGCACCTGAATTGTGCAGTGTTGTGGTCAGAACTATGTTGCCGCTGTTGTCGTAAGAGCCTTCGGCTGATAGCATTTCCATGTCGTAAGTGACGATATTGTCGCCTGCTATTACTGCTTCTACGCTCAAGATGCCTTCGTTTGCACGGTCAGCCCATGCCGACGTTGCACTTTCCTTGAAGAAGAAGGCTCCTGCGGTAGTGCCGTCGATGAGCGAAATGGCTGACGATGTACCTCTTTGCTCATAGGTATAGCCTATGTAGAGTGGTTGGTTTGCTACTATGTCGTAGGGTTGTGCGAGGTCGATTTCGTTCCATCCGCGCTCTATTTCTCCTGCGTCGGTAGTGATAGTGGCTGATGCCAGGTCTGTTCCGTCAAGCGACTGGCGTACCCATACGCTTACTTTGTCGATATTGGTACGTGCTGCCAGACCTACTCGAATGGCTGCCACACTATTGCCTACATAAGGGGCGAGCATGTCGGCTGTTAGCAGTATGGCTGCGCTGACGGTGGCTTCGCCGTCAACTGTCACCTTACCTTGACGCACGACCTGTCCGTTACAATAGCCAAGAGTGATGCCATCGGCTGCATAAAGGGCTGAAAAGCCGCACAAAAAAATAAGTGTAAGTAATAAATTCTTCATTGTTATGTGGTATTGGTTTATAAAATCTGGGTGCAAAGGTACACATTATTATATATATAAACTATTTATCTCATTCGATTTAACATTTCCACACTACTGTTTAACTCTTTTTTTAACAGGGAAAACCGCTTCGGCAATTCGGTTGTAAAACATATCGAAATCGGCTGCTTAATCCCTTCGTTTTGGAAAGATATGCTTTCCGAGTTGAAAAGACATGCTTTTCGAGTTGGAAAGGCATGCTTTTCGCGGTGGAAAGACGTGCTTTCCAAATCGCATATATATACTGCTGAAAATGAAAGAGTTAGCTTGTCATATTTTTTTAACAACGCTGCCAATAGTTTTTAGTAAAAAATTAGTACCTTCGCGGCGCATTTTCCACTATCGATACACATACTTTACGGTTTGGAACAGACTAAAATCACATATCGCGGGCTCACCGACAGCGAGGTTTTGGCAAGTCGCGCCCAACACGGCAGCAACGCTCTGTCGCCCCAGCGCAGCGTTTCGGCGTGGCGACTGCTCATGGAGAAATTCAGCGACCCGCTGATTGTCATACTGATGGTCATCGGTGTTCTGTCGGTAGCAGTGGCTGTGTACGAATACAAATGGCTTGGCGAAGGACTGCGAGTGTTCTTCGAGCCGATAGGCATTTTCGTGGCAATAGGTCTCGCAACGATGCTTTCGTTCTATTTCGAGCGAAAGGCGCAGCGCGAATTCAACATCCTCAACAACGAGAATGCACACTCGGCTGTGAAGGTAATAAGGAATGGCAATGTGGCAGAAATCGACAAATGCGACATCGTTGTGGGCGACATCATCATAGTAGAGGCTGGCGACGAAGTGTGTGCCGACGCACGAATAATCGACGCCCACAGCCTGCTCGTAGATGAATCGACACTGACAGGGGAACCGCCACATCACAAAGGCACGCTGAACACAAACACCACCAAAACTGAACACGAACAAGAAACAACTTATCCAACCGACAGACTCTATCGCGGAACATTCGTCGTAGAAGGCAACGCACATGCCGAAGTGACAACCGTAGGCGACAAGACCGAGCAGGGAAAGATTATGCTCACACTAACCGCTGCCGACCCTATACGCTCCGACGTAAAGACACCACTCGACGAACAACTTGGACGACTCGGGCGAATGATAGCCCAAATGAGTTATGCCATAGCACTCTTGGTAATCGTCGGGCGAATGATAATGTACTTCAGCAATGGATATACACTCGTGACTGATGGCACCGTGAGCCACTTCCTGACGTATCTCTTCCAGACACTGATGATTGCCGTGACGCTCGTAGTCATGTCTGTACCCGAAGGACTACCTATGGCTGTGTCGCTGGCACTTGCCAACTCTATGAGAAAAATGCTCAAAACGGGCAACCTCGTAAGGCGTATTCATGCCTGCGAAACGATGGGAGCAGCAACAGTAATATGCACCGACAAGACGGGAACGCTCACAGAAAACCGAATGGCAGTGGCTAAAACAACCTTCAACGAACAACTCGACAACGACAAAAGAGAACAATTACTGACAGAGAACATAGCCTTAAACAGCACTGCAAACATCGACTTCGAACACGACAAAGTGATTGGCAACCCTACGGAGGGAGCACTGCTGAAATGGATACTCGGCAAAGGACACGACTACCGAAACATTAGAGAAAACAACAAAATAGCCGCAGTAATACCATTCTCTACCGAAAGGAAATACATGGCTACATTAGTCGAACCCAAAGAGGCAGGACAAAAAGCCATACTCTACGTGAAAGGAGCGCCCGAGATAGTGGCACGAATGTGTGGCAACAACCCTCCAAAGGGAGAAACGCTAAGAACCATCAGCCTGGCATACACCGAAACCGATGCCACAAACACAGAAATAACTCCCGAAACCATCGACCAACTGAAACTGACAATGCTCGCCACAATAGGCATAGAAGACCCCGTCAGAAACGATGTTGCCGAAGCTGTAAACAAATGTCAAGAGGCTGGAATAGACATCATAATAGTTACTGGCGACAACGGAACGACGGCACGAAACGTAGCCGAGAAGATTGGAATATGGAAACCAAACTACTCCGACAGCAACATCATCACTGGCGAACAACTGTCGGCTCTCTCCGACGACGCTCTGAGCGAATGTGCAAAACAGCTGAAGATTGTTTGCCGAGCACGACCAATGGATAAACAACGACTGGTAAGAGCACTACAGCAACGCGGAGAAGTAGTAGCAGTGACGGGAGATGGAACAAACGACGCACCAGCACTGCATCAAGCACACATCGGACTGTCGATGGGAAGCGGAACAAAAGTGGCAAAAGAAGCATCAGACATAACAATCACCGACGACTCATTTGCAAGCATCGCACGCGCAGTGGAATGGGGACGGGCATTGTATAGAAACATACAGAGATTTCTTCTCTTTCAGTTGACAGTCAACGTGGCTGCCTGCCTGCTCGTGCTAACAGGAGCATTCACTGGCACGGAAACACCACTGACAGTCACACAAATGCTATGGATAAACCTCATCATGGACACATTCGCAGCATTTGCACTCTCAGCACTGCCACCAGACAAAGACCTCATGACAACAAAACCACGCAACCGACGAGCCTTCATACTCGACAAAGATATGCTAATAAACATATTCGGAGTGGGACTTACATTCTTCGCACTGCTCGCAGCGATGCTATACTGCTTCGAACACTGCACAATAAACAGCATTTTCGAACTGACAAAAGTAACCGAATGGCATAAAGACGGACTCAACAAGCACGAACTTACACTGCTCTTTACGATATTCGTTACAACACATTTCTGGTATCTATTCAACTCAAGAGCATACAAATCGAGAGGAAGCGGACTGAACTTGAAAGGCTGCGGAGAATTTGCAGTAACGGCAATAATAATCGCCATCGGACAGATATTGATAGTACAGATACCAATAGTCAACGACTTCTTCAACGTGGAACCGCTCGGTAGAAACGAATGGATATTGATAATCGCACTCTCCCCATTAGTAGTAGTAATAAGAGAGATTTATTCGAAAACAAAAAGGGAGATAACCCGATTATCATAGTCATCTCCCTTTAACCTTAATCCATAGGCGAAAAGTCGTCCTTTCCCACACCGCAAAGAGGGCAAACCCAATCGGCTGGAATGTCTTCAAACGCTGTACCCGCAGCTATTCCGCCGTCGGGATCACCTACTGCAGGGTCGTAAACGTACCCGCATACATCGCAAACATACTTTTTCATAATGTGAATCGATTATAAGTTAGTGAATAAATTAATAATATAACACGCTAATTTCTTATTGTTTTGCTAAGATATATACTTTATTATCTTCGTCAATATATCGTCAGACGTTATCGAACGGAGACAAGGATAGTCGCCCTTGCGACATCGACGATTACCATAAATAGAACAGGGACGACAAGCGAACGACTTCTCAACCACATCGTCGAGACTCTGATTCCAACCCAGAAAACCTGCCGACGGATGAGTAGCGCCCCAAATACTCACAACTGGAGTATCAACAAGCGACGCTAAATGCATATTGGCACTATCCATCGAGACCATCACACTGAGCGTTTTCATCATCGACAACTCGTCGGAAAGCGACGAAGCTAACGAAGAAGCGTCAACGCAGCAACGATAACGAGAACACCAATCCTTCACCTGATCGCGCTCAACACCACGACCACTGAAAAGGTAAACCTCAACATCGCCACGAGCATCGAGAACAGAAAGAAAGTGTTGAGTAGTTTCCAGAGGAAGAATTTTGCCTTGATGAGCTGCAAAAGGAGCAAAACCTATACGATTGCGAACACGCTCTACTGAAACGTCACCGCAGAGGTTAGCAGTCTTATCAAGCACTATGGGATAGCCCAAACGAGCCAACACATCAGCGTAATTGTCGAACACTGAAGGCAGAGGAGAAGAAGCAAGCGCACCCTTACGAGTAAGATTTCTCCGCTCACAACGATGCTTGTCAACGTGGGCTGTAGGAGTCAGAGATAAAGAAAAACGCCAACGCAGATACTTGGAACGCAACACATCGTGGAAATCAGCAACCGAAGTAAAATGCTTCGCACGCAAACGACGATAGAGAACATTGAGACCATGAACGCCACGATACTCATTGCGAAAATCGGCAGACATGAAACCAACATTCGGAGACAAATCAGTATAAAACGCACGGGCAAACTCCCGACTGAGAAAAGTTATACGCAAATCAGGATATTGCTCTGCAAGAGCCTTCACAACAGGGACTGTCATGGCAACATCACCCATTGCAGAGAAACGCATTATGAGCAAATGTGACGACAAAAATCAGGCGTTTTTGTAAAGAACAGGATTGGTAGAAGGATCATTGTACATCTTCATCTGACGATAAACCTTCATGTACTTGCGACCTTCAGAAATATCTTCAAGAAGCTGATCGATAGCCGTAGAAAGGTCAACGCGCTGCTCAAGCAAGACATTCAACTTGTCCTGACATTTCTGGCGATGAACTTCCGAAGCATCAGAACGCTCCACTTGTTCACGCATATGGTAAATCTTCAAAGCAAGAATCGATAAACGATCAATAGCCCAAGCCGGACTTTCAGTATTGATACGGGCATCGGGAGCAACAACAACATTGCAATAAACACCACGGAAATAACTATCGATTTGCTCAACCAAGTCGGTACGATCCTGATTCGAATGGTCTATGCGACGCTTCAACTGAAGAGCAGCAACGGGTTCAATATGAGGGTCACGGATAATATCCTCCAAATGCCATTGAACAGTATCAATCCAACATTTCAAATAGAGACGATTTTCAATAGAATCACGGTCGAAAGGGTTGTTGATAGGAGTATCTACATCGTCTGTAACATGATAATCAACTATCACCTTGTCGAAAATTTCATTGCAAAGGGCTGTGCTTATTTTCATGATATTACATAGGGTTTCTTCCTGCAAATGTAACGTAAAAGGTGCAAAGAGCAAAATAAAAAGCCTTTTTTTCGCCACTTTGAACGAAAAAGCGTAAATTTGCACCAAACAATCGAATAATAATATAGCCATGCAACCATTGCTTATATACAACACTCTCACACGACAAAAGGAACTATTCAAACCACTGCACGCACCTAACGTAGGCATGTACGTCTGCGGACCAACAGTTTACGGAGACCCACATCTCGGACACGCAAGACCAGCAATAACATTCGACATCGTGTTCAGATACCTACAACACATTGGATATAAAGTGCGTTACGTCAGAAACATAACCGACGTGGGACACTTAGAAAATGACGCCGACGAAGGAGAAGACAAAATATCAAAGAAAGCACGACTCGAACAACTCGAGCCGATGGAAGTGGCACAATTCTATACCAACAGATACCACAAGGCAATGGATATGCTCGGAGTTCTCAGACCAAGCATCGAGCCACACGCTACAGGACATATCATAGAACAACAACAACTCGTAAGGCAGATAATCGACAACGGATTTGCATACGAATCGAATGGATCAGTCTATTTCGACACCGAAGCATACAACAAAAAACATCACTACGGCATCCTCTCTGGACGCAACCTCGAAGACATGAAAGATGCATCGAGACAACTAGAAGGAATAGGCGAAAAGCGTAATCAAGCAGACTTTGCACTCTGGAAGAAAGCACAACCAGAACATATAATGCGCTGGCCCTCGGAATGGAGCGACGGATTTCCAGGCTGGCATTGCGAATGTACAGCTATGGGACGTAAGTATCTCGGCGACCATTTCGATATTCACGGAGGCGGAATGGACCTCGTTTTCCCTCATCACGAATGTGAAATAGCACAGGCAGTGGCATCGCAAGGAGACCAAATGGTACACTATTGGATGCACAACAACATGATCACAATCAACGGAAAGAAGATGGGAAAATCGCTCGGAAACTTCATTACACTCGAAGAATTCTTCACCGGAAAGCACGAAAAACTTGAAAAAGCATTCTCGCCGATGACCATACGATTCTTTATCCTATCAGCACACTATCGAGGAACAGTTGACTTCTCAAACGAAGCACTCACCTCGAGCGAACGCGGATTGGAAAGATTGATGAACGGACTGCGAGATATAGAAAGAATAACTCCAGCGAAACAAACCGACAAAGAAACCAAAACACTGGTGGATTCACTCCGACAAAAATGCTACGATGCCATGAACGACGACTTCGCAACACCGCTCGTCATAGTCAATCTGTTTGAGGGATGCACCATAATAAATAAACTTATAGACCATAAGGCGACCATCGACGAAAAGGACCTCAACGAATTAAAATCGACAATGACACTCTTTACCAACGATATACTCGGATTGCAAGACGACCATGCCAATGGAAGCGACGAGCGAGAAGAGGCTTTTGGAAAAGTAGTAGATATGGTTCTCGATCTCAGAGCAAAGGCAAAAGCCAACAAAGACTGGACGACAAGCGACCGAATACGCGACGAACTGGCTGCCGCTGGATTTGAAATAAAAGACACAAAAGACGGAGCTACATGGAAATTAAACAAATAACAATAACAAAATAACAACCTATGATTGACGACAAACGATTGAAAAAGATTGTCATTACTGCAGTAGCAATAATGTCAGTAGTCGTTGCCATACTCGTAATAGCCACCACATCAATGTCTGACGAGAAACGTCGCAGCCGCAGTTTCACACCCGAAGAGGAGTTGGCATTCAGCGAATTGCTCGACACAATGGCTGCTCACCTGCCAGAAGATGCGCGTATCGTATCACGAATAAGCAACGAACGACAATATAGTCTCGTTTATTTGCAAAACGGAAAGCTTTTCATTTTCGATGCAGATAAGAACAAAACGGAGGAGATTGAGCCTCATAAGCTCAACGTTGCAGCCCTTGTCAGCCATGCCGATGGTGGTATTCTGACTGCAAAAGTCGATGGCGATGAGACGTGTATCATGATTGTAGCTGCCACAGGTCCCAAAGAAACGGAGCGTGGACTTTATCGATACGATTTGATGAGGCGCAACATAAATGTTCTGTCAATAGGAAAAGTGGAACAAAACGGCAGTGGATTTATCGTTTTTGAGAAAGAACTTGAAGCTCATTTCAATGCTGTCGGCGACAAGATAAGCGAGATGTTGCACAACGAAAACATCGATGAAACCGACAAAAAAGACGACGACGACGATAAACCAACACGTCGAAGACGCTCCGAACAGTCGGAAGAAGAAGAGGAAGTGACAAAGGATGTTGAACCAAGCACTACGGAACACGTAAGTGAAGAGACGCAACTCCAACCTGTTCCAAGGATTGATTCGGAATAATTACCTATTGTAATATATAAAAATTTGGCGGGTAAACAAGTTGTCAAATAATTAGTTTTGACTTGTTTACCCGCCAGTTTTATATTCTTTCTGTCAAGAATTATTTATATTCTTTAGCTGTTTGCTCTCCGTGGAGTACCGCTAATGCGTTTAGAGCGAGTGCTTCGAGTTCGTCTTCACCAGCGTAAATGTGTACTGGTGCGAGGTAACTTACGCGCTTGGTTAGCTCCTCTGCAATGTATTTCCAGTGAGCAATACCACCTGTTATAATGATTCCGTCAACCTTTCCGCAGAACACTGCTCCTTGTGCAGCAATGCTCTTTGCAACGTGATAAATCATTGCGTCAACTATTTTCTTTGCCTTTTCATCACCAGCATTGACTCTGTTTTCCACTTCTCTCATATCGTTTGTTCCGAGGTGTGCCGACATTCCCGACTCTTTTCCTGATATAAACGAAAGGACTTTCTTCATGTCGTACTTTCCGCTGAAACACAAACGCACGAGGTCTGCAGCAGGAAGTGTTCCGGCGCGTTCTGGCGCCATTGGTCCTTCTCCGTCGAGTGCATTGTTTACATCTATGCATCGTCCTTCTTTATGTGCTGCTACAGATATTCCTCCACCGAGGTGGCAAACAATGAGGTTAAGATCTTCGTAACGTTTTCCATTGTCTTTAGCAAATCTTCTTGCCATTGCTTTTTGGTTTAGTGCGTGCCAAATGCTTATTCGTGGCATTAGTGGCGAGCCGCTAATGCGTGCTTCGTCACACAATTCGTCAACGACTACTGGGTCTGCTATAAAACTTCTGCATCCGTCGATTGTTGCTGCTATGTCGCTGGCGATGAGGCATCCGAGGTCGCTGGCATGTGAATGTGTCGATGTTCGGATGTCTTGTTTCATCAGTTCATTTACTTCGTAGGTTCCTCCTTCGAGTGGTTTGAGCAATCCTCCACGTCCGATAACTGCTGCAAAGTCGAGTGACAGACCTGCTTTTGCTATTTCATCGAGCACGAGTTGACGACGGAAATCTAACTGATCGATAACTGTTTTATAGTCAGCCAACTCCTCCAAAGAGTGAGAGATGCTGTGTTTGAAAATTTGCTTTTCGTCTTCAAAGACAGCAATCTTTGTTGAAGTCGAGCCAGGGTTGATTACTAAGATCTTCATTGTTGTGTTTTGTTCTGATTTGGTTATTATGTTTTTTAGTTATTCGTTGTAGTATTCTTTACATCGTGTTTATTAGCTCATCACTGCAAGTGCGAGACTATAAAGTTTCGATTGCTTGCTATCGCCTCTTGAAGTCAGCACAACAGGTACGAGCGGACCTCTCAATGTTGCTGCCATATCAGCGTGGCAGAAGCATGTCACAGCCTTATAGAATGCGTTTCCTGCCTCGATATCTGGGAAGATAAGCGCGTCAGCCTCACCATTGATTGGCGATGTGAGTCCTTTCTTCTTGAGAGCTTCAGCGTTGCAGGCACATTTCAAGTCTGTTGGTCCGTCAACGATACATTTACCAAATTCTCCATTCTTAGCCTTTTCGATGATTTCTGGGTATCCGGCGGTAAATGGGAAGTGCTTTTCCTGTATTTTTTCCGAACTATGGATGAGTGCTATTCTTGGTTCTTCAACTCCAAAAGAGCGTGCCATGTCAGCGACGTAGCGTACCTGTTCGATGCGTTGTTCGTGAGTTGGATATGGAATTACTGCGGCATCTGTAAAGAACAAGAGTTTGTTGTAGGTTGGTATTTGTCCGCAGGCGATATGTGTAAGCACTCGTCCTTTTGGAAGAATACCTGTTTCTTTGTTCAATACTGCACGCAGCATGTTGTCGGTATTGATAAGTCCCTTCATCAGTACGTCAGCCTTTTCTTCGCGTACGAGAGCGACGGCCTTTGCTGCTGCGTCGTCGGCATCGGTAGCATCGATGATTGAGAAATTGTCTTTCATAGCCATCAGTTCTGCATTAGCTTCTATTTCGGCACGCCCGCCAACGAAGATTGCAGTGATAAATCCTCCTTCGAGGGCTTTACCTACGGCATATTGTGTTGATGCATCTGTTGCGCAGACTACGGCTACGCGTTTTTTCTCCCCTTTAGAGGAGAGGTGAGAGAGTAGTTCTTCGAAATTTTTTATTGGTTCCATAATGTGTGATTATTATATTTTATTTTTCAATTTTGCGTGCAAAATTAATTTATTTATTTCAGTAATTGCACACTTTATATTAAAAATGTGCAAAAAAGTTTCTGCTTTTTCCGTTTTCGTTTGTTCAGACTAAGATTTCGTTAAGTTTTTTTTCAAAATAAAAGGCCGACTTTTCGCAAGCAGGCCTTTTGTGTTCTCATAGTTGAAGATTTATAAACTTATGAAACGATTTTATTATGAAGAAATTATTTTACTTTATTTTTTTACTTTGTTCTTAATTGCGGTGCAAAGGTAATTTGTGTTTACTATGCTGGCAAACTTTTTTCATTTTATTCTTTTCAATTAAAACAAATTGCCAAAATTCTTAAAAAAGTGGTGATGGAGATTTTGTCCAAATCATCGAAAATTGCCGATTTCATCGGCGCTATTTTTCTCAGTTTCGATGTTAATAAAATCGTATTTACCTCCTAACAACCTTTCGATTTTCATCGGTTTCATCGGTACTTATTTATGCGGATTAGCATATTTGTTTTGAAAAACAACACTTCTTTTTCTAATTATGAGTAAAATCTTTTGACTGCTTTTTGATTTTTTCTTACTTTTGCGCTCGCAAATCACTTTGAAACAACAAATTAACAACAATAACATTATAAATTATCCATTATGGCATACAACAGAATGACGGCTGCCGAAGCCGCCGCATTGATTAAGAATGATGAGAACATCGCCATGAGTGGTTTCACTCCTGCTGGTTCTCCTAAAGCAGTTACAAAAGAATTGGCTAAGATAGCTGAGTCAGAGCACGCAGCTGGCCGTCCTTTCAAGGTAGGACTTTTCACAGGTGCGAGCACAGGTCAGAGTACCGATGGCGTACTTACGCTTGCCGATGCTATCAAGTATCGCGCACCCTACACTACCAACGGCGACTTCCGCAAGGCTGTCAATGCTGGTGCGGTTTGCTACAACGACCTCCATTTGAGCCACATGGCGCAAGAGTTGCGTTATGGTTTCATGGGTGAGGTTGATTGGGCTATCATTGAGGTTAGCGACCTTGAAGAGGGCGAAACCACCTGCAAGGCTTACCTGACAGCCGCTGGCGGTATTGCTCCCACAGCAGCCCGCTTGGCTAAGCGTGTGATTATAGAACACAACACGTTCCACAGTCCGAACTCTAAACTCATCCACGACGTATATGAACCTGCTGATCCTCCACTCCGTCAGCCAATTCCTATCGTTAATGTAGGTGACCGTATTGGCAAGCCATACGTAGAGATTCCTCGCGAGAAGATTGTTGGTGTTGTTGAGTGCAACATCCCCGACGAGGCTCGCGGCTTCAAAGATAGCGACCCTGTTACAGACACTATCGGACATCTCGTGGCTGAATTCCTCGTTAACGATATGCACCGCGGTGTTATTCCTTCATCGTTCCTGCCTTTACAGAGTGGTGTAGGTTCAACAGCCAACGCTATTCTCGGTGCGCTGGGCAAGGATAAGAACGTGCCTGATTTCAATGTTTACACCGAAGTAATTCAGGATGCCGTTATCGAGATGATGCTCGAAGGACGTGTTAAAAATGGTTCTACCTGTTCGCTGAGTGTGTCGAACGAGTGTTTGATGCAGGTTTACGACCATATCAACCACTTCAAAGACCACCTGACCATACGTCCGCAAGAGATAAGCAACAGTCCTGAGGTTATCCGCCGTCTTGGTGTTATTGCCATCAACACAGCCATTGAGGTTGATATTTACGGCAACGCTAACTCTACCCACATATCTGGAACAAAGATGATGAATGGTATTGGTGGTTCTGGCGACTTCGAGCGCAATGCCTACATATCTATATTTACATGTGCTTCTACGGCTAAAGGCGGTCTTATCTCGTCGATAGTACCATTCGTATCTCACCAAGACCACTCGGAGCACGACGTAAACGTAATCGTAACCGAGCAAGGAGTAGCAGACCTACGCGCAAAGACACCAGCACAGAGAGCAGAACTTATCATCGAAAACTGTGCTCACCCCGACTATAAACAACTCCTTTGGGACTATCTGAAGATTGCCAAGGGCGGACACACAAAGCACAACTTGCCTGCTGCTTTCGCGCTGCACGACACTCTCGCACGCAAAGGCGACATGAGACTGACCGACTTCGCAGAATACGTTAAATAGAATTACGTTATTCGGAAATTACGAAAAATTTATACAATAGACACAAACGAAAAATCGGCTAATAAATTTGTTATTAGCCGATTTTTTATCTTTTCACCTTCGTTGTCTATACTTTCCAATTCGGAAAGATATGCTTTTCGAATTGGAAAGCATATCTTTTCACACTGAATAGTTATCTTTTTCTACTCGAAATTAGCCTTTATTCGCGTGAAAAACACGTCTTTTTGGCTGTAAAAAGCTGACTTTTTCCTGCACAACTCATCGTTTTTCCGCCTTATATTGTTGGCAGTCAGCCTTTTGGTATTGCACACTAAAAAGTGCCTCATTTCGCAAAATTATTCGAGTTGGCGAGTTTGTCGCTACGTATGAAGGGGTTAAATTACGAATTCCTTTGACAAAATTCACGTTTACATGTATCCTAACCAGCGCAATACGTCGTTTAGATTGGCTACTAACATCAGCAGGATAATCAGCCCGAAGCCAACATATTCGGCTGCAATCATAAACTTCTCGCTCGGTGTTTTGCCTGTTATCATCTCATAGAGTAGGAACAAAACGTGTCCGCCATCGAGTGCCGGTATGGGCAGTATGTTCATAAACGCAAGGACAATCGACAGGAAAGCAGTCATGAGCCAGAACATCTGCCAGTCCCATTGTGCAGGGAAAAGGCTGCCGATAGCGCCAAAACCACCGAGCGACTTTGCTCCGTCCGACGTGAAGAGATATTTCAAGTCGCCTACATATCCACGCAACACGTTCCATCCGTAGCCTATTCCGGCAGGCAAACTCTCGAAGAATCCATACTCACGATGCGTTTCCTTGTAGTAGTTCATCAACGTCGTCTTGATGATTCCCAATCGAAGGTCCTCTGTAAGTTGAACAGCCACAGTGTCGGTTTCTCCTTTGTCTCCATGCTGATAAGCCAGCGTCACCGTGCGAATGCTCAACGAGTCGGCAGCAGTCTTAGCTCCTGTCATAGCGTCTTGGAGTCGGCTCATCTCGTAGTCGAAACTATTCCACGAGTCGATTTCCTTATCATTGAGAGCAACTATATGGTCACCTTTTTTCAATCCGAGTTCCGAAGCGGGTGTTCCAGCCATCACACTATCTATTTCAGAAGGCACGAATGGGCGTGCGAAAGCAGGCTGTGTCTTGAGCATTTCCAGCAGACTGAGAGGCTCAGAGACAGGTATAGCAACTTGTGCGCCATCGCGAAGAACAATGATTTGGTTGGCTTTTGTCATGTCGCGATAGACGTCAACGTCGAATTTCTCAAACGTTTTCTTGTCAGTTCCTACAAGAATATCGCCATCCTTGAAACCCAAAGCCTTTGCCTCGTCGTTGAATTTCATACCCATAGTCATGTCGTTCGGCGACAAATAAGTATCGCCCCACGTGAAAAGCACCATGGCATAAATAAATAAAGCCAAAAGGAAATTCACCAGCACACCGCCTATCATAATAAGAAGTCGCTGCCAAGCAGGTTTGGAACGAAACTCCCACGGCTGTACGGGCTGCTTCATCTGCTCGGTATCGAAACTCTCATCAATCATTCCCGAAATCTTGCAGTAACCACCGAGTGGCAGCCAACCAATACCATAGGTGGTATCGCTCTTCTTGGGTTTCCACTTAAAGATACTGCCGTCCCACTTCCAAATGCTTGGGTCGAAAAACATATAGAACTTTTCAACTCGCACCCCGAAGAGCTTTGAGAAGAAAAAATGTCCTCCCTCGTGAAGTAACACGAGCAGAGAAATGGCAAGAAGGAACTGCAAAAGTTTTATAAGAAAAATTTCCATTATCGTCTAATTGAGTATTAAGTTTTCAAAAATAAAGTTGTTTATTATATCACTTAGTTCGTTATCTGCATCCAAGCAAGTCGGCAGCGATACGCCGTGCCTCATGGTCGGAACTTATCAAGTCATCGTAGGAAGGACTGCTTAAGAACGAGGCTTTCATCATCGTCTGTTCAATTATGTCAGCCATAGCGGGGAACGTGCATTTATTTTCAAGGAAAGCACGATTGACCACCTCGTTGGCAGCATTCATTATGCATGGCATATTACCACCCTTTTCAAGCGAGTCGTAAGCCAATGCCAGACAGCGGAACTTCTCCATGTCGGGCTCGAAAAATTCTAATGGTTTTTCGAAGAGGTTCAATCGATTTCCTTCCATAGGCAAACGGTCGGGGAAAGTGAAGGCATACTGTATTGGCAACTTCATGTCGGGCACTCCCAACTGCGCTTTTACACTGCCATCGACAAACTGCACTGCACTGTGAACGATTGACTGGGGATGGACAAGCACCTGTATCTTCGAAGCCTCTACTCCAAAGAGCCATCGCGCCTCAATAACCTCAAAACCCTTGTTCATCATCGTTGCACTATCGATTGTTATCTTTGCACCCATTGTCCATGTGGGATGGCGCAGGGCATCGGCTTTAGTCACAGAAGCTATTTGTTCTGTAGTCAAATTGCGAAACGGACCACCCGAAGCTGTCAGAAGAATCTTCTCAACCTCGTTGTTGCCCTCACCAACAATGCTCTGAAATATAGCCGAGTGCTCGCTATCAACCGGAAGAATAGGCACATGATGTTCCATAGCAAGGTCGCAGATTAACTTACCTGCAACGACGAGAGTCTCCTTGTTAGCCAAGCAGATTTTTTTCCTCGCTCGTATGGCGCTGATAGTAGGAGCAAGACCAGCAAAACCGACCATCGCTGTGAGCACCATGTCTATCGGTTCTGATGCCACAATCTCCTCAATAGCCTTCGCACCACCATAGACTTTCACGTCGTTACAGTCGGCAAGCATTTGCCGCAGGGAGTCGAGATGGGCTTCATTGGCTATGACAACAGCTGCCGGGCGAAACTCGCGAGCCTGACTGGCGAGCAGCTCAACATTGTTGTTAGCAGTCAGAGCATAAATCTCAAAACGGTCACTATAACTGCGAACCACATCGAGAGCCTGTGTGCCTATAGAGCCTGTAGAGCCTAAAATACATATTTGTTGTTTCATATAAGTCCTTGGGGTATGTTCATTATGATTAATCTCTCGCGTGTGTTGATTTCCTTTATCAGTTCGTCGGCAGCAGGGATAAGAATGTCTGTGCCCTCCGCATTGGTAACTTCGAAGAGGATATTTATCGTAGTATCATCGACCGACTTGATTTTGCCCACCTCCTTTTTCGACACCTCATCGATGAGCCGATAACCCACGAGCATTGCCAACGACGGATTATCGCCAGCTTCATCGGCTAGATTGCGAGGGAAAAACACTTCTGCGTGGGTAAGTTCGCGTGCTCGTTGTTCACTATCTACACCCTCGAATTTCACAATCACTGTCGCATCGTTGCGAAACCGATATTCCTCAAAAAAGAAAGGCACAAGTATTCCGTCGATTTCCAGCACTACATAGTCTGCTTCGACACGATCAAAAACATCATCGTCGAAGTGCATAACAACCTCGCCACTTACGCCGTGCGACTTTCCTATGCGTCCTATTCTATAAACATCGTCGTGGGAAATCATACTAAAGGTTTGTATCTCTTGCTACAATATATCCACTACTCTACTCTCTTAATGTGAGCCCCGAGAGAGTTTAATCGGTATTCTATATTCTCATATCCGCGGTCTATTTGGGCTATATTGTCGATATAACTCGTTCCGTTGGCACTCATGGCGGCTATGAGCAGTGCAATACCAGCGCGAATGTCAGGGCTTGTCATCCGCTGGGGGCGCAGCTTCTTTTTTCTATCGTGTCCAACCACGACCGCTCTATGTGGGTCGCAAAGTATGATTTGGGCTCCCATATCAATGAGTTTATCAACAAAGAAGAGCCGACTTTCGAACATTTTCTGGTGAATGAGAATGCTACCGCGTGCCTGAGTAGCCACTACTATAAACACAGAGAGCAAGTCGGGCGTCAGTCCTGGCCATGGCGCGTCGGCAAGTGTCATAGTTGTTCCATCGACAAAAGAGTCTATTGCATAGTGTGGCTGTCGGGGAATTACAATGTCGTCGCCCTCAATCTTAATCTTTATTCCCAATCGGCGGAAAGTGTCGGGAATAATTCCGAGATGGTCCACTCCTGCGTTCTCTATCCTAATGCCATTGCCTACCATCGCTGCCATACCTATAAACGAACCCACTTCAATCATGTCGGGCAGTATGCGATGACTTGTTCCACAAAGAGATTTAACCCCTTCGATTTTCAGAAGATTAGAACCAATGCCCTCTATATGTGCTCCCATCTGGCAGAGCATCTTGCATAGTTGTTGGATATATGGTTCGCAAGCAGCGTTATAAATGGTTGTTGTTCCTCGTGCAAGTACAGATGCCATAATGATGTTGGCAGTTCCCGTGACCGAAGCCTCGTCAAGAAGCATATAGCATCCACGTAATTGACGTGCTTTCAACTCATATACGTCGCGTCCTTCTATGTGATTGAACTTGGCACCGAGTTTTTCGAAACCGAGAAAATGGGTGTCGAGTCGGCGACGACCTATCTTATCGCCACCCGGTTTGGCTATTATAGCCCGACGAAAACGCGCCAGCAGCGGACCAATAGTCAAGACACTGCCTCGCAATGACGAACTTTTCTTTACGAATTCATCACTTTCGAGATAGTCTGGATTAAGGTTGTGAGCGCAGAACGTATAGCAATTTCTACTCACTTTCTCCACTTCCACACCCATGTCTTTGAGCAAAAGAATTAGGTTTTTTACGTCGAGTATGTCGGGTATGTTGTCAATCGTCACTCTTTCGCTTGTCAGCAGTGTTGCTGATATCACCTGCAAGGCTTCGTTTTTGGCACCCTGAGGAGTAATAGTTCCGCTGAGTTGGTGTCCACCCTCAATGATGAATTGGCTCATTGTCGTTGATGTATATGATGATAGGTAATGGTTTCTTATTTCGACTTTTTTCCTTTCGTTTTCTTTTCAATAAAGTCGTTGGGATTGATCCGTTCAAACTTGAACGTCTTAAGATCGAGTTTCACTGCTCCATCGGTCAGTCTTTCAAGGTCGGCAGCAATCTTTTCGTTTTCCATCTGACCGTGCCCCCATTGATAAAGGTCGCGCTTCATCTGGTTGGCAGCGGCTCTGATGAGCTCGTCGCGCTGTCGTCCTTCGGGCATGGTCTTGAGTTTTTCAAAGACTTTTGCAAGCATTTTGCCATAGTGTCGCACCTCTATTTCGTCATGCGGGTATGACAATGGCTCGGGCTTAAGTGCTATTTTAAGAGCATCTGATATATCGCAGGGATAGTCGATATCGAGTTTGAAGTCGCTCATGATAGCAAGATGATTCCAAAGTTTCTGCCTATAGTCTTTAGAGGCACGTCCATTGGTTTGCATCTTCATCATTGCCCTAATGATTGACTCAGCACATGCCTGTCGCATCTCCTTGCTTTTCAGTGTGCACGCATGGTCTATCATCTTCTGAATCTCGCGTCCATACTCTGGCATACGGAGTTGTTCGCGCTGAGTGTTGTAGTCAAGTCCTTCAATGTTCATAATCGTTTTCTGATTGTCGCGCCTGCCATCAGGCGGCTGAGAAACAGCTATTTAGTTTCGTTATCTTAATTTATCAATCACATTGTCTGCCTTTTTGGCAACGTAGGGTTTCAAATAGAAAGGTTCGTAGTATGCCGTATCTTCCGTCCGACCATTGAGAAGGTTTTTCTCGGCGAGGGGGAACATCCATTTAGCCAGTGGCTTCTGATTGTCGATGAAATGGGCATTTGGGTGTCGGATTATATCCTTGCACTTCTCAGAGCCATTGCCAAGAAAATACACCTCATGATTATCGAGCAGTTCCTTATAGCTTTCTGCATCTATAACTTCGGCTGTTGCTTCTTTTATAGGTTTTAAGGCACGGTCGTAAACAGCGCTATAAACTTCCATTCGGCGAGCATCTATCATAGGGCAGAGCAGCGCATCGTCGGGGAGATTCGCATCGAAAAGAAGTGTTGGCACACATAGCAGCTCCAACGTAGGCACAGCAATGAGCGGCACGTCGTAGCCATAACAAACACCCTTTGCCATAGACACACCAATGCGAAGCCCTGTATAGGAACCTGGTCCACTGCTTACAGCAACCGCATCTAATGGTATTGCATGGCTATTGGCAAACGACAGAGCCTCGTCAACGAACACACCGAGCTTGACGGCATGATTGGGACCATCGAAATCTGTCTGCTCAAAAATGCAGTGGGCATCCTCGCTCAAAGCCACTGAACAAACGTCTGTACTTGTTTCTATGCTTAATATGCAAGCCATTCTTAGTGCAACATTTTTATATAGCGTGCAAAGATAGCATTAAGCATTCAAACGGCAAAATTGTTTTTGCTTGTTTTCACTTTCTAATGATGTCTGATTTCTTTAGAACTAACACTTTTCCCATTTGTTGAAGTCGCTTCATATCCATTTGTTTCATGTTTCCTACGAGTAGATACACGCGATGTTTAGGGTCAAAATTCTGCTCATGGAATTTGCGGATATCGTCGATTGAAATGTCAGCAACAATCTCTTCGTAGTCTTTGTTTGGATTTTCGTTTATGCCGCGCACCTTTGCATTTGCTATTGTTGTCGCCACTCCACGGAAAGAGGGATAACCATTCTGTATCTCGTTGATAAAGTCGCGGCGTGCAACGTCAAATGTTTGCTGGCGGATAGGCATATCGTTGAGCAACGAATCAACTGTTTGAAGGGCTCGCATTGTCTTGTCTGCCTGCGTGCCAACCATGGTAACCAATGCCGAGGGGGCATTTGGATAAAGTTGACGGCTGTTAGTAAGTAATTTTGCAGCAGTAGAATAAGCCATTGATCTAAATTCTCTTATTTCTTGAAAGAGCAGCGACGACATTCCGCCACCATAGTAGTCGGCATGCAGAAGTTGAACTGCTCTGTCGCGTTTGGACGGACTTGGCGGACAGATGTCGTAGGTAGCAAAAAGAGTTTGACGAGCTTTCGGCAAATTATAGACGAAGATTACTGGTTCTTGATACTGCTCAACCTGTAGGAAATTGTCATCGGCTGAACGTGAAGGGCGTTCCACATCGATAGTAGAACGTAGTATTGATTCCACTTCGGAAATTGGTTTTCTTCCGCAATAGGTCACAGTTGTTTCTGTGTTGAGCAGGTCTTTGAACACATCGATTAGCTGTGTTTCATTCATTGCTTTAACCTCCCCTACCGATGGCTGTCGCAAATACGGGCTTCGATTGCCATATACCACACGGCTGAGAACGGCTCCAAACACTTCGTTATTGTCTTCTTCAAAGGCTTTATAGTCAGCCTTTACGCTCTTTTTCAGTTCTTTCATCACTTCTTTATCAGCCTTCACATTGTTGATAAAATGGCTAAACAGTCGCATTGTGGCTTCAAAATTTTTATCCCAACCCGTCAAATCAAACCTTACGGTGTTCTTATCACATTCGGCTGTCATCGTTGAACCGAGTTTATAGAGTGCTTTTTCTAATTGATGACGTGTCAGCGAGTCGGTGCCGAGTTGGTTGATATAATCAACGGCTATGTCTAATTGTGGGTTGCCTTTAGTGCCTCTGTAGAAGGTTATCGTTGTGCTGAAGATATCGTTCATTGTGTTTTCAGTGGCATAGAGTGTAGTATGCCTACCGAGTTTTATTTCTTTAGCATCCTTATCGTAATCGAGCAGGCGTATTCCCTGACTGCCTGTTGGAATCTGTCGAAGTTGTTTTGCAAAATCTGACTCGGCATCTATGTTCTTCGGAACAATAGGTTCGTAGCCTGGTTGTTTGAGCTTATCTTTGGTATAGTTACCGAATTTCTTAACGAATCGAATGAAATTATCGTTGAGATACTTGTTTGCCACTCTTACGATATCGTCTTTTCCGACTGTTTTAAGTTGTTCAATTTGGTCGAGTGTTTGTTCCCAAGTGAGTCCTTTTGTTATTGCATTTATCATCAGCGATGCTCGATCGTCTGCGGTTTCTATTGCCATCAGTTTGTCTTTCACCACCATTTGTCGGATTGTTTCGATGGTTTCGTCGGTGAAATCGCCTTTTTTCAGTCGCTCTATTTGTTCCATTACGAGCGATTCTGCCACTGCTTTCTTTCCTAATAGTTTCGGAATAATGATTGCTCCTATTGCTCCCGCGTCGTTAAAATTGGCAGGTATCATCATTGCCGCAAGCACTTTGTTTTCGTTTGTCAGTGAGTCAAGCATTCCTGCGCTACCATTTGTCATTAGCATAAGCGCCATTGCGAGTGCTGGATAATCTTCATGTTCTTCCGTAACGCTTTTCCATGCGATGGCTTCTGCATTGATAATGGGTATGGGCAGTTTGATTTCCACTGTACTATTGCCAACAATATCGGGCATTGTCGATTTCGTTCTCTCTGGCGCTTCTCCACTTCTTATTCGTCCGAAGGTCTTTTCGAGCAATGGAAGAATGTTTTCTGCATCTATGTCGCCACTGAGAACCAGCCCCATATTCTTACCCACATAATACTTATCGAAAAATTCTTTCATCTCCGACAGTCGCGGATTCTTCAGGTTTTCGGTACTTCCTATTATTGAATAGCCATAGGGTTGCGTTTTGTATATGTGCTCCATTATCTTTTCGAGGGCTGTCGAGAGTATGTTGTCAGCTGCTCTGTTCTTCTCTTCATAAACTGTTTCGAGTTCGCCTTGAAAGAGTCGGAACACTGGTGTCAGTAGCCTTTCGGAGTTTAGCCAGCACCATTGTTCGATGTATTGCGATGAAAAACTATTGTGATAGACTGTTTCGTCTTGCGATGTATAGGCATTTAGATTTGTTCCTCCATAGAGTGAGATTAGTCGGTTGAACTCGTTTGGTATTGCATAGTCAGCTGCTTGCTTGCTTAGGCTATTTATTTTCTTTTGTATTTCTATTCGTTTGGTTTCCTCTGTTGTCTGTGCCAGCAGGTCGTACTGTGCTGATATGCTATCGAGCCACACTTTTTCCGCAGGGTAGTCGATAGTCCCTATTCGGTCTGTGCCCTTAAACATGATATGCTCGAAATAGTGTGCAATACCCGTATTGGGTGCATCTTTTCCTCCAGCCCTTACCACTACTGCTCCAAACACTGTCGGTCGCGCATGGTCTTCGTTGAGCATCACTCGCATACCGTTACTCAAAGTAAATTCTTTCACATTCAGAGCGTCTTGTGCCAATGCTGGTATCACTCCGAAAAAACACGCTAAAAAGATTTGTTTCAGTCGGTTCATCATATTGGTTTATCGTTTGTTTTGTTAATTCTCTGTATTGCAATTATAACGACAAAGTTACTCATTCATACTCAAACAGGGAAAAATTTATGACTGTTTCCTTTGCTATTAGATTACTTAATCGTATTTTCGCGTTCCTAAAACACTATTTTTCAAGGAAAAACATTCTCTATTATGGTTCTCTCTATGACTGGCTACGGCAGTTCGGTAGCAACGTATAAAGACAAGAAAATCCACGTCGAAGTAAAGTCGCTCAATAGTAAATCACTCGATTTGTCGTTGCGTATGGCTCCGTCCTACCGCGAACATGAGATGGATATTCGCCAGATGGTTGCCTCCGAGGTTGTTCGTGGCAAGGTCGATTTTGCCCTTTGGATAGAGAAAGACGCTGCCTCAACTGTCACTCCTATCAATCCAGCTGCTGTGAAGGCATACTACGAACAGATTAGGTCGATGGTCGAGGATGGCGGCATACCTGAGCCGCAAGACTATTTTACTACCATATTGCGTTTGCCCGATGTGATACTCCACAACGAGCCTGAGTCGCTCGACGACGAAGAGTGGGTAGTGGCTCAATCGGTCATAAGCGAAGCCCTCCGCCAGCTCAGCGAGTTCCGTCGTCAAGAGGGTGCAGCCCTTGAAAAAAAGTTTAACGAAAAGGTTTCAAACATCGCCAACTATCTTAAGCACATCGAGGAGTTTGAGCAAGAACGAGTAGAGAAAATCAAGGGGAGACTGCGTGAAAACCTTCAGCAGATACCCGAAGCCAAATACGATAACAATCGACTTGAGCAGGAACTGATTTATTATATTGAGAAGCTCGATATCTCTGAGGAGAAACAACGACTTGCCAACCATCTTGATTATTTCCGCCAGACGATGGCTGACTCGCCAGGACAGGGCAAAAAACTCGGTTTCATCGCTCAGGAGATGGGTCGCGAAATCAACACTACGGGTTCGAAAAGCAACCACGCTGAGATGCAAAACCTTGTCGTGATGATGAAAGATGAACTCGAGCAAATCAAGGAACAGGTCTTAAATGTGTTGTAAGAGATGAACAAACTATTGATTTTTTCGGCTCCGAGTGGTAGCGGCAAGAGCACCATTATCAAACATCTGATGACTGTTCATCCCGAGCTCCGGCTTGCATTTTCTATCTCCTGCACTTCTCGTGAGCCTCGTGGCGAGGAGCGCAACGGAGTGGAATACTTCTTCATTTCAGCCGAAGAGTTTCGGCAGCGTATAGCAAACGATGAGTTTTTGGAGTACGAAGAGGTTTATAAAGATCGTTTCTACGGCACTTTGAAGTCGCAGGTTGAGCGTCAGTCTGCTGCTGGTCAGACCGTAGTATTCGATGTCGATGTCAATGGAGGATGTCGTTTGAAGGAGTATTTTGGCAGTCGTGCGATGAGCATTTTCATCATGCCGCCATCGATAGAAATTCTCCGTGAACGTCTGGAGAAGCGTGGTACCGACTCTGCCGAAGTCATAGCCGACCGCATAGCGCGTGCCGAATACGAATTGTCGGCTGCCAACCGTTTCGACAAGGTGATAGTCAACGACGACTTGGAGCAAGCTAAGCAAGACACATTTGAGGCTGTCAAGGATTTTCTCGACAAATGATTTTCTTCTGATTAGTGTAGTTGCTATCTCCTATACTGAGACTATAGTTTTTCAAACCTTTAACCTTTCAATGCCTGTTCATAAGAATATCTGCATCTTTGGTGGTTCGTTCAACCCCGTCCACTATGGTCATCTTCGCTTGGCTAAAGCCGCTCGCGACAGGATTGGCTTCGACGAGGTGTGGCTGATGGTGTCGCCACAGAACCCTTTGAAGAAAAATCGGGAGCTTATGCCCGACGATTTTCGCTTTGCGATGGTGCAAAAGGCTGTAGAAAGGTATAAAGGAATTGTTGCATCTGACTTTGAATTTGGTTTGTCGCGTCCCTCGTTCACTTGGAATACGTTGCAACACCTTGAACAGTCGTTTCCCAATTATAGTTTTTCACTCCTCATCGGGGCTGATAATTGGCATAATTTTGGACTTTGGAAAAACCACGAACAAATTTTGGAGCGCTATCGTATAATAGTCTATCCTCGCACTGGTTTTCCCATAAACGATGCTGATTTGCCTTTGAATGTTGGTGTGCTTGACGTTGAGCGCATAAACATCAGCAGCACTCAGATACGTTCTCGATTGGCTGAGGGCAAGTCGGTGGCTCGCTGTGTGCCTGCTGCTGTTGCTCGTATGCTAAGCGACGAGTTGTCAGAAACAAAAATCTAAGATGCGCTGTGATGCTCCCGCGTGCTGGGCTACATAATTCTTTGCTTTCTCTCCGGCAGTTTTTCTTTGGCTCTCGTTGTCGAGTAGCATATCAATTGTGCGCTTGAACGATTTTCCGCAGCACACTTCCATTCCTCCTCCACAGGCTTTCATGTCTTGTGCCTCTTGGAATCGGGCATTGTTTGGTCCGAAAACTACAGGTTTTCCCCATACTGCTGCTTCGAGAATATTGTGCAGTCCATCGCCGAAGCCTCCTCCTACATAGGCGATATCGGCATATTGGTATATGCTTGATAGCAGTCCGTAGCAATCGATGAGCAATGTGTCGGCATTGGTGTCGATTGTTTTTTCGTTCTCGACTTGTGAGTATCTGATGGGATTGCGCCCTAAGCTGCGCAGGCGTTGCATGAGTCGCTCGAGTCGGTCGTTGCTAACTACATGAGTGGCAATGATGATGTTGACTTCGGGACGTTGCTCAAAGTATGGCAGATAAATGTCTTCGTCGGCTTCCCAACTGCTTCCCACGATGAATGTAGGTTTACTATTGCGTTGTACGAATCGTTCTACTGCGGGTAGTGTTTTTGCTTGTTGCTGTATGTTTAGCACGCGGTCGAAGCGGGTGTCGCCGGTAATGGTCACGCAGTCGATACCTATATTGTGGAGCAGTTCCTGACTTTTCTTGTTCTGGACGAAGAAGTGAGTGAAACATTTTAGCACCCTTCCGTATTGTTTGCCATACCACTTGAAAAAGACTTGGTCGTCTCTGAATATGCTCGACACACTATATACTGGCACTTTCCTGTGTTTTAGTATGTGTAGATAGTTGAACCAAAACTCGTATTTGATGAAGAATGCCACCTCTGGTCGTATGGCTCTGAGGAAGCGTCGGGCATTGGTTGGTGTGTCGAGTGGCAGGTAACATACGATGTCGGCACCCTCATAGTTCTTCCTTACTTCGTATCCCGATGGCGAGAAGAACGTTAGCAGTATCTTCATTTCTGGGTGCGAGCGTCGGAGTTGTTCAATCAGCGGACGTCCTTGTTCGAACTCTCCGAGCGATGCAGCATGAAACCATGCGTAGTGGGCATTTGGGTCAACCTTTTGTCGGAGTGTTTTCACTGCCTCGCGCTCACCGCGCCACATTTTCCTTACCTTTTCGTTGAAAAGGCTATACACGGCTACTCCGAACTGGTATATGTATATTATAAAATGGTACACTTTTACTTGAGTATTTCTATTGCGCGTCGCATTCGTCGGAGGGTTTCTTCTTTTCCGAGGAAGGCTGATATGTCGAACATTCCCGGTCCTTTGCCTTCGCCCACGAGGGTCAGTCGCCAAGCGTTCATGATGTTGCCCATCTTCAACTCGTTCTTTTCTATCCAGTCGTGAACGATGCGTTCTTGATTTTCTACGGAGAAGTCGTCGATTCCTTCAAGCAGTTCGGCGAGGGCTGTCATCTCGCGTGCCGAGTCTTCCTTCCAACGTTTATTCACTGTCTTTTCGTCGTATTCGGTAGGTGCGATGAAGAAGAATGAGCAGAGTTGCCATAGTTCTTTTACGAATGACACGCGGTCTTTCATCATTCTGACCACTTCTACTATTCGCTCCATTGGCTCCTCTATTCCGTTGCCGGCAACGGTTGGTGCAAACAAGCGTGCTATCTCTTCGGGACTCTTGCGAAGGATGTACTCATGGTTGAACCATTGTCCTTTCTGATAGTCAAACCGCGCTCCTGCCTTCTGACAGCGTGTGATGTCGAAGAGTTTTACCAATTCGTCGAGCGCGAACACTTCCTGCTCGCCTCCGGGATTCCATCCTAACAGTGCTAAGAAGTTGACCACTGCCTCTGGGAAATATCCGCTTTCGCGATAGCCCGACGATACTTCGTCGGTTTTCGGGTCGTGCCATTCGAGTGGGAACACCGGAAATCCGAGTCGGTCGCCGTCGCGCTTCGATAGTTTTCCTTTGCCCTCTGGTTTGAGCAGTAGCGACAGATGGGCAAACTGAGGCATCGTTTCTTCCCATCCAAAGGCGCGATAGAGTAAGACGTGGAGGGGCGCACTGGGTAGCCATTCCTCGCCTCTGATGACGTGCGATATTTCCATCAGATGGTCATCGACTATGTTGGCGAGGTGATAGGTTGGCAGTTCGTCGGCACTCTTGTACAGCACTTTGTCGTCGAGGATGTCGCTCTTGACAACGACTTCGCCTCGTATCATGTCGTTTACGAGGACCTCTTCGCCGGGTTCCACCTTGAAGCGAACGACGTATTGCACACCGTCTGCCATCAGTCGGTCAACCTCTTCCTTTGGCAGGGAGAGAGAGTTGCGCATCGCGAGGCGGGTTTTCGAGTCGTATTGGAAATTGTCGGTCTCTTTACGCTTGGCATCGAGCTCCTCTGGGGTGTCGAAGGCGAGGTATGCCTTGCCACTGTCGAGCAGTTGGTCAACGTATTGACGATAGATTTCCCTGCGCTCGCTCTGACGGTAGGGACCATACTTTCCACCGAAGGATACTCCTTCGTCGAACTTAATACCGAGCCAGCGGAAGGCTTCGATGATATATTCTTCGGCTCCGGGTACGAAGCGCGTAGAGTCGGTGTCTTCAATGCGGAAGACGAAATCGCCGCCATGCTGGCGAGCAAAGAGGTAGTTGTAGAGCGCTGTGCGAACGCCGCCGATATGCAACGGACCAGTGGGACTGGGCGCAAAACGCACACGAACACGTCGGTTTGTCATATTCTGAATAATGGTTTTGACTGTTATCTGTTTCTTATCGTCTATCTGTTGAATATCAATCAGTTACAAACCCCATTCGGAAAGGTATGCTTTTCGAGTTGGAAAGATATGCTTTCCGAACCGAAAAGATATGCTTTCCACGACGGAAAGCAGGTCTTTCCAAATTGAAAGGAATTGATATACTTTTCGAGGGACTTTTCGCCTGACTGAAAATTCGCTGCAAAATTACATTTTTTTCTACATTTCTGCGATGTTTTATGAATTATTTATCGTTACTTTGCAAATCAATTTCAAAACACAATAACACGATTTCTACCATGAACAGCCACAACTTCTCCATGCCGAAAGCATTGACTATCGCTCTGGCGTGTATGTTTTCAACTGCCACAATCTGGGCTTCCGACATCAAAGTAAAACATTTCATGAAGGCAGGACCAATAGAAATTGCCTACCCGATAATGATCGATTCGACCAATGCTGCATCGCAGACGTTCGACATTCAGACCATTCTCGACTCTGACCTGACTATCGACGGATTCAGCCAATGCAGAAAGTCAACCGACGAGGAACCACTCAAAGGAAGCAGCAAAGCAGCAATCTACATGCTACGATTCAACATCGACAACGAGACATACGCATCAACAGCAATCAAGGTAGAAGGACTTTCAACCTACAGACTCGCCATCGACGGAGCAAGTTCAGACGGAAGAGACGTCAGACTGACACCGGGCAGCCACAATGTAACTATAAAATGCCTCGTCAAAGCCGACTCAACAGAATACGCAAAAGTGACTCTAACAACAGCCGACAGCGCAAAAATAGAAATCAACAACAATACAACATCACTGTATAATATAAATAATGTAGTGTTGGGAGAACACCTGAGAAGCGTAAGCCTGTCACCATCAGGACGATTTGCAATAACCCTAATGTCAACCACCGACAACAGCGGAAAAGCAACATGGACATACCGACTGACTGACTGGCAGACAAACCGCATAATAACAACAACGACAAACCAAATAACATGGCTCACAGACGAAGACCTTTACTACGAAAGCGACTACGGAGCTAAAGGAAAACGACTGACAATATGCAACCCACTGACTGGCGAAAGAGAAACAGTGAGCGAGCAAATGCCTAACGACTACTTCTATTTACTGCCAAACAGAAAAGCTAACGGCAACAAAATGATACTCTCACACATGGACGAAGGAACAAAAGACGATGCCGACGTACATGAATTCATCACACCCGACGACCGACAACCTGGATGGAGAAACAGATACAACCTGTACTTATTCGACCCAAAGACAGGACTGAAACAACCACTGACATACGGACACCGAAACATATACATCAACGACGTATCGAGCGACGGACGACTACTGCTCGCGTCAATCAGCGAAAGCATACTCGGAGAACGACCAACTGAACGCTCATCAATCATGCTGATAGACCTCGAAACAATGACCGAAAAAATGCTCATTGAAAAAGACGGATTTATAGCAAGCGCACTGTTCTCACCCGACGCAAAACAAATTTTAGTGAAAGGCTCACCAGAAGCATTCGGAGGAATAGGCAAAAACCTGCCAGAAGGAATGACACCAAGCATGTACGACTACCAACTCTACATCATGGACATTGCAACAAAAAAAGTGAACCCAATAACACGACAATTCAACCCTTCAATAGAACAATTCCTATGGAACAAAGCCGACGGAATGATATACTTCACAGCAAACGACCGCGACTGCGTAAACCTGTTCCAATGCAACACAAAAAAGAACTATAAAATAGAAAAAATAAACCTGCCGGAAGAAGTCATTACAAGCTTGAGCATAGCACAAACAACACCTACTGCAGCAATAATAGGAGAAAGTGCCAATAATGCCAGCCGACTATACCAACTGAACCTGAAAACACTACGACCAACCATCAAAGACGACACTTCAGCACGACGACTCAAAGAAGCCACACTCGGAGAATGTCGAGCATGGGACTTCGTCAACTCTAAAGGCGACACCATCTGCGGAAGATACTACCTGCCTCCACATTTCGACAAAACGAAAAAATATCCAATGATAGTGTACTACTACGGTGGATGCTCTCCTGTACCACGAAACTTCGACACCAGATACCCATTCCACACTTACGCAGCACAAGGATACATCGTGTACGTGCTACAACCAAGCGGATGCGCGGGATTCGGACAGGAATTCGCAGCACGACACGTCAATACTGCAGGACAAGGACCAGCAGAAGACATAATAGAAGGAACAAAACAATTCTGCAAAGAACACACATACGTCAACGAGAAAAAAATAGGATGTATGGGAGCATCATACGGAGGATTTATGACTCAATACCTGCAAACACAAACCGATATTTTCGCAGCTGCAGTATCACACGCTGGAATAAGCAACCACACAAGCTACTGGGGAGAAGGATATTGGGGATACTCATACAGCCAAGTATCAATGGCAAACAGCTACCCATGGACAAGAAAAGACCTATACGTTGACCAAAGCCCACTATTCAATGCCGATAAAATAAACACACCAATACTATTCCTACACGGAACAGCAGACACAAACGTACCTATAGGAGAAAGCCTGCAGATGTACACTGCACTGAAACTGCTCAACAAACCAACAGCACTCGTAGTAGTAGAAGGAGAAAACCACGGCATAAACGAATATTCAAAACGAATGAAATGGCAACAAACCATATACGCATGGTTCGCTAAGTGGCTAAAAGACGACGACGCATGGTGGAACGCTATGTATCCGAAAAAAAATCTCTAAATAAACAACTAAAAATCCATACATAACATAAACAAAAATAATAAGGGATATAACTAAAAGAAAATATGAAAGAAATAAAAGACCAAAGCTTCGGAGGCGAACGTCCATTGTTTGCCATTCATGACACAAGACTCGTCAACGTGACAATCACAGAAGGCGAGTCGGGAATCAAACACTGCAGCGATATAGAAGCCATAGGATGCAAATTCATAGGGAAATACCCATTCTGGCACGTCGATAGGTCAATCATTAAAGACTGCCTATTCGAACCAGGCTCACGCTCTGCAATATGGTATAGCGACGATATGATTGTGGAAGACACTGTAATAAACGCACCAAAACTATTCCGCGAACAAAAAAACCTAACGATAAAAAACGTTGTTATAAACGACGCTGACGAAACATTCTGGAAAATTAAAAACCTGAAAGTAGAAAACTTGAAACTCCACGACGGAACATACCCTTTCATGTTCAGCGAGGATATCTATGTCGATGGACTCATAAGCGATGCAAAATACGTGTTCCAATACGTGAAAAACGTAGAAATACACAATGCTAAAATCACCACAAAAGATGCTTTCTGGGAAGTGGAAAACGTGACAATCTACGACTCGGAACTAAATGGAGAATATCTGGGATGGCACTCACACAACCTGAAACTCGTCAGATGCCACATCACTGGAGAACAACCTCTATGCTACGCGCACGACCTCATACTCGAAGACTGCACGTTCGGAGCCGACTGCGACAGAGCATTCGAATACTCTACACTAAAAGCAGATATAAGAGGAACAATAACAAACATTAAAAACCCAACAAGCGGACAAATAACTGCCGACCAAATCGGTTCAGTAACAATCGACGAAAACGTGCGACAACCAAACAACTGCGAAATCATAATACGCAAGAAATGAACTACAACTTCGACAAACAGACCAACAGGTGGCAGACGAACTGCGTCAAATGGGACACAATGCCCAACAAAGAGGTCATACCAATGTGGGTCGCCGACATGGACTTTCAAGTCGCAGAACCTATCAGAAAAGCACTGCAACAACGAGTAGAACAAGGCATTTTCGGATACACAAAAGTACCAGAAGCATACTACGAGAGCATAATAAAATGGTTCAGCCGACGACATAACTGGACCATAAACCGAGAGTGGATAATCTACACCACTGGAGTAGTACCTGCAATATCGGCTATAATAAAAGCATTGACAAAGCCAGGCGATAAGGTAGTGGTACAAACACCTGTGTATAACTGCTTTTTCTCATCCATAAAAAACAACGGATGCGAACTGCTCGAAGCACCACTCAAACTCATCGAAGACAAAGACATCAAATACGAATGTGACTTCGAAGAACTCGAAAAAGCATGCAGCGATAGCAAAGCAAAACTATTCATTCTCTGCAACCCTCACAACCCTGCAGGAAAAGTGTGGTCGAAAAACGACCTCGAACGAATGAACGATATTTGTCGAAAACAAGGAGTAATGGTAGTTAGCGACGAAATACATTGCGAACTCGTTATGCCTGGACAAAAATACACGCCTTTCGCGTCTATTTCTGATAGTTGTAGGGACAATGCTGTAGTCTGTTGCTCACCATCGAAATCGTTCAACACCGCAGGATTGCAAATAGCCAACATAATTAGCAACAACGAGGAGATACGCAACAAAATAGACAGAGCTATCAACGACAACGAAATATGCGATGTCAACCCTTTCGGAGTAGAAGCACTTATGGCAGCATACAACGAAAGCGGGGAATGGATAGAACAACTCTGCGAATACCTTTATGGTAACCTAAAAGCACTGAAGGAATTCTTCAGAAAAGAAATGCCACTGCTCAAGACTACCAACATCGAAGGAACGTATCTCGTTTGGGTTGACATACGACCAACAGGAATGACATCCGACGCACTGACTGAACGACTGCTGACTAACGCTCAGGTAATGGTCAACAGCGGAACAATGTACGGACAGACTGCAGGAGAAGGATTTATCCGACTGAATATAGCGTGCCCAAGAAGTCAAATGATGGAGGGACTGAAGAGAATACGCAAAGAGTTGTATGGATAAATGCAAACGCTTATGAGACAAAGAATGTCATATAATCACAAAAACAAAAAGAAATAAAATCACAAAAAGGGGTTTTCAATAATTCAAAAACAAGAATAATAGATACATAGAAACATGGCAATAATTAAATCGGTCAAAGGTCTGACACCTAAATTTGGCAAAGAATGTTATTTTAGTGAGAATGCCGCGATAGTCGGAGAAGTGACTATGGGCGACGAATGTTCAGTATGGTTCAATGCTGTAGTACGCGGCGACGTCGCTCCGGTGACGATGGGAAATCGTTGTAATGTTCAAGATGGAGCAGTTGTTCATGTGACCAACCGTGTCGGACCAACGATTATGGAAGACGACGTGACTATTGGTCACAATGCAACCGTTCACGCTTGCACGTTAAGACGCGGTTGTTTAATAGGTATGGGAGCAACCGTTCTCGACAATGCAGAGGTCGGTATCGGCTCTGTTGTTGCCGCTGGGGCGTTGGTTCTCGGTGGCACAAAGATTGGCGACCATGAAATTTGGGGCGGAGTGCCTGCAAAATTCATCAAGATGACACATGAAGACCAAGCTGAAAGTTATGCTCGACACTACGTAGAATACTCAAAATGGTATCTCGACGAAGAGTAGGAAAGTAGCTGGTCATAGAGCATTTTATGAAATAAGGCCGCTATTTAACATTTTGCTTATCTACAGTAAAGCTATAAATGATAAAAAATGAACGACATGATTATATCCAATCAATAAAAATAATTATATTTGTATCGTCTGAACAATAGTAAGACATCGACATAAAGGAAAAGAATACGTATTTATTTACTTAGTTCTCGCTCCTGAATAACGGCCAAATCATTCATAATGAGCAAAAGAGATTAACAAACTGAAAATACTATCATCATGTGGGAGCGACAACTAAACATGACAAGGCTTTCTCAAAACTAA
>CAMOVK010000004.1 GCA_946627325.1 uncultured Prevotella sp. | reverse complement strand
AGGTCCCTTGTTGAGCATGTCTCTACAAGGGATTTTTTGTTTTGTGTGATTTTATGTTTACTTTTGCTCCTCTTTTTAGTTTTATTTAAGTATGAAAAAACAAGATTTGCTACTTTGTGTTTTAGTTTTAATAGTGTTGTTGCCGTTTTTTATTCCTCAGACAGGTGCGTTTGATTTGTTCGTTTCGGTTACTCGCAATCATGCTTACGTTATGGCTTTTTTTAAGTTTGCTGTGCTTGCTACTCTTGGTGAGATGATAGCTTTGCGTATTCGTGAGGGTGTTTATAATAAGCCTGGTTTTGGCGTTTTGCCTCGAATGGTTGTATGGGGCTTTTTGGGTATTACTATCACGATGGCTATGGTTTTATTTAAGAATGGTACTCCATATTTTCTTTCGTCTCTCGGAATTAGCAATGTTGAAAGTCTTCAGACTGTTTTTTCTTCTTCTGAATTGAGTTGGGGCAAACTTGGTGTTGCTTTTTCCGTCAGTGTGTTGATGAATAGTATTTTTGCTCCTGTCATGATGACCTTTCACAAATGTACTGACATTCATATTCTCGATACTGGCGGTACGCTTCGTGGATTGCTTCGTCCGATAAAGATGCGTGAGATTTTTTCAAAGAAAATCAATTGGGATGCGCAGTGGAACATTGTTATTAAGAGGACTATTCCTTTGTTTTGGTTTCCAGCTCATACAGTTACATTTATTCTTCCTCCCACGTTTCAAGTTTTGTTTGCTGCTCTGCTTGGTGTGGCTCTTGGTCTTATCTTGGCTCTTTCTGGTGGTGTAGCGAAGTCTAAATAATGCTGTTTTGAGGTTTGTTTTGCGTGTCTGTGATTGAAAATTATGGTTAAAAACTTTTGTTGTTATTTCTAAAAGCTTTACCTTTGCAGCCGATTCTTGTGTAACCGCTGAGAGCGGATGAGTCGTTGCTCATGTTGCACAGGGTATGTTTTAATATATTTTTTCGAAAAAATGGATTTAATTAAAGTTGCCGAAGAGGCATTTGCCACTGGTAAGAAATTCCCTGAGTTTGGTCCTGGTGACACAGTGACTGTTGCTTACAAGATTATCGAGGGTTCAAAGGAGCGTATTCAGCTTTATCGTGGCGTTGTTATTAAGATTAATGGTCATGGCGACAAGCGTCGTTTCACTGTTCGCAAGATGTCGGGTACTATAGGTGTAGAGCGTATCTTCCCTATCGAATCGCCCAATATCGATTCTATCGTGGTGAACAAGCATGGTAAGGTTCGTCGTGCTAAGCTTTATTATCTCCGTGAGCTGACAGGTAAGAAGGCTCGTATTAAGGAGAAGAGAGGGGCTTCTAAGAAGGAGTCTTAATCGTAAGTATAGTATTTATGGTAACACAATCTACAGGCTTCGCGTTTTTAGCGTGAAGCCTGTATTGTTTTAATTTTTATATCTTTAGTTTAGTTAATTAGAGTTTATTTGATTTATCTGACAATATATAAATATGAAAGAGTTGAGTTTGAAGTATGGGTGTAATCCCAATCAGAAGCCTTCGCGATTATTTATGACAGATGGTGATTTGCCTATTGAAGTCCTTAATGGTCGTCCGGGCTACATCAATTTTCTTGATGCTCTTAATGCTTGGCAATTGGTTAGTGAGTTGAAATCGGCTACAGGCATTGCTTCTGCAGCTTCGTTCAAGCATGTTTCGCCAGCTGGTGCGGCTGTAGGTTTACCGTTGAGCGATACGTTGAAGAAGATTTACTTTGTCGATGATTTACCTATCGACGATTCTCCCATAGCCTGTGCCTATGCTCGGGCTCGTGGTGCAGATAGGATGAGTTCGTATGGCGACTTTATTGCCCTTAGCGATACCTGCGACAAGGCAACTGCTTTGATTATCAAGCGTGAAGTTTCCGATGGAGTTATTGCTCCCGATTTCACAGACGATGCTCTTGAAATACTTCGTGAGAAGCGCAAGGGTACATATAATGTCATTAAGATTGACCCAACCTATCGTCCTGCACCGATAGAAAGGAAGCAGGTCTTTGGTGTTACTTTTGAACAGGGGCGTAACGATGTCTGCCTGAGTGATGACAAACTCTTTGAAAATATCCCTACAAGCAACAAGAATTTCACTCCTGAAGCGCGTCGCGACCTTGTCGTTGCACTGATTACTTTGAAATACACTCAGAGCAATTCGGTCTGCTATGTCAAGGATGGGCAAGCCATAGGTATTGGTGCTGGTCAGCAGAGCCGTATTCATTGCACCCGTCTGGCTGGTTCGAAAGCCGACACATGGTGGATGCGTCAGCATCCGAAGGTCATGTCGTTACCATTTGTTGATAACATCCGTCGCGCTGATCGCGATAATACAATCGACCTTTACATTGGCTATGAGAGCGACGACGTGTTGCAGGATGGTGCTTGGCAGCAGTTTTTCAAGTATCGTCCAGAACCGCTTACTGACGATGAAAAGCGAGAATGGATATCTCACTTGTCTGATGTAAGTCTTGCCAGCGATGCCTTTTTCCCTTTTGGCGACAACATAGAGCGTGCTCACCGCAGCGGAGTGAAGTATATAGCGCAAACGGGAGGCTCTGTCAGAGACGACCATGTTATTATGACCTGCGACAAATACGATATCGCAATGGCATTCACAGGTGTAAGGTTGTTCCATCATTAGACCGACAGCACGGCCTGGTTTGGCAACAAGAGAGTAATCATTTCTTTTGATTTTCGTAATAAACAAATAGAATACAATGAGCGATTTTGATGATATTTTGATGTCGGGCATGGTCTTTAAGCGCAAGAAGACTGAAGTTAAAGACGAAGGTAAGGTAAAGACCAAAGCCAAGAAGAAGAAATATATCACTGGTGCGCACGGCTCGGGCAGCGCTCGTCAGAAGGCAAAGTACCGCGAGCAGCGTGCCAACAGGAATAAGAGATAGTGTTTTTTTTGTCGTTGCAAGTGGCGAAATGTAATATGACGCTGTAATATATTATATAAGAAATGAAACAGTTTTTAATTTTTCTCTTCGTAGTGGTGACGTCGTTGAATGTCAGCGCACAGGACAAATCGTATAAGGGCGATGGACCAGACGATGTCTTGCAGTATGTACCTTATGCTTCTGTGTTGGCATTAAAAGCATTTGGTGTTGATGGTGCCAGTTCGTGGAAACGATTGGCTGTGAACGGCGGCTTGTCGTTTGTAGTCAGTTCTGGTATAACCTACGCATTGAAACATACTATTCACGAGCGCAGACCAGATGGCACTGATAACCGCGCTTTTCCTTCGGGCCATTCAACGGTAGCCTTCTCTGGAGCAACGGTTTTGGCAAAAGAATACTGGAAAGTGAGTCCGTGGATAGGCATTGCAGGTTATGGAGTTGCCACGTTTACGGCTGTTGACCGCGTGGTGCGCCATCGCCATGAGTGGCACGACGTTGCCACAGGAGCAGCAATAGGCATACTTTCTACTGAATTATGCTATTGGTTGGGCGACAAAATTACTGGTGAACGCAGTCGGTTTGTAGTTGCTCCAAATCAGTCGGGAGTGACAATGCTTTTGACTTTCTAAACAAACGAAATCGGGGAGTTATGCTTTTCGCTTTGGAAAGCATAACTATCCACGCCGAAAAGCATACCTTTCCACTTCGGAAAGCATATCTTTCCGAAACCTCTCTATTTATGGCAGTTGCCGAAGGGTTGTCTTAATACTTGAAAGAACTTCCTCCGAGGAATTCTCGCAACAGTGACGTTGGTGGCAGTTGGTCGTCGGTCAGTGGTGTGAAATAGCGCAAGAACTTCAATAATCTGTGAGCCTCAGAAAACTCATCGCAGTTTTCGGGAACCTGCTCCAGTAGTGGCATTGCTTGCTGACGTATAACTGCTAATTCGTAGAGCATGGCTGTATTAAACATCACATCTGCATTTTCCTGATATGGGAAAATCCATCTTTGCTCTCCTCTCCTTACACTTGGCCATCGGCGAATGGTCTCACGAGCCTCCACTCCGCGATATTTATGGTCGCGAATGATGCGTCGCAGCAGTCGGTTATCGGTTGTCGGTATGTAGTTGTGACGGTCGAGCAGTATCGTGGTCAGCGCCGAAGCATATACTCGAAACTTCAGTTGTTCGGGAATGTTGGCAGTAAGTTCTGGGTTCAAGGCGTGAATACCCTCAACCACCAGCACATCGTTCTCTTTCAGTTGCAAGTGGGTGCCGCTCCATTCGCTCCTGCCTGTGAGGAAATTATATCGTGGTAGTTCCACTTCTTCGCCACGGAAAAGAGCTTCCATTTGCTCGTTTAGTAGCGGTATGTTTAGCGAATGTAGATGTTCATAATCGTAGTCGCCCTTCTCATCGCGTGGTGTTTTATCGCGGTCGAGGAAATAGTCGTCGAGCGATATGCCAATCGGGCGTATGCCATTGCATAGTAGTTGTACCGACAAACGTTTGCAAGTCGTAGTCTTTCCACTCGACGACGGACCAGAAATAAGCACTATTCTGACCTTGCGGTTAGCAATATCTTCGGCTATTCGTGATATTACCTTTTCCTGAAGAGCTTCCGACACATTTATAATATCGGCAGCGTCACCTTTGCTCACAGCTTCGTTTAAGTCGCCTACAGTGCTCAGTCCTACGATGTCCTGTCCCCGATGGTGCTGTTTGAACACGTCGAACATCTTGTCTTGTTTGATACACTCGCCCAAGACTTCAGGGTTTTGAATGGAAGGTACGCGCAACAATAGTCCGTCGAAATAAGGCTCAAGACCGAAAAGTTTCAACTGCGAAGTGTTGGTCAGCATCGAACCATAGTAATAGTCGGGATAATCGTCAATCGTATAGTACGTAGTATATAATGAACCGATGCTTTTCAGCAGTTTTACTTTCGACACCGAGCCGCGCTTTTCAAATATGCTGATAGCCTCTTCCGTAGTTGTGTGATGATGGTGTATGGGCACAGCCGCATCAACTATCTCTTGCATACGACGGTAGATACGTTTTACGTCGTCGGCAGTAATTGCCCTGCCTACCTCTAACTGACAGAAATATCCGTTCGAGACGGGAATGTTTATTGTCACTGAAGCACGCTCATAGAGGTCGTGAACAGCCTTGCAGAGGAGGAAAAACAGTGAACGTGTATATGTGCGATGCCCTGAAGCCGAAGTCAAATCGAGAAACTCAACGTCGCGGTCGTTGTAGCACCTATAGTGCAAACCCTCAACGCGGTTGTTCACTTTTCCACATACCGGACCATGCTTCATCTCTAATCCAGCAGCTTTATAAATATGCTCCAGATTGCTTCCGCCCTCTACTTCAATTGTCTTGCCGTTATTCCGACAGCGAATACGTATGGTACTCATATTGAAAAACAGATTTTTATAATTATTGTTCTTATAATATTCTTCATGCAAAAATATCATTTTTTATTCAAATAATATATGAATTATTGTTATTTCCTTATCTTTGCCGCCACAAAAAGCTATATGTAGCGAATGTAATATCAACTAATAACCAATTAATCTTAAAAGACAAACCAATGAAAGATGCACGTATTTTTTCGGCTTTATTGATAGCCTTAGGAATTGTAGTAATGGGTTTCGCGCTCAAGAGTGGTATTGATAATTTTGCTAATAAGGACCGCAAGGTGACGGTGAAAGGACTGGCTGAGAAAGAGGTTGAAGCAGATAAAGTGACTTGGCCTATACAAACGAAGGAGATAGGCAACGACCTACCAGCGCTCTACACCAAGATAAATGCAACCAATGCTGCAATAAAAAAGTTTCTTATTGCTAACGGGATTAAGGACGCAGAAATAGAAATAAATGCACCGACAGTCATAGACCTCTCGGCTGAAAGGTATAACACGCAGCCAGTTCCGCAACGTTATAACATTACTTCGACCATTATCGTCACTTCGCAGAACGTGAAACTTGTGCGCAGCATTATAGCCAAGCAAGGCGAACTGCTTCAGCAAGGCATAGCTATTGTTGACGGTGGATACGAAAATCCTATTAAGTATGAGTTCGTGGCATTCAAGAAGATGAAGCCCGAAATGATGACTGAGGCGATAGCCAATGCAGAACAAACAGCTCAGCAGTTTGCCGAGAACTCAAAGAGTAAACTTAACAAAATCGTAAGTGCCGACCAAGGACAATTCTCTATCGACAACCGCGACGAGAATACTCCCTATATCAAAAAGGTAAGAGTGGTAACTACTGTAACTTATTCGCTGAAAAACTAATTCGCCGTGACGTCTTCACTCATGTTGTGAAGATGATATGCGGCTTCTTTCAGCTTATTCATAAGCGTCGGAGATATGTTGTCGTGAGTGGCAATCCATGTCTCGACGCTTTTTTTAGCAGCCATGCTATAATGGTTTGTCAGAAGGGCTCTTGTCCAATCCGAAGGGAAAAATATGTCGCCCGTACGCTGAATGTCTTCGAGTGCATCGAGCGCAGGAGTGATATACTCAGTAGGTTGTAGTCCGTATAGGCGACTGTTAAGCAGTCGTAGGCGAGAGGCAGCCCATGGCTCTACACGGCGATTGTCAGCAACGAGGAGTTCCTCAAACACTGCTCTACGTTTGTTTACATCGGGCGAACAAGCTCCAACGACGAAATCAAACTCTCGCTGAATATCTATCGACGACAACCTTTCTCGTTGAACGCTGACTATCGAGTCGTAGCTGAAAGGCATCAACTGGCATAACCGATACGACATCTCCATGAAGTCACGTTCTGTGAGCGAATGGTCGGAGCCTTCTGCCCATATGCCATATATGTAGTTGCGAGCCTCGTTGCTTGAAGCCGATGCAGCTAAGGCGCGTTTTGCTTGCAGACGAACGGATTGCTGCGAGTGTGTCTGTGCGATATTTACAATCTGGAGTTCTGCATCGTAAAGCCGTTCGTTAGCGAGATAGGGTAGGAGGGCCTGCATATAAGATAGTGCAGACGAAGCTACTAGTTGGTTGGTTTCTACCCAAAGTCCATCGGCAAGTGCAGAAAACAATGTTGCTGCACCTATCCTATGCATTAGGAAGTTTTCATATAACATCATAATGGCTGCCAACCGAGTTGTTTCTTCAAAAGTTTTCCAATTCGAAAGAATGAATTTCATCGTGCCGTCTTCGATAAGAAAGCGCCCATAGCCCTTGCCATCGCTGTTAGGTATGATGTGTCCGCCAACGGCTTCAGCCTTAATCGTCTGTTGCCATTGTCGTCCCTTGTCATCAGGGTCGCGTTGGATAAATTTCATGTTGTCCTCATCAAGAGTTATTAGTGGTATGCCCCTTTCTTTTACCCACACGCGGCTGAACTCCGATACGTTGATGTCGGGACACACTCGTGTGAAGCAATCGATGAGGTCGTCCCATGTGGCATTGCCGTAAGAGTAGCGTTTGAGATAATCGCGCAGTGTTGTCTGCATGTTCTCTTCACCTGTCAGTTCTTCGAGTTTCTGCATCATAATGGGTGCTTTATGGTAAATGATATTGCCATAGAGCAAACCAGCACGATTGAGATTGTCGAGCGATTGCTGAATTGGATGCGAGCCTTCACTTCGGTCGGTGGCAAATGCAAGAGGATAATGCGACTTAACGAAGTTGAGCGTATGGTTGATATATGGGAATTGTCGCTGAGCTATTTTGTCAGCAAAGAAGTTGGCATAGACTTCTTTTGTCCACACATCGTCGAACCATTTCATCGTCACGAGGTCGCCAAACCATAGGTGTGCCGTCTCGTGAGCAAGCAGATTCAGACGCGAAAGTTCTTCGTCGTCGGTAGGATTTTGTCGCAGAAAAATTCGCAACTCATTTAGTTGAATTGCACCAGGATGCTCCATTCCACCGAATTGGTAACCAGGCAGAACTACGAAACCATACTTCTGAAAAGGCTGTCGAATACCAGTATAGTTTTCCATCCACCGCAGCGAAAGAGCAATTTCGTCGAAAACGGTTGCCAACTGAGCTTCTCGCTCAGGCGATTGCTTGCGATAGAGACCTTCTATCTCGTAGCTATCAATGGTCTTTTGTTGACTTTCAAACACTCCCGCCGTAAACGAGAAAAGATATGTAGGCAACAAATCGGAAGTGGCGAACCGATAAGATTCTTTCATGCGTGGTTTAGCTTTAGGGCGTGTCTCATGAATTTTTTCCAATTTGTGATGTGTCATCTTGCCGTTGCTTATAGCCTTCCAACCTTGTGGCACTAATAGCGAGAGTGTGAATCGTGCCTTAATATCTGGTTGGTCGAAACAAGGAAACACAGAGCGGGCATGGTCGGGAACAAAAAGAGTGTAGAGATAGTCATCGTGGCGGTTAAGCGTTTTGTCGTTGGCAATGAACTGTGTAATAGAAATCTGATTGTCGCCCTTTGTGAGAAATTGTTTGTCTATAATGATATGTTCATTATGGGCAACGATATTATGCTCTTTCCCATTTACTATCATACTTTTCGGTAAACTCTGTCTGTCGCACTGAAAGTCGAGAACAAGGTCGTTTTGCGTGTCACTGACATTGACATTAATAATCACATTGCCAACAACAGGCTCTTCTTTGTTGTCAGGTACGTTAAAATAAAGGTCGTAAACCACACTGTTTATAGTCTTTTTTCGCAGTTGAGCCAAGTCTTTGCTAACTCCATCGACTGGCATACTGTCGGCAAAACAAATGTTGGCAAAACACAGAAAAAGGATAGTCAGTATAGTCTTGTTGTATTTCATAAATGCTTGAAGTTATAGTTTTATGTACGCAAAAATATGAATAATTATCCTATTTTTGATTTTTAATATCTTTATTTTCCTTAAATTTGCAACATAATACATAACGACGATGAATATTAAGACTTTTTTTCACAAGATAACAAGTCGCTATCTTTGGGGGCATCTTGCAGCGATGGCACTCATATTAGTGCTACTCTTTCTGCTTGTGGCTTATGGTTTAGACTTCTATACCAATCACGGCAAGGTCATTGAAGTGCCCGACGTGGTGCGTATGTCATACGACGATGCAGAAGAAACACTTTCCGACGCAGGACTGAAGATTGTAGTAAGCGACACCGGATACGTAAAATCGCTACCAGCAGACTGTATTCTTGAACAGTCGCTATCACCAGGCGAGAGAGTGAAACCCAATCGTATAGTATATGTTACAATCAATTCAGCCAATGCTCCGATGCTTTCTATCCCAGATGTGATAGATAATAGTTCTTTCCGTGAGGCTCGAATGAAACTGAAATCGATGGGCTTCAAACTCGGACAACCACAATTTATACCCGGAGAAAAAGACTGGGTATATGGCATTACATGTCGAGGAAAACAACTCGCCGCTGGTGCGTGGGTGTCGGTAGAAGACCTGCTCATACTACAAGTGGGTGATGGCAGACGTGACCTGAACGACTCTGTTGCTTTCATCGACCCAGTATATGAATACGAAGAAGAAGAAATTGATGCAGAAAAACCTGTAGAGAGTGGAGAAAAAGACGATTTTGAAGTGGTGACAGAGCCTGAAGAAAAAACCGAAAATATATGAACGAAGAGCGAGACAACATCCTACTTGATAGCGAAGAACAACAACTCTACGAACATTTCCGCATCATAGCTGATGCCGGACAAGTGCCTCTGCGAGTAGATAAGTTCATGGCAGAACACCTGCCTCACTCTTCACGCAATAGAATACAAAAAGCAGCAGATGCAGGTTTTGTGCATGTAGGCGATAAACCTGTGAAAAGCAACTATCGGGTTCGACCTGGAGATGTAGTGACTCTCATGCTCGACCGACCTCAAAATGACTCCACTATCTATCCAGAAGACATACCACTCGACATCGTTTATGAAGACTCAGAACTGATGGTGATAAACAAACCAGCGGGAATGGTGGTGCATCCTGGTTGCGGAAACTTTTCTGGAACACTTATAAATGCAGTCGCAGGGCATCTGAAAGACCTACCTTCTTTCGACCCGAACAATCCCGAAGTGGGTCTCGTTCATCGCATTGACAAAGATACCAGCGGCTTAATAGTGGTGGCAAAAACACCAGAAGCAAAGTCGGAACTTGGCTTGCAATTCTTCAACAAAACAACCCACAGGTCCTATCTTGCCCTCGTATGGTCTAATTTCACAGAAGACGAAGGGACGATAGAAGGCAATATCGGTAGAGACCCAAAAGATAGACTACGCATGACGGTATTCCCGCCAGACTCTGACATGGGCAAACCAGCCATTACCCACTATCGAGTAATAGAGCGATATGGATATACGACGCTTGTGGAATGTCGGCTCGAAACGGGCAGAACCCATCAGATACGCGCCCATATGCGGCACATCGGACATCCAATGTTTGCCGATGAACGATACGGAGGAATGGAAATTCTTCGAGGAGAGCGCACGTCATCGTATAAAGCATATATAAACAACTGCTTCAAACTTTGTCCTCGCCAAGCTCTTCATGCGCAAACACTCGGCTTCAGACATCCAAAAACAGGCAAACAAATGGACTTTTCCACACCGATGCCACCCGACATGGAAGCACTGATAGAAAAATGGAGAAAGAGATTGAAATCGCAATAGGATATCAGAATTTAATATATAAGTTTTTTAACGGATTAACCTTTTAATCTTTAGTCATACAATGAACATTCAGAAACGTATTATAGCCATCGTTTGCGGTGGCGATTCTTCAGAGCACGAAGTGTCTATCCGCTCAGCAAAAGGATTATATTCGTTCTTCGACCGAGAGCGTTACAAAGTCTATCTCGTAGAAATCAAAGGCACCAATTGGTGTGCATGGCTCGATGATGGCACCACCGCGCCAATCAACCTTAACGATTTCTCTTTCATCGATGGAAACAAGACAATTCATCCTGATTATGCCTACATCACTATTCACGGCACTCCAGGAGAGAATGGGATATTGCAAGGCTATTTCGATTTGATTAATCTACCGTATTCTACGAGTGGTGTATTGGTAGAAGCGATAACCTTCGATAAGTTTGTACTCAATCAATACCTCCGCGCTTATGGTGTTCGAGTGGCTGAAAGCGTGCTGATTCGACGCGGACAAGAGCAGCAAATCAAACCCGAAGAAATTGAGAAAGCTGTCGGTATGCCATGCTTCGTAAAACCAGTTAATGACGGAAGCAGCTTTGGGGTGTCGAAAGTGAAAACTGCCGACCAACTCGCCCCTGCACTGCGAAACGCTATGATGCAGAGCGACACGATAATGATTGAGTCGTATCTCGATGGTACAGAGATAACCGTAGGCTGCTACAAGACACGCGAGAAGACTGTGGTATTCCCCGTGACAGAGGTAGTTACGAAGAACGAATTCTTCGATTACGATGCTAAATACAATGGTCAAGTAGATGAAATTACACCTGCACGTATTCCTGACGAATTGGCTCACCGAGCTCAGGAACTTACATCTGCAATCTACGACATTTTACATTGCAACGGAATAATCCGTATCGACTACATAATAACACGCGGTGCCGATGGCAAAGACAAAATAAATATGCTCGAAGTTAACACAACCCCTGGTATGACTCCTACGAGTTTCATTCCCCAACAAGTGCGTGCAGCTGGTCTGGAGATGAAAGATGTGTTGACTGATATTGTTGAAAATCAATTTTGAGACAAAACAAATGAATCTCCACGACTTTGACAACATGCGGCCATTTGAGCCAGAAGAACTGCCTGAGGTTTACGATAGATTGCTTCAAGACGAGCAGTTTCGGAAGGTACTCGCCTTTGCTATGCCAGGTATGGACGTCGAAACAATAGGCTTGTTGATGCATCGGTGTCTGACTAATTTAGACTTTCAGAAAGTGTTCTGCTATAGTTTCCTTGACGATGTTTTGCAAAAACAAGCGGATAGTTGTACCATCGACCTTTCTGCCGTAGATACCCAGCAACGCTATACCTTCGTTTCTAACCATCGCGACATAGTGCTTGATTCGGCGATACTCAGCAAACTGATTATAGATAATGGTTTCTCCACTACTTGTGAAGTGGCTATTGGCGACAATCTGCTAACCATTCCATGGGTGAAAGACCTTGCACGTATCAATAAGACGTTTATTGTTGAGCGCTCATTGCAACCTCGTGAGATGTTTGTCGCATCTCAACGTATGTCTGAATATATGCATTATGTTATCGGTGAGAAACACGATAATATATGGATTGCACAGCGCGAGGGTAGAGCTAAAGATTCTAACGACCTCACACAGCCTGCTATTCTGAAGATGATGGCTATGGGAGGTGAAGGGACAGACGTTGACCGACTCATCCAACTGCATATTGCTCCAGTGGCAATCAGTTATGAATACGATCCTTGTGACTATCTTAAGGCACGAGAGATGCAGCTTCGACGTGATGACGCTCATTGGCAAAAGGCGCCTGGCGACGATGTGGAAAGTATGCGTACGGGAATTATGGGCAGTAAAGGGAATATCCATTTCCATGTAGCACCATGCATAGATGACTGGTTAGACAAGCATTGTCGAAATCTAAAGAAGACTGAGTTGTTCGAAACAGTGGCTCGCCATATTGACCAAGAGATACATAGCCGCTATCGATTGTATCCGATTAACCATTATGCATATCAATCCTTGAACAATCAGGATGTTGAGACAGCTAATTGCGAAGACTATTTCAAAGGACAGTTGGAGAAAATAGACTTGCCAAACAGGGATGAAGATTTCCTCCGAGAATGCCTTCTCAAGATGTATGCCAATCCGCTTATCAACAAGATGAAGCAGACTTCAGATGCCCGTTAGGTTTCAGATAGAATATCGTACACGTTTTGGCGAAAATCTTTTTGTCAATTTTTTAGAGAGCAATTCTCTTGATGTGGCATTTCGTTTGCCTATGACTACTGCCGACGGAGTAGTATGGACGCTTACGATAACCGAGCCTTTCGCATTGTCCGATAGTCCTCTTCGATACTTTTATTCTGTCGAAGAGAATGGCAAAGAGACACGTCGCGAGTGGTTGCAGCAACCGCATGAGGCAGAACTTGCTGATGGAACGATTATTGACTGGTGGCGCGATTGTCCTGCCGAACCATGGCGTCAAGCAGGAGTATTTCGTCATGCGTGGAAAGAATATGCAACTCTTGACAGTCCGAAATTCACTGGTACGAGTGTTCCTCTTTTCTCTTTGCGCACGAGTGGTAGTTTCGGAGTGGGCGATTTTGGCGACCTCCGTGAACTCATCGACTGGGCAAAGGCTGATGGTCAGCACATTATACAACTGCTGCCTATCAACGATACCACTCTGACACACACATGGAACGATTCTTATCCATATAGTCCAATTTCGGTGTTCGCCCTTCATCCCATGTATATCGACCTTCGACAGTTGCCAAAACTCAGCAATACTCCCAAACGAGGGGCATACGAACGACAACGTAGGCGGCTAAATTCCCTCGAACAAGTAGAATATCCGAAGGTCAATGCAACTAAGATAAAATACCTATACGAAATCTTTCTTCAACTAAAATCATCGTTTGATAAAGCAAATGATGATTACCTCTCGTTCATAGTCGATAACGATGAATGGCTCCGACCTTATGTTGAGTTTTGTTATAGGCGTGATGGCGGACGGTATGATGCCGATTTCTATTATTTCCTTCAATACGTTGCAGACAATCAGATGCGTGCTGCTCATGATTATGCGATGCAGCAGGGTATTGCTCTCAAGGGCGATTTGCCTATTGGCGTCAGTCCTTATGGAGTTGATGTTGAACAATATCCCTCTCTTTTCAATACTGACTACGAGACAGGAGCACCACCCGACGAATTCTCACCCATAGGTCAAAACTGGCATTTCCCCACTTACAACTGGCAATCTATGCGTGCTGACGACTATCGTTGGTGGCGTCGTCGATTGCGCCATCTTGCCCGTTACTTCGATGCCTACCGCATCGACCACATCTTAGGCTTCTTTCGAATATGGGAGATACCGCGTTCAAGTGGTAGAGCCATTGATGGCCAGTTTTCTCCAGCGTTGCCTCTTGCGATGGATGAGGCTGATGAAGGGCTTTTTGTCGGCGACCATCGACAACCTCGAGCCTATCATCCGCGATGGGACGGGTGTCAGAGTGAAACTTTCAAACGGCTCTCTTCCGACAGACAACGATATTATCGAGAACTGTCGAACGATTTTTTTCATCGTCGGTCGCTTAATTTGTGGCGCGATGAAGCTCGTTGTCATCTTGCAGCCCTTGTAGAATCCACCGATATGCTTGTGTGTGGTGAAGATTTAGGAGTTGTGCCTGAATGTACGAAGGAGGTGATGGACGAACTGGGCATACTATCTCTCGAAGTGGAAACGATGCCTAAGGCAATGGGAAGTTCATTCGCCGACGTTGCAAATTACCCATACCTTTCTGTGGCTACGTTCTCTACCCACGATATGCCGACGCTCCGCCAGTGGTGGCGTGATAATCGCCCGTTGGTGAAAACGTATTATAACAATGTTTTAGGGTGTGTTGGTGAACCTCCGACCGATATTTCTGCCGACCTTGCCCGAGCCGTTATCGACCGACAATTAGAGTCTCCTTCGATGCTTACCATATTGTCTCTTCAAGACCGATTGGCAGCCTATCCCGACCTGCGGCGAGCTGACGTCGATAGTGAGCGCATCAACAATCCAGCCAATCCTTCCAACCATTGGGCTTACAGGATGCACCTTGACATATCTGAACTGCCTGTTGGTAGTAAACGATGAGTGATAAAATCCCTCGTTGAGTACTTTTTTTATTCTTCTCCATAATAATTTTTGCAGTAGTGCAATTATTTTAACGAAATTTAATGATTAATAGAAAAGAGTTGTATATTTGTCGCGAATTTATAAACTATAACTAAACGATTATGACAATTCCAGTAGAGTTTTGGCTCGTGCCGATAGCTTCTGTCGTTGCACTGGGCATGGCTTGGTTTTTCTTCTGCCAGATGATGAAAGAAGAAGAGGGCTCTCCTCGCATGATGGAGATAGCCAAATATGTTCGAGATGGTGCTATGGCATATCTTAAGCAGCAGTACAAGGTGGTGACCTATGTGTTCATTGCCCTTGCTATTATCTTTGCCTTCATGGCTTATGTGCTGAAGGTTCAGAATCCGTGGGTGCCTTTTGCATTCCTTACAGGTGGTTTTTTCTCTGGCTTGGCTGGTTTTTTTGGAATGAAGACCGCTACTTATGCCAGTGGCAGAACCGCTAATGCTGCTCGCAAGAGTCTTGATGCTGGTCTGAAGATAGCCTTTCGTTCAGGTGCGGTAATGGGCTTGACGGTGGTTGGTTTGGGTCTTCTCGACATCGCTATATGGTTTGTCGTACTCAATATCTTCGACACCGACGGTCTGATTTCTATCACTACTACGATGCTTACGTTTGGTATGGGAGCTTCAACTCAGGCTTTGTTTGCTCGTGTAGGAGGTGGTATCTATACTAAGGCAGCCGATGTAGGTGCCGATATCGTGGGCAAAGTAGAGGCAGACATTCCCGAAGACGACCCGCGTAACCCTGCAACTATTGCCGACAATGTTGGCGACAACGTTGGTGATGTGGCTGGAATGGGAGCCGACCTCTATGAGAGCTATTGCGGTTCGGTGCTTTCTACGGCAGCTCTTGGTGCAGCCGCCTACGCCGTTGTGGGTGGAGAAACCCAGTTGAAGGCTGTCATTGCGCCCATGCTGATAGCAGCCGTCGGAGTGTTCCTTTCGCTTATTGGTATCTTTCTTGTGCGTACTAAAGAGGGTGCCAGCATGCGCGACTTGCTCCGCTCGCTGTCGTTAGGTACCAACGTGAGTGCAGTCCTCATAGCGATAGCCACATTTGCCATATTGTATCTGCTTGGAGTAGAAAATTGGATGGGACTCTCGTTCTCTGTTATAACGGGACTCGCCGCAGGCGTGATAATAGGTCAAGCGACAGAATACTATACATCTCACTCATATAAACCTACCCAGAAGATTTCCGAAGCCGGACTGACAGGTTCTGCAACGGTGATTATAAAAGGTATTGGGACAGGTATGATTTCTACTTGCATACCTGTTATAACGATAGGTGTTGCCATCATGTTGAGTTATTTATGTGCTAATGGCTTCGATTTGAGTATGTCGTCGTCAAGTCTGGCTCATGGTCTTTATGGTGTTGGAATAGCAGCCGTGGGTATGCTTTCTACGCTTGGCATCACTCTTGCTACTGATGCTTATGGTCCGATAGCCGACAATGCGGGAGGCAATGCTGAGATGAGCGAACTCGGCGAGGAAGTGCGCCACCGCACCGATGCGCTCGATGCTTTGGGCAATACAACCGCTGCCACGGGTAAAGGCTTTGCCATTGGCTCGGCTGCGCTGACGGCTTTGGCACTGTTGGCATCATATATTGAAGAGATAAAGATAGCTATGGCACGCACTGGAGTTGAACTGCAGAACCTTGCTGGTGAGACTATCAATGCAGCAGATGCTACTATCCCCGACTTTATGAATTATTTCCAAGTCAACTTGATGAATCCTAAGGTGCTCGTTGGTGCATTCATTGGTGCTATGGCAGCCTTCTTGTTCTGCGGTCTGACAATGGAAGCCGTCGGCAGAGCAGCACAAAAAATGGTGGTTGAGGTACGCCGACAGTTTAAGGAGATAGCAGGCATTCTCGAAGGAAAAGCAACCCCCGACTACGGACGATGCGTAGAAATATCCACACGCGCTGCTCAGCACGAGATGATATTCCCCTCGATACTCGCAATAGTTATTCCAATCGTAGTGGGTTGTGTGCTCGGAGTGGCTGGTGTGCTGGGTCTGCTCGTAGGCGGACTGGCTGGCGGATTTACTCTCGCAGTGTTTATGGCAAATGCTGGAGGTGCTTGGGATAATGCAAAGAAGAATATCGAAGAAGGCAACTTCGGAGGAAAAGGTTCCTTTGCTCACAAAGCCACAATCGTGGGTGATACAGTAGGCGACCCATTCAAAGACACCAGCGGACCATCGCTCAACATTCTCATTAAGCTTATGTCGATGGTCAGCATTGTAATGGCTGGTCTGACAGTGGCGTTTATTTAGAAAATTAAAAGCCAAAAAGCAACAGACAGAAATCGGCGATTAAAGGAAGTCAATAACTGTCTGATAAACAACAAGTTCGAAAAGGTATGCTTTCCAACTCGGAAAGTATGCCTTTTCACGTTGGGGAGCATATCTTTCCAACTCGGAAAGCATATCTTTTCAAAATCATTAAAAAATATATTAAATATCAAATAATTATCACATAATTATGATAATATGAAACATTTTAATTATTTTTGTCGCCGAAAAGGAAAATCAACAATAGAAAACAACACAATATGTTTAGTAAAGACACTTATATCCGTCGTCGCAAAGAGCTCGGCAAACTCGTAGGCAACGGCTTAATAATCATTTTTGGCAACAATGAGTCGCCATGTAACTATCCTGCAAACGCATACTATCCTTTCCGCCAAGACTCATCGTTTCTATACTATTTCGGCCAGAAACGCGACGGACTGGTAGGCGTAATCGATGCCGACACAGGCAAAGAGTGGTTCATAGGCGATGACATTGATATAGAAGACATCGTTTGGTATGGCTCAGTAGATACCATCGCTGACATGGCTGCACAAGTGGGAGTGGAGCAGACGGCACCTATGGCGCAACTCAAAACACTCTGCGACCAAGCAGTCAAGCATGGACAAAAAGTGCATTTCCTGCCACCTTATCGCCACGACACCAAAATACAGATAATGGATTTGCTCGGTATTCACCCATCGAAACAGAAAGAAGCAGCTTCGATGGAACTGATACTGAGCGTCGTGAAAATGCGTTCGGTAAAGGAAGAACAGGAAATCGAAGAACTCGAACGCGCCTCACTCATAGGCTATAAGATGCATACAACAGCCATGGAACTGACCCGTCCCGGAGTAACAGAGAAATATATCGGTGGACAAGTCAACGGCATAGCATATTCTTACGGAGCAATGCCAAGTTTCGCAACAATCTTCACCCAGCACGGCGAAATACTACACGGCAACCCATCGATGGCAGAACTCGAAGACGGAAGACTCGCACTATGTGACTGCGGAGCAGAAACCATCAATCATTACTGCTCTGACCATACAAGAACATACCCAGTAAACGGACGATTCACACAAAAACAAATGGAGATATACTCCATAGTTGAAGCGTGCCACGACTACGTGCTCGAAGTGGCTCGACCAGGAGTGAAATACATGGACGTACACCTTGCCGTTTGCCGACTGATGACCGACAGGCTGAAAGAACTCGGACTGATGCAGGGCGACACCGATGCAGCAGTGGAAGCCGGAGCACACGCACTTTTCCTGCCACACGGACTCGGACACATGATGGGCATGGACGTACACGATATGGAAGGACTCGACCAGCGATATGTAGGCTTCGACGCAGAAACACAGCCACGACTCGACCAGTTCGGAACAAATGCACTCCGCATGGGACGACGACTCGAAAAAGGATTTGTGGTGACCGACGAACCAGGAATATACTTCATACCAGACCTTATCGACGACTGGCGCTCACGAGGACTGCACAAAGACTTCCTATGCTACGACAAGATAGAACTATATAAAGACTTCGGAGGAATACGAATAGAAGACGACGTGCTTATCACCGACGATGGATGCCGATTTATAGGAAACGAACTCATCCCATACAAACCAAAAGAAATGGAAGACTTTATGGCGAATGCTATCTGAGAAATCCAAAACAAACCGCGTGAGAACAAGAAAAGTATCTAAAGAAAATACACATTTATACAACCAAAATCAATAATTTCAACATGAAGAAAATCTTAATGATTGCCCTGATGGCAGTAGTGGCTATCGGTGCTAACGCGCAGGCAAAAGAAAACAAAAACAAGCCTGTGTTCACTACGGTGAAGGAAATTCCTATCACAAGTATCAAAGACCAAAATCGTTCAGGCACGTGCTGGGCTTACTCAACACTGTCGTTCTTCGAGGCTGAAATCCTCAAAGCAACAGGTAAGACCTACGACCTATGCGAATCATTCGTGGCTAACAAAGACTACATGGACCGCGCTGTGCAAGTAGTACGCTATCATGGCGACTGCCAGTTCGCACAAGGTGGAGCAGCCAGCGACGTACACTACGTTATGAAGCACTATGGTATCTGCCCAGAAGATGCAATGCCTTTCCCAGGAAGTCTTTATGGAGACTCTCTCAATAACTTTAACGAATTCTTCTCATTGCTCGAACCTTACGTTGCAGCAATAGCAAAAAACAAGGCTCAGAAAATTTCAGGACAATGGAAGAAAGGTCTGCAAGGCATACTCGACGCATATCTCGGAGAATGTCCAGAGTCATTCCAATACGAAGGAAAGACATACACTCCACAGTCATTCGTTAAGTCGCTTGGCATCAATATGGACGACTACGTGTCAATAACATCTTACACTCACCACCCATTCTACACAGCGTTCCCAGTGGAAGTACAAGACAACTGGCGCTTCGAATTGTCGTACAACGTACCTATGGATGAAATGATGCGTATTATCGACAACGCTATCGACAAAGGTTACACCGTAGCATGGGGTGGAGACGTATCGGAAGAAGGTTTCACACGTCAAGGATTGGCATACATGATTGACGGAAAAGCAGCTCAATCGCTCGCAGGTAGCGATATGGCAAGATGGCTTAAACTCTCTCGTGTACAAAAAACAAACCTCATCGACTCACTCGGATGCACTGTGCCAGAGATTACACCAACTCAAGCACAACGTCAAGAGCGTTTCGATAACTGGGAACTGACAGACGACCATGGTATGCTTATCTTCGGAATAGCAAAAGACCAAAATGGTAAAGAGTACTACATGGTGAAGAACTCATGGGGCGAAACAGGTGAATACAAAGGCATCTGGTACATGACAAAGAACTTCATCGCTGCTAACACAATGGACTATATGGTAAACAAAAACGCCATACCAAAAGACATCCGAAAGAAACTCGGAATCTAATACAAACATTCTAAAAATAGGAATGACAACATAAAAGATGCGATTTGCACACTGCAAATCGCATCTTTCTTTTACCAACGCTCCTGTTGGTTATAGAGTAATTTGTTCCTTCGATATGACTATGAAATTCAGGTGGTAGCCATTACCAGCCGAATAGGATTCGTCTTCAAAGAGAAGGGCAACATCGCCGTTAGCAAGTTTGAGCATCGTAGAGTAGGCAGAACCGCCTGGCTGAACATTGATGAACTCGTGCCAAGACTTGCCGCCATCAGTGCTTCGAAAGACAGAGAGGTTCTTTCGGTCTTTATCATTGATGAGAGAGTGGAGCAAAATGTCGCGTTCGCCTTCTGTAGAACGGCTGTAATAAAGTATGTCGGCATTGCAAGCATTGCCCTGCATATCATCGGTATGACATTGCGTGAGCCAATTTTCACCATTGTCGGGAGAAAGGTTAAACCCTCGCTTGCCGTCTTGCCGAACGGAAAGAAGCAACTGCCCTTCGTTAGTTAAACATAATTTCGACTCGTCGCTACCATGAAAAGCACACTGTTTGCCTATCGTCCACGACTCGCCATTATCGTCGCTGAAAAGCATATAACAATCAATAGTATATGTGTCAGGTTGATCTATGCAATTGGCAGCGAACATAATGCGCCCATTGGGTAGTAGTAATCCTTTCCCCGATGTCGGAAAAATACTCCAGAACCCCAGCGAATCAGTCAACTGATGGGGCTCGTCGCGAAAATTAGAAGTGGTTAGCTCGCGAGGTGCTGTCCATGTCTTGCCATCGTCGTCGCTATATGTCAGACCGATATTGTGCATGCCACGAAAGAAATTATTCTTTCCTGCCGACAGAAGACAAACAATTCTTCCTGTTGCCGTTCGTACCATTGCAGCATCGCCATACCCATAAGTGCTGGCAGAAGAAGTATCTCCCTCTGCAATATATAGCTGTGGCGTCCAAGTTTTACCATTGTCATTGCTGCGCCGGATTACAACGTCAATCCTGTGGTTGCCAAGGTCGCCATTGCTTTCATATCGTCGGTCGGAAGCAGCTATGATGTTCCCATGTTGGTCGAGCACCATTGCAGGAATACGATAGAACCGACATTCTTGTGTGGTAGGTATGAAAAGAAATGCCTGTTGCTTGAATATCTTCATCGATATTTTATCGGATTCATCGCTTGCAGGTGTCGGTTTAATGGTCTGTCGCTGTCCTCCAGCAATTAGAATGATTTGCTTCAGATACGGAGAAATAGTCGTACCTTCTTTCGCTTTTGGGTTTATATCAGCCGCAATCCATAGAGAGCGTTGACTATTGAACTGTCCATTAAGATTCCATTTTAATGTATTTGCCCCCTGCTTAGCTTTCTTTTTGCCATGAATAATGGGCGAATTGTCGGCGTAGAACTCATCTGTTGTCGTCGAACAAATCATTAGATGTTCGATGTTTTGCGCCGTTTCGCGGTTGAGTTCTATCTCCGCAGACTCAATATGGAAATCTTTTTCAGTATCGAAATCTATGTCTATGCGGCATAAAGCTACGCATTTGTTGCCCGCACCTGTGGTCTGAAAGGCATGTTTCACCCTGATGTTTGTTGCAAAAACTGTAGCCGCGTTGATGCAGAAAACCACGAAGAAGAGGCAGATGTTCTTTGTTTTTATTGCCATTATAATTAGGTATAATTCTATTGCAAATATAAACATAATCGCAATAAATGACTAATTTTTGTTAAAAAACAGAATTGTTTATATATCGATTGCGTATTTTTTTCTAATTTTACGACCGAATATGCGTATACGAAAACAAAATACACTATATAAATGCAATACAAATGGAAATACGAACCACCCTCGCAAGATGTTCTGAAGGCGGCTGATGAACTTGCGGAGAAAATCAACATGAGCCCTATTATTGCTCAGTTGCTTATCCGCAGGGGCATTACAACGGAGTCAGCTGCAAAGAGATTCTTCCGTCCGCAGCTTTCCGACCTGATTGATCCGTTTCTTATGAAGGATATGGATCGCGCTGTTGATCGTCTGAACGATGCCATGGGACGCAAGGAACGCATACTTGTTTATGGCGATTACGACGTGGATGGCTGCACGGCAGTGGCTTTAGTATATAAATTCCTGCAGCAATTCTATTCCAATATCGATTATTACATACCCGATCGATATGAAGAAGGCTATGGTATAAGCCAGCAGGGGCTTGACTATGCAAAACAGACTGGTGTGAAGTTGATAATTATTCTCGATTGTGGAATTAAAGCTATTGACGAAATCGAGCAAGCCAAAGCTCTTGGTATAGACTTCATTGTCTGCGATCATCATGTGCCCGACGAGCAGATTCCCGCAGCTGTAGCTGTTCTAAATCCTAAACGTCCAGACGATAACTATCCCTTTAAGGAACTTTGTGGCTGTGGTGTTGGTTTCAAACTGATGCAAGCTTTTGCAAAGAACAATGGCATACCCTTTGCCCGTTTGATACCTCTCCTTGATTTTTGTGCTGTCAGTATTGCCGCTGACCTTGTCGAAGTGGTTGACGAAAATCGTATTCTTGCTTTCCATGGATTGAAGCAACTCAATCAGAATCCAAGCATCGGCTTGAAGGCTATCATAGATATTTGTGGCCTGACGGGTAGAGACATTGCCATGAGCGACATTATCTTCAAGATTGGTCCTCGTATAAATGCTTCTGGACGTGTTGAGAGTGGAAAAGAAACTGTTGATTTGCTGATTGAGCGCGACTACAACACCGCTATGAAGAAAGCCATTCTCATCAATGAATACAACGAGCAGCGCAAGGATATTGACAAGCAGATGACCGACGAGGCTAACCAGATTGTGGAGAAACTTGAGAACCAACGTCATCAGTCGGCTATTGTTCTCTACGACGAGAATTGGAAGAAAGGTGTTGTAGGAATTGTTGCTTCACGCCTGACGGAAATCTATTACCGCCCGACGGTGGTGCTTACTCGCAACGAAAACCTTGCTACTGGTTCGGCGCGGAGCGTTGCCGGCTTCGATGTTTACGCGGCTATTAAGAGTTGTCGCGACCTCCTTCTGAATTTTGGTGGTCACACCTACGCTGCTGGTCTTACCCTTCGTTGGGACGACATTAAGGCTTTTCGTGAGCGTTTCCAGCAGTATGTCGATCAGCATATTATTCCCGACCAGCGCGAAGCTACGCTTGATATTGATGCGATAATTGATTTCAAGGATATCACGAAGAAACTTCATAACGAGCTGAAACGTCTTGCTCCTTTTGGACCATGCAATCCGAAGCCAATCTTCTCGACTAATGGAGTGTATGATTTCGGAACGAGCAAGGTCGTAGGGCGTGCTCAAGAGCATATCAAACTTGAGCTTGTCGATTCTAAATCGAATAACGTCATGAACGGTATAGCTTTTGGACAGAGTGGTGCTGCCAGATATATCAAGTCGAAGAGGGCGTTCGATATAGCTTATACCATCGAAGACAACACGTTCAAGCACGGTGCCATCCAGCTCCATATCGAAGATATTCGCCACGATGAATAATGGCTGATAAATATCAAGAGATACTCCATGACGTCTTCGGATACGATGATTTCCGAGGAGTTCAGCGTCAGATTATTGAAAGTATCGTGTCGGGAAACGACACTTTTGGGCTTATGCCCACAGGCGGAGGCAAGTCGATAACCTTTCAAGTGCCTGCCCTCGCTATGGAGGGAGTGTGCATCGTGATTACTCCTCTCATAGCTTTAATGCAGGATCAGGTGCTTAATCTCCGCAGGAAGAATATCCTCGCTTCGGCTGTTTATTCGGGTATGACCTCTGACGACATTCTTAAAACTCTTGACAATGCCATTTTTGGTGGTGTGAAGATACTCTATCTTTCGCCCGAGCGTCTGCAATCGACCGTCTGCCAGAAGAAGATTTCCCACATGAAGGTGAGTTTTTTCGTTGTTGATGAAGCTCATTGTGTCAGTCAGTGGGGTTATGATTTCCGTCCGACTTATCTCGAAATAGCGTCTGTTCGGCATCTCCATCCCGATGCTCCTGTGCTTGCCCTGACTGCTACAGCTACTCCAGAGGTAGTCGATGACATACAGGAAAAGCTCGAATTTCGCAGAAAATGCGTTTTACGCATGAGCTTCCGTCGTGAAAATCTTGCTTATGTAGTTCGCAAAACGGAGAATAAACCCGATGAAATGGTTCATATTCTGCGTTCTGTGGGCGGTTGTGCAATAGTCTATGTTCGTTCCCGGCAGCGTTGCAAAGAGGTGGCTGAGTATCTTAATGCTCATGAAATCTCAGCCACGTTCTATCATGCAGGGCTCATGCCTCATGAGAAAACGATCCGTCAGATGCAATGGCATGACGACAAAGTGCGTGTCATGGTAGCGACAAATGCCTTTGGTATGGGTATTGATAAGCCCGACGTGAGGATGGTAATCCACTTCGACTTGCCCGATTCTATTGAGGCTTATTTCCAAGAGGCAGGACGTGCAGGTCGCGATGGGAAAAAATCGTATGCCGTGATGCTTTACAACCCCGAAGATAGGCGCAAACTCCAGCATCGCGTCAACGATACTTTCCCTTCTAAACAACTCATTGCCGAAATCTATGAGCATTTGGCTTACTTCTTCGAGATTAGTGTCAATTCGGGCAAAGGAAAGTCGATGGTGTTCGATATAGACAAATTCTGCAAGGTTTATCATTTCTTTCCGCTCACGGTGAACTCTGCCCTTCTGTTTCTCGACCGTGCTGGTTACATTCGTTACGATCAGGAACCCGATAATCGTTCGCGTGTGAAATTCCTTCTTATGCGCCACGAACTCTATCGGCTCGACGAATATCCGCCAACTGTGGAGAGAGTGATTGAAGCCCTGTTGCGTAATTATGGCGGGCTTTTTGTTGATTATGTCAATATCGACGAAGCTCTTATAGCGTCGGTGTGCGACATCAGTCGCGACCAAGTCTATACTATCTTGAAAATGCTTTCGCGAGAACGAGTGATTAGTTTTATTCCTCATCGCAGTTTGCCTGCAGTGACTTATACCCGCGACAGGGTGCTACACGAAAACGTAGTAATCCCGTCGAGCATTTACGAGGAGCGACAGGAGCAATACAGCCGACGTATAAAAGCAATACTCAATTATGCCGAGTGCGAAGATAAGTGTCGTAGCTGTCTTCTGCTTGAATATTTTGGTGAGACCGACTCTGCCGATTGCCGCCTGTGTGACGTGTGCGTAAACCGCTCGTCGGAGAATGATATTGAAAAAACCGAAAGTGCCAAAAAGATTATACGCGAATTGCTGTCCGACGGCAAACGTCATCATTCCTCTGTATTGTACTCTCTCTCTCTCGATACGGAACTTGTCGATGAGGCTCTCCGTCAGATGGTTGAAGAGGAGGAGGCAGTGGTTGAGGATGGCTTAATAAAGCTGCGACAAGTGGACAGTAAGGAGTGATATAGACCTTAAAAACTGTTGCAATCGTTAATTTTATTGTGCTGAAAATTGCCAGACTTCTCAATAGTCGTAAGATTTTTTAAAATTAAACGATTTTTGAGTGTGCAATTCTAAGTTGTTGACAGACAGGGACTCATAAAAAAAAGTCGCATTGTGTGCAATTGTTTGAAGTGAATAATTAGGGTGAATAACATATCTTTTGACTTTGAAAAGATGGCATATCCGACTCGGGAATGATACCTCGCCGATTCGGAAACACTAACTTTACAAGTCCAAAACCATATCTTTCCGAAAAAAAATCGATATTTTTCGATTTGAAAACGATGATTTTTCCGCTTTCAATCTCTATTTCCTACAAAAACAAAGTCAAATAAATCGAGGGTAAATTAACATTCTGTTGTGTAAGAACATGTTGTTTATACAATTTTTAACAAAATGTTGTTTCGCTTTTTGATTATGTCCTACCTCGCCGTTGGGTTAAGGTTTCGATTGAGGAAGAATGATTTGGTAGCGAGGAAATAGGTAGCCACTCCTATGAAATTCACCGCAGCCATCGCCCAGAAAGCAGCCCCATAGCCAGCGTGCTCAACGATGATTCCGCCCAATAATATGCCCAGACCCATACCAATGTCCCACGAGATGAGTATGGTCGAGTTGGCAGTACCGCGCTGATTGTTTTGTGCTACACTGATAGTCATGTTCTGAAAAGCAGGCCACATATGTCCGTTGCCAAGTCCGATGAGAAGAGCCGACCCATAGTAGCCAATCAGAATGGCAGTCATGTTATGTGGCATAAGCGTTGGCATGAGAATAAATAATGTGTATCCTACGAGCGAAATGACCATGCCTTCGCCTGCGTTGTGGGTCAGTCTGCCAGCCTTTAACGCTCGGCTTCCTTGCAGTCGGCTGAGCATTAAGCCTATGGAGCACAGCATGAAGTAGGAACCTGTGCCACCAGTAATGCCCAAAGTCTCTTTGCCGTAGATAGCCAAATAATTGCTCAACACGCCGAAGCAGAAGCCAAAAGCCACCATGTTTGCACCCAACAACCATCCACGCATAAGGAAAAAGCGGTCGAGAGAAATTTTAGAACGGTTGCGTACGATTTCCTTCTCTGGCACACTGACAGTGGCATCAACCATCCACCCAGCCATGGCAGTGATAAGAGCAATCCAGAAAAGCAACTCAAAGCTGTCGGTCAGCTGATAAAGAAAAATACCAATCGTAGGTGCTATTGCCATAGCCAGATTGTTGCTCAGTCCGTAGTAACCTATTCCTTCTGTTCGGCGCGATGACGGCAGAACGTCGATAGCAACCGTTGAGTTCGATACGGTAAGTGCTCCGAAAGGTCCACCGTGCAGCGTTCTGACAATAGTGAAAATGAGCAAGGTAGATGCTGCAAGGTATCCGGCAAAGAAAATTGCAAATGCCCCGAAACAAATCATCAGCACCTGCTTGCGAGGAAAGGAATCTACTACATATCCAGAAAAGGGACGGAACAATAAAGCAGTGACGGTATAGCCCGACAAGACCATACCTATCACGTCTTTACTCGCATTGAAATGTTCGCTCAAATACAGTGGTAGGAGCGGCGTCATGACGTAAAAAGCGAAGAACAACAAGAAGTTTGCTGCCATCACCTTGCAATAATTGGAATTCCAAAGACGCTCCTGTCTATCCACTATAAACTCTTTTAGCTGTTGAACAATTCAAAAACTTATATCTATCAATATCCTGCCCAGTAACATTCTTAAAACTCGCCTTTCTCTAAAAAAGCGACAATCAAGAGCGGGCTTTGACAAAATAAGATTGTCTAATTATTACATTCCTTGTGCAAGAGCCTCAAGGTCGTCTTTCGTAAACTTACCCATGATGATGATAAGAGCTGTCTCGCCCTGACTTTCAACGACGTTTACGATTTCTGTAATCAACTCGCCGTCTTTCTTAATGAATGTGCGAGCCTTCACGCCCATCTCTTCAACAACCTCTTCTTGGAGGTAACCATTCTCAGACAGTTTGCCGACGCGCTCCTCAAACTTCTGCTTCACTTCGTCAGAAGCCTTACTGAGCGACATGACAGTCATGCCATCCATCTTCTGTCCGAGAGCCTTGGTCTTCTCATCGGGAGCTTGTGAAAACTGCATACGGAGCATCAACTTGTTCAGCACCTGCGACTCTACACCTTGTTCGTTTTTTAATTCTGTTACGATGTCGCTAGCCGACTGTGCCATACCTACGATGCTCATCGAAAGGAAGGCAATAGTTAGAAAGAAATTTTTCATTGTCATAATCGTTGTTATGTTAAACATATTTAGTCGTATCATTAGGAATAATTCAGCAAAAGAAGTTTTATAGATTTTCATTCATCAGCAGAAACTTTGCCACTTGCCGAGCCCGTCGAAGAATGTCAGCATGGTCGAATGCCAGCGGAGGTAATCGGTCAAAGTCGAACCATTGAGCTTTGGCTGCATCGTCTGCCGCACAAACAGTTGGAATATGGTCGATAATGGTATAAAATGCAATAGTAATTACACGTTCGCGAGGGTCTCTGTCAACAGCTGTGAACGCACCAATCTGTCTCAGTCCGTGAAGACGCAAACCTGTCTCTTCCTCTAATTCACGTCGAACAGCCGATTCTGCCGTCTCGTCGATGTTGATAAACCCACCAGGAAAAGCCCACATACCCTTGAAAGGCTCATGCCGACGCTCAATGAGAAGAACCTTGACTCCTCGTTCGCAGCGGGCAAAAACAACTGCATCAACAGTCACAGCAGGATGAGGATAATCGTAAGAATACATAGTGTTCGTAAATAATCAAACCAACAAAAGAAAGATATTCCTGACAAACTAAGCAGGCAAAGAATAAAAAACTTATGAATAATTTGTAAGAAAAAAAAGAATACTTAACTTTGCATACTTTTCAAAACATTGTAGAAAATGTGAGAATAATTACCTATAATTAATAAACTAAAAACTCTAAAAACAAGCAGATTATGAAAAAAATTTTACGCTTTTCTCTTGTTGCAATGCTCGCAGCAATGTGCAATGTAGCGTTTGCCGATGAGATTAAATTCGATTTCGACAACGATTACGCAACAATCTTCCCAACTATCACGGGACTATCGTCAAATGAAAGCCACGATGGCGACTTCTTGGAAACAACCACTTCAGCTCCTGTTAACGGAGCAACAGTGACCGTTTCGCCAAAGACATCAGGCAATAATGCCAATCGTCTGTGGAATATCCAAAGCACAGGTAAAGGACGCCTGCGTCTTTACAGTGGTACATTAACCATTACTGCTCCAGCCGACATGGATATAACCGAAATGGTTTTCGACGGTGCAAAATGGAATGCAGGTAATACTGTAGATGCAGGAAATATCAGTCCAGCAGACGATGGAAAGAATGCTTCATGGGTAGGTCAAGCACACGAAGTAGTGTTGAGCGTAGCCGGAAATACTCAAATCGCATCAATTACACTTACAGTCGTAGCCTCTGGTCAAGAAGCACCAGCTGAAATCAAAATCAGCGGAACAAATCCATTCATTGGATCAACTCAAGTTACAATCACAATCAACAAGGAAACATCCGACATATACTATACTCTCGACGGTTCAGACCCAGCAACCAACGACGCAGCAGAGCAGTATAAGGGTGCGTTCACTATTACCGAGAGCTGCAATGTACGCGCTTACGACGAAATCTCAGGAGCTTCTGCCTCTATGGAATTCACAAAGAATGAGGCTGAAGTAGTTGATGGTATCGCAGCTTTCAAAGCGTTGGAGAAAGGCGAAATAGTTAACCTTCAACTCACAAACGCAAAGGTTCTCTACACATGGACAACAAACAACGGAAACACATCAACCTACGTTCGCGACGCTTCAGGTGAACTCATGTTCTACAATTCGCTGAAAGACATAGCAAACAACGATGACCTCAACGGAACAATTATTGTAAAACGCGACGAATACAACGGAAATATCCAAGCTGGTGTTTGCGATGCAACAAACATGGATAACATGCTCTGCCAGGCTGGAGAGGCTGCTACTCCAAAAGTAATTACCATCGCAGAAGTTGCAGACAACGTATCAAACCTCGTTACAATCGTTGGTCTTGAGTTTACAACCGATGGCGCTGACAATCCTAAATACTACGGAAAATTAGGCGAGGAGCAGATTCAAATCTACAATAAGTTCCACATCGCAGAATATGAAGATTTAGCTCCATTTGTAGGAAAGACATACACTATATCTGGTATCATCGAGGCTTACAAATCTTCTTATGAGCTTTGCCCAGTAGAGGATGGTATTTCTGAAACAACAGGCATCAATGATATCAACACAGAAGAGACTGCAACTGCTGTTGTATATAACATCGCTGGACAGCGAGTTAACGACAACTATAAAGGCATAGTAATCGTAAATGGCAAGAAGAGCGTAAGAAAGTAAATCCGCTTTTCGAAGCATTTTCGAAACAATTAACAACATATCCCAGTCATCAATGCAGTGACTGGGATATTTTTTATGTGGAAATTTGCATACGCGAGGATATTTTATTACATTTGAAAACATTTTCTAACAACTTAATAAAATATATTCTATGCGTCGTGAAGATTTTCAGAAGACCATTGATGGCAAGCAGACCGACCTCTTTACGTTGAAAAACAATAATGGGTGTGAAGTTTCTATAACCAATTACGGAGGTGCAATCATAGCGATAATGGTGCCCGACCGCAATGGTAACATTGCAAACGTAATTCAAAGCCATGACACTTTAGATGGATTAATAAACTCGCCCGAACCCTTTCTGTCAACTCTCGTAGGTAGATATGCAAATCGAATAGCAAAAGGACAGTTCTGTCTTGATGGGAAATACTATCAACTTGAAATAAATAACGGGCCAAATGCACTTCACGGAGGCTCACAAGGCTTTCATAAAAAAGTGTGGGACGCAGAGCAAATAGGTGATAATCGCCTTGTGCTGAAACTTACTTCGGCTTATGGCGATGGTGGATTTAGAGGGGAACTTAGGATAAGTGTAGTCTATACGTTCGACAATACTAATACGCTAACTATCGCATACAGGGCTACTACCAATAAGAAAACCATCATAAACCTTACGAGTCACGGATTTTTCTCACTCTCTGGGGTGGCTAATCCTACGCCTACCATAGAGCAACAGCAGTGTCTTATCAATGCCGACTATTACCTGCCCATCGATGAAACGTCAATACCCACTGGCGAAATACGTTTCGTCAGAGGTACGCCTTTCGACTTCCGTCAAATGAAAGCAATAGGCAAAGATATTGATGCCGACGACGAACAGATACGCAATGGTGCAGGTTACGACCACTGCTTCGTGTTAAACAAACGTGAAGAGGGCGAACTTTCTCTTGCAGCATCGCTTGAAGACCCACAAACAGGACGTACCTTGGCAGTCTATACAACTGAACCTGGTCTGCAAGTATATACCGATAACTGGGCAGATGGCTTTGCTGGATGGCATGGAGCAACATTCCCACGGCGCTCGGCGATATGTTTCGAAGCACAACATTTCCCCGACAGCCCTAATCGTTCATACTTCCCATCGGTGATTTTGCGACCAGAAGAGAAGTATGAGCAAATCACAAAATATCACTTCGGACTGAAAGAGTAGGGGAAAAAATAGTAGATAATAATCAATAACTACACACTTAAAAATAGACTTATGACACAATCCAAAAACAATGGAACGACTATTGCCATAGTGGCAATGATGTTTCTTTTTGCAATGATTTCGTTCGTGACCAACATGGCAGCCCCTTTTGGTACGATATGGAAGAACCAATACGAGTGGGCTGGTATGATGGGCAACATGATGAACTTTGCTGCCTATCTTTTTATGGGTATTCCAGCAGGAATGATGATTACCAAGATTGGTTACAAGAAGACTGCTCTTGTGGCTCTTGCTCTTGGCTTTATCGGTATATGCGTGCAGTATTTGTCGAGCACGATGTCGGTTGATGCCATTTCGACTTATGTTGTCTATTTGCTTGGAGCCTTCATCTGCGGTTTCTGCGTGTGTATTCTCAACACCGTAGTTAATCCTATGTTGAATCTTCTCGGTGGTGGAGGCAATAGGGGTAATCAGCTTATTCAGACTGGCGGTTCGCTCAATTCGCTTACAGCCACATTGACACCGTTGCTCGCTGGTTCAATGATTGGAACGATAACTAAGCAGACTTCAATGACAGACGTGGCTCCTCTCTTGTTGATAGCAATGGGAGTGTTTGCGTTTTCTTTTCTAATCATTTTATTGACGACTATTGTTGAGCCCGAAACAGAAAAGTCCGATGTCGTTTCGAGCATAAAGGGCGCACTTGGTTATCGTCATCTTGTTCTCGGAATTATTGCCATCTTCTTTTATGTAGGTATCGAAGTGGGTATTCCAGGACAAATGATTTTCTATTTAAGTCAGCCTGTTGCTGATGGTGGTGTGCTTGGTAGCGTTGCTATTGCAGGTACGATTGCTGCTATTTATTGGTTGCTTATGCTTGTAGGAAGGTTCACCAGTTCGTTTATCAGTGGCAAAGTGTCATCGCGCACTCAGCTTCTCGTCGTTACCATTGTAGCTCTTGCGCTCGTTTTGGTTGCCATTGTCATGCCTGAAAGTGCAAAGATTGCGTTGCCAGGCAGTGAGGCAGACCCTGTAGATTTGGCGATTTTCAAGTTCGCAGGTGGCGAAATTCCTACCAAATGTGTTTTCCTTGTACTTTGCGGACTATGCACCTCAATCATGTGGGGTGGCATTTTCAATCTTGCTACTGAGGGATTGGGTAAATATACGGCTGCTGCATCAGGTCTGTTTATGACTATGGTGGTTGGTGGTGGCATCATGCCGCTCATTCAAAACCTCATGGCAGGAACGGTTGGCGATATCAATAGTTATTGGCTAATAGTAGCTATGCTTGCTTTCCTCTTGTTCTATGCGCTTGTAGGATGCAAGCCTTCGAATAGCAAAGCTGCTTAAATAAAAGCCTGTGTTACATTTTTATGTGAATAATAGTTTAACCTTTTAATAGTATTAACCATATATGACAACAATAGAACACGTGAGAAGTCGTTTCATCAAGCATTTTGATGGACAGACTGGTAATATATATTTCGCTCCTGGACGTATCAATCTTATAGGTGAACATACCGATTATAACGGTGGTTTTGTTTTTCCGGGAGCTGTTGATTGTGGCATCATGGCAGAGGTTCGTCCCAATGGGCTTAACACTGTGATATGCTATTCTATCGACATGAAAGACCAAGTGGAGTTCAAAGTCGATGACCCTGAGGGACCACGCACGTCATGGGCACGCTACATCTATGGTATTGTTCAGGAGATGCGCAAGCGTGGCGTAGATGTTAAAGGTTTCAATACAGCCTTTTCGGGCGATGTGCCGCTTGGTGCAGGAATGTCGTCGTCGGCTGCTTTGGAGAGTTGTTTTGCTTTTGCCATAAACGATTTGTTTGGCGAAAACAAGGTTGACAAATGGGAAATGGCTCTTGCCGGACAGGCTACGGAGCATAATTATTGTGGTGTGAAATGTGGTATTATGGACCAATTTGCAAGTATCTTCGGTCAGGAGGGCAAGCTTATCCGCCTCGACTGTCGCTCTCGTGAGTACGAATACTTCCCATTTAATCCTGAGGGCTACCGTCTTTTACTCGTCAATTCTTGTGTCAAACACGAACTCGTAGGTTCGCCTTACAATGACCGCCGCAACTCCTGTGAGCGCGTAGTCAAAGCTATTGCAGAGAAGAATGGCGACGGCAAATTCGAAACCCTTCGCGATTGCAATTGGGAACAGCTTGAAGATGTGCGTCAGATAGTAGGCGAGGAAGATTACACCCGTGCTCACTTCGTGCTTGGAGAGAAAGACCGCGTGCTGAAAGTGTGCGACTCACTCAATGCAGGCGACTACGAAACAGTGGGCAAAATGATGTATGAGACCCATGAGGGATTGTCGAAAGAATACGAAGTGTCGTGTGAAGAAATCGACTTCCTTGTAGATGTCGCACGTCGATGCGGTGTCACTGGCTCACGAATAATGGGCGGTGGCTTCGGAGGATGCACGATAAACTTAGTAAAAAACGACCTTTACGATAAGTTTACAGATATCGTAAAAGCTGATTATAAATCAAAGTTCAATATCGAACCGAAGATTATTGATGTTGTAATCAGCAATGGTGCGCGAAAGATAGAATAAGCAGAAAAAACCTCTTTCGTACTCATTCTGAAAGGCGTATCTATCAGATTGAAATTGAAAAGCATACCTTTTCGCTTTGGAAAGGTATGCTTTTCGCGTTGGAAAGATATGCTTTCCGAGTCGAAAAGGCATACTTTCCAAATTGATTTTGTAAATTGTTAGAAATCAGCTCAATAACTTTTAATTTCTGAACACCAGTCCTTCGCCAAACGAATCGACGAGTATTTTCTTTTCGCTTGTCACTTCTCCGCTGAGAATTCGCTTTGACAGGTCGTTGAGAAGCAGTCGCTGAATAGCGCGTTTCACTGGTCGAGCACCGAATTCAGGGTCGTAACCCATTTCAGCAATATAGTCGATGGCTTCTGGAGTGAACTCTATCGTTATGTTTTGCTCGTGCAGCACTTTGGCTACGTTGTTGAGTTGCATCTTGACAACATCGCTAATCTGCGACTTTGTAAGCTGACGGAAGACGATGGTCTCGTCAATTCGATTGAGAAACTCTGGTCGGATGGTCTGCTTAAGCATTTCCATAAGCTTGTTTTTAAGCGTTGTTTCGCTCTCTGCCGACAGCGTGGCATCATCGTCTCCTGTGCTGTTTTCTTCGATAAACGAGCGTATCAGACTGCTACCGAGGTTAGACGTCATGATTATGATAGTGTTCTTGAAGTTTATAGTTCGCCCTTTGTTATCCGTCAGACGACCATCGTCGAGCACTTGCAGCAGTATGTTGAACACATCGGGATGAGCCTTTTCTATTTCATCGAACAATACTACCGAGTAAGGCTTGCGTCGTACAGCCTCTGTGAGTTGTCCACCCTCGTCGTAGCCTACATATCCCGGAGGAGCACCTATCAGTCGGCTGACGCTGAACTTCTCCTGATACTCACTCATGTCGATACGAGTCATCATCGTTTCGTCGTTGAATAGATATTCTGCGAGGGCTTTTGCCAATTCGGTCTTGCCCACACCCGTCGTTCCCAAGAATATGAACGAAGCTATAGGGCGTTTAGGGTCTTGCAGCCCAGCGCGACTTCTCCTGACGGCATCGCTTACGGCACGAATGGCTTCTTCCTGACCTACGACTCGCCGATGAAGTTCTTCCTCCAAGTGGAGCAGTTTCTCACGTTCGCTCTGCAACATCTTTGCCACAGGAATACCAGTCCATCGGCTAACCACTTCGGCTATGTCGTCGGCTGTAACTTCCTCTCTTACAAGGTTGCTGCCGTCCTGCGCATCGTGGAGTTTCTTTTGAGTTGCTTCTATGTCAGCCTCTATTTGCTGTAGTTTTCCATATCTGATTTCAGCCACTCGCTCGTAGTTGCCTTCGCGTTCGGCGCGTTCAGCCTCAGCGCGGAGCGACTCTATCTCCTGCTTGTTTTGCTGAATGTGATTGATTAGTTCGCGTTCTCCTTCCCATTTAGCACGGAAACGCTGTTCTTCTTCACGCAGCTCGGCAATCTCTTTCTCTATTTTCTCGATTTTAGGCTTGTCGTTTTCGCGTTTGATAGCTTCGCGTTCTATCTCCTTTTGTTTCAGTCGTCGTGTTATTTCGTCAAGCTCTTCGGGCAGTGAATCGCGCTCCATTCGTAGTTTGGCTGCAGCCTCGTCCATAAGGTCGATGGCCTTGTCGGGGAGGAAACGGTCGGAGATGTATCGCTCGGATAGTTGCACTGCAGCTATGCAGGCATCGTCCTGAATACGCACACGATGATGATTTTCGTATCGCTCCTTTAATCCTCGCAGAATGGATATGGCAGATAGCTCATCTGGCTCATCAACCATGACCGTCTGGAAGCGTCGTTCAAGAGCCTTGTCCTTTTCGAAATACTTCTGATATTCGTTGAGCGTGGTTGCTCCGATGGCTCTCAATTCACCTCGTGAAAGGGCAGGCTTCAGGATGTTTGCGGCATCCATGGCACCTTCGCCCGCACCAGCACCGACAAGGGTGTGTATCTCGTCGATGAAAAGGATTATTTCTCCTTCAGCCTTTGTCACTTCGCTGACGACGCTCTTCAGTCGCTCTTCAAATTCGCCCTTATACTTCGCACCAGCGATGAGTTGTCCCATGTCAAGCGAATAGATTTGCTTGTTTTTTAAGTTTTCAGGCACATCTCCACGTACTATACGTTGTGCCAGCCCCTCAACTATTGCGGTCTTTCCTGTTCCTGGTTCACCAATGAGTATCGGGTTGTTTTTCGTTCGGCGTGAGAGAATTTGCAATACACGTCTTATCTCATCATCGCGCCCGATTACAGGGTCAAGTTTTCCTTGTCGAGCAGCAGAGACTAGGTTCTTGGCATACTTCTCAAGCGATTGATAATTCTCGTCGGCTGATTGAGAATTGACCTTGTTGCCACCTCTCAACTGGCTGATGGCAGCCAGCGTTTCCTTCTCGCTAATGCCCGCATCCTTGAGTATTCGCGATGCTGTGTTTTTGCTCTTCAATAGCGCAAGGAGTATAGTCTCAACAGCAACAAACTCATCGCCCATATTAGCCGAAATCTGTGCAGCCTCTTGCAAGACACGTTGAGCATCGTTGGAAAGGTACTGCTGACCACCTTCTACTCGTGGAAAGTGAGCTATTTCTTGGTCAATGAGAGTTTCAATCTGTGCAGGATTGGCTCCAACTTTTTGTGCAACATAGTGGAACACATCCTTACCTTTCGTCAGAATGGCTTTCAGCAAGTGTGCGGGTTCTACCGCCTGCTGGCCATGACGCATAGCCTGACTTACGGCTTCCTGCACTGTTTCCTGTGCCTTGATTGTGAATTTGTCTAATGTCATGTTTGTTTCTCCTTTCTAAATGTTATGTTGTTTTTCATGTTTTCAGTTTCTAAAATAAGAGTTTCCAAATGTTATGCCCCAATAATATTTTATGACAAAATGGCTGTTGTTGCTGACAAATCGGCATAAAAGAGAACGCTTTTGGGGATTTTTTCACGACATAATACATTATTTATATATAATTTTTCTACATTTGCCGCATGCTAATCATTCGAAACAGCCTGTTGCCTTTTCGTCGGTTCAATGCAATCAATCTTCTCGGACTGCTGTTTGTGAGGCGCGGAGTGAAGATTACTCCAGAGTTGATAAATCACGAACGCATCCATACAGCGCAGATACTCGAAATGGCTGTAGTAGGGTTCTATCTATGGTATGTCGTAGAATGGATAATCCGATTGTTTCGTAAGGGGAATGCTTATCGGCAGTTGAGATTTGAGCGCGAGGCTTATCTTCATCAAGACGACCTCGACTATCTCAACCGACGCAGACATTACGCATGGCTAATGAAAGATAACAATCAAACTAAATAAAAATGGAAGATAAAGAAAAAGACATGATTCAGTTGCCCGAAAATGCCTTTCGGGAGTTGAAAAAAGGTGAGGAATACGAACCCGTGATGTCGCCCGACAAGGTTTACCCAGAAGTAAACGCATGGTCGCTGACGTGGGGAATACTCATGGCAGTATTGTTCTCTGCCGCAGCAGCATATCTCGGACTGAAAGTAGGTCAAGTGTTCGAAGCTGCTATTCCTATTGCTATTATTGCCGTTGGTGTCTCAACAGCAACGAAACGCTCAAAAGCGCTGGGAGAGAACGTAATCATTCAGAGCATCGGAGCATGCTCGGGAGCAGTGGTGGCTGGAGCAATCTTCACGTTGCCTGCGCTATATATACTGCAAGCAAAGTATCCCGACATGAGTGCATCATTCATGAAGATATTTATTGCGTCTGCACTCGGAGGAATAATAGGTATTCTTTTCCTAATACCTTTCCGCAAGTACTTTGTCAGCGATATGCACGGAAAGTATCCATTCCCTGAAGCTACTGCCACAACGCAAGTGCTGGTGAATGGAAGCAAGGGTGGAGACCAAGCAAAACCGCTTGTGCTGGCAGGTTTAGTCGGAGGTCTTTATGATTTTGCTGTCAGTGCCTTCGGACTATGGAACGAACAAGTGACAACGCGAATGTTTTCATTCGGCGAGACCATTGCCGACAAACTAAAACTCGTTTTCAAGATAAATACAAGTGCAGCCGTTCTTGGTCTGGGCTTTATTATAGGTCTGAAATATGCTCTGATAATCTGTCTCGGCTCGTTGGCTGTATGGTGGTTGGTGGTGCCGGGCATGAATCTGCTGTTCCACGACACAGTCTTGAACCTCTGGAATCCAGCAATTACTCAAAAAGTTGGCGAAATGTCGGCAGAAGAGATTTTCATGAACTATGGTCGAAGCATAGGTATCGGCGGTATTGCAATGGCTGGAATTATTGGTATTATCAAGTCGTGGGGTATCATCAAGGATGCCGTTTCGCTTGCAGCCAATGAGATGAAAGGAAAGAGCGGAGTTGATAAACAACTGAAACGCACACAGCGCGATATCGCTTTCAAAGTAATAGCCGTAGGAAGCATTGTGACTATATTGGTTACTTTCTTGTTCTTCTGGCTTGGAGTGATGGACGGAAACCTGCTTCATGCCATTGTTGGCATATTGCTTGTGACAGTCATTGCTTTCCTCTTCACCACCGTAGCAGCAAATGCCATAGCCATAGTGGGTTCTAATCCTGTGTCGGGAATGACGCTGATGACTCTCATTTTGGCATCTGTCGTTATGGTCGCTGTAGGCTTGAAGGGTACAAGCGGTATGGTAGCAGCACTGATAATGGGCGGAGTTGTGTGCACAGCCCTCTCGATGGCTGGAGCATTCATCACCGACCTTAAGGTAGGCTATTGGCTCGGAAGTACTCCAAAGAAACAAGAAACATGGAAATTCCTCGGCACTCTCGTGTCTGCTGCAACAGTTGGTGGTGTTATGATGCTTCTCAATGAGACCTATGGCTTTACATCGGGCGAACTCGCTGCGCCACAGGCTAATGCCATGGCTGCGGTTATCGACCCCTTGATGAATGGTGTCGGTGCTCCGTGGGAATTGTATGCCATAGGTGCAGTAATAGCAATAGTACTTACTGCTTGCAAGATACCAGCACTGCCTTTTGCTTTAGGTATGTTTATACCAATACAGCTTAACATCCCTCTGCTCATAGGAGGTGCTGTGAACTGGTTCGTAACAACACGAAGCAAGGATGAAGCTGTCAACAAAGAACGCGGTGAGAAGGGCACATTGATAGCCTCTGGTTTCATTGCAGGAGGAGCATTGATGGGAGTTGTCAGTGCAATCATGCGATTCGCAAACCTCAACTTCATAAACGAAGAGTGGATAGCAAATTCACTTTCCGAACTTTTAGCACTCGGAGCATACCTAATTCTGATATCTTACTTCATACGCGCCACAAGAAAAAGCGCATAACAAGTGAACAACAAATAAGTATTTTCACAGCTTTTTTAACAAGAAAAATACCAAACAAAATTCGAGCCGAAGCGATACTGCTTTCGGCTCGAATTAGTTTATAAGACAAGATTATACTTTAGTTTTTATTAATTCTCAAATAGTTGCAAGCCAACATATTGCCTTTATCATCGCGAAGGTGCAATGCACCACCATGGCAATATCGCCAAACCTTACACTCCCCACATTCTCCTTGCTTCATCCATTTCCGCTCGCGATAGACAGAATAGCGATTTTCCCAAACCTCGAGGAAATCATCACAGTAGATATTGCCTTGATTATAATCGCTTCTAATCGATGCGCAGGCGGCAATAGAGCCATCTGCAAGGACGCTGCCAACGGTAATGCCCGCTTTGCAGAAGAACGCATCGTTGCGGACATCGAACTCGTAGTTGCCTAAAAAACCTTCGCAACCATATTCGATTTGTATATCCTTTCCAGTCGCTTGCCCTGATGGTGTGTGTGTTTGTGCTATGTTAGACTTTTTTATAAACTCCATAAGCTGGCGGAATTGTGCATGAGAGAGTTGTAGATGACGATTCGTAGCACCTCTTCCTACGGGAAAAACAGTTAGTAATCGCCAGCGACGTACTCCTTTGTGGACAAGGAAATCACGAAGATTGTCGAGCTGGTCAATGTTTTTCTCAGTTACACAAGTGACAACGTCAAACAAGATTGATTTCTCTTTGACCATCAGATCGATAGCTTCAGACACTCTTTGAAAGCTTTCTTGCGAGCCTCTCATCCAATTATGTGCCTCTTCCATTCCGTCGAGACTGATGCTCACTGTGTGCAGCCCTGCTTCAACAAGTCCACGTAGGCGTTCCCCTGTCAGTGCAAAACCATTGGTGACCATTCCCCAAGGAAATCCTTTGTCGTAGATTTTTCTTCCGCATAACTCTAAATCCTGTCGCATCAGAGGTTCTCCTCCTGTGATAATGACAAACACCTTGTGTGGGTCGTATTGTCGGCTGATGCTGTCGAGAACACGAAGGAAATCGTCTAAGGGCATGTCGGGCGTTGATGCCGATGTTTTGCAATCGCTGCCGCAGTGTTGACAATGCAAATTGCAACGCAGCGTACACTCCCAAAACAACTGATAAAGCGGATGCTCTTCTATCAGTCGCTTGTGTATGCTGCGTTGCAATTCCAGACCCAACCGCTTGCGAATATCTATCCTTTCACTCATCGGTGGTGGAAGATTGTTCAGGCAGGCTATCTGTTACCATTTCGCGGAATTTCATGTTTGGTACTCCATAGAGTAGCACACTCCGACCGATGCGTTCCATGTCGGTATCCTTTTCGATACTATCTCTCATGGATTGCTCGGCTTTTTGGCGTTGTTCAGGTTCGATAGCTGCCTTCTTTGTGTTGCAACCACCAAGCCCTAACATCGTCATAAGTGCTGATGTTAGGGCTAATGGTAGTCGGCATCTATATCGTTTCAATAGTCTTATAGTTTGTTTAGTTCTTGTCTTTTGTTGAAGATATGCTGTGGTCTTCAAACGTGTTACTTCACAATCTTTTTGCCATTGACGATGTATATGCCTCGTCCGAGTGCATCGAAGTTGGTGCCCAGATATCGTCCGTCTATGCTGTAGATAGCTGCAGGCATATAGTCTGTCTTTCCGTAGATTGTTTCGTTTATTCCTACATTCTCTGGACTCACTGCTGCTACATGGTCGAGGAAGAATCGTTTTGCAGGAGTAAAGGTTATGGTAACAGGTCCATTGCCCACAATCTTGGTTTTGAATTCTGTCCATTGCTGCGATGTCATCGTCAATTCGGATGGTTCAATCGTTGCATCGCCACTGATGCTAAGTGTCAGTGCTGTGTCGTCTGCACCCCAAGGAGCAGCGCGGAACGAGAAGTCGGCTTCGCCTTCAACGGTGAATTGTGGTGTTGTCACCTCGCCGCTCTTTGAGCCTGAGCCAAACTTGGCGCACTTGTTAGCCCCTGCGGCGTTAACATAACTCCATCCAGTCATATCGGGCAAGAAGGAAGCTGAAGCTGTTGTAGCACCACTCCAAACATCGTCGTTGCCACCTGTTCCTGCACATTGGTCAAACGATTCGTAGAAAATAGCATTTTCAGGGCGCTCATCATCGATTACAATAGTTTCTTTTGCTCCTCTGAAATTGAATGAAACAACGTTGTCGCTGCTTAGTCTGATATTAAGAATGCCTACGTTTAGCAGTTTCTTTCCATCAGTGTTGGCATGGTTGAGCTTGAGTGCAGGACGCGAAGTGTTTGTCAGCGAGTCGTTGTTGTTATATGGATAAGGGTTGCCTGACTGATAATAATTGCTCTTGTAGTTGTTAGCAGGGAAGATTGTCATGCGTTCGTAGGTGTTTGAAGGCAATCCTTGATATGCAACGTAAGCGTTAGGATAATTGTATTCCCATATCAATTCGTCATAATCTACATATAATGCAAGCATTCCTTCGCCTGGTAGACTGCTGTCCCAATTTGTCTTTGCACGATTTTCGAGCATGACGTATTCGTCGGGATAAGCCTTATTGTAAATAATAAATGCCTCTCCGCCTTCACTCAATGGTTGCATATCGCTAACGATAGTGTCGTTTTCTAACACCTTTGGTTCAATCCATCCGCACACCATTCGTTCATAGCTTGTGTAACCCGCTGGTTGATATCCGTTGCCATTATAACTACCCGAGCACATCAAGTCCCAGTCTCCCATACCGAAATTATTGCCATAATCACTGGTATCGTAGAAATCGGGGAAGCCCATACAGTGTGAGAATTCGTGACACATTGTGCCTATTCCTGTTGTTTGGTTGTAACCATTGATTTCGTTTCCGCAAGCATAAGTGTCGAGTGTTACGTTGTCAAGCGTAAGTGTTTGCCCATAATCGCTTGCGCTGAGAGCCCATGCGTGAGGCCACACAGTGTTTGCACTACCTCCGTCAGCCTCTCCCTGACCTGCATATACGATGTAAACCTGTTCCACTTCTCCGTCGCCATCCCAATCATAGAGTGAGAAATCAACATCTTCATCGGCTGATATCAGGGCTTCGGCAATCATTGCTCCAGGTCGTCTGTCACCATTGGTGCTGTTTCCTCCGTAATATGAGTAGTTGTTGTTTAAGCTATAAGGACCTACTACGTCGAAGTTAAGGTCGAATTGTCCACTGCTTTGTGCGAGGAAATAGTCGCGAACGCTTCCGTAGAACGAGCCGTCCTTAAAGCCAACTTCGTTGATTATGCGTTTATAGCGTGCCAAGTCGTTGGATTCGCGGAATGATTTGTCGGCAAATTCTACGAGTATCACCAATGCTTTTTTCATTCCAAAGAAGCCGCCAACTCGTTTCATAGCGTTCAAACGTGAGCGTCTTATCGTTTCCGATTGAACCTTTCTGGCTTTTGCCCGAGTCATTATGGTTTCTTTGTTTACTTCTTGATAGATGTCGTCAGTAGCTGTCGGTATGTAGATTTTACCGTCTGCTGCCTGTAACCAATTTGCATGTTCGTCGCCACGAAGTTCCACCTTGACTGTCGTTCCGTCAGCCAATGTGATAGATTTCCATATTCCGCGTTTTGCAGGAATAGCCCAAACAGTCGCAGTGGCGAGTATTAGAGCGAATGTAATAAGTGTCTTTTTCATTGTTGTAATAAGTTTCTTACTATTAATTTTTTGTTGATTTTTCTCTTTTAATATTAAAGTTTTAGGGCTGCAAATGTAACGAATGGTTATGAAAAAGCCAAATCTTCTACAATAAAATACCGATAAAATCGTTATATGATATAATGAGACGTCTTATTCTATTTACATATTTCTATATGGTTCTGTCGGTGATAGGAGTTTTTGCTCAGAGCCGTAAGGTTCAGAATCGTCCTTATACCGATTTGCGACCATTCCATTTTGGTGCTCTTGTAGGTACTCATGTTCAGGATATAGAGTTCAAAAACGTTGGTCCTACGATGCTTACTCTCGATGATGGCACTACGTCGGAGCGGCTTGTTACCGTAGATCAAGATCGCTGGGACGTTGGCTTTACCGTTGGTGTGCTTGGTGAATTGCGACTATCGGAGAATTTCCAGTTTCGCGTAGCACCAACGATGTATTTTGGTACGCGCCATTTTACGTTTCGCAACTTCAGTTTGCCCTTGTCTGACGGTAGCCCTACGGAAGAACGTCAAGAGATGAAATCGGCGTATATTTCGGTGGCTTCAGACTTGATTTTTGCTGGTCCGAGATTTAATAATCATCGCCCATACATAATGCTGGGTGTCAATCCGATGCTCAATTTAACTCCTAAGGACGATGATTACCTAAAACTTAAACGCTACGATGCTTATCTCGAAGCAGGCTTGGGTTGTGATTTTTACCTTCCCTATGTTAAGTTTCGCACCGAACTGAAATTCATGTATGGACTTATAAATAGTCTTGACACAGAGCATGGTAAGCATCTTCGCGACAAAACCATGCTTCAGTACACTAATTCCGTCAGTGACGCACGGTCGAAAATGATTGCCCTGACGTTCTATTTTGAATAGACTAAACAGTGAAACAAAAAAAGAACCCCCTCAATAACAATCAATTAATACAATCCATATGAAACATATTACTCTCGACACAGCCCACGCTTTGGGTTTTCTTCATCATGAAAAGATGACCACTATAGGTCAGCGAGTCAAAGTGGCACACTTGTCTTTGGAACAGTCCACTTGCAAAGGAAACGACTTTTTGGGATGGCTCCGTCTTCCCTCAGAAACTGATGAGGCTCTCCTCGATGATATCATTGCGACAGCCGACAATCTTCGTAGTCGTTGCGATGCCATCGTTGTTGCAGGAATAGGTGGTAGCTATCTTGGAGCAAAGGCGGTGATTGAGGCGCTGAAAAATCAGTTCCGTCCTTGTTCGCCAGAGATACTCTTTGCAGGAAACAACATCAGTGAGGACTATCTTGCTGAGTTGACCGACTATTTGAAGGACAAACGCTTCGGAGTAATCAATATCTCAAAAAGCGGTACTACTACAGAGACTGCTCTTGCCTTTCGTCTTCTGAAGCGGCAGTGCGAGAGCCAACGAGGTAAGGAAGAGTCTCGCGAAGTGATAGTGGCTATAACCGACGCTCAGAAAGGTGCAGCTCGTAAGGTCGCAGAGATAGAGGGATATAAGACATTCGTTATTCCCGATAATGTAGGCGGACGCTTTTCCGTACTCACTCCAGTAGGTTTATTGCCTATAGCTTGTGCTGGTTTTGATATCCGACAACTCATCACAGGAGCGAGAGAGATGGAGAAATTATGCTCAAGTGAGGTTAGTTTCAATGATAACATAGCCGAGCAGTACGCCTCTATGAGGCAGATGCTCTACGGAGAAGGTAAGAAGATAGAACTATTAGTCAACTATCACCCGAAGCTCCATTATGTGGCTGAATGGTGGAAGCAACTCTTTGGCGAGAGCGAAGGCAAACAGTCGAAGGGCATTTTCCCTGCTTCGTGCAACTTTACAACCGACCTTCATTCTATGGGACAATGGATACAAGACGGCGAACGCACCATTTTTGAAACCGTAATAAGCATCGAACACCCTCGAAAAGTGTTAAGTTTCCCTGCCGATGACGATAATCTTGACGGACTGAATTTCCTTGCTGGAAAGCGTATCGATGAGGTTAACAAGATGGCAGAGCTTGGCACTCGTCTTGCCCACGTTGATGGTGGTGTGCCAAATATGCGCATACTGATGCCTGAGCTCAATGAGTTCTACCTTGGCGAGTTGATTTATTTCTTCTTCCTGTCATGCGGAATAAGTGGTGTGATGCAAGGTGTCAATCCGTTCGACCAACCAGGTGTAGAGGCATACAAGCGCAATATGTTTGCTCTTCTCAATAAGCCTGGCTATGAGAAAGAGAGTGAAGAGATAAGAAGAAAGTTGCAATAGAAATCTAAAAACAGACGAAGCGAGCGACAAACCATTTCGTTTAGGTTCGTACGAGTCTGAAAATCATATTAAAACAAAAACATATTCATGAACGATATATTCCAGCGCGCCCGTGCCGTTCTCTTCGATATGGACGGAGTTATTCTCGACTCGATGGCTATTCATGCTCGTTGTTGGCGTGAGTCGATGGCAAAATTCGGTATTAGTATGCCCGAAGAGGAGACCTATCGTTACGAGGGAATGCGTGGGTTGGAGATATGCAAGATGAAGGCACTTGAGCAATTCGGCAGGTCGATTACCGATGCTGAGGCTGAAGAGATGTATGCCGAGAAGTCGCGACTTGTTGATGCCGCAGGCAAACCGCCTGCGATGGAAGGAGTTGCCAGCGTTCTCCGCTGGATGAAGGATGCAGGTATGACTATAGTCGTTGTCACAGGCAGTGGCCATCGTTCGTTGCTCGACGACCTTGAGCGTCGTTTCCCAGGTCTGATTGATTCGAAAATGATGGTCACGAGTTTCGATGTAAAACATGGTAAGCCACATCCTGAGCCCTATCTTAAGGGCATGGAGAAGGCGGGCGCGAGTGCTGACGAGACCATAGTAGTAGAGAATGCCCCTCTTGGAGTGCGCTCAGCCAAAGCCGCTGGTGCATTTGTCATTGCCGTAAATACGGGACCTCTACCTTCCGAAGCACTCACTCGTGAGGGTGCCGACATGGTGTTTGGGAATATGAAGGAATTAGAAACATTTTTGAAGAAAACAAACTAAAACCATAATTTACAAACATGAAAAACCTTTTTTTATTAGCATCGGTATTGATGATGATTAGTGTAGCATTTGTTGCTACCAGTTGCGGTGATGATGATGGTGTGATGCCGCTGCCGCAAAAGTCGAATGCACGCTATGAAGTGAGTAGTATCACTGCCGATATGACGGCTTTCTACGATATCAGTGCTTCCTATTTCGACCTTGATGGTCAGTTGCATAATGAGTCAGTAGATGGCATGCAGTGGGTAAAAAACCTTAGTGACGGACCTGTAGATGCTAAATTTTTCTGCCAAGTTACGGCACGTCTGAAAGCGGAGAGACCGACTTATACAAGCGATAATTATACGTTTGGCTACGAAAGCAAGTATGAGGTTTATCGTCCGTCAATAGGAGTCAAGACTGGTGCAGAAAAGTTTGAGAAAGAAGTTCCTGCTGCTGATTTAGAACAATTCCTTGCAGCAAACGCACAGAAGACGATAATCATGGTTGAAAAGTAGTCGGGACATGAACGTAGAAGAAATAAAAAAAATAATCGAGTCGTCGCCTAATCTATCTACTGCACTCGGCATGGAGTTTATCTCTACGCCTGACGATGATATGTGTATGGCGCGTATGCGGGTTGACGAGCGCAATCGTCAGCCCTTCGGTTTTTTGAGTGGTGGAGCCTCATTGGCATTGGCAGAGAACCTTGCCGGTGTGGGTTCGTCGGCGATTTGTCCTGGCAAGATATGCGTAGGCATCAATGTTAGCGGCTCTCATGTTAAGGCAGTCGTTGAGGGCGACACTGTCACAGCCACCGCAAAGTTGGTTCAGAAAGGTAGGAAACTGCATGTTTGGACAGTCGATGTTCGCGACTCTGCAGGCGAATTGATTTCTACGGTGCAGGTGACCAACTATGTTATTTCTCCGAAGAAGCAGTGATTTGAGTCGAGATGAAGTGCCAAGTGATGTTCCGCTTGCCTGGAGAGCGGCAATATGTGCGGGTTGGAGGCATCGAGACTGCTCCCGAAAAGTTGTCGGATATTAGCCAATTAGATGGCAAACGAGGGTTTGTCTTTGCTCCGTTTGTTGCCAGTCAGGCTACACCTATATTATTATACAATGTAGATGGTGCCGAAACGTGCGACTTACCTGAGCCAAAACAACCTGAATTTTGTCTGCGTAAGACTATTTTGAGCGATGATGAACGCAGTCTGTATGCTGCCGATTTTCGTCGGTTTCATCGCTTGTTGACGGCTGGCGACTTCCAGAAACTGGTGCTTTCGCGCAGCAGCGAGTGGGCAGTGGATGGCAATGTTGTAGCCGACGAATTGTTTTTCCGCGCATGTAGAGCCTATCCCGCTGCATTTATATCACTTGTCAATACCCCAAATCATGGCATTTGGCTAATGTCAACCCCTGAAGTCTTGTTGCAGATGTCGGCTGGCGACGGATATACGATGGCGTTGGCAGGAACGATTTTAGCGACCGATAAACCTGTTTGGAGCGATAAGAACAAGGAGGAACAGGCGCTTGTAGCCGATTATATCAGGCGGCAATTAGATCCTTTCGCAGCTGAAGTGTGTGTTGGTAAGCCGCAAACCGTACGTGCAGCCAACGTGATGCATTTGCGGACAGATATCCGCTTTTCGTTGAAAAGCAACAGCGACATAGTGCGATTGTTAGACGCGCTTCATCCTACTCCTGCCGTCTGCGGACTGCCAAAGGACGAGGCAAGAAAGTTTATCATTGCCAACGAAAATTCGCCACGACTGTATTATAGTGGCTTTTGTGGACTTCTTGACGTGGAATATCGTAGCAATCTGTTTGTTTCACTTCGCTGTATGCAACTCGCTGGTAGCACTATTCGCCTTTATGCTGGTGGTGGACTGATTGAGGCAAGCAATGAGGACGAGGAGTGGCAAGAGACCTGTCAGAAGATGGAAGCAATGCGAATGATAATCGACAGGTAATCTGCAGAATTTGGGGAGCATATCTTTCCGATGCGAAAAGCATATCTATCCAACTCGGAAAGCATATCTTTTCAACTCGAAAAGGATACCTTTTCGAACTCGTTGACGTTCAGGTAGATACAGAAGACGAAGAGTCGCCTTACACAGAAGTGGTTTTAGAAAAGAGGAAATTTTTAGGTTTCACTCTTCGTCAGTATCAGAGAGAATTACGTAAATTTGCAGTATTGTTTTGTCTTAATATACTATGTATTCTTCAAAAACAAATGTAAATATTCTCACTTCTCAGCTGGTAGCATACGGAGTGAAGCATGTTGTGGTGTGCCCGGGTAGCCGAAACGCACCATTAGTTCATAATTTTGCAGAGCACCCACAGTTGCTTTGTCATCCCGTTACCGACGAACGCTCGGCTGGTTTCTATGCCATAGGACTTTGTTTGTCAAACCCCATTTATCCAAAGTCGCCTGTGGCTATATGCGTTACCTCAGGCAGTGCGTTGATGAATTTATCCCCTGCAATAGTCGAAGCATATTATCGACATTTGCCAATCATAGTGATTAGTGCCGACCGACCTGCGCAATGGATTGGGCAGGGCGATGGGCAGACGATGGTACAGCATGGCGCGTTGCAAAATTTCGTGGCAAAAACAGTCACACTGCCTGAACCACACGATGACGACGAGCGATGGTTTTGCTCACGATTAGTGTGCGAAGCCATGATACGAAGCCAATATCCTACATTGGCACCAGTGCATATCAATGTGCCGATAAGTGAGCCTCTCTTTGATTTCGACGAACCCGAACTGCCAAAGGCGCAGAAAATATTAGCCCCGACGTGCATGGAGCAACTCGAAAACAATCTCCTGAACCTATCGTATTATGTAAGTAACGACAGGCGGGTGCTTGTGGTAGTAGGGCAAAGGAGCGACGCCAATTTCGCAAAAATGGTGGAAGAACAAACCAACGGCCATTTTGTATTCCTTTACGACGCCCTCGTCGGTAGTAATGGTAGTAGAGGGCTCGACCTCGCTCTGTCGATGATGGAAGACGAAGAGTCATACCAGCCCGATTTGATTATCTATTCCGGTGGCGACATTGTCAGCAAACGCCTGAAGCAATTCCTGCGCAGATGCAACAATGCACAAGTGGCATACGATGGAAGCGGAGGCGAAGTGAGCGACTTGTTCAAGCATCTCAATACTATAGTTTGCACCGATAGCCTGAGAATAATACTCAACGCGGCGAAGAGTTTCAAAGAAACAAAGATTGGCAACGAACAGCAACAGTTTGCCGAGCGATGGCACTCGCTTCTCAAGAACGCAGAAAACCGCATCGACGAATATCAGCCAGCCTATTCAAGTATGCTCGCAGTGAAGACCTTCGAAGAAGAAATAAACCAACAATACAGCAACGACAAACAATACTATCGTGAGACAGCATTCCACTATGGCAATGGTATGGCTGTCCGTATGGCATTGCTCTATGCCCGTCACTACGTCTATTGCAATCGAGGAGTGAACGGCATAGAAGGCACAGTATCTACCGCCAGCGGACATTCGATAGCAACCAACGACCGCATATTCTGCATCGTTGGCGACCTCGGGTTCTTCTACGATAGCAATGCACTTTGGCAGTCGGAACTGAAAGGAAACCTGCGCATAATGTTGTTGAACAATGGAGGAGGAGGAATCTTCCAAACCTTGCAAGGCATGGAGAACTCTCCCGTGCGCGATAAACTATTTGCAGCAACACATCAAGCCACAGCCGAGGGCATCTGCTTGCAAAACGACGTGGTAAGATTGACTGCGAACAACGAGAAAGAACTAATCGAAGGAATACAAACACTCGTCAATGCCGATAGCCAACGACCTATGTTGCTCGAGGTATTTACAGACCCGAAAAATGACGCTGAAATGTATATGAAAATCTATAATAAACAACAATAATGACAAATCGACAATGGACAAACGTGCGGGATTTCGAGGAAATCTTGCTTGAACAGTGGGAAGGAATAGCAAAAATAACTATCAACCGACCGCGATACCGCAATGCTTTCACACCAAAAACAACATGGGAACTCTCGCAAGCCTTCGACTGGTGCCGAGAAGCACTGCACATAGGAGTGGTAATACTAACAGGTGCAGGAGATAAAGCATTCTGTTCGGGAGGCGACATGAACGTGAAAGGGCGCGGAGGATATATCGACGAGGAAGGAATACCACGGTTGAGCGTGCTCGATGTGCAGATGCAAATACGAAGGTTGCCTAAACCCGTGATAGCAATGGTCAACGGATACGCCATCGGAGGTGGACACGTCTTGCACCTCGTATGCGACCTTACGATATGTAGCGAAAACGCAATATTCGGACAGACAGGACCAAAAGTGGGCTCGTTCGATGCTGGATTTGGAGCAAGCTACATGGCGCGATGCATCGGACAGAAAAAAACACGAGAGATATGGTTCCTCTGCCGTCAGTACGATGCACGCGAAGCAGAGCGAATGGGACTGGTTAATAAGGTGGTACCATTCGACAAACTCGAAGACGAATGTGTGGCTTGGGCAGAGGAAATGCTTGAACGCTCCCCCATAGCACTACGCATGATAAAAGCAGGACTCAATGCCGAATTAGATGGTCAGGCTGGAATACAACAACTCGCAGGCGACGCAACAATGCTCTACTACTATCTCGATGAAGCACAAGAGGGCGGTAGGGCTTTCCTCGAAAAACGCAAACCAAATTTCCGAAAACGCTAAACAATGCGCTATCGATACACCATCGAACAGCATACGCTGAAGTTTCGCCAGCCAGCAGGCACGTCGCGAGGAGTCTATACCGAACGGAGAATATGGCTCGTGAAGTTCGAAGACACGCTAACGGGGCGCGTCGGAGTGGGGGAGTGCGCCCCACTGCCAAACCTGTCGTGCGACGATTTGCCCAATTACGAAGCAGTCTTAAACAGCCTTTGCGATAAAGTAGCACATTTAGGAAGAACCGATTTCGAAGATTTAAGACCTTATCCCTCGATGACTTTCGGCATTGAAACAGCCCTGCTACACGCACAACGAGGGACATATCGACTCTTCGACACCCCTTATTCGAGAGGAGAAGAACAAATACCAATCAACGGACTGATATGGATGGGCACTCTCGACGAAATGCGCAAGCGCGTAGAAGAGAAGATAAGAGAGGGGAGCCGATGCATAAAAATAAAAATTGGAGCAATAAACTGGGACGACGAACTATCGTTGATTAAGTCCATTCGTGAGCGATACACAGAAAAAGAAATCGAAATACGCGTTGATGCAAATGGAGCATTCAAAACAAACGAAGCAATAGAAAAACTCGAAAGACTCGCAAAATACAACCTGCACTCAATCGAACAACCCATAGAAAAAGGAAATTGGAACGAAATGGCACGACTGTGTCGTACATCCCCGCTACCAATAGCACTCGACGAGGAACTCATCGGCATAAACCAACCACAAGAAAAAGCACAACTTTTAGATGCAATCCGTCCACAATACATCGTCATTAAACCATCATTACACGGCGGAATGCAAGGCTCGCGCGAATGGATAGAACTCGCAAGAGAAAGAAAAATTGGCTCATGGCTGACCAGCGCACTTGAAAGCAACGTAGGACTTAATGCAATAGCAAATCTCGCAGCAGACATATACGGACCAAACATAACATTTCCACAAGGACTGGGAACAGGAAAACTATTCGTGGAAAACATAAAACTCAACGAGAACGAGTAACGCACATTTCCAAAATTTATCGTTATGTGGAATTGGAAAAGCCTTCATGTAAACCAGAGATGATATGGCATGGCGAGACCGAACAAACTGTTTGAAAATTGTATATTTAAGTTTTTCTTTTTACTTTTGCACCTTGCTATGCGCAGATGGTTTGTCATATCAATTCTAATGGGGACGCTCATGCTGACGTTTATGTCGGCTGGGCACGCAGATATCGCTACTGGGCAAAAGGTGCGACATCTGAGTTTTCCCAATGATAGCAATAAAACAAACAACCTAAATCATCAAAGTGACACAGCAATAAGTCTAATCGACGACTCGCTGCAACGAGCAATAGAGGCTCATAACAAAATGGTTGACGATTCGCTTAGGCGCGATTCTATTGAAAAAGCCAAACCAAATAGCATTGAAGCCCCCGTAGTATATTCATCAAAAGACTCTCTCGTTTACGACGCAACAACAAAGATGGCATATCTTTACGGCGCATCAGAAGTGGAATATCAAAGCATGAAACTAAAGAGCGACCGTATATCCATACGCCTTGACGATAACCTTGTGCGTGCAGTAGGCACTCCCGACTCTACAGCCGATAATGGAATGAAAGGCAGACCACTGTTTACTATGGGTAGTGACCAGTATGAAAGCGATTCGATAGCATTTAATTTCAAATCGAAACGTGGACTTATCCAAAACGTAGAGACAGAACAACAGGACGGATTCCTTTTCAGCGAACGATCGAAACGCAATGAAGATGGAACGCTATATCTTGAACACGGACGTTATACAACCTGTGATGACCCTGAACCAGACTTCTATATCGCGCTCTCGAGGGCTAAGGTAATACCTAATAAGCGCGTCATTTTCGGACCTGCTTACCTCGTAATAGCAAACGTTCCGCTACCTCTTGCAATACCCTATGGCTTCTTCCCATTTACAAAAAAATACTCTTCGGGTTTCATTATGCCTTCCTATGGCGATGAAAACTCTCGCGGTTTCTATCTGAGAGATGGTGGATACTATTTCGCGATGAGCGATTTGTGGGACTTGAAACTGCTCGGTGAAATCTATACTAAAGGTTCTTGGGGCGTATCTGCTGCAAGTAACTATAAGAAACGTTACCGATTCGGAGGAAATGTGTTCTTAAGCTATCAGAAAACGAAGACTGGCGATAAGGGTATGCCCGACTTTCAAGAACAAGAAAGTTTCAAATTCCAGTGGAGTCACAGTCAGGATGCAAAGGCAAACCCATACAGTAGGTTGTCGGCAAGTGTCAATTTCGCATCGACGAGCTACGAACGCAACAATCTAACGAGTATGTATAACCCTCAATCGCTGACGCAATCGACTCGTACCTCATCGGTATCGTGGAGCACTACGTTCTCGAGTATTGGCATGTCGCTTAGTTCTACAGCCAATTTGACACAGAATATGCGCGACTCTACCATTAGTTTGACGCTGCCCGACTTGAATGTTTCAATCTCGCGTTTCTATCCTTTCAGAAAGAAAGGTCGTGTGGGCAGCAGGTGGTATGAAAAGATTTCTGTGGGGTATGATGGACAATTCAGTAATCAGTTAACTACAAAGGAAGACAAATTGCTGCACTCTAATCTGTCGAAAGATTGGAAAAACGGGTTCCGTCATCATATTCCAATTAGCGGGCAGTTTAACTTGTGGAAGTATATCAATATTACACCATCGTTTGATTTTACTGACCGAATGTATCTAAATAAGACTCGGCGTAGTTGGGATGAGGCTACTCAAACCGAAAGAGTAGATACAATCAATGGTTTCAACAATGTTTATAACTGGAGTCTCAATCTCTCTGCATCGACAAAGGCATATGTTTTTTACACTCCCAACCGCAAAATTTTTGGTGATAAGATACAGACTGTGCGCCATGTCGTTACTCCAACGGTGTCGTTCAACTATGCTCCCGATTTCGGTTCGTCGCGATATGGTTATTGGGAGACGTATCAGAAGACTGATGCTGATGGCAATGTGACGCTAGTGGAGTATTCTCCGTATGCCGGTTCGCTGTATGGAGCACCAGGAAAGGGTAAGAGTGGCAATATATCCTTGTCGCTTCAGAACAACATAGAGATGAAACTTCGAAGTGAAGAAGATTCTACAGGGTACAAAAAGATAAGTATAATCGACAATTTAGGCTTGCGTATGAGCTACAATATGTCGGCAAAAGAACGTCCGTGGAGCGACCTTGGCATGGATATACGATTGAAATGGTGGAAAAACTATACGTTCAATCTTAACGCGGTGTTTGCTACTTATGCTTACGAGCTTGATGATACGGGGCGACCTTACGTTGGAACGCACACGGAATGGGGTCGTGGGCGGTTCGGACGCTTTCAGGGAATGTCGCAAAACATTTCTTATACGATTACTCCCGAGAAACTAAAGAAACTTTTTACGGGTGAGAAATATGACGACGATGACGAGTATGTCGATGACGAAGAAGGTATCGACACCGAGAGGGAGTCTAATATCGACGAGGATATGGAACGTGGTAAACATTCTGCACGTAAGAAAGCCACTAAAGCAGAGACTGATGAAGACGGCTATATGAAGTATTCCATACCTTGGTCGCTGACTTTCGGCTATGGCATTACGATGCGTGAAAACACTTCTGGCAAGTTCAATACTCGTACGATGCGTTACCCTTATAAGTTCACGCAGACGCTTAACATTAGTGGAAACATTCGCATCAGTGATTCGTGGAATATAAGTTTCTCTACGGGTTACGATTTCGAAAATCATAAAGCATCAATGACTACGGCTTCTATCTCTCGCGATTTGCACTGTTTCAATATGTCGTGCCAAGTGGTGCTGGCTCCATATATGAGTTATAATTTCACTTTCCGTGCCAATGCCTCGACGCTTACCGATGCGCTTAAATACGACAAACGCAGCAGTTTCTCTAATATGATTGAGTGGTACTGATACCATACCGAGACGATTATGGACACGATTTTTCAGACTAAAGACTACGACCGCTTGTTCGTTCTGTGCGACGACAACACCGAGCGTTTGTGCTTGCCCATTGTTATGAGTAAGTATCTTCCTGCTGATGTGCAGGTGATAACCGTTGCTCATGGTGAACAATCGAAGTCGATAGAGGGGTTGACAAGTGTGTGGCAGTCGCTTACTGAAGGTGGAGCTACTCGCTATTCGTGCTTGATAAACGTTGGTGGGGGCATGGTTTGCGACCTTGGTGGGTTTGCAGCAGCCACTTTTAAGCGCGGAGTAGATTTCGTGAACGTGCCCACTTCGTTGCTTGCGATGGTCGATGCTTCATCTGGCGGTAAGACGGGCATCAACTTTAGAGGTCTGAAAAACGAGGTTGGTGTGTTTGCCAATCCTAAAGAAACAATCATTGACGACGTTTTCCTGAATACATTGTCAGACGAAGAAGTGCTTTCGGGCTATGCCGAGATGCTCAAACACGCTTTGCTCGATGATGTATGTCATTGGTCGGGACTTCTTCTCGACGATGCTTTGCATCCGTCGAAATCTCAGATTGAATGCTCTATATCCGTAAAGCATCGCTATACTGCTTCAGACCCTCGAGAGAAAGGGCTGCGCAAGGCACTCAATCTCGGCCATACCATAGGTCATGCCATAGAGAGCCATTCTGGACAGATGTCGCATGGCAGATGTGTGGCATACGGGTTGGTTGGGGCTTTGTATCTCAGTGTAGTAGAAAGGAATTTCCCTCGTGAGAGAATGTATCAGACAGTGGAATTCATTAATCGTCATTATGGTCGTGCGCCAATCGACTGTAACGATTATCCAGCCTTGCTTTCGCTAATTCATCACGACAAGAAGAACTGTGCCAACGATGTGCTTTTTACTCTTCTCGACGATATTGGCAGTCCTGCTATCAATTGTTCGGTTGGCGACGAAGCGATAAAAGAGGCTTTAGACTTCATTCGCGAGACGTAGGGCTGCAGCGCGGTCGGGTTTGCCTGTTCCTGTGAGTGGGATTTTTTCTACCTCTATTATGAGTTTCGGTTGCCAGTAGCGCGGCAGCGAATCTATACGTGTGAAGTCGAAAGGGCTATTGTTGTCTCCGCAGAAAGGATTGCCTCGCTCTGTGAGCATGACAACTATCTCGCCATATTTGTCGTCCTTGCGTTTTGTTATTAGAAAAGGAGCGCGTGTGTAAGGATAAAGGATACGTTCCAGTTCCTCTGTTTGAATTTTTATTCCACCTGAGCAAATCACATTGTCTTTGCGTCCGACGACCTTGAAGGCAGTCATGTCGGAGTTCATTTCCACAATGTCGTTGGTCTTCAGTATGCCATCAACGAGCATAGGAGCATCTATCGTCAGACAGTTGTCGGGGGCTTGCCCGATGCCGATACCTTTCATCGGTCTGTACCAAGGTGAGCCTATCGGTCGCAAGGCGATGTGTGAGAGGGTTTCGGTCATGCCGTAACTGCTCCACACCTCATGGGGGAACTCTTTCAGTTTCTCTTCCAAACGCTCGCTTATGGCGCCTCCGCCTATGAGCAATCGCCTACAACAGCGCAGTCGGTGAGCTTCGGTATCGTTCTCGAGCGTTGTTGATACTTGCATTGGAGTCATGGCAATGAAGTCGAAATGGTGTTTCTCGTCTATGGCATCAATGTGTTGCAGGCTATTGTTTTCAAGACAAATAGCATTTTTGAGCGAGTTGTCTTCCAGTGGATGAGCTGATGGTTCAACGCAGATGAGCCGTAGCTGACGAGCAATAGCCCTAACCACCATCATCTTGCCGGCTATATACTCCAAGGGCATGGCGAGCAGTGCCGTGTCGGATGGTTTTAGTTGTAGAAAGTCGCAGGTCATCTCCGCACTTGCTATCATGCGGCTTTTCTCAGCTAAAAGTCTTTTTGGAGCTCCTGTAGAGCCGCTTGTCGTTACGCGAATAAATCGGTCTGCCGACTCCCATTCGCTGAGAAATTCGTCTATTGTCATTCGTGATTGATTTGCTGTTGTTAAGTGGTTTGATTTCAAGGGGTTAAGAGTAGAGTTTGGAAAGCATGTCTTTTCGCCGTGAAAAGCATATCTTTCCGACTCCGAAAGCATACCTTTCCGAGCCGAAAAGCATATCTCCCCGAATTCGATGTCTCAACTATCGATTTTCGATACATGAATTGCTGATTTTCGAATGTTTGTTTTAAGAGATTGAATAATGTCGGTTCTGTTATCCGAATAGACTTCTGAATTTTCTGAAATTCTATTCCTTGTGTTTGTCTTGTTTGCGCTTCAAACGCGCTATTTCGCGGTCTTTCTTTGCCAATTCCTTTGCTTGGTTGCGTATGGTAGTTAACAATGAGTTGAGTTCTTCATTATCTATGTCGGAAGGATAGATTGAGTTTGCCCTCCAGATGAAGTCGCCCAGAATGTTCATGTAGTTGGTAAAGGCATCGTAGGGCGAGTCGTAGAATCCTCTGTCGAGTCCAACGTGTGAAGGCTTAGTCGTCATGGCGCGGAAGTGGAATGTGTCTTGCAAGTAGTCCCAATCCTGATTGAGATGCGAGTCGTTTGCTATTCTCACGCGCTCTGCCACGCTATATAATTTGTTGAAAGCCTCCTTCTGCATATTGTTCCCTATAAGGCTGCTTGTGTCGCGTTCTTCGTCGAGCCACGAGATGGTGTCGGGAACGTGTAGAGGAGCCACCGATTTATGTGTCTTGACAATCTCTGAAGGAGTGGCAAACTTTATACCTCGCTTCTCGGCTTGTGCTGGAAGAGCCATAAAGAAGTCGAGAATGTTCGACGAGAGCGGTTGTGCTATGCCCAATGCAGATAGGTTCATGAAAATGTTTACTATCTCTTCTTCCTCTGGCAAGGTTGCAATTCTCTCGGCAAACTTATCGGCAAAGAGCGGATATCCCGACCACTGCGGATTGGAGAAACGCAGCGATATGTCGTCGCTCATAGTGATGTCGCGAAGCATGAGTTTCAAACTTGGTACGAGAGGATTGTGGTACAGATAGTGTGGCGACTTCCAGCCTAACACTTGTTTTGCTCCCTCCGTAAGCATAGCCTTAAATCCCATGCTGGCTGCCATCGTACCTATTTCGTCGCTATAAATGAGCGATGAATTGCGAAGAATGGTGGGCTTCTGTCCGAAATAATCATGGATTTTCTCTGTCTGTCGCTTCACTTCAATCTGGAAAGCATCGCCGTCAACGAGAGATGACAGACCGTGAGAATATGGTTCGGCAAGAAATTCAACACATCCAGTCTGATTTAAGGCTTGCAATCGCTCGATTACTTCTGGTGCATACAATTCCAATTGCTCCATTCCCACTCCCGAAATCGACAGCGCAACCTTAAATCGCCCCTCGCTGGCGCGGCTCATCTCAAGCAGAGTGTCAAGAGCAGGCACATACGAACGCTGTGCAGTATCACTCATAAGACGCTCGTTTTCAAAGTCGTCGAAGTAGAAATGATCAGTGCCAATGTCGAAGAAACGATATCTCCTGACGTGAGCCGGCTGATGTATCTCAAAGTAAAGACAGATAGTTTTCATGATTATCGTTCGGATTTAGTTGTTCGTCAAAAGTTTAGTGTCATATCGTAAAGTCGTCGGATTCTCGCTCCAACCTTCTCCCATGTAATCTGGTCAACCTCGCGCTTGCCCTCCATCTGAAGGAAATTAAAAAGCGACGGGCGATGGCAGATAGAATAAATAGCATCCGCCATGGCATGAATATCCCAATAATCGATTTTGAAACAATTATGAAGAATTTCGGCACAGCCACTCTGTTTCGAGATTATCGTAGGTGTGCCACACTGCATCGCTTCCAGTGGGGATATGCCAAAAGGCTCGCTTACCGATGGCATCACATAAACGTCAGACGCTTTCAGGCAGCGATAAACATCTTCACCACGCATGAATCCTGGGAAATGAAAACGGTCGGCAATGCCCCTCTCGGCAACAAGTTGTATCATCTGGTTCATCATATCACCAGAACCAGCCATGCAGAACCGTACGTCACGAGTATGTTTCAGCACTAAATTAGCAGCCTCGACAAAGTATTCGGGACCCTTTTGCATGGTTATTCGACCAAGGAAGGTAACAGTTTTTTCGCCCTTGCTATGGTCGGGACGAGGCATCTCAGCAATCTCTTGAGGTAATGGATATACAGCATTGTGGACGGTAAACACCTTGCGAGGGTCTTGATGGTAATGATTGATGACCGTCTGACGAGTGAGCTCACTAACGCACATAATGCAATCAGCATGCTCCATACCATCTCTTTCAATACCAAAAACAACAGGATTTACCCTCCCGCGAGAACGATCGAAATCGGTAGCATGAACATGTATGCACAGCTTTCGACCAGAAATCTGCTTGGCATGAATACCTGCAGGATAGGTAAGCCAATCGTGAGCATGTATAATGTCAAATTCCTCACTACGCGCAACAACACCAGCAATGGCTGAATAGTTGTTGATTTCCTCCAAAAGGTTTGAAGGATAGCCACCCGCAAACTCAATACAACCAATATCGTTAGTGGCTATTCGAGAAAAATCAGAATATATATTGTCGCGGTATCTGAAATAGTCATCTGCACTCATGATGTTACCAACACGCTGTTCTAAATACTCGCGGCTTACGTTCCTCCACTGCATCGGCACAGCATTCATGGCTATTATATGAGCAGCATTGCGGTCTTCGTCGCCAAAAGGATGAGGCAAACAAAGCAAAGTGTCAACATCGCCCTGAGATTTCAGACCTTCAGCAATACCGAAATTGGCAGTTGCCAACCCACCATAGACATGAGGCGGATATTCCCAACCAAACATCAAGACTCTCATTATGCACCCCTCCCTTCTTTTTGGCGAACGTCATCCTTGTTAAGAGCATCATTTCCAACGACTTCTTTCTTACGAATCTTCTCAAGCAAATGCTTCGTCCGGAGAATTTCAGCCACATTGATTGCAAACGAAATAGCACCCCTCCCCCTAAAAGGAGGATTGCCATCAAATAACTCGCTTATAGTTCCAAGACAGTGATAATACATCTCGTCGTCGTAGCCAACCATCTGCCGCTCAACGAAACTCAACCGCGAGCGTTTGTAAAGCTTAAGGCAAGCTTCGAGATAGAACCCTCCGAGCCATGGCCAAGCAGTGCCTTGATGATAGGCGAGGTCGCGCTCTTCTTGTCTGCCGATATACAATGGTTTGTAGCCACAGCTCTTCGGCGACAGCGAACGCAAACCCTTCGGTGTCAGAAGTTCGCGAGTTGTAAAATCGATGACACTTCGTTTTTGTTCGCGTGTCAGTGGTGAATAGTCGAAAGCACAGGCAAATATCATGTTTGGACGAACACTCCAGTCTTGCATTTCACCGCCAACATAGTCGAAAAGGTAGCCGTACTGATTGTAGAACGTCGCTGCAAACGACTGGTGGCAGCGCGAGATTAGTTCTTGAATTTTGTCTATGTTGAATGTATATGGTTTGTGAACAGAAGCCTGCTGACTGTTTGTAGCGGTTTGCTGTTCGTGCTTTTTTAATTCGAGAGCAAACGAGAGGGCATTGAACCATAGTGCGTTGAACTCTACGATGTAGCCTGTTCGTGGTACTACAGGTCGTCCGGCGATGGTGGAGTTCATCCATGTTACGGCTCGATTTCGCCCTTCTGTACGTAGCAGGCCATTGTCTTCAAGGAAGAGATTGGGGTGTCTGCCTTCGCAGATGAATTGTAGTATGTCTTCTACGAGTTGTCCATATTGTTTGTGGCATTTGTCTATTCCTTCTTCGGCGGCATATTGTTGAATAGCCCAAACAGCCCAAAGCATTACGTCGGGTTGTTCTATCTCGTAGATTTTAGCTGTCAGAGGCTTTCTATTCATGAATTCTCTCAGTCCTCGTTCAGCTGTTTGCATTACGTATTCGAAGTATTTTGTTTCACCGATGGCAAGTGTTAGTCCTGGTAGGGCTATGAATGTGTCGCGTGCTCTTGTTTTAAACCATGGGTAACCAGCGAGTAAGTATCTGTCGTCGTTTGGTTCTCTGCGATGGAATTGATGTGCTGCATTTCTCAGGCATCTTTCGAAACTATCGCGTGGAGTTCTGTCATTGATTTCGTCAGTGAATAGTTTCAGTAGGCTTCTTGTTTTACTTTCCGATGTTGATGCTGCGAAAACGATGCTTTCTCCTTTTCGTATGGTTGTCTCGAAGTATCCTGGTGTGTATAGGTCTTCGTTTGAATCGTGTCCTCGTTCTGTTTCTTTGGGGTATTCGAAGTCGCGATACCAATCGGGTTTTGATATAAATTCGTTTCTTTTTGATAGTTGCATGTATAGGTATGGGTATCCTTCATACATTCGTGTGCTTATTCCTCCTGCGATTGTTTTGTATTCTTGCGATGCGTGTGGGTTTATGTGTGTTAGTTCTCTTACGCTTCTGAATGCGAGGAATGGTCTTAGTCGGAGTGTTGTTGGTGAGTGTGCCTCGTCGAGTGTGTATCTGATTAGTATTCTGTCTTCGTAGTGTTGGAATACGATTTCTCTTTTCAGGATTACTCCTCCGACTCTATATGTTGTTGTTGGTACTTTGTCGCAGTTGAATTCTCTTATGTATTTGTGTCCTTGTGGGCTGAAGTGTCCTCCTTTGTATTTGTGTAGTGCGAGGTTGAATTCTGCTCCGTGTTGTAGTACTGTGACGTCGAGTGATGAGAGTAGTACGTGGTTTTCGTCGTCGAGTTCTGGTATTGGTACTACTAGTAGTCCGTGGTATTTTCTTGTATTGCAATCGACTACCGTTGAGCATGAGTATGCTCCGGAGCGGTTTGTTCGGAGTATTTCTCTTTGCAGTGCCTCTTCGAGGTTGGTCATCGGTGCTTTGTCGAATCTCAGATAGCTCATGTTTTTTGTTTTATCTACATTAGGAAGTTTATTGCTTCTTGTCTTATTCCTATTTCGTATTCGCTTTTTGGCAGTTTAACGAGTCTTCCGTCGATGCTTATTGGTGCTTTTCCTGTGTCTTTTATGATTACTTTTTTTGTTCTGAATGGCAGTACGTCTTTGTGGTTTAGTATTTTTCCGCTGTAGAGTAGGTATAGTCCTTCGATTAGTTGTGTTATTTTTGGGTGGTGTATGACTGATGCGTCGAGAAATCCGTTGTATGGTACTGCGTTTGGTGTTAGTCCGTATCCGTTAGCGTTTCCTATGCTTACTGTCATTACTTTTCCGCTTATTTCGTCTTCATTGATTTGCATTTTCATTTTGTATTCGAGTCGTCTCAGTATCATTTTTATTGAGTCGTAGATGTATGATATTGTTTTTAGTCCTCCCATTCGTTTTGCTTTTCGTCTTAGTGCGATGATTGATGTTGCCAGTCCGATTGTTATGCAGTTGAGGAAATACTTTCTGCATTGTTCTCCGTTGTTGTTTTTGTATGTTATATATCCGAGGTCTATTTTTTTTGTTTGTTTGAGTTTGAGTCGTCGTATTGTTTCTTCTGGTGTGTGTTCGCTGAAGTTCCAGAAGTGTGCGAATTCGTTGCTCCATCCGTTGGGTATGACTCCGAGTTGTATTTTTTGTTGTGTTTGGAAGTCGGTTTTTGTCAGGTAGTTTATGGCGTTGTTTAGTGCTGAGTCTCCTCCTACGATGATTATTGTTTGGTATCCGTTTTCAATCATCGTTTTCATTAGTGGTTTTACGTTTTCTATTGCGTTGCTTTCGACGTGATTATATTCTATGTTTTCGGCTTTTAGGCTTCGTTCTATTCGTTGCCAAAGTCGTTTTTGTCGTTGTCCGTTTGTTCGTGGGCAGTATATTATGCCCCATTTATTGTTGTTGGTGTGGTCCATTTTCTTGGGTTGTTACTGTTGGTTGTTGTTGTTTTATATGTGTGCTATGTTGCGTATTGTTTCTATTTTTTGTTGTGTTGTCATTGTTGCGTCTATCCAGTTGATTGTAAATCCTCTTCGTTCCATTCCTCTGAACCATGTCATTTGTCGTTTTGCGAACTGGTGTATTGCTATTTCAAGTTTGCTGACCATGTCGTTGTATGTTCGTTTTCCTATGACGTATTCGGTTAGGTATTTATATTCCAGTCCGTAGTAGATGAGGTTTTCTGGTTTTATGCCGCTTTCAATGAGTTTCCTGACTTCTTCGATCATTCCGTTGTCGAGTCGTTGTTTGAGTCGTTTTGTTATTTTGTCGCGTCTTATTTCTCGACTGATGTTTATTCCGAAGATTATGTGTGGTATTTCTGGGAACTCTCTTTTTGGCATTGGGTTGTTTTTGTTGTGGGTTTCTATTTCAATTGCCCTGATTGCTCTTCCTGCAGAATCGACATCGGTTGTGTTGTGCATTGTCGATTGGTTTTCTACTTTTAGTTTTTTGAGTATTGTTGTTAGTTCTTCGAGAGTTTTTCCTTCGAGTTCTTTTCTTAGTTTATTGTTTTGTGGCACTGTTGATAGGTTGTATGCTTTCAGTACAGATTCTATGTATAGTCCTGTTCCTCCGCATAGTATTGGTTGCCGTTGTCGCGATGTTATGTCGTTGTATGCATCGAGGAAGTCGCGTTGGTATTCGTATAGGTTGTAACGTGTGCCAGGCTGGCATATATCGATTAGGTGGTATGGTATGTGTGTTCCTTCGATATTGTAGTCAGCTAAGTCTTTGCCTGTTCCGATGTCCATTCGTTGATATACTTGTCGTGAGTCGGCGCTGATGATTTCTCCATCGACGGCTTTGGCGAGTGCCACTGCCACCGAAGTCTTGCCGCTTGCTGTCGGTCCGAGTATTGTTATCAATCGTTTCTTGTCGGTCATACAATTTGTATATATGGCAAAGTTACGATTAAGTGAGTAAAAAACAAAAATTTTTTTTTCTTTTTCGAGCGTGAGTAACTTATTCAAAGTTACGACTAAGTGGGAGAAAAACAAAATAATTATTCGTTGTTTTCGGAGCAAAAGTGTTATTGTTTGAAAATCAGTAGGTTATCGGTGTGATTTGGAAAGCATGCCTTTTCGCTTTGAAAAGATATGCTTTCCGAGCTGAAAAGATATGCTTTCCGAGTCGGAAAGGTATGCTTTCCAAATCGGTTGTGGATAGATATCGTTTTGGCGATGATAAAGTGCTGTGTCGGAAAGGTGCATTTTTTTTAGTGAAAAAGTGATTGTTTTCAGCATTATTACTTACCTTTGCACATTATTTATAATAGAGAGAAAAATTCGTGAAATTCGGGATTATTGCCGCAGGCGAGGGTTCGCGCCTCTTACAAGATGGTGTTGACAAGCCCAAACCGTTGGTAGAGATTAATGGTGAGCCGCTTATTGATAGGTTGTTGCGCATTTTCTGTAACTGTGGTGCAGAGGAAATCTGCGTTGTTTGCAATGCCCTTACTCATCAGGTTAGCGACCATCTGGAAGCAATGGCTATACGAGGACTTGAAAATGGTAAGGTCCCGTTGCGTTTCGAGGTGAAGACTACTCCAAGTAGTATGCACACTTTTGCCGAAATAAGTAAGATGATGGGTAGTGATAGTAAGTTTATTGTCACTACTGTTGACACTGTTTTTTCTGAAAAACGCTTCGTCCAGTACGTCGATGCATTCAGTAGTGCTCTCGCAAGCGATGAGGCTGATGGATTGATGGGCGTTACTCAATATATCGAAGACGAAAAACCTCTGTATGTCGATATCGACGAATCGACACTTGCAATAAAAGGATTTTCCGACAATCCCAGTAGTAGTTATATCAGCGCAGGTATCTATGGTCTGACCTCGCGCTCCTTTCCCACTCTTCAACGCTGTCTGGAGCGAGGCGAAAGCCGTATGCGCAACTTCCAGCGCGCACTCATTGCAGATGGTGTCAGACTGCGTGCCTTCGACATGGGAAAGGTAATCGACATCGACCATGCCAGCGATATAACACGAGCAGAGGAGATGACGCGATGAAACAGGCAGTTCTTATCTATCGGGCAGAGCGATATTCGCCCTCGTCGGAGGAAGCCGACAGAGCCATTATGCAGGCAGTAGGGAAGCAACTCGCAGCGAAAGGATACCAGAACCTTAATATCGGTGAAGACCAGATAAGCATCATAGCCGACCTTATACACCCTTCCGACATCGTTCTGACAATGGCACGAAGCCAAGAAGCACTGTCCCAACTCGACGAAATGGCTAAAAGAGGCATTTCAATAGTGAACTCACCATCAGCAATACGCTCATGCAGCCGCAGCAGACTCAACCACATACTGCGCGAAAACTCAATACCCATACCTTCGGAACAAGAAGGCGAGAGATTCTGGATAAAGCGTGGCGACCAGACAGCACAAACCCCCGACGACGTAGTGTTCTGCCCCGACAAAGACGCACTCAATAAGCAACGACAGCTGTTCGCCGCACGAGGAGTGACAGACATCGTAGTGCAGACACACATTGAGGGCGACCTCGTGAAATTCTACGGTGTCGGACAATCACGATTTTTCGAAATATACTATCCCGACAACGATGGCTTTTCGAAGTTTGGAAACGAACAAATTAACGGAAAGCCAAACCATTATGACTTCGACCGACAGCGTTTCACATCCGATGCTCAACGCATCAGCCATTTGACGGGAACAATCGTCTATGGCGGCGACGCAATCATCACAAGCGAAGGAAAATGGTATTTCATCGATTTCAACGACTGGCCAAGTTTCCGACGATGCCGAGACAAAGCAGCCGAAGCAGTAGCACAAGAAATAGAAGACACACAAAGAATGCCAAAATGCCAAACAACATGAAACAATCGTTTAGAGACATCTTGCGAAGTTCGATGAAATCGAAAGACACAGAAGAATGGCTCGATGTGTGGTTCACACGACCCATAGGATTGGTTTTCGCACTACTGTGGAACAAAATGGGCATCCACCCCAATGTAATAACCATAGTCTCGATATTTTTCGGCGTGGCAGCAGGATGGTTTTTCCACTATACAGACACCCTGCACAACATTTGCGGCATACTAATGCTCATGATTGCCAACTTCTGCGACAGCACCGACGGACAAATGGCACGACTCTCCGGAAAGAAAACACTCATCGGACGCATGCTCGATGGCTTCTCGGGCGATGTGTGGTTCTTCGCGATTTATCTCGCAATAGCCATACGCCTATGGAACCAACCAATGCTCGCAACCGATGTAACGTGGGGCATATTCGGACTGATACTTGTAGTCTGCGCAGGCGTGTTGTGTCACTCACCACAAAGTTCTTTGGCTGACTACTATCGACAGATACACCTATGGCTCCTTAAAGGCAAAGACGGAGCAGAGTTGAACACCTCTCGTCAACAAGAAGAAATCTACAAATCGCTGCCACGAAAAGGAGCGTTCTGGCACCGAGTGTTCTACTATAACTATACCGCATACTGCCGAAGTCAAGAGCATAGAACACCACTTTTCCAAAAACTATATGCAATAATCGAAAATAAATATGGAGGAATAGAAAACCTACCAGCTGACATACGACAGCAATTCATAACAGGAAGCAAACCGCTAATGCCACTGACAAACCTCCTTACATTCAATCTAAGAGCCATAACAATCTATATCACTTGCCTTGCAGACGTGCCATGGATTTATCCAATCATAGAGATAACAATTCTGCAGATAATGTATATCTATATGCACAGACACCACGAGCAACTCTGCCTCAAAATCTATAATACGATTACAAGCAACTCTGAATTCAAATATGAACAATAAACATACGCTACTTTTCGACTATGGAGGCACACTCGACACAGGTGGACACCATTGGGGACAAGTAATCTGGCAGGCATACGAACAACTACAAATTAAGGTCGATTACCAGCAATATCGAAAAGCATACGTAAAAACAGAACAATTGCTGGGAAGAGAACCAATAATAAAACCTGAAACAACTTTTCGAGAAGTGCTCCAAGAGAAAATAACACGACAGATAGAGATGCTCGGAGCTGATATGAACAGAGCAAATGAGATGGTAGAAATACTCTATCAGCACACAAAAGAGCAGACCGAGCACAGCCGGAAAGTGATAACACGACTGAAAAATAATTACCCAACTGCACTTGTCAGCAACTTCTACGGCAACCTGACAACCGTGTTGAGAGAATTCCAGCTCGACAACCTGTTCGACCTGGTAATCGAATCGGCTGTAGTGGGAATAAGAAAACCAGACCCAAACATTTTCCGACTCACAATCCAACAGATGAAAACCACGCCAGAACAAACCATAGTAATAGGCGATTCAATCAAAAACGACATACGACCTGCAAAAATGTTAGGATTCAAAACAATATGGATAAAAGGTATGGCATGGAACGAAACACCAGAAGACGAAACACTCGCAGATGAAATTATCTACAATATAGAACAACTCGAACAAACATTGAAGACAAATCCCTAAATACAATAATGTGGAAAATAATACGTTAATATAATAAAAACAACAAAGTAAAAAGATGAAACAAACAGACGTTAAGCCCGCAACGGGCAAATTAGGAATAATGGTTGTAGGCTGCGGAGCAGTGACAACAACATTCTTTACAGGTGTTATGATGGCAAGAAAAGGTCTTACAAAACCTGTCGGGTCAATGACACAATACGACAAAATACGCGTAGGAAAAGGCAACGACAAGCAATACCTGTCCTATTACGACATCGTACCTTTGGCAAAACTCAACGACCTCGAATTCGCTACATGGGACGTTTATCCGCAAAATGCATATCAAGCAGCAATGTATGCAGAAGTATTGAAGGAGAAAGACATAGAACCAGTGCGCGAAGAACTCGAGAAAATCAAACCAATGCCAGCAGCTTTCGACAAGAACTACGCCAAACGCCTTGACGGAGACAACGTAATGAAAGGCAAAACACGATGGGAAATGGTCGAACAACTACGTCAAGACATACGAAATTTCAAACAAAACAGCGGAGTAGAGCGCATCGTAGTGATATGGGCAGCATCAACAGAAATCTACGTTCCTGTATATGAACCAGTTCACGGAACACTCGCTTCACTCGAAAAAGCAATGCGCGATGACGATAAAGAACACGTAGCTCCTTCAATGTGCTACGCCTATGCAGCTCTCGCAGAAGGCGCTCCATTCGTGATGGGAGCACCAAACACAACCGTTGACATACCTGCAATGTGGGAATTGGCAGAGAAAACACAAATGCCAATAGCTGGAAAGGACTTCAAAACAGGACAAACACTCGTCAAAAGCGGATTTGCTCCCATTATAGGAACACGATGCTTAGGACTGAGCGGATGGTTCTCGACAAACATTCTCGGCAATCGAGACGGACTGGTGCTTGATGTACCAGAGAATTTCCGTACAAAAGAAGTAAGCAAACTATCTACATTGGAAACCATTCTAAAGCCCGAACAACAACCCGACCTATATGGTCACGGCAACGATGAAGACACCCAGTACTTCCATAAGGTGAGAATAAATTACTATCCACCACGAAACGACAATAAAGAAGGATGGGACAACATTGATATCTTCGGCTGGATGGGTTATCCTATGCAGATAAAAATCAATTTCCTTTGCCGCGATTCAATACTCGCAGCACCACTCGTGCTCGACCTTTGCTTGCTTTCCGACCTTGCAGCGCGTGCTGGAAGATATGGAATACAACGCTTCCTAAGTTTCTATCTCAAGAGCCCAATGCACGATTATACAAAGGGCGAAGAACCGATAAACAATCTATATCAGCAGTACACCATGCTGAAGAATGCCATAAGAGAAATGGGTGGCTACGAGGCAGATGAAGAAATCGATTAGAAAACATATTATATTGACTTTCTTGAGTTGGGTAGTTACGCTTTCTGTAAGTGCCCAACTCAAGGGCATTGTTATAGATACCTACTCGGGCGAAGCCGTTACCTCACCAACAGTGAAGTACAAAGAGCATGGCATTACCATTGTAGGCAGTGAGGAAGGGCGCTTTTCTATTGAGCGAATAGAAGGCGACCAGATAACCATTAGTGCCGTAGGATACAAGTCACAGAAGTTTAATATAAGAAAAGACACACCCGAAGAGCAGGTCTATAAGTTAAAGCCCGATACTCGAAGGCTTGATGAAGTAGTTGTTAAGTCGAAGAAAAAGAGCAAGTATAGCCGTAAAAACAATCCTGCGGTGGAGTTAATGCAGAGAGTTATCGAAGCTAAAAAACGCTCCGATTTGACAAATTACGACTTCTTCGAGTATGAAAAATACCAGAAACTTACATTCGCAGTCAACGACGTTTCGCCTGATGAAGTAATCGAAGAGTCAAAAAAGCGTGATTGGTTTATTGACCAAGTGGAGTTCTGTGACTGGAATGACAAGCTGATATTGCCACTCACTGTCGATGAAACCATAACTCGACACATTTACAGAAAATCGCCTAAATCGGAGAAAGACATCATTATAGGACAGCGTAGCAATGGTATAAACAAACTAATTGAGACAGGCGAACTCATCAATACGATGCTCAAAGACGTGTTTACCGATGTTGATTTGTACGATGATCAGGTGCGTCTTTTGCAGTATCCTTTCACCAGTCCGATAGGAAAAGATGCTATCGCTTTCTATCGTTTTTACATTGAAGACACGACATTTGTCGGCAAAGACAAGTGTTTTCATTTGCAATTTTTCCCAAACAATCAGCAAGATTTTGGTTTCAGGGGTGAGATTTATGTTCTTGCCGACAGCACATTGCATTTGCGCAAGGCAAACATCACTATTCCAAAGCGCAGTGATGTAAATTTTGTTGAAAATCTAAAGATACAGCAGGAATATGAGTTGCAGCCTAATGGGGAGTGGGTTCTGACTATTGACGATATGCTTGTTGAACTGTCGCTCACTAGTTTCCTTACTAAGGCGGTAGCCATTCGTACAACGAGACTCCACGATTACTCTTTCGAACCTATTGATGAGCGTTTGTTTAAGGGTAAAGCCAAGTTGCGCTATCATTCCGATGCGAAGATAAAAGACGATGCTTTCTGGGCAGAGAATAGAAAGGTAGAATTGACAAAGAGTGAGTCTTCGATGTCAACATTTCTCCAACGAATGCAAGAGACGAAGGGTTTTAAGTGGATTATGGTGGGTGTTCGTGCCGTAATAGAGAATTTCATAGAGTCGGGAACGCCTGCTACGAAGAGTAAATTCGATATCGGACCGATCAATACGATAGTTTCTCGAAACTTTGTCGATAACATTCGTCTCCGTGCATCTGGTCAAACGACTGCTGCACTCAATCCCCATCTCTTTTGGAAGGGGTATTATGCCTATGGAACAAAGTCGAAAAACCACTACTATAGCAGTCTCTTGACCTACTCTTTCAACAAGAAAGAATATCAGCCGTCAGAGTTTCCGTCGCGAATTATTTCTTTCGAGACGAGCTACGATGTAATGTCGCCTTCGGATAAGTTCCTCGTAACAGACAAGGATAATGTTTTCACGGCTTTCCGATGGACTTCGGTCAATCAGATGTATCTGTATAATCGTCAGCAATTGAAGTTTGATTGGGAGACAGATTGGGGCTTCCGCACGCTCTTTAGATTGAAAATGGAGAGCAACGAGCCCAAAGGCGAACTCTTTTTCCAGCGTGTAGCGAGCGGAGATTACGTTAACAAAATCCGAACGACGGAGGCTACGTTGGGCTTTATTTTGTGTCCGGGGCGCACTTATGTTAACACTAAACAAAATAGGTTCCCTACAAACTTCGACAATCCAGAGTTTTCTATAAGTCATACGATGGGCTTCGACGGACTGTTTGGTGGCCGTTATCGTTACAACTACACTGAAGCGGGTGTCTATAAGCGCTTTTGGATGAAGAGTTGGGGCAAGATTGATGCTCGAATTAAAGCTGGTGCTCAATGGAACACTGTGCCTTTCCCATTGCTTATCATGCCTCCGACCAACCTGAGTTTCATCTCTGAATCGGGTACGTTTGCTCTCATGAACAACATGGAGTTTCTGACCGACCGCTATGCCATGCTCGATGTGGGGTGGGATATGAACGGTAAGATTTTCAATCGTATTCCTTTCCTACGCCGATTGAAGTGGCGTGAGTTTATTGGTGTGAAGGGAATGATGGGCTATCTGACGGAGAAAAACAATCCGTTTGCTCTCTCAAATGCCAATTCTAACGAGCTTTTCTATTTTCCAGAGGGTACGAGTCTGATGCAGAAAGACCAGCCTTATTGGGAAATCATAGTAGGTGTGCACAACGTCTTTAAGTTTTTCCAGATTGACTATGTGCGCCGCATGAGTTACAACAATTTGCCGACGGCTCACAAGCACGGCATTCGATTTGCTTTCGACCTTTCTTTCTAAACGGAATAATATAGTGAAACGAACACATATAATTACAACAATAGATTTTTTAAGCATTATGAATAAAAGAGCGTGTCAGTATTTTAGCCTTTTGTTGATAGCCCTATGTGCTACCATTACCACTGTTGCTGCTCCCAAGCGTGAGTTTCGCGGAGCGTGGATACAATGCGTCAACGGACAGTTCATTGGCATGACCACCGAGAAGATGCAGCAGACTCTTCGCTATCAGCTCAACGAGTTGCAGCGCGATGGTGTCAATGCTATTATCTTTCAGGTGCGCCCCGAGTGTGATGCGCTTTACGAGAGCAGTCTTGAACCATGGAGTCGCTTTCTTACCGGAAGGCAGGGCAAGGCGCCATCGCCCTACTGGGACCCGCTGCAATGGATGATTGACGAATGTCATGCACGAGGAATGGAGTTGCACGCATGGATAAATCCGTATCGTGCAAAAACGAAAAACACTTCCGATTTGGCTCAAAACCACATTGCTATCCGACATCCCGAGCGCGTTTTTTCATACGATGGGTTGTTTATACTCAATCCTGGAATGAAGGAAAACTGCGATTATATTTGTCAAGTAGTAGATGATATTGTTGCTCGTTACGATGTTGACGGTTTGCATATCGACGACTATTTCTATCCATATCCCGTCAGTGGAGTGGCTATACCCGATGAGCGCGAGTTCCGCCTCTCGTCGAATGGTTTTCGCAATATAGCCGACTGGCGTCGTGATAACGTGAACGTGTTTATCAAGCAACTATCCGAAACAATTCATCGCCGTAAGCCTTGGGTTAAGTTTGGAGTGTCGCCCTTTGGCATTTATCGCAATAAGAAAAGTGCTCCGGAGATAGGTAGCCAGACTAATGGTTTGCAAAACTACGACGACCTCTATGCCGATGTGTTGCTATGGGTTAATAATGGTTGGATAGACTATTGTGTTCCGCAAATCTATTGGGAGATTGGCAATCGTGCGGCAGACTACGAAGAACTTATCCGATGGTGGAATCGCTATGCTTCGAAACGTCCTTTGTATATTGGCGAGGATGTGGAGCGCACAGTGAAACATGCCGACCCTGCTAATCCTAACAGCCATCAACTCCCAGCCAAGCGTCGCCTCCATGCAGAAATGCAAAACGTGAGCGGCACTGTTCTCTGGTATGCAAAGGCTGTTGTCGATAACGTGGGCAATTACGGGACTGCTCTGCGCAACGACTATTGGCGCACTCCAGCCCTCCAACCGCTTATGCCATTCATCGATGGGAAAGCACCCAAAGCGCCCAAACGGCTGAAGATACTTCCAATGGAAGACGGTAATGTGTTGTTCTGGACAGCTCCTAAGGGTAAATCGTGGCTTGATGAGGCGGTGCAGTATGTGGTCTATCGTTTCGAAAAGGGTGAGCGTATTGACACTTCCAATCCGTCGAAAATCGTAGCAATCACTCGCAATACGTTCTTCCGATTGCCTCAATATCAGCCTGGCAGACGTGCTACTTATGTGGTGACGGCACTCGACAGAATGAGCAACGAGAGCAAGTCTGTCAAGAAGAAGTATTAAAGTGGCGAAGGCTGTTTAGCCTCCTCGCTAACTATCTCATATACAAAGAGTTCGAAAAGGTATGCTTTCCACTGCGGAAAGCATACCTTTTCGAGTTGGAAAGCATATCTTTTCGCAGTGGAAAGCACGTCTTTCCGAAATCTACAGTCAACGTGTCCGAATTTCTATGGTATTAAATCCCATTGCGCGGAGCAATTGTCGCATTTGAATGACAGCGTTGTTTCGCGCGTTTTCTATGTTTTTCCGCGTCATACCGCGTGCATACATCTTGCTGTATGCACGACGTCTGAGTTGCTTTCGTTCGGTGTGCGACCATGAGCCAGCCTCGAAGAAACTCACTGTACGTGCCTCGTCGATGAAGTTGCGGTCGAGCAATGTTATCGGTGGAATGGTCATCTCGACAGTGTCGCCATGCACAGCGATGTCTTTCTTTCCTATTGCTCTGGTGTCGAACCCGAGTCGCATGGTGCCGTAGTAAATTCGCGCCAGTCGGCGGCTGCCTATCATTTTCTTGTCGATAGTATCTACAAGTTCCTCCATGTCGATGGAAAGAAATTCCCATTGTCCGATGTCTCTTATTTGTTTTATCTGCGTAGGACTGGCACTGATGGTTTTTGGCGTTGTCAGGTGCGCTTCGTTTTCGGTGCATCGGGCAATAGCGACTATGGCTGCAATGATTACGACTGTCGCGGCAACAACGATTATATGGCGTCGGAAAGGAGGTTGTTTCATGATTTTCTGATTGCTTTTATTCGATAAAGAACTAACTTGCTTTATTCTCACTTAATCGTACTATTCGGCTCTTTATGTCCAAGTCGCGACGGAAGGTAATGGTTATGTCGCTCTCCTTAAATCCCATTTGAGCAATGATGGGTATCAGCACGTTTGCAGCCGCTTGCCTTGCCTGCTGCTCAATGCCCATTTTCGGAATACTTCTGATGATGGCTTGCCGCCCTTTCTGCTCGTATGCCGATAGCTCTCTATCGCTAAAATCCGACCTAAGCAGAGGCACATGCTCCATGATGGCATCGTGGTCGATGCTGGTGCTTGTGAGTATTATCTCTGGATCGGGAAGAGTAATCTCTATTTTCTGCCCCCGACGCCTGATGTTTTTCTCGTCGAACTGGCTGAAATCAATATATCCCTTTACCACTCCATCAATCGGTATGGCTATTTTGCGTTCGCCCAACGGCAGATTTACGTCGAACGATTGCGAGAGAATCTTGCCCTGTAACTTTAGTTGGTCGTCGTGGGTTATGATTTTTCTGACGTGATACTCCGACGTGTAAAGCCGTGAGCAGTTGCTTATCTTGTTGATGAGTACTCCGAAAGTGTCAACATCGATACCTTCGTCAGCAGTCTGCTTGCCATTGCCGCAACCGACTAACAGAGCAACAGAACTAATGACGATGAACGTAAAAATAAAGTTTTTCGGTCGAAACATTTTAATTTTTAGTTATTCCAATCATGCAAATGTAGTCACTTTAGTTTGTTTAATCAAAAAGAGAAAGGCTATTTTTTTGAACCATTCAATCTGTTTTTGTAACTTTGCGGAATAATTAAACACTTTAGAAATGAGAAACCTAACAATGCTTTTAGCACTGTCGGCAGTGATGATGCTCGCCTCGTGTGGGAAGAAACAAACTACCGACGACATAATTCTGCCACCCGACCCCCAGCCTGTAAAGCAAATGGAGACACAGCGGATGGAAGACACCGACTACGAAGATGTCATCGAATGGAACGATTCGCGCTACACCGTGCAAATTCAGCGTCGTGTGGATACAAGTCTGAATAAGGCAACCGACGAAACGGGAATAGAGTATTACGACAACAGCATCACTGTAAAAGTGCTGCGACAAGACGGTTCTACATTCTTCAACCGCACATTCCACAAGAGTGATTTCAACCAATATCTCGACGAAAACACCCGCAAAACAGGAGCATTGCTCGGACTGATGCCGTCAAAAACTGAAGCCGGAAGCCTCGTCTTTGAAGGAAGTGTAGGCTCACCCGATGCCATGAGCGAAAACTTTATACCACTGGTTATCTCAATAAACCGACAAGGACAAATCTCGGTTTCAAGAGCAACAACAATCGACACCACATCGCAAGAGGAGGATATGCCATGACGAACCCCGTATTCATAGCAGGTCCATGCGTGATAGAGTCGAAAGAGCTACTCGAAACAGTGGCAGAACAACTCGTGGCAATCAATCAATCGCTCGGGATAGATATAATCTTCAAAGCCTCCTTCGATAAAGCCAATCGAACATCCCTGCACTCTTTTCGCGGACCAGGCATAGAAAAAGGACTCGAAATGCTCGCTGCAATAAAGCAAAAGTACCGACTCCGATTACTTACCGACATACACGAGGCTTGGCAGGCACAGCCAGCAGGAGAGGTAGTAGATGTGGTTCAGATACCGGCATTCTTATGCCGGCAGACCGACCTGCTGATAGCCGCGTCAAAAACAGGAAAGATAGTAAACATTAAGAAAGCGCAATTCCTCAGCGGACAAGATATGCGCTATCCCGTAGAGAAAGCACTCGAAAGCGGAGCAAGCGAAGTGTGGCTAACAGAACGTGGCAACAGCTTCGGATACAACAATCTGATTGTCGATTTCCGCAATATACCCGATATGCTCGAAATCGTACCAACAGTGATAATGGACTGCACCCACAGCGTCCAACGACCATCAGCAGCAAATGGAAAAACCGGAGGCGACCGACGATTTGTGCCATCAATGGCAATGGCAGCAAAAGCATTCGGAGCAACAGGATATTTCTTCGAAGTGCATCCAAACCCAGACATGGGATTGAGCGATGCCGCAAATATGCTGCAACTCGACAAACTACAATCCGTAATAGAAAACATACTAAAAGACTAAACTCATCATGAGCCATACCGATACGAGACGACTCGGCAACGTGAGACTATATGCCGAACGATGCATACGAGAAGAAGCCGATGCCTTGCTCGAACTCATACCACAACTCGACGAAGGATTCGACAAAGCAGTAGAACTAATGTTCAACTGCAAAGGAAAGATAATCGTCACAGGAGTGGGCAAAAGCGGACACATAGGAGCAAAGATTGCAGCCACACTTTCGAGCACAGGTACACCATCGTTCTTCATCAATCCACTCGATGTGTTTCATGGAGACCTCGGCGTAATGACTCCTAACGATGTGGTGTTAGCCATGAGCAATTCAGGGCAGACCGACGAATTGCTACGATTTATACCTATGTTGCAACACTCCAACATACCAATTATATCCATGACGGGCAATGCCGACTCCCTGTTAGCTAAGTACTCCGATGCCCACATACTCGTATATGTTAAGAAAGAGGCTTGTCCGCTTAATCTTGCACCTACAAGTAGCACCACCGCAGCACTCGCAATGGGCGACGCACTGGCAATAGCACTTATGGAAGTGCGCGGCTTCGAACAGCGCGATTTTGCACAATTCCACCCAGGAGGATCGCTCGGACGCAGACTGTTGACAACAGCTGCCGACGTGATGCACACAGATGACCTGCCGATAATATCGCCAGAAATGCACCTTGGAGAAGCAATAATACACGTATCGAAAGGAAAACTCGGAATGGGAGTGGCTATGAGCGATGGACGAGTGGCAGGACTTATAACCGACGGCGACATACGACGAGCAATGGAACGATGGCAGGCACAATTCTTCGACAAAACAGTAAGCGACGTGATGACAACAACACCGAAATGTATTCCAACAACGATGAAAATCGCTGAAGTGCAGAAATTAATGCACAAACACAAAATACACTCGGTCCTCGTCACTGATGAAGAACATCATCTGCTCGGTATTGTAGATAGTTATAGCTGCGTTGTCTGATGAAAAAACTTCTCCTGATTGTCCTCGCCATTATGCCCTTACTACTTTGGGCACAAACCGACACACTCACTTCCGACTCTATTATAGTTGAGAAGATGAGGGAAAAAGGCGTGACTTTCAGTCACGACAATTCAGTGACACTGCTTATGAGCGGACAGGAAAAGTTCGATGATATGTTTGAAGCTATCCGTCAGGCAAAAAGCAGCATCCACCTCGAATACTTCAATTTCCGAAACGACTCTATAGCATCATTGCTTTTCGACCTGTTAGGAAAGAAAGTTGAAGAAGGAGTGGAGGTCAGGGCAATCTTCGACGGATTTGGCAACGACTCTAACAACCGACCTCTAAAAAAACGACACCTGACGGAAATACGCCAAAAAGGTATTGAAATATACGAATACGACCCAGTTAGATTCCCATGGATTAACCATGTGTTATGTCGCGACCACAGAAAAATAGTAGTTATCGATGGAGAGATAGCATACACTGGCGGAATGAACGTAGCTGACTATTATATCAAAGGAACACAGCAAGTAGGCGAATGGCGCGATATGCACTGCCGAATAGAAGGCACAGAGGTAAACACACTGCAGAAGATATTTATCCGAACGTGGAACAAACTGACTAATCAAGAAGTACAAGGAGAAAAATATTATCAAGGCAGAATAGCAAAACAACCATCAGAAAATCTTAAGAGAGACACCTGCTCAACGGCTTATGCAAAGACAGTAGGCATAATCAATAGAGAACCAAGAACATCGAACTCTATCATAAGGGATTTCTACCTCGAAGCAATCAATGCTGCAAAAGACAGCATCAAACTAATAAATCCATACCTGACACTCAACCGAAAACTAAAAAAAGCCATACGACGAGCAAGCGAAAGGGGTGTGAAGGTAGAGGTAATGGTCTCGGCAAAAAGCGACATACCACTAACTCCAGACTGCGTTCTATACAACGTGCATCGACTAATGAGACATGGGGTAGATGTCTGGATATATGAACCAGGATTTCATCACACTAAAATCATTATGGTCGATGGGCGATTCTGTACCATAGGAAGTGCAAATCTCAACTCACGAAGCCTGCGGTTCGACCTCGAAGAAAACGCAGTGATAATAGACCGCTGCACAACCGACCAACTAATACAACTATTCCAACGCGATAAGAAAAAATCATTCCTACTTACACAGGAACGATGGCGGAAGTTTCGCACACCATGGCAACGATTCAGAGGATGGTTCGCACACCTGCTCGCACCATTCCTCTAATACCTTAACACTATGTAATAGATTAACCCTTTAACCCTTTGATACCGCAATGAAACACCAGAAAATGTATGAATCGAGCGATAAAATGATTTCGCTCATTAGGGATAACTACAATCTGCTACAAAGTCTTGGCAGTTTCGGAATAAGTCTTGGCTTTGGCGATAAGACCGTGAGGGAAGTGTGCGACGACAACAACGTGGATACATACACATTCCTCGCAGTGGTAAATTTCACAATAAACGGATATAGAAACGTTGACGACATTGACAAACTATCAGTCTCAACACTCATGCAATACCTGCGTGCAAGCCACGAATACTATATCGGTTTCCAACTGCCGTTTATACGTAGAGAACTCGAAGAAGCTCTTGACAAACACGACAATCTCGCACGACTGATAATGAAACTCTACGACGAATATGCTCAATCAATAAGAAGCCATATGCAGTACGAAGAGAAGACAGTCTTCCCTTACGTTAATAAACTGCTCGAAGGAGAAACATCAGAAACCTACGATATAGAAACCTTCTCGCGACATCATGGAAAAATAGATGAAAAACTGCGCGAACTAAAGAGTATTATAATAAAATACCTACCTTCCGACGGACTGCGCAACAATCAATTGTCGGCAACTCTCTACGATATCTACAACAACGAAGAATGGCTCGCAGCACATGCCGAAGTGGAAGACCACCTATTTATACCTGCCATACAAAGGCTTGAGCGACGCTCAAAGCAGACCGATGTATCTGCGAAGATATCAAGCATGATAAACCCCACAGGTAATACCGAAACGCTGAGTCAGAGAGAAAAAGACGTAGTGGTGGCTGTTGTACAGGGAATGACAAATAAGGAGATAGCCGACCACCTGTTTATCTCTATCAATACTGTAATTACCCACCGGCGAAACATAGCAAAAAAACTCCAAATACACAGCCCCGCAGGATTGACCATCTATGCAATAGTAAATAATCTGGTTGACATCAGCAACGTGAGTCTATGACCTTATAGAGGTATCCCAATAGTCAGCTATTTGTCGCCGTCGTAGCAAAAGCCATCGACGATAAATACCGAAGATACAACCACTAAAAAAGCGAAGCCGTTTGGCCTCGCTTTTTACTCTTCTATAAATTG
>CAMOVK010000003.1 GCA_946627325.1 uncultured Prevotella sp. | reverse complement strand
ACAAATACACATAATTTTCACTAACTCAAGTTTAACTAAATTATTAACTTATGAAAAAATTACTAAGAATGCACGCGTTGTTGGTACTTCTGGTTTTAAGTATCATGGGCGCAAGAGCTGACACCGTTACAAAGTCGGTGACATTTACAGCCTCTGATGATGCTGCTACTCTTACTTCTAACGGGGCATATACCCTTGAGCAGGATAAGATTTCGTTGGCTTTCCAGTATGCGAAAGTTACTAGCGGCTATTATCAAATTGGAAATTATACAGGGGCAACATTTCAAGCGACAGATGCTACAATCACTAAAATAGAGATTGAGTATAATTCTGGAACGCTTGACAAGTTTGATGCTGCACTCAGTGGCACTTCTGGCTGGGGACAAGCAGGAACGTTTACCGATAATTCCGTTTTGGAATGTTCGCAAACGACAGTTCGTCTCGTTAATAACAATGGTACTTATGGTCAAATCAGAGTAGTCAAATTTACCGTTACTTACGAAGTTGATGAAAGTGCTGGCGGTGGAAGCAGCGAAGGTGGCGATGAAACATTCATTAACTCTTCCGATGGGGATACTGATTACCAATACAACAGCTTCAACTTTACTGTAGATCCAATTACTTTCGATTGTAATAACGGTTCTAAATATGGAACAGGTCTTTCTGTTCAGAACGATGCTGTTTTCACAATCTCTGCGGCTGAAGGTTACACCATTACAAAGATTGAATTCATTGTAAGTGGTGCTTCTACACAATATGGAGATGATCCAAACGTTAACTCTTGGTTCGCTCACTGTGCAACTGCTTCTACAGGTACATTCGCTGAAAACCTATGGACTGGTTCTGCATCGTCAGTAACATTCAATACTAAAACAGATTGGTGGTATTGGATTGAACTAAGCAACGCTAAAGTTTATTTCGTTGCTGATGCAGCTCCAGCAGTGCAATCAACTGTAAATATCAATTATAAGGACCCACACACAGGCAACTATTCTCAATACAGCACAACTAAGGGTTCTATCCAAGTTGATGGTCAAGGTTATTGGTATTCCTCTACTTATGATCCAAATAACGGATACATTGGCATGACTAATGGCCAGACAACTAAGTTTACAGCTTTAGACGATGCTAAGATTCTGAAGATTCGCTTCATAGAATCAAACGGATGGAATTCAAGTACATTCCAGGGAGCATTAACTCCTTCTGTTGGTTCATTCACATCTGATGATACATGGGAAGGTGAAGCTACAGAAGTGACATTCACTCACGGTGCTGGTATGTACTTTACAGAAGCAGAGGTAACATACGAAGGTGGCCAAGTTTATGTAACTGCACCAACATTCGATCCTGCATCAGGAAGTGTAACAAAGGGTACTGCAGTTTCTATCACACAGCCTGCAGCAGCATCTATCATCTATACTCTCGATGGAACCGATCCTACATACGAACCATTGAATGGTACCGTTTATTCTGAAGCTATCACTATCAATGCCAAGACAACTATCAAGGCAATCGCTGTTGACGCTAATGGCAACACAAGTGATGTGGTAACTGGCGAATATAAGATATTTGTAGCTCAGCCAACATTCTCACCAACCGATGTAGATGTTGTTGATGGTACAGCTGTCACAATCACACAGGCAGACGCTGCCCACATTGTTTATACTACCGACGGAACTGTTCCTACATATTCTCCACTCAACGGAACTGTATATACTGAACCAGTGGTAATCAATGCAAATACTCAATTCCGAGCAATCGCTGTCGATGCTGAAGGTAATGAGAGTGATGCTGCTTACAAGACATACAACGTAATTAAGGAATACAGCTCGTTAGGCGATGTGCTTACAAACGCAGCAAACAACGAGTTGGTTAACTTAACACTTCCTGCTGGAACAGTGTTCATTGCTAAATACAGCAACTATGCGTTCATCTACAACAACAATGAAGAGCGCGGTGCTTTGGTATTCAATTACAATTCTAACAGCAAGTGGCCTTCAACATTCGGTACGACATTGACAGGCACATTGCGTTCTAAGTGGATTAAAACTTATTGGGATTTCGAAGAAACCACTACCTATCCTACAGCAGGAGAAGTAACAACAGTTACTCCAAAGGTTGTGACAGGCGCAGAAGCTATCGCTTCAGACAATAGCAACCGCTATGCTTACATCCAGATGGATGGTACATTCGATAAAGACGCACAGACATTTACTGCTAAAGACGGTACAGTATTCAACTTCTATCCACAAACAATTTTCGGTATCGACTGGACAGTAGTAGAATCTGGCGACTATACTCTACGTGCCCTCATGGCAAGTAACTATGGTAACAGTGGTATAGCAGCAAACGGACAATACAAGCTCGGTATTGTTGAGCCTGTAGAACAATCATTCGTTGCTATCGAAGAAACCACTTATCCTACACTTGCAGAACTCAAAGCGGCAGGTAGCATCGGTACTTTGAAGATTGAAGCTCCTTATCAAGTACAGGTTATGTACAATGTTGGTCCTTCCGGACAGACTTATCTATGGGACGGCGAAACTGGATTCTTCATGTTTGGTGATGGCGAGAACGCTCTCTCTGCTACCGACAAGCAAATAATTACAAGTGGTAAGATAACAACTTACACCGACGCTTACAACAACCGCTCGTTCAAGTCTGAAAAAGACCTTGTTGTGGAAAATGCTACAGAATGGATAGCACCTGTAGAGAAAGAGACAATCTCTAACACAAGCGATGCTGCTAAGTATCTGCGCCTACATGGTAAGGTAACTTCTACAACTAATACTTATACAGGTATCAAGTCTTATCTATTACAAATGGATAATGGCAATACACGTTCAATCAATAATAAGGTTGGCTTCACATACGATTTCGAAGCAATAGAAGGTGTAGAAGGTACATTCGATATGCTCTTAACTTGGGAGAACTATGCGTATGAACTTGTTCCACTCGATGCTAACTTCTTCGTAGCCGACGAGACATTCGAACCTGCAACAGTACTCTTCAACGAGACATTCGCCGCATTCAATGGCACAGGTGGACGTGACAACGCGTTCAGTGGATCTGTTTCAGCTAGTAAACCAGCTGCTTCTGACTTCGATAACGATTGTACATTTGATACCAATGTGTTTGAGGGATCTGAAAGTGCAAAACTTGGTAGTAGCTCGAAGAATGGTACAATAACGACACCTGCTATCGCTCTTACTGGAGAAGGAACACTGTCGTTCAATATGGCAGGATGGGCAGACCCTAAGACAAACAGTGTAACTGTTACGCTGACAGGTGCTACATTCTATGATGCATCTACAACGAAGACTATTGACGCAGTTAATGGTCACTGGATGACAACTTACCTTGATGTAATCGATGGTACTGGTAATGTTACAATCCAATTCTCTGGAAGACGTTTCTTCTTAGATGATATCAAGGTTGTTTCTGGCTTGTCTGAACTAGCAGAAGTGAATGTCGGTACTACAGGTTATGCAACATTGTACTACAGCGATCGTAACTTAGTTGTTCCTGATGGAGTAGAAGTTACAACTCAAGCAGTTGTTGACGGCTCTCTGCAAGCAACAAACACTCTGAAGTATGGCGATGTTATCCCAGCTGGAACAGGTGTTGTTCTCTTCGACAACTTCACATCAAGCGCATTGATTTATCAGTTCGCAACTTATCGTGAAGCAGCTGAAGCACCAGCACTCGCAAACGCTAACAATATGCTTAAGGGTACTGACGAAGCTGCTCTGACCGTTGGCGACAATGCAGACGACGTATTCTATATGCTCTCTAAGGGTCAAGGCGAAAATGCAGGCAAGGTAGGCTTCTACTATGCTAACGGTTGTCCTAATGGTGAAGCCTTCACTAACGGTGCTCACAAGGCATACCTCTGTGTACCTGCTGCACTGGCTTCGGCTTACGGCTTCGCATTCGACGGAACAACTGTTGACGCCATCAACGAAGTGAATGTAAACGCTCTGACCGAAAACGACGAAGTATATACTGTAACAGGTGTACGCGTACAAAACGTAAACAGCCTGCAACGCGGTATCTACGTAGTAAACGGAAAGCGCGTAGCTGTAAAATAATAAACTATAGATGAATATATATAAAGATATGAAAAAAGAGTATATTATTCCAACAGTGAAAGTGCTTAAAACGCAGAATGAAGGAATCATCTGCCTAAGCAACATTAACGAAGAAGGAGATGGCGAACAGCTTTCAAACGAATCAACTTTCGGAAGCGAATTCGACCTGACAAACGGCAACATTTGGGACAACTAAATTGTAGCCTAAACTAAATAAAAGTCGCAGCTGGTGAAAAACTGGCTGCGACTTTTTTGTTATATATACCACACACACATTATTTAATATACGCGCACAAACACACTGAGAAAAAAAATTATTTATAATTTGTTAATACTCTATAAAATAACTACCTTTGCACTGGATTTGCCAAGCAAGGTAATTCCTTCCTATAAAATGCATTTTGTTAACAATTAAAAATCATATCTTTTATGACTAAAATCAATGGTCGTATTTCTCAAATTATCGGTCCGGTAATCGACGTTTACTTCGACACCGCAGGTCAAGATGCAGAGAAAGTACTACCTAAAATCCACGAAGCCCTAAAGGTTGTTCGTAGCGATGGGCGTGACCTCATCGTCGAAGTGCAGCAACATATCGGCGAAGACACCGTGCGCTGCGTTGCTATGGACAATACCGACGGTCTGCAACGCGGACTGGAAGCAATCCCAATGGGAAGCCCTATTCAGATGCCCGCAGGCGACCAGATTAAAGGACGTATGCTCAACGTGATAGGACAGCCTATCGATGGTATGAAACAGCTCGATATGGAAGGGGCATACCCCATCCACCGCGAAGCTCCAAAGTTTGAAGAACTATCTACACGAAAAGAAATGCTCGCTACGGGTATTAAGGTTATCGACCTGCTCGAACCTTACATGAAAGGTGGAAAGATTGGACTCTTCGGTGGAGCTGGTGTGGGCAAAACAGTGCTTATCATGGAGCTTATCAACAACATCGCCAAAGGACACAATGGCTACTCTGTGTTTGCAGGTGTAGGAGAACGTACCCGCGAAGGTAACGACCTTATCCGAGAAATGATTGAGAGTGGAGTTGTTCGCTACGGAGAGAAATTCAAAAAGGCAATGGATGAAGGCAAGTGGGACTTGTCGCTCGTTGACCCAGAAGAACTCAAGAAATCGCAAGCAACACTCGTCTATGGACAGATGAACGAACCTCCTGGTGCACGCGCATCAGTGGCACTGTCTGGACTGACCGTAGCCGAAGAGTTCCGCGATAACGGAGGAAAAGATGGAGCAGCAGCCGACATCCTTTTCTTCATTGACAACATCTTCCGTTTCACACAGGCTGGCTCAGAAGTATCAGCACTCTTGGGACGAATGCCTTCAGCCGTAGGTTATCAACCTACACTTGCTTCGGAAATGGGAGCAATGCAGGAGCGTATCACATCAACAAAGAAAGGCTCAATCACATCGGTACAGGCTGTATATGTGCCTGCCGACGACTTGACCGACCCTGCTCCAGCAACAACATTTACACACCTTGACGCTACAACGGAGCTTTCGAGAAAGATTACTGAGCTCGGTATTTATCCAGCCGTTGACCCTCTGGGAAGTACATCGCGAATACTCGACCCGCTAATCGTAGGAAAAGAACACTACGACTGCGCACAAAGAGTAAAACAGATACTACAACGCTACAAAGAACTGCAGGACATTATCGCTATTCTCGGTATGGACGAACTGTCTGACGAAGACAAACTGACAGTGAACCGCGCACGCCGAGTACAGCGCTTCCTCTCGCAGCCTTTCGCTGTGGCTGAACAGTTTACAGGCGTTCCCGGAGTAATGGTTTCTATCGAAGACACGATAAAAGGCTTCAACATGATACTCGACGGCGAGGTGGACGACCTGCCAGAACAGGCATTCCTCAACGTAGGAACCATTGAAGATGCTATCGCAAAGGGCAAGAAACTCATGGAAGCAGCTCAAGGATAAACAAAATAATTGAGTCTATTAGCAAAACAATAATATGAGTTTAAGACTGAAAATCGTTTCTCCCGAACGGGTTGTATATGATGGCGAGGTACAAAGTGTAATCGTTCCAGGCACACTCGGACGCTTCGAAGTGCTTGAAAACCACGCACCAATCATCTCCTCGCTCGAGAAAGGCATAGTCGAAAAAGTAACTCTCGACGGCAAACGAGACACTATAAACATCGGCGGAGGCTTCATCGAAGTGAAGAAAAACAAAGTGAGCCTCTGCGTTGAGCTACAAGCCAACGACTAAATGCCCCAACGCTCAACGAAGAACGCATGGAAGACGCAGGAAGGATAAGTATTATCTACATTGCACAACAACTGGTGCTGACCATCATCGTGACAATAGCATCAGCTTTGGTAATGAGGATTTTCGACATCAACGACTTAGCCACACCAACAGCCTTTAGCGCAATATTCACTGCCGTAGTGGGCATCGCTTCAGGACTGATATGGCGACAAGTCGCACTGCATCATACCGACAGCCTGCCAACATACTACACAGCATCGTCGGGCTTCAGAATGTTACTCGCACTCGGAGCAATGCTCGCCTACTACATAGCATGGGGACACGACGCAATGATGACTTTCTTCCTCGTGTTTATAGCATTCTATCTGGTGCATCTGATACACCATTCCATATTCTTCGCAAGAGTATCAAAACGTCTTTAACAGAGAAAAGAACCAATGAAACAACTGAAACATATCATCCTATTGCTGATACTGGCAGTTGCGCCAATCTATACCTTCGCAAGCAATGCAACAACAGCAGAGCACGAAGGTAAGGAGTTGGACATTCCCGAGATTGTTCTCGAGCACCTCTCCGACTCTTACGAATGGCACATAGCCAGCTACGAAGGCAAACACATCAGCATACCACTGCCAATTATTGTGCGTAGTAAGCAGACAGGTCAATGGACTTTCTGCACGGCACACAGCCTGCCCGAACCGTTCTTCTTCAACAAAGAACATCACGGCAAAATCTACGAACGAATGGCAGACGGCAGCGAAGTGCGCCCAATAGACTTGAGCATGACGAAGACTGTCGTGCAGATATGGATTGTAGTAATCATACTGATTGTAATTTTCCTATCGTGTGCTCGTTGGTACAAACGCCACGACTATAAAGACGAAGCACCTAAAGGCTTTGTCGGCATGATGGAGATGATGGTCATGATGATAAACGACGACGTGGTAAAAGCCTCTATCGGCGAAAAACACTACAAGCGATACGCTCCATACCTTCTCACGGTGTTCTTCTTCATACTGACAACAAACCTCGTTGGACTGATTCCTGTGTTCCCAGGAGGTGCAAACGTTACGGGAAACATCAATATCACACTGTTCCTCGCCGTTTGCACGATGCTGATGATTAACATCTTCGCAAACAAAGAATACTGGAAAGAGATATTCTGGCCTGAAGTTCCATTGTTCCTAAAAGCCTATCCAGCACCAATCATGCCTGTGATAGAACTTTTCGGAATATTCACAAAGCCCTTCGCTCTCATGATTCGTCTCTTTGCTAACATGATGGCAGGACACGCTGTGATGCTCAGCTTTACATGCGTAATCTTCCTCGGATGGTCTATGGGAGTAGGGTTTGGACTCGGACTGAATACGTTCAGCATAATCATGCTCTTGTTTATGAATATGCTCGAACTGCTTGTAGCCTTTGTTCAGGCGTATGTATTCACAATGCTCAGTGCCGTTTTCATCGGACTATCATGCAAGGAACACCACGCAGAGTAAAGGAAAAAGAAATAAATCATCAACGAGTTTAATAATCTCAACAAATAGAATAATTTGCAACTAAACGATTAAAACAATTATTAACACATAAAAACAATTAAAATTATGGTATTTTCAACATTATTAGCCGCTGAAGGTCTGGCACAGCTGGGCTGCGGTCTGGGAGCAGGTATTGCAACAATCGGTGCAGGTTTAGGTATTGGTAAGATTGGTGGCAGCGCTATGGACGCTATCGCTCGTCAGCCAGAAGCAGCCGGTAAGGTACAGACTAACATGATTCTGACATCTGCTTTCGTTGAGGGTTGTGCTCTCTTCGCTATCGCAGCTTGTGCATTCCTTATCAAATAAGAAAAAGTAAACAATCCCATTACTAATGGATTTCACAAAATTGCCATCAATCCTCACGCCCGACCTCGGACTGCTCTTCTGGATGTTACTGGCGTTTATCGTGGTATTCTTCGTACTTGCAAAGTTCGGATTCCCCGCCATTATCAATATGGTGACCGACCGTAAGAACTATATTGACGAAAGTCTGCGCAAGGCACACGAAGCAACCGAACGCATGGAGAACATCAAGCAGGAAAGCGAGGCAATGCTTCAAGAAGCACGCGAGCGACAAGCTCAAATTCTCAAAGAGGCTACCGAGACGCGTGAAGACATCGTCACAAAAGCTCAAGAAAAGGCAAAGGAAGAAGGCGCACGACTACTCGCCGACGCTAAAGCCGAGATAGAAGGCGAAAAGCAACAAGCCATACGCGACATAAGAGAGCAAGTGGCAGAACTATCGGTGAAGATAGCAGAGAAGATACTGCGTGAAAACCTATCTACCGATGCCGAGCAGATGAAGATGATTGACAGATTGCTGGATGATGTGACCGCCAATAAATAACAGATTATGGATATAGGAGTAGTATCTGTTCGCTATGCAAGAGCACTCCTGAAAAGTGCTACCGAGCAGAAGCTGGAAGATGCAGTCTATAAAGATATGCTGACACTGGCTAACAGCTATGTTCGAGTTCCGCAACTTAGAGTAACTATCGATAACCCTATGCTTGCCAAAGACTCGAAAAAGTCGCTGCTGCTCACAGCCTGTGGAGAACAGTCGTCGCCACTGACAGGACGGTTTATCGAACTCGTCCTCAGCGAAGACAGGGAGACAATTCTGCAGTTTATGGCAAATTCATACATCACTCTTTACAGGCAGCAAAAGAACATCATCCGCGGACGACTCATCACCGCCACTGCTGTTTCGCCAGAAACAGAGCAGAAAATGCGGCAGATGGTGGAGAGCAGAACTAAAGGGACTGTCGAATTTGAAACAGAAGTGAAACCCGAAATTATCGGAGGATTCGTTCTCGAATACGACACATATAGAATGGACGCAAGCGTGAAAAATCGACTCCAAACCATTCTACAAAAACTAAATAAGTAAAACGAAAAGAAATGTCAGACAAAATAAAACCAAGTGAGGTGTCGGAGGTGCTGCTTCAGCAACTCAAAGGCATCAGCGACCAGGCTCAGTTTGACGAAGTAGGTACGGTGCTGACCGTCAGCGATGGTGTAGCTCGAATCTATGGTCTTCGCAATGCCGAAGCCAACGAGCTCCTTGAGTTCGACAATGGCACAATGGCAATCGTGATGAACCTTGAGGAAGACAACGTTGGTTGTGTGCTACTGGGAACGACATCGGGCATTAAGGAAGGTATGGTGGTGAAACGCACAAAGCGTATCGCTTCTATACGTGTCAACGATAATATGCTCGGACGCGTCATCAACCCACTCGGTCAGGCTATCGATGGCAAAGGCGATATCGACCTTACCAACTCTTTCGAGATGCCACTCGACCGCAAGGCACCCGGCGTTATCTATCGCCAACCTGTAAAGGAACCACTACAGACTGGTATTAAGGCTGTTGACTCAATGATTCCTATCGGTCGCGGACAGCGTGAGCTCATCATTGGCGACCGCCAGACTGGTAAAACAGCTATTGCCGTAGATACCATTATCAATCAAAAGAGCTTTTACGATGCTGGCAAACCAGTATATTGCATCTATGTTGCAATAGGTCAGAAAGCATCAACAGTAGCAGCATTAGTTCAGAACCTCAAAGAGCACGGAGCACTCCCCTACACTATTATCGTATCGGCAACTGCTTCCGACCCTGCAGCCATGCAGTACTATGCACCATTTGCAGGTGCTGCCATAGGCGAATACTTCCGCGACAGAGGTGAATCGGCACTCGTCGTTTATGACGACCTGTCGAAGCAAGCCGTTGCCTATCGTGAAGTATCGCTCATCCTTCGCCGTCCATCAGGACGTGAGGCATATCCTGGCGACGTTTTCTACCTCCACAGCCGTCTGCTCGAAAGAGCTGCAAAAATCAACGACCAGCAGGAAGTGGCAGAACAGATGAACGACCTACCAGAGTGTTTGAAAGGACATGTCAAAGGTGGAGGTTCGCTGACAGCATTGCCAATCATTGAAACACAAGCTGGCGACGTTTCGGCATATATACCTACCAATGTGATTTCTATCACCGACGGACAGATTTATCTCGAAACCGACCTCTTCAATCAAGGTTTCCGCCCAGCCATCAACGTAGGTATATCTGTATCGCGTGTGGGTGGTTCGGCACAAATCAAGTCGATGAAGAAAGTGGCAGGAACACTGAAAATAGATATGGCACAGTATCGCGAGCTCGAAGCATTCTCAAAGTTCTCAAGCGATATGGATGCCGTTACAGCCATGACTCTCGATCGCGGACGAAAGAACAACCAGCTGCTCATTCAGCCACAGTATAGCCCAATGTCGGTTGGTGAACAAATAGCCATCCTCTATTGCGGTACGAAAGGACTGATGTCGGCAGTGCCAGTTGATAAAGTTCGCCAGTGTCAGGACACATTCCTTGAGAAAATGCGTGCCAGCCATAACGATGTAATCGACTCGTTGGCAAGCGGACAACTCACCGATAACGACATTGCGACGATAGAAAACGTAATGGCTGACATAGCCGGACAATTCAAGTCATAATTTAGCGAACTCTAAAAGCATTCCACGATGCCTTCACTCAAAGAGATAAAAAATCGAATAGCCAGCGTCAACAGCACCCGAAAGATTACGAGTGCCATGAAGATGGTGGCTTCGAGTAAGCTTCATCATGCACAGGTGATGATAGAGAATATGCTCCCCTACGAAACGATGCTCGAGCATATACTCAAGACATTCTTAGCCTCTGAGGCTGATGCTGAAACTGTTTACAGCGCAGCACGCCCCGTAGAGAAAGTAGCGCTCGTAGTCTATGCATCAAACAGCAGCCTCTGCGGAGGATTTAATGCCAACATTCTCAAACTGATGCAACAGACCATAGACAGCTATGCTCACTTAGGCAAAGAGAATATCGTCATCTACCCCATCGGTCGAAAAGTAACCGAAAAGATTAACAAACTGGGCTTCAAACCAGCAGGCGATTTCACATCGCTTGCCGACAAACCCAATGTGCAACAATGTATCGACATTGCACGCGAACTGGGCGGGTTGTTTGCTTCAGGCGAAATAGACCGTGTAGAACTGATTTATCATCACTTCAAGAGTGCAGGTTCGCAGATACTGACACGTAAAGCCCTTCTACCTATCGACATCAGCGAAGAGCTACATCGCGACCACGAACGCGATTTGACATCAACGGTAGCTACTCAACAGACGCAAGAGTACCTTCGTCAGCGTGGAGAGCGCGTACATGAGCAAAAGGAAGAGAACATCAAGCCGCTAAACGACAACTTCATCGTAGAGCCCGACATGAATACAATCCTGTCGAAACTCATACCCAAGCTCATACACCTCATGATCTATACGGCACTGCTCGATAGCAACGCCTCCGAGCACGCCGCACGTATGGTAGCCATGCAGACAGCAACCGACAATGCAGACGAACTCCTACGCGAGCTCAACTTGCAGTACAACAAGTCGCGACAGCAAGCCATCACAAGCGAACTGCTTGACATCGTTGGCGGAACAGTCAACAACTGACGACGATAGAAATAGAAATACAACTCACATAAAAAGGAAGATAAGCCACTACGGTTTATCTTCCTTTTTTGTTTTATAAGGCATAGTGGCGTCAACAAGATAAAATTCAGCCGATTGACTATTGATTATAGAAAACGTAAACGATTGAATATCAAGCGTGGTGACAACCTACTTTAATCATAAAAGTCTGCACACTTGATGGTGCGATAAAAAACCTTGAGCGAATACGATTTGCTTATTCACTCAAGGTTGTATTTGATGTTTAATTTGGTAACGATATACATGTTGACTATAGACTCTGACAGAGTTCATCCTTTCGGATGTAGATTCTTAACTTTTATTATATTTTGAACTTTTATTCGTATTCGCTCTCTGCTCATTGTGTCGTTCAATTTATTAGTTTTCTCAAAAATAACCATATTTAACATAATAGAAAAATTAGACAACCAAAAAGTAACTTCTGACAGCGGAAGAATGTAAAAATCATTCGTAGTTTGTGCAATAATTCTTACTTTTGCATCGAAATTAGTTTAACATAATTATTATCAAAAAGAGAAATTCAACATGAACGAATTTGCTTGGGCTGAGGAGATGAATTGTGCCGTGACGGTGAGTGATACTGAGGGCAATCTGATATATATGAATAAGATGTCGCGCGAAACATTCTGTGCCCCTGGCGAGACAATGGTTGGCAAGAACATGATGCCCTGTCACAGCGAGCGTTCGCAGGCGATAATCAAGAAGATGCTCAGCGAAGGCTGCTCTAACAGCTACACTATCACGAAGAAAGGAGTGAGGAAAATGATTTACCAGACCCCATGGCGCGTAGATGGAGAGGTTCGCGGACTGGTGGAGATTTCAATGATTATACCTTCCGACATGCCACATTACGACAGAGGATGACCGTTTGTATAGCAGAGAAGCCCAGTGTGGCGAAAGACATTGCCCGAATAATTGGCGCCACACAGTCGAAAGGCGGCTACATGGAGGGCAATGGCTATCAGGTGACATGGACCTTCGGACATCTTTGCGAACTGAAGATGCCTGAGGACTACAGCCCCCGCTGGCGCAGTTGGGCACTGTCGTCGCTGCCAATGATTCCTCCTCGTTTCGGCATAAAACTCAAAGACGATGAAGGAATAAAACGCCAGTTTGCCATCATCGAACAGCTGATGCATGCTGCCGATTGCATCATCAACTGCGGCGATGCAGGGCAAGAGGGCGAGCTCATTCAACGATGGGTAATGCAAAAAGCTGGAGCAAAATGCCCAATTAAGCGACTATGGATTTCATCAATGACCGACGAAGCCATACGCGAAGGATTTGCCAAGCTGAAAGAGCAGTCGCAATACGACTCGCTCTACATGGCAGGACTATCGCGAGCCATTGGCGACTGGCTACTGGGAATAAATGCCACAAGACTCTATTCCATTAAATACGGCAAACCCGGACATCCACTGTCAATTGGTAGAGTGCAGACACCAACACTCGCCATGATAGTGAAACGACAGAAAGAAATCGACAACTTCGTTTCGGAACCTTATTGGGTGCTCTCAACAATATATCGCGACACGACATTTACATCGACAAAAGGCAAGTTTGCAACCAAAGAAGAAGGTGAAGAAGCTTTTAAGAGCATTGAGGACAAACCGTTTACCATCAGCAAAGTAGAGCAGAAACAAGGCAAGGAACAACCCCCACGCCTCTACGACCTGACCAGCCTGCAAGTAGATTGCAACAAAAAATACAGCATGAGTGCTGAAACAACGCTCAACATAATACAAGGATTGTATGAACGTAAGCTGACCACCTACCCTCGCGTTGACACGCAATATCTCAGCGACGACATTTACGACAAGTGTCCAAACACCTTGCGCGGTCTGAAAGGCTACGAAAATCTGACTTCGTCGCTGCTTTCAGCAAAGTTGCCAAAGCCAAAACGAGTATTCGATTCTTCAAAGGTGACCGACCACCATGCCATAATACCCACAGGAGTTGCAGCCAACTATCTGACCGACTTAGAGCGTAACGTTTACGACCTCATAGCCCGACGATTTATCGCTGTATTCTATCCCGACTGCATTTATTCTACTACAACCATCCTTGGGCAGGTAGAAAATATCGAAATGAAAGCAAGCGGCAAGCAGATAATCAAACCAGGATGGCACGTTACAAACCCTCAAACACTTGCACCCAACACCAACACTCCTGATGGGAACGAAGAAAAGACACTGCCGGAATTCGTAGAAGGCGAGAGTGGACCTCACACCCCAACACTTACAGAGCGATGGACATCGCCGCCAAAACACTTTACCGAAGCTACACTTCTTCGCGCAATGGAAACAGCAGGTAAGATGGTCGATGACGAAGAACTGCGTGCAGCTATGAAAGAAAACGGCATAGGACGCCCTTCAACAAGAGCTGCCATCATAGAAACCCTATTCAGAAGAAACTATATTAAAAAGGAACGTAAGAATCTTGTAGCTACTCCAACAGGCATTGGACTTATCGACACCATACAGGAAGAACTGCTCAAGAGTCCTGAGCTAACAGGTATTTGGGAAAAGAAGCTGCGCCAGATAGAGGCTTGTCAATACGACCCTCGCCAATTTATCGACGAACTGAAACAACAAATAACAGTAATTGTCAACAACGTCATGCGCGATGGGAATAACGTAAAATTAGGAGGCCAGTCTTAATTGTGCTGACGGTAAGCAACAACACAGCCTGTATTGTGTTATATTTTTATAACTTTTCAATCTGTCGATTGCCACGCAGACATCGCCTCTTGCCAAGCAAGATAGCCGCCTTTGAGATTAACACAGCGAAAACCTACGTCAGACAAACGAGTTGCGGCACTCGCAGAACGACGTCCACTGCGACAATAAACAGCAATAGTCTTATCTTTTGGCAAGAGTTCTTGTGCCTTTTCAATAAAATCATCTTCAAATTGATTGATGAGCACTGCACCCTCAATGTGCCCCTCTGCATATTCTTCGCTTGTACGAACATCGAGAACAACAACATTAGAGTCGGTTATCAACTCTGCAAAAGCCTTGACATCAACATTTTCAAAAGCCTGCTGACCACAAGCTGTAGTCAAACCAAAGGCTGTCAGAATAATTGTTAGGAGTTTTTTCATATCGACTATAAACCATTTTTGAGTTTCAGCACTATTACTTTACAAGTTTATTCAGCACGAGTTCGCCAAAGAGCGTGTTTGCCCATGCAAACCATTCGCGAGTAAAACGAGAGGCATCGTCCTTGTGAAACGACTCATGGATAAATCCTGTTTCTGCATCTGTAGCGAGCAGCATATCTATGCAACGCGTAATTTCATCGTCATTGTTAGAAGTAAAGGCACGCATGATAATCGACATTGGCCATACTTGATTGTATCCAACATGAGGTCCGCCTATTCCTTCGCCCGCATTGCCGCTAAAAAACCAAGGATTATCGCTACTTAAAACAAATCGGCGGGTATTCTGATACACCTTGTCCTTGATGTCCACATCACCCAGATAAGCCATAGCCAAAAGACTCGGCACATTGGCATCGTCCATCATAAGAGCATTGCCGAAACCATCGACCTCAAAAGCATAAATCTTTCCATATTTAGGATGATTAACCACAGCATACTTCTGCAAAGCCTCAGCCACCTCGTCAGCCAAGTCGGTGCATTGCTTCGCTAAGTCTTTACGATGGTTGACTGATGTTAAAATCTCTGCAGCCTTTCGAAGTGAGCTCACTGCCATGAAGTTACTTGGCACGAGAAAAGGCAGCGAGGTGCGGTCGTCAGAGGGTCGAAACACTGATGCTATAAGTCCAACAGGCTTTACTGGTGCGCCGTATCCACCCCATCCCACTGTGTCGTAGGTTCGATCTGTCACTCGATAGAAACGATAATCCCCATTGTCATCCTTTCGTTGTTGACTACGAAAAACCATCAACATATTTTCTACTACATTCAACCATTCATCGCCAAAAATAGAGGTATCTCCTGTCTGCTGCCAGTAAGCATAAGCAAGTCGCAGAGGATAACACATTGAGTCGATTTCATATTTCCTTTCATAAACTTCAGGCTTCATGTCAGTAGCATCAGTCTGCCACCCTTCGCCCGTCGGTCCATCATTGAAAGCGTTTGCGTATGGGTCGATGTTGATTGACTTAAACTGTCTTAATATAACCCCTCGTAACAACCTCTTCAGGTCATCGTCCTTGTCGGCAAATGCCACATAGGGCCACACCTGTGCACCACTGTCGCGCAGCCACATGGCTGGTATATCGCCTGTTACTACAAATGTGTCGTCATCGCCATCGTCTGTCTGTCGATAGTGGACAGTAGTGTCGAGAGTGTTCGGGAAACAGTTGGCAAACATCCAAGCGAGTTTAGGATTTTCTTTCAACAACCACACTGTTTCATTGATTTTATCTTCAATAACCTTTGAAGAAAATAATCTATCACTCGGAGCAGGTCGTTTCGTTGGATATGGCGACATAAGGAGTTCGAGCGTGCCTCCACTCATTATGTCGTCGTAGTCGATGAAAGTTTTATAGTAAGGTTTACCATTAAGCCTCATGGCAGCTACATAGATATTCTCATCACTATTGTTTATGGCTTTTACTGTAAAAGTATTCCCATCGCCTACATTTATCTGTGCTTCATCGAATAATGGTGTGCCAATGATGTATCTGCCCCCAGCTGGTTCCATCTGGTAAAGTCCAATAGAAGAAAGTATATACCATGCCGACATCTGCCCAACATCTTCATTGCCCGAAAGCCCATCAATACAATCCTTGTAGAGAGTAGTCATTGTTTGACGTAGTAACGGTGACGACTTCTCCAGGTGTCCGAGATAGTTATATATATATAATATGTGATGACTGGGTTCGTTGCCATGAGCATACTGACCTATCAGACCAGAAATATCGGGCGAAGCCTCTTTGCCCATATCTCCACTTACAATGAAAAGAGAATCGAATTTTGTCAGAAAATTATCTTTACCTCCAAATAGTTCCACGAGTCCGTCAATATCATGCGGTACGAGCCATGTGTATTGCCAAGCGTTACCCTCTGTGTAATCGTCTTGTCGATGAACAGCATTGAATGGGTCGAATGGTTCTCTAAATTGTCCATCACTACCCTTTCCGCGCATGAATTTTGTGACAGAGTCGAAATAGTGCTTATATGCCTTACCTCTATTACTAAAGTATTCGTAGTCGGCTGTCTTGCCCAACATCTTTGCAACTTCAGCCACTTGATGGTCTGCCAGTGCATATTCCAATCCCTTTGCCACTGTTTCAAACTCAGGGTCTTTATCGTAAGGAAGATAACCATACTGCTTTAACAAACCAAGTCCGCGGTCATCTTGCAATGCTGATTGCTTAAGTGCTTCGAAAGCCGTTTCCTTATCATCAACAAAACCCTTCATAACGAGGTCTGCCAACACTGGAATTCCGGGGTTACCCACCATACAATCGGTCTCGTTACCCATCAAGTGCCATACGGGCAGTTTTCCCTGTTCACGAAAGATGTTGATAAATGTCTTTGCCATATCACGCTGACGTTCGGGATGAATGATCGTCATGAGCGGATGTTGTGCCCGATATGTGTCCCAAAGCGAAAGTGTTGTGTATGCTACAAAGTCACCTTTGTGTGTTTTACCATCGGCTCCGCGATAATCGCCATTCACATCGGAGAAGACCGATGGTGCTGTCATCGAATGATACATTGCTGTATAGAACACCCTGCGACGAGCTTCATCGGTAGTAGATATTTTTATTTTCGACAATTGGTCATTCCATTTCCGACGTGCATTTTCCACCGCATCATCGAAATTCCATCCACTTGCTTCCACTTGCATGTTTAGCCATGCATTGTCTGTGCTCACAGGCGAGAGGGCTACTTTAATTAAAAGAGGTTTTGATAGATTATTGGCTCGCAGATAGCAAATAGTATCGCCTTCTGTTTTCTCTATTGCAACTGGCGAAGAAAATTCCATAGCGAAGAATATCTGTTGGTCTTTTGCCCATCCAGATGAACGTCGATAACCAGAAATCTTTGTCGAAGATATTCGCCTAAAACTACTCTCTACATGCTTGTCCCATCCAATTCCTTGTTTCAGGTCGAGTCTTATGAGGAGCGATTGTTCTTTTCCCTTTGGTGTGTAACGATGCCATCCCACTCGTTCCGAAGCTGTCAGCTCAACAAGTACATCTGGATTAGTCGCCATAAGGGAATAATAGCCAGGTCTGGCATTCTCTTGTCTGTGATTAAAAATAATTTCTTTTTGGTCAGTTCTGCTTATCGGTAATAGAGCTATATCTCCCAGTTCGCCAATACCTGTGCCGCTCAGATGCATATGTCCGAAGCCTATCAACACAGAGTCGCTGTCGTGATAGCCCGAGCACCAGTCCCAACCACGAGTAGGTTCCGTTGGTCCGAGTTGAACAAGAGAGAATGGAACATTCGCACCGAGAAACGTATGTCCGTGTCCACCCGTACCTATTCGCGTGTTTACATATTTAGTAAGGTCATCGTCTCCGCCGATATTTTTGTGTTGGAGCATATTAAAACCAGCCCTTCCAAATGCCACCATCAAGAGAGCTAACGTCAATAAAAGTAATTTCTTCATTTGTAAAAAACTTTAATTATCTGCCCGCGAAAATACTATTTTTTGTCTTATCACGCACATAAAATGCTTAAAACATTGAAAAAAGAAAATATGCTTTTTTGCGAAAAACCCAATTCCACAAGAGTTATTTCCCATCTGGCCAGGGGAATGGTTTACCTGTGTGTTTGTTTATAGGTCGTTGAGCACTCATACTGCGGAGGGTTCGACCCAGTCGGCGGGATAGTTTTCGCACGATGTCTGGACGTGTAGATGCAAGATTGTGCTCTTCGCTGATGTCGCTATCGATGTCGTATAGTTCTTTTTCGCCTGTTTGATAATAATAGATAAGTTTCCATTGGTCAAGACGAATAGCACAATTGAGATTTATTCCCGGACCATTATTTCCCCAGATATTTGGGTAGTTCCAAATGAGTGCACGACCTCTCGAAGTGTCGTTACTACCCTTACATAATGGTACAAAACTGCGACCATCGATTGTTTGTGGCACTTCGTAGTGTTGTATTCCAGCCATTTCGAGTATAGAGGGATAGAAATCTTCTATCATGATATACTTATCACATTTCGATGCTGGCTGCGTTATGCCTTTCCACCGAACAATCATTGGCAAACGTATTCCCCCTTCAAGCAGCGACCCTTTCCCCGAGCGTAAGGGGGCATTTTGTGTAAAAAGAGGTTCATCGCGGTAGTAACTGCCCGATGCATATCCTCCGTTGTCACTCATGAAGATTACTATTGTGTTATCCGCCATATCGTTGCTGTCGAGCCATTGAAGTATATCGTTCAAACTCTTGTCCATACCTTCGATAAGTGATGCGTATGCTGCTTCTTTGGTTGACAATCCTTTTTTGATATACTTATCGTAAAACCGCATATCACGGTCTATGGGAATGTGTACGGCATAGTGCGACATATAGAGGTAGAATGGTCTGCCATCGGCTTTGGCACTATCGAGTTGAGCAAGACATTCGCGCGTGAGTGCTTCTGTCAGGAATGTTCCTGTCTGCCAATACTTCTCGAGGTCGGGTACATGCATTATCGACGTTGGATTGCCATCGTTGTCGTGACCATAATTCTGTTCGCTCAGATAAGTTGCGGGACCACCTGCGGCATGCCCTGCTATATTTTTCTCAAAACCAAAGTGTTCAGGTCGTTCGCCAGGGGTGCCAGTTGCTCCCCAATGGGCTTTTCCTATATGTATGGTGCGATATCCGTTTTGTTGGAGTATATCTACAAAGGAGCGTGCATAGAATGTATTTCTCACTCCCTGTGTCTGCGATATTCCGTTCCAGTTCCATGCTGGTGTTTCCACGTTAGCATCATCAATATCGGTAGATTCATCTTGTCTCAGAGTCCAGTTGGTCACTCTATGGCGGGCAGCATTTGCTCCTGTCATGAGCGAACAGCGACTTGGCGAACTTATTGGAGCTGCATAGGCTTGTGTGAAGAGCATTCCCTCGCCTGCAAGTCGCTGCATGGCTGGAGTTTCAAAACGTTCGTTCAGCGGCGTTCGTTCAGACCAAAATGGCACCGACGTGTCTTGCCATCCCATGTCATCGACCATAAAAAGAATGATATTCGGTCGCTCTTCTGCCATTGCAAACATGGGTAATAGAGCTTGCAACGATGAGTAGGCTATTAACCGACAAGACTTATTGTTTATGTATTTCTTCATATTTATTCTCCTATTTAATTGTTTTTCATTTCTCGCATCAATGAGCTTGGGGAATTGCCTGAAAGTATCGCGGATTTCATAGCGTCGAAATAGGGAGCTGTATGAGCAAAAAATCGTAGATAACCATCGCATAGATAGTTGTGGGGATAAGGGTCGAACTTATCATAGAGAAACCTATTTTTTGGACATTCACCATAACAAGCAAAGAGAAATTTACATTCATGGCATCGGCGAGGCAGTTTGTCCACCTTCGACAGCGAAAATTGCCGTTGCTGCTCAGAGTGTATTATCGACTTAAGTGAGTCGTTATGTATATTGCCAATTCTATTTTGTGGAAAGACAAAATGGTCGCACGAATAGAGTGTACCATCTGCTTCCATCGCGGCAGCATGACCACAGTGGGCAGATAGCATACACAAACCAGGCTGTTCGCCCATCCAATTGGCGAGTGTAGCATCGAATATCTGTACGAATATATCTCCCACATCGCGTTGTATCCATTCGTCGAAGACTTCACAGAGGAACTCGCCCCATTGTTGTGGGGTAATTGAATAATCAGTCAGAATACCATTAGGTTGATTGCCCGATACAAGTCGGTGGCTGTCCTTACAATTGTCGGTGCGCTCAACTACGGGGGTAAATTGCAGAAATCGACATCCTATATTTCGAAAGAAACGATAAAATTCCTTTGCTTTGTCGGCATTGAAACGATTGACTGTTGCAAGCACATTCCACTCAACACTGTGTTTATTGAGTAGGTCTATTCCTCTACATACGCTATCAAACGAAGGTCTGCCATCGGCTGTCGTGCGATAGTGGTTGTGCATTTCACGAGTGCCATCAATCGACACACCTACGAGAAATCTATTACTTTTCAAAAATCGACACCAATCATCAGTTATCAGTGTAGCATTGGTCTGAATAGCATTTTCTATGCGCTTCCCATTAGCGTATTTTTGCTGAAGTTCTAAAGCGTTTTCGTAAAACGATATAGGCAAAATGAGCGGTTCGCCACCATGCCAGATAAATAACACATTGTCGGTTGGTTGTGCTTCTATATACTCGCGAACAAACTTTTCGAGTATCGAATGGCTCATTGTTACCCCTTTGCTCGATGCTGAAAGATATTGTTTATCAAGGTAATAGCAATACTCACAACGCAGATTGCATCGTGTTCCAACGGGTTTTAACATAACGTAAAATGGTCGGAAAAAGGGATATGCTATAGACTGCCTCACTATATGGTTTTAAGCAAAACTTAGTTTGTTTTTTTATCTTGTTGTTGACGATGTATGCAAAATTAACGAAATAAATCGTATTCAGAAAATTATTGCTTATCTTTGCGGTGTAACACAATTAAGTACATTTTTGTAAAGACGAGAACTGCAATGATAAATTTATCAACAATACAAAGTCGAATATCGCTGCAAAAATATAATGTATAAACATAAAAAGAACTAATCACCATGAGAACAATAACTTTCGTAGCTGCGATGTTGTGTTTTTTGACATCCACCGCACAGGAACACTTGCAAAAATTGGCTTCATCAACGAGCAAAGAGAAGTGGTTTACGATTATTAAAGAAAACCCTATAACAAGTGTAAAAAATCAATATCGGAGCGGAACCTGCTGGGCTTATGCCACTCTCGGGTACATCGAGAGTGAACTTTTACGAAAGACTGGCAAGGAATACGATCTTTGCGAAATGTTTGTTGTGGGAAAAGACTATATGGATTGCGCTACCCACCATGTGAGGATGCACGGATATAGCCAGATATCTGAAGGAGGATCGTGTGATGACGTGTTCGACGTTTTAACCAATTACGGCATTTGCCCCGAGCAATCCATGCCTGCTCCGGGTTCGCTCACAGGCGACTCTCTTGCCAATTTCAGTGTGTTTTTTCCTGAGCTGGAACAGACGGTGAGCAGCATTGTATGTGAAAAAGCCAAAGAACCGATGGTCGGCTGGCGAGATAGCGTGGAAAAGGTTATTGAAAAATATATCGGCAAATGTCCTGAAACATTCAATTTTGAGGGTGCTACTTACACTCCCTTATCGTTTGCCAAAAGTTTAGGCATAAATGCAAACGACTATATAAGTTTAACGAGCTACACACACCATCCCTTTTTCAAATGGTTTGTTATTGAAGCTCCCTACAAATGGCGACTTAAGCCGAGCTACAACATACCTATCGAAATGTTGATGAGCATTCTCGACGAAGCGATTGATGCAGGATATACTGTAGCTTGGGGTGGCGATGTAACAGGCGATTTCACTCGTACAGGGCTGGCTTTCTTACCCGACAGCGTTGTGCCTTCACAACAATTACGACAAGAACAATGGGATAACTGGCAGTTCACTTACGACCATGTGATGCTAATCTACGGCAAAGCCATCGACGAAGAAGGTAAACCTTACTACATGGTTAAAAACTCATGGGGCAAAAGTGGAATGTATAAGGGAATCTGGTATATGTCGCGCGACTATATAATGCTCAATACCACATATCTGTTTCTCAATCGCGAGGCATTGCCGAAACAACTTTCAGCAAACATAACACAACCTTAATGGAAATAAAAACTATTTGGAACAAGCTGTTGTGTATTGATTATTTCTTCATTCAATAGTTTCGTTATGCCGAGACAAGTAAATATCGGACAAACTCAAACGATTTTAAGTCAGAATTTATTTTACTAACTCATTTCTTACGTCCACTCGCTCGAGAAATTTTCCTATAGGATTATTTGCATTACGTTGGCGGGTGCGGCTAACGCAGTCTTGAATACTCTGATAAATTTTCTTTACATCGCTGGTCATTGAGTCTTGCGGCAGCGATGATGTATTAGCTGTAATTGGCAATTCGAGTAGTCGGTTTATCTGGCGCGAATACCTATTGATTGTGTCGGTAAATGCCTGCCACTCGTCGTTGAGTGGTGTACCTTTCACTCTTGATGAGCCAGAAGAGCAATACATTTTTATGGTTATAATGCCTGGTTCGAGAAATAATACAACATTGTCTTCCATGTTGCTCGCCCTGTAAATCATTGCTACCCGAGCCGTATCTACTTTGCCGTGCATGTTGAACCATCTGCCTTTTGTTGTTGCAGTATCAGCAGGCAGACCTTCGTTTAAGTCAAAGGTCAGGAACAATGTGTCGCCATCTGTCAATGTCTTGTCGAAAATTTTTCCTCTAATATAGTAATTGTCATTTTCGCACGACGTCATCACTACCGCAACGACTGCCATTACTATCCATTTCAAGACTTTGGTGTTTTTAACTATCAACATTGTTCCTGACTATTAAATAAGGTTCAGTCTATTATAATAGATATTGTGAACTGATGCTTTCGTTGTTTTCTACCCTTCGGATTGTTTCAGCAAACATATCTGCTACGGATAGTTGCTTCACTTTCGTGCAGCCGTTGTTGTAAGGTATAGAATCGGTAAATACAATCTCGGTCAGTGCCGAAGCTTCGACGCGTTCATTTGCTGGACCACTCATCACGCAGTGCGATGCACACGCTCTGACGCTCTTGGCTCCTGCTTCCAGCATAACGTCGGCAGCCTTGGTTATGGTGCCAGCCGTATCTACCATGTCGTCAACGATAACGACGTTTTTACCTTTTACATCACCGATGATTTGGATTGTTTCCACTACGTTTGCCTTCGCACGTGTCTTGTTGCAGAGAACGAGTGGACATTGTAGATACTTCGCAAAGGTGTTTGCACGTTTCGAGCCTCCCATATCAGGCGAAGCAATAACGAGGTCGTCGAGTTTAAGGCTCTTAAGATATGGCAGTATAACTCCAGAAGCGTAAAGGTGGTCAACTGGCACGTCAAAGAATCCTTGTATTTGGTCGGCATGCAGGTCCATTGTCATCAGTCGGTCAATACCTGCCACACTGAGCAAATCAGCCACTAATTTTGCTCCTATGCTCACTCTCGGCTGGTCTTTGCGATCTTGTCGTGCCCATCCGAAATAAGGAACTACGGCTGTAATTGTTCGTGCAGATGCACGCTTTGCAGCGTCAATCATAAGAAGCAATTCCATCAAATTGTCGGAATTAGGGAAAGTACTCTGCACAAGGAACACATCCTTCCCGCGTATCGACTCTTTGTAATAGACTGCAAACTCACCATCGGAGAATTGTGTCGTAACTAAATTACCTAACTCACAGCCCAGACTGGCACAGATTTTTTCGGCAAGATACTTTGTGTTCCTGCCCGAAAACACCAAATAAGACTTTTTGTTGCTCATTGTTGGAAGTTGAAGAAAATTATGATGATAAAAAACAAGTTGCACAATTTGCAGTGCAAATGTACTAATTTTTAGTTGGGTTGCAACATAATTATTAAGAAAAAAAAACATATCTTTGCAGGTAAGTTATAAAAGCCGATTTGGAAAGCATATCTTTTCGAGTCGGATATGCATGCTTTCCGAGTTGGATATGTATGCTTTTCGCGTTGGAAAGATATGCTTTTCAACACGAAGATGTAACTGATTGAAATTGTATAAGATAGGGAACATTTCGCCAGACGAAAAACATTCATTGATATGGAGACAACTTTTTTCTACCAGACACTATCAAAACCTTACTATGTAGTGGAAGAAAACAGGCTGAGGAACAATCTGCGTCTGATATCCGACGTAGCCAACAGAGCCAATATGGAAATTATCTTGGCTTTCAAGGCTTTTGCCCTTTGGAAAACTTTCCCAATATTTAGGGAATACATCAATGCTTCTACAGCCAGTTCGCTCAGCGAGGTGATGCTGTCGAGCGAATACTTTGCCGACACCCACACCTATTCGCCAGCATACTGCGATTATGAAATAGATAAGATTGCACTACACTCTTCGCATCTGACGTTTAACTCACTCAGTCAGTACGACAGATATGCAGAAAGAGCGAAAACATTGAATCCGAACATCTCCTTCGGGCTCCGAATAAACCCAGAGTATTCGGAAGTGGAAACTACACTCTACAATCCGTGTGCTCCTGGTACACGATTCGGAGTGAACGAAACCAACATGCCAGAGCAGTTGCCAGCCAACATTGAAGGGTTTCACTGCCATTGTCACTGCGAAAGCGGTAACGACGTTTTCGAACGAACACTCACTCACATAGAGAAACACTTCTCGAAATGGTTCTCACAAATACGTTGGATAAACTTTGGAGGCGGACATCTGATGACACGAGCCGACTACGACAGAGAACATCTGATACGAATAATCAACGATTTCCACAGCCGATATCCTCATCTCCACATCATCATGGAACCAGGGAGTGCTTTCGCTTGGCAAACGGGAGTGCTCATAGCACAGGTAACCGACATTGTAGAAAACAGCGGGATAAAGACGGCAATACTCAATGTAAGTTTTACCTGCCATATGCCCGACTGTTTAGAAATGCCATATATGCCCACAGTGAGAGGCGCAGAGCAAGTACCCCTCGACGAAAAAACAGCAAACACCTATAGGCTTGGAGGTTGTAGTTGTCTCGCTGGCGACTTTATGGGCAGTTGGAAATTCAACGAACCACTACACGTCGGCGACACTATCATTTTCGAAGACATGATACATTATACGACGGTAAAGACAAATATGTTCAACGGCATTACACATCCAGCCATCGGCATGCTACACTCCGACGGAACTTTCGAAACACTTCGCACTTTCGACAGCGACGATTATAAGCAACGAATGGACTAACGAATTAAGCCATTTTTTCAATTCTTTGTTTTATTTAATACGTATTTTTCGCTCATTACCTATTTATATTATACTTTTGCAAACAATTTATTCAGAAACAAACACTATACAATATGGCAGACACTATCAACCTCAACGAACTAAATGCGTCAATACAACAGCATAGTTCGTTTATCATCAACCTGACAACAGGCATGAAAAACGTCATAGTCGGACAGAAGCACCTTGTCGATTCGTTACTAATAGGACTTCTGAGCGACGGACACATACTACTCGAAGGAGTTCCCGGACTGGCTAAAACACTTGCCATAAAAACCCTCGCACAGATTGTCGATGCACAATTTTCACGAATACAGTTTACCCCCGACTTGCTCCCTGCCGACGTTGTAGGCACAATGATTTACTCACAAAAAGACGAAAAATTTCATGTCAAGAAAGGACCTGTTTTTGCAAACTTTGTTTTGGCTGACGAAATAAACCGAGCACCAGCAAAGGTTCAGAGCGCACTGCTCGAAGCTATGCAAGAACACCAAGTAACTATCGGCGACGAAACATTTGCGCTACCCGACCCTTTCCTCGTTCTGGCAACTCAAAACCCAATAGAGCAAGAAGGAACATACCAACTGCCAGAAGCACAAACCGACCGATTTATGCTGAAAGTTGTAATCGACTATCCAACTATCGAAGAAGAAAAACTCATCATAAGGGAAAATTTGGCAGGCAGTATGCCAATAGTAAATCCAATCACATCAGCTGACGAAATCAAGAGCGTTAGACAGGTAGTAAGACAAATCTACATCGACGAAAAAATCGAACAATACATAGCCGACCTCGTTTTTGCATCGCGATATCCAGAAAAGTATGGGTTACACAACCTCCGAGACATGATAACTTATGGCGGAAGTCCACGCGCGAGCATAAATCTCGCAAAAGCATCAAGAGCCTACGCATTCCTAAAACACCGTGGATATGTAGTGCCAGAAGATGTAAGAGCAGTAGCCCACGACGTTATGCGACATCGCATAGGACTATCCTACGAAGCAGAAGCCAACTCGCTCACAACAGAAGAAATCGTCAGCCAGATTATTAACAAAGTGGAAGTGCCATAACAAACGAAGCTACTAAACGATGACCAATCAACTGCTCAACAAGGTAAGGCAGATCGAAATAAAAACACGCAGGCTCAGTCAGAACGTTTTCGCTGGCCGATACCACTCTGCTTTCAAAGGCAGAGGAATGGCTTTCTCAGAAGTTAGAGAGTATCAATTCGGCGATGACGTTCGCGATATAGACTGGAACGTAACCGCACGTTTCAACAAACCTTATGTTAAAGTGTTTGAAGAAGAGCGCGAACTGACTGTTATGCTAATGATTGACATAAGTGGCTCCCTCGATTTCGGAACTCATGGCCAAACCAAACGAGAAATGGTAGCAGAGATAGCAGCAACATTAGCTTTCTCAGCTATACAAAACAACGACAAGATAGGAGTAATATTCTTTTCTGACCACATCGAAAAATACATTCCTCCCAAAAAAGGGCGACGACATATACTTCATATCACACATGAATTGTTGACCATTCAACCGAAAAGCAGACAGACAAACGTCAACAAAGCTTTGGAGTATTTCGTAAGAATGATGCGTCGCAGTTGTGCAGCTTTCGTCATAAGCGATTTCTATACAGAGGAAAGTTTCAAACATTCGCTGTCGATTGCCAACCGAAAGCACGACATCGTGGCTATACAAGTGTATGACCTCATGGCACGCCAACTGCCAAACGTGGGACTATTGACCATACGCGATGCTGAAACTGGCAGAGAAATGACTATCGACACATCGTCAAGAAGAGTGAGAGAGGCACATGCAAACAACTGGGCATGGAGGCATCATCAACTTGAAGAAACATTTACAGAAGCACAAGTTGACAACATATCAGTAGCAACAAATGAAGACTACGTCCACGCACTGATAAACCTATTCAACAAAAGAGAACATAACTAATGAACTACATACAACGCATAATAACACTGCTGACCATCATGCTGATGCCTACGATTATGACAAAGTCGTTTGCACAGATAGATGTAACTGCCGAACTCGATTCTATTCAGATGTTTATCGGACAGCAGGTCCACCTCACTCTGACCGCTACCCTACCCGACGACCAGACTGCCGAATTTCCGGTATTTGCTCCACGACAAGAGATAACACCAGGAGTAGAGGTGCTCGAACGCGAAGATGTCAGCGAAAAATCGATAGGCTCAGGCAGAAAAACAATAACGAAAAGATATACACTTACATCGTTCGACGATACATTATACTATATACCGCCTCTACCTGTCAGAGTGAATGGTAAGGAATATCCATCGAAAAGTCTCGCACTAAAAGTGATGACAATCAATACCGATACTATTCCCGAAGACCAATTCTTTCCACCAAAAGACATTCAAAAAAATCCATTCAAGATAGAAGAATGGTACATCGTCGCAGCTTCACTGATAATAGCAATAGCATTGATTTTGCTGACAATATACTTGCGTAAACGCCTAAAAAGCAACCAACCGATAACGCGAAAAATCAAACCACAGAGAAAGCAACTTATGCCTCACGAAAAGGCACTCGAAGCAATCAAGCATTTGAAATCGAGAGACTTAATGCAAGATATCAATCAGAAGGCATACTATACTGAACTGACCGATATACTGCGCAAATATCTAAAAGAGCGATTTGCAATAGATGCTATGGAGATGACCAGCGACGAAATACTTGAATCACTCGAAGCAGAACCCGACTCTTCCAAACTCGACGAAATGCGACAAGTTTTTGCTACTGCTGACCTTGTGAAATTTGCAAAGCAATCAGCCCAAATTAGCCAACGCGAGGGAAATATGCAAAGTGTTGTAGATTATATTATCAACACGAAGATAGAAACTACTATCAACGACACTACTAAAAACGAAGCGCCGACTCACGATCGAGAAAGAGACTCTTTCTCAAAGAGCATGCGATGGACATGGCTTACCGCCATACTTGCCATTGCAGCAATAGTCTTCGCCGTGTGGAGAGCAATCACACTGATAGAATAAAGCTAAGAATATGGAGTTTGTTAATAAAGAATATTTCCTACTACTACTATTGCTCTTGCCTTATGCTTTTTGGTATCTGAAGACAAGGCGCAAGGCAGAACCATCGCTGACGATAAGCGACACGTCGGTATACAATAATGTACCAAAGACCATGCGCTCTCGTTTGCTTTGGCTGCCCGACCTCTTGAGAGTTGTAGCTTTCGTAGCATTAGTATTCGTTCTTGCCCGACCTCAAACCCATTTGTCGTGGGGAAAACGCACTGTTGAGGGCATCGACATAATGTTGGCAATAGACGTTTCAACCAGTATGCTGGCAAAAGACCTTGCGCCAAATCGTATAGAAGCAGCCAAAAGTGTAGCCACAGAATTTATTTCTGGGCGCGAAGATGACAACATTGGATTAACAATCTTTGCTGGTGAGGCATTTACACAATGCCCGATGACAACAGACCATGCCACATTGATAAATCTACTTGCTCACATAAGAACCGACATAGCAGCCAGAGGACTGATTGAAGATGGTACGGCTGTGGGCATGGGCTTAGCTAATGCACTCAGCCGACTCGAAGCAAGCAAAGCAAAAAGCAAAGTGGTAATCCTTCTTACAGACGGCAGCAACAATCGTGGAGACATCTCGCCACTGACCGCTGCGGACATAGCACAAAGCTTCGGAGTGAGAGTATATACCATCGGAGTAGGAACAAACGATGTGGCAGCATATCCTATGAATGTTGGCGGAGTCATTCAAGACGTAAAAATACCTGTCGAAATAGATGAAGCCACACTCAAGAAAATAGCAGCTGCAACCGATGGACAATACTATCGAGCAACTAACACACGCGAACTGAAACAGATTTACAGCGACATTGACAAACTTGAAAAGACCAAGATGGAAGCCAAACAATATAGGAAGTACCACGAAGCCTATCTGCCTTTTGCTGTGTTGGCATTCGTCTGCTTGCTGGCATCGATTGTTTTAAGAACGACGAAACTGCATCGACTGCCATAAATTGTCGCAAAAACAAATGATAAAGATTCAGCAACTACTCTGACAGATAAAGAAACAATATGTTTAGATTCGAACATCCACAATATCTATGGCTACTGTTAGCCATCCCTCTGCTCATCGTCCTGTGGTTTATTGCATGGCGAAAACATCGTCGTTCGACACGAAAACTTGGCGAGAAACAACTCGTCGGACAACTCGTTAATGGAAAATCATACACAAGAGAAATTGTTAAATACGCGCTTCTAACTATCGTAATCGGATTAATAGCTCTTATTATTTCACGCCCGCAAATGGGACTGAAATCGAACAAAGTTGAGCGTTCTGCAATAGAGGCTATAGTGGCTATCGACATAAGCAACTCCATGCTCGCCAAAGACGTCTCACCATCAAGACTGGAAAAGAGCAAACTGCTCGTAGAAAATATTGCCAGCCATCTCGTCAACGACAAAATAGGAATTATAGTTTATGCTGGCCAGGCTTTTATCCAAATGCCATTGACCGCCGATTTCATCTCTGCCAAAATGTTTACAGACGCTATCAACCCTTCAATGATAGCCTCGCAAGGAACAGATATAGCAGCAGCTATAAATCTTGCAATAAACTCCTTTACAGAAAAAGGAAAAGCAGGAAAAGCCATAATACTCATCACCGATGGCGAAGACCATGAAGGAGAAGCAATCAATGCAGCAAGAGAAGCAGCAAAGAAAGGCATACAACTATTCGTTCTTGGTATTGGCACAGAGAAAGGTGCACCAATAGAAAGCGAAAACGGACAATACATGACCGACCAACGAGGCGAAACAGTGATTACAAGACTGAATATAGATATGTGTAAACAACTCTCCGAAGCAGGTAAAGGTAAATTTATCTACGTCGATAACACCTCCAAAGCATGGCAGCAGCTGGAAGATGAAATACGAAAGATGCAGAAAGGAGATACAGAAACAATTATATACGACGAATACGATGAGCAATTTCAAGCTTTTGGAATAATTGCCATCCTACTGCTAATTATAGAGATGTTTGTCTTAAACCGATCAAAAGTGAAACTATTTACAAGAAAACAAAAAAACCAAGCACTGACATTACTCCTCTTTGTTCTCTCATGTGCAACATCTTATGCTCAATCCGATCGCGATTACATTAGGAAAGGAAACTCAACATACCGCAAAGGCGCATACGATAAAGCCGAAATTTCATATAGGAAAGCACTCGACAAGAATCCCCACAACCCACAAGCACTTTACAATATGGGCTGTGCCATTATGAGTCGAGAAACTAATAATGCCGACAGCGCAGTCGTATGGTTCAATGAAGCTGCACGATATGAGAACGACAAGAAACGCCGTGCCATGTCTTACCACAACATCGGAGTAATTGCGCAAGCTAACAAAGACTACGACACAGCTATCGAAGCGTATAAAGAATCACTTCGAAATAATCCAAAAGACGATGAAACCAGATTTAATCTGATACACTGTCTAAATCAGAAAAAAAAGAACCAAAACAATCAAAACAAACAAAATAATCAGCAAAACAAGAATAACGACAAAAATAAAAACGACAAAAAAGACAACAACAATCAGCAAAACCAACAGAAAAACAACGACCAAAAACAAAATAAAGAAAAACCCGAGCAGCAAAAAATGAGTCGTGAGAATGCCGAACAGATGCTCAACGCAGCTAAACGCGAAGAACAAAAAACACAGCAACGACTGCAAAAAGCCACTCAACAAGCACCAAAACGCTCACTAAAACATAATTGGTAAACAAGTAGAATCTACTTCAGCACTATGACCCTACGACAACTACATATCATTATCTTTCTTCTTTCGTTATTGATTGGTAATGCTCAGACTATCAAGGTAAACGTTCCCCGACAGATACCTTTAGGCGAAACATTCCGTCTAGAATATACTATCAACACATCGAAGGTAAATGAAGATATAAGAATAGGAACCATGCCAGATGGAATAGACGTAGTCTATGGACCAAGCAGGTCAACACAGCAAAGCTATAGCATGGTCAACGGACGCTCAAGCAGTTCTTCTTCGACAACATTTACCTTCATGCTAATGGGCACAAAGAATGGTACATTCCAGATACCTGCAGCACATATAAACGTGGGAGGTAAGACTCTGACATCAAAGGCAGTTACTGTGACTATTAAAGGCAATAGCAAACCGTCTGGTGGAGGAACGAAATTCTACAACGAGGCTGAACACCAAGACCGCCAGTCGGTCTCATCGCCACGAGGTGGAGCAAATGACTTGTTCATAAAAGTGAGCGCAAACAAGAGCAAAGTATATGAACAAGAACCTGTGGTGCTCACTTATAAAGTATATACACTCGTAGATATCACCCAACTTCAAGGTAATATGCCTGACCTCGATGGTTTCCATTCGCAGGAAGTACCACTACCCCAGCAGAAAACTTTCCATGCTGAACGAGTTGGAGGCAAGACTTATCGCTGCGTGACATGGAGCCAATACGTTGTTTTCCCACAAAAGACAGGAGTGCTTGAGATACCCAGCATTACGTTTAAGGGCATCGTAGTGACAGAGAAAAAGAATGTTGACCCCTTCGAAGCATTTTTCAATGGCGGGTCTGCGTATGTCGAAAGCAAACGCGAAATCGTTGCCCCAAGCGTTAAAATACAAGTAGAACCCCTTCCGACAAAGCCTGATAATTTCTCTGGAGGAGTGGGAAAATTTACTATAAAAGGACGTTTCGACAAGCAGAAGGCTGTCACTGGCGAGCCACTAACTTTGCGCATTTTTGTCGAAGGAACTGGTAACATGAAACTAATGCAGGAACCTGTGATATCATTTCCTAAGGATGTAGAGCACTATGATGCCAAGATAACTGACAAGACTCGCCTTACGTCGGCAGGAGTGGAAGGCACAATGATTTACGACTATCTGCTCATTCCGAGCAATCCAGGCACACTTCGCATCCCTGAAGTCACATTAACCTATTTCGACACATCAACACAAGCATATAAAACCATACGCACCCAACCTTTTGCCATTGAGGTAGAAAAAGGTAATGGCACGATGAGTCCTGACGAGAAATCTGCCCAAGACGACATAAGAGACATTATAACCGACTTGAACTCAACGCCCGACAGCCACTTCGCATTCAGTCTTTGGCATTTTATATTACTTCTTTTTCCATTTGTTCTATTCTTTTTCGCTTATAAAGAGATACGAAAATATCTCGCTGTCAGTGGCAATTATGAACTCCTTCGACTCAAACGTGCCAACCGTGTGGCTACCCGCCGCCTATCGAAGGCTGAGCAACTAATGCGTCAAGGCGACAGCAACCATTTCTATGAAGAGGTGCTTCGCACACTTTGGGGATATGCTAACGACAAAATGAAAATAAAGAACGAGAAGTTGAGTATCGACGAAATACGTCGTGTGTTTGAAGAAAAAGGAATCAATAGTACCACTCAGCAACAATTTATAGAAGCTATCGAAGAGTGTGAACGTGAGCGTTATGCTCCTAATGGCACGTCTGGCAGTATGCAAACGACCTTCAATAAGGCAAAGAATGCATTGCAATCGTTCATTAGTCAAGTTGCCTTTGCGATGGTTCTAATTGTTACTGCATCTTTAATTTCCTCCCCAACACATGCCCAAACCACCAACCAATCATCAATCGAAGAAGCCAATAAAGCATATAGACAAGGAAACTATGCCGAAGCAGCCCGCATTTACGAGCAAATGGCTAACTTGAAACCATCGTTAGCTACCTATTATAATCTCGGAAATGCCTACTACCGATTGGGCGAAACGAGCAAGGCGCTTGTTAATTACGAACGAGCCTTACTCATTTCGCCGAGTGATGAGAACGTAAGAGCCAATATAGACTTTGTAAAAAGCAAAATCAAGAATGGTTTACAAAGCCGTTCTGAAATGTTTTTCCTTACTTGGTTCAAGTGGGTACGCCAACTCCATTCTGCCGATAGCTGGGCTTGGCGCTCCATTGTTTACCTTATTGTTGCTTTAGTCCTTGCCCTTTCACGTCTAATAATCAACAATTCAATAGGCAGAAAGGGTACAAAAGTTTTGATGTATATCTTCTTTGCACTGTCGATTTTAAGCATTGCATTCGCTGCAAGTCATCTCTACAAACAGAAATATCGACCCACGGCTATCGTAAATAACGACCAAATAGAGATTAAATCGTCGCCTTCAGCCAGTTCTAAAACTATTCGAACCGCTGTCGAAGGAACGTATCTAATAGTAATAGACCCTTCACTGAAAGGTTGGTGTGAGGTTGAAACGACTGAAGGCCAAACAGGCTGGGTAGAACAAACACAAATTTCAATTATTCAACGTTAATACATTCTTAAGATATGAGTTTCGACGACAGACTTTTACTGCTGTTCAATAGCGATGGGAACGTCTTTCTCGATAGTGTGATGCTCACCCTCACATCGGGTTTCACATGGATTCCTCTGTATCTGGGTTTACTGATAATTGTCATAAAAAACAACGAATCACTCGTTCAGGTACTATGGGCAATCACTTGTTTTCTGCTTTGCGTTGGATTTTCCGATGTTATAGCCGACTTCATCGTCAAGCCCTCCGTAGCTCGACTGCGACCCTGCAACGAGCCATCGCTGGCAGGCATCGTACGCATAGTCAATGGCTACACTGACAATAGCTATAGTTTCTTTTCAGCGCATGCTTCCAACACGATGAGCATAGCCGTTTTCGGGGCATGGCTAATACGCAGTCGCTTATTGACTACGGCACTCGTTTCGTGGTCATTACTTAACAGCTACACACGACTGTACCTTGCCATGCATTATCCGACTGATATCATTGTGGGACTAATATGCGGAGTACTTGTCGGCTCTCTTACATATATGCTTTATATTTTTGTGTATCGGCGAATGACTCATAGTCCACGTTTCGTGTCGTCGCACTACACTCGCACAGGCTATTCGCTTGCCGATGTAGGTGTTACAACACTGCTTATCATATCATCGATACTATATGCCATCATTTCAGCAACATACAAATATGAACTTTGACAATTGCAACATAAACGCTTTCGACTACCCGCTGCCAGATAATCGCATAGCAAAATATCCGCTAAAAGAGCGCGATAAGTCGAAATTACTCATATACAAACACGGAAAGATTACTGATAGTCGATTTTGTGACATAGCAGAACATCTATCCGAAGACCATCTCATGGTGTTTAACAACACAAAGGTCATACAAGCACGTTTGTATTTCCGTAAATCGACAGGAGCTCTTATTGAGATATTTCTACTCGAGCCCCATTTACCCCACGACTACGAACAAATGTTTGCTTCACGCTCTTCGTGTGAGTGGATATGTTTAGTTGGAAATCTGAAGAAATGGAAAACGGGTACTTTAGAACAACAAATACTTATTGATGGGCGTAACATCGTGCTTCAAGCCTCTCGTATCGACCACAAAGATGGCGAACAAACCATAGCGTTCGAATGGTCGGCTGATGATGTAACCTTTTCAGAGATACTCGACCATTGTGGTGAATTGCCAATTCCTCCATATCTTAATCGAAAGACAGAGGCGAGCGATAACACGACATATCAGACCGTTTATTCAAAGATTAAGGGCAGTGTTGCTGCTCCAACGGCAGGTCTTCACTTTACCGATGCTGTACTTCAGTCACTAAATGTGAAAGGCATAGAACGAGCAGAACTTACACTTCACGTTGGTGCTGGCACATTCAAACCTGTCAAAAGCGAAACGATAGCAAACCACGAAATGCACACTGAATACATTACTGTGCCTCTAAGTATTGTAGAAGCTTTAATTCGCCACAAAGGAAAAGCGATTGCTGTGGGAACAACTTCAGTCAGAACAATAGAAAGCCTATACTATATAGGCAACAAAATTGCCAACAATCCGAAAATCGACGAGCATCAACTCGGTGTCAGCCAGTGGGAACCATACAATGAAGATAACGTAAAGCCCACATCTGCCGACCAACCACTGAAGAACCTTATTTGCCTTGCTGAATATATGAAGCGAAATAATCTTGAATCGCTCAACAGCAGCACGCAGATAATCATCGCTCCGGGATACGAATATAAATATGTTAAACAATTGATAACTAATTTCCATCAACCTAAAAGCACGCTCCTGCTACTCGTCAGTGCCTTTATCGGCAACGATTGGCAAAAGGTCTATCAACATGCTCTCAGCAATGATTACCGCTTCTTGAGTTATGGAGATAGTTCGCTACTGATACCATAATAATATAATAGCATTGACGATTATGAAAATAGGAGATAAAGTTCGCTTTCTAAACGAAGCTGGTGGCGGACGCGTTACTGGTTTCAAAGGAAAGAATATAGTATTAGTCGAGGATGCCGATGGATTCGAAATTCCATTCGCCATCAATGATGTCGTTAAGGTTGACGACTCTGATGCCGAAACTCTTGGCGGAATAGTTACTGCAAGTAACAACACAAAGCCTTCTCCGTCGCAACCCGCCTCTATACCCGAGCCTCTACACGACGACAATGAGCCAATAGTTGTTGAAGAGCGAAAGGGCGGCGAAAAACTATCGGTATTTTTGGCATTCACACCCATAAACATCAAAGAACTGACAAAAACAGAGTTTGAAACCTATATAGTCAACGACTGCAACTACTTTATTCACTATACTTATCTGACAGCAGAAAATAACAATTGGACTTTGAGAGCCTCAGGCGAGATTGCACCTAATACACTAACCTTTGTCGAAGAGTTTCATCGCGAGAAGCTTAACGATTTCGAACGTATCTGCATACAGCTGATAGCATATAAGCGAGACAAACCTTTCCAACTAAAAAATGCCATCAGCACAACAATTAGACTCGATGCCGTAAAGTTTTATAAACTACATACTTTCCGCGAAAACGACTTTTTCGACACTCCTGCGCTCATCTATCCTATCATAGAGGAGGATAAGATGGCTGAGTCTCTGACAATAGACAAAGACCTAATAAGAGAGAGGATGATGCAGAAAACCTCGCAAAAAGACAACTCTGGCTATGTTCGCCGCTATGAGAAGAGTGGCAAGCAGGGCAATCCTTTTTCACCACGACATAAAAACGACGACATTATCGTGGTTGACCTGCATGCTCACGAACTCCTTGAAACGACACAGGGCATGAACAATAGTGACATTCTCAACTACCAGCTTGATACTTTCCGTCGTACCCTCGAAGAAAACAAAGGGCGCAAAGGGCAGAAGATAGTATTCATTCACGGCAAGGGAGAAGGAGTACTGCGTCATGCATTAATACATGAACTTAATTACAAGTACAAAAAATACACATATCAAGACGCTTCATTTCAGGAGTATGGCTATGGAGCAACTCAGGTAACTATACGTTGATGCACTTCAGAGCCTAAGAAGAGAACCATCATCTACAATCAATTAAACCACAACAATCATGAAGCACGGAATAATCAGAGTGGCATCGGCAATACCTTTAGTGAGAGTAGCCGACGCAGAATATAATGGCAAGCAGATTGCCGAAAGCATCATCAACGCAGATTCACAAGGCGCGGAAATAATTGTTTTTCCCGAATTATCGATAACAGGATACAGCTGTCAAGACCTTTTCCTGCAACAACGACTACTCTCCGATGCAGAGAAAGCAATAACATCGCTTTTGTCTGCAACGAGAAAGACCGATATTATTGCAATCTTAGGAGTACCTGTTGCTTGCGAGGGACAACTTTTCAACACTGCTGCCGTTGTTCAACACGGTCGCATACTATCTCTCGTTGCTAAGACCTTTCTGTCAAATCACGGCGAGGGGGGTGAGAGCAGATGGTTCGCAAGTGCTACCGCAAACATGGAGAAATCTTTGACCTATGCAGGTCAACAAACTGCACTATGTGGTGCTGACACTGTCTTTCATCATTCAGGAGGGGCTATTTTCAGCGTTGAGATAGGCGATGATTTATGGGTTCCGACTCCACCGAGCAATCAGCAGGCACTTCATGGTGCCACACTTGTATTCAACCTATCTGCTTCAAGCGAAGTGATAGGTAAGAACCAATATCTACACTCGCTCCTTCAAAGCCAGAGTGCTCGACTGCGAGCTGCCTACATCTACAGCAGTGCAGGCTTCGGAGAGAGTACACAAGACGTGGTGTATGGAGGAAATGCTATAATATACGTAAACGGATGTTTGACTAATGAGTCAGAACGCTTCTCAATGGTATCACAAACTGTAATTTCTGACATTGACGTGGAACAACTCGAATGTGAGCGGCTGAAAGATACATCGTATCGCTTAGCAAGCCTTCAATTAACCGATTGTAAACATACCTACTGCGAAAATCCTATTAATGGTTATTCTTCTCACCCCAGCCTGCTTTCGGTCAACCCCTACCCCTTTGTACCTGAAGAAACTAAAAGAGCCCAAACCTGCGAGGACGTACTGAATATCCAATCAATGGGACTTGTCAAACGACTCGTTCACACCCATTGTCAGCATGCCGTTATTGGCATAAGCGGTGGGCTCGACTCTACGCTTACCCTTCTCGTTGCTGTACGCGCTTTCGACCGATTGGGCATTGACCGAAAAAATATCATAGGTATTACCATGCCAGGTTTTGGCACAACAGACCGTACACACGACAATGCAATAGACCTCATGAAGCATCTGGGCATTACCCCGCGAGAAATACCGATAGCAGAAGCTGTTAAAGTGCATTTCGCTGACATTGGTCACAACATTGATAATCACGACGTGACTTACGAAAACGCTCAAGCTCGCGAGCGTACACAGATACTTATGGACGTGGCAAATCAGACGGGAGGAATGGTAATAGGCACTGGCGACATGAGTGAACTGGCTCTCGGATGGGCTACATACAATGGCGATCACATGTCGATGTATGGAGTCAACGCGAGCGTTCCTAAGACTTTGATTAGACACGTTGTAAAATATGCAGCAGAAACGCTATATGATGACAAAATAAAACAAATTTTGCTCGACATTGTTGAAACACCAATATCACCAGAACTAACACCAGCAAACGCTGACGGAACTATTCGCCAGAAAACGGAAGACCTTATCGGTCCGTACGAACTCCACGACTTCTTCCTGTACTATACAATCAAGTATGGTTTCAGTCCAGAGAAGATTGAGTTTTTGGCAAGTATCGCATTTGAAAAGATATTTAACAAAGACACTATAAAACGCTGGTTAAATGTGTTTTACAGTAGGTTTTTCTCGCAGCAATTCAAGCGTTCTTGTCTGCCAGATGGTCCTAAGGTGAGTAGCATCAGTCTATCACCAAGAGGAGATTGGCGTATGCCCAGCGATGCTGTCAAATGGGATTTAGATAACGAAAAATAAATTATTTGCAAACGCAAAAACTAAAGGTTGAGAACAAACAAATATGACATAGGATATGAAAAGGTATGCTTTTCAGCTCGGAAAGATATGCTTTTCGACTCGGAAAGGTATGCTTTCCAACTCGAAAAGACACTCTTTCCAAACCCTACTGATTATCAATTAGTTAGCAACTCTAAAAACAAAAGCCTATCAAAGCACTGAAACACATATTACGCATAGCAATTTGGACACTTGTAGGAATCTATTTGACGCTGTTGTTCTTGAGCTATCTCCCACCAATACAAAAGCGGCTGGGAGCAGCCATCAGTAGTGCCATAGCTGAAAAGATAGGGACTCGAGTTGACATTAGCCGCGTTGGGGTATCTTTGATGGGAAGAATAGTCGTAGATGACATAACTATTTTCGACCAACAGGCAGACACGCTTATTAAGGCGGCACGAATAGCGGCACGAATAAATCCGCTCGACCTTCTAGGAGACGAAATCAACATATCGTCGGCACAACTCTTTGGGCTTGATGCACGCATAACACAGACAACCGAAGAGTCGCCAACAAACATGCAGTTTCTCATCGACTCACTGTCTTCAGAGAACTCGGAGGGAGGAGCAGGCATAGGAATCAATTCTTTGATAATAAGGAACGGCACACTTAGCTACGACCGCCTTGACCAAGATAAGACACCTGGACAATTCAACACAAATCACCTACGACTATCAGAACTCAGCGCACACATCGTAGCCAACTCACTTAAAGCCGATAGTCTCGACGTAAAAATCAAACGGTTATCCTTCAAAGAGCAGTCGGACCTTAATGTGAAATCTCTCGTTTGCGACATTAGGAAACGAGGTTCTGAAATTGAAATTGATAATTTCAGTCTGCGCTTGCCCCATTCACATCTGGCTTTCAACAAGACAATTTTCAATATCGACGACAAAAACGGCACGTCACCTACAATCGATAAATTGCAACTGCATGGGAAAATCAACCCTATCGACCTACGCTGTTTCGCCCCTGAAACCGATTTCGACATTCCTCTTAATATCAAAGCTACGATTTCTGGCAATAAAAAGCGATTGATGCTCGGAAATATAGATGTCAGTTCCACTGCCGACAATCTTGCACTGAGAGGCTCTGCGGTGGTTTCAGAAAATGGCAACTGGCGATTTGATGCAACCCGACTGACTGCTAATCGACAGGCAATAGGGAAGATATTAAAAAGTAAGGCAGGTATTAACGAAATTAGAGAAATTATAGGCAGGTTGGGCAATATCGACTTCAGCGGCACAGCCGAACACTTTGCTAAAAACTATTCTGTCAATGGGCGCATAAAAACCGATGAAGGAGTAGCAACTATAAATCTTCTTGCCAACGACCAATTCAAGCCTCAAAACCTAAAATTTTCTACCGAAAGTTTCAATTTGGGAAAAACACTCGCCGACAACCGACTGGGGTTAGTGCGCGGACAGATTGACATCAACAATATAGGCAACAACAATTACGCAATAAAAGCCGACATCCGACAGTTCGATTGGAATGGTTATCCCTATAAGAATATCACTACCAACGCCTTGTTTGCAAACAACATAGTGAGTGGCACTTTGAGCCTCGACGACCCGGGAGGCACAATTCGAGTAAAAGGCACTTATGACTTGAATGCCACCGCATCGAAAACAAACTTCGAAGCATCGCTCAACAAAGTCAATCTCTCACGACTTCGCATAACAGACGCTCTCGGCGATGGTATTTTTGATGGAGATATTGTAGCAAAGATTGGCAAAGGGAGAAAGGGAAACGCACTTAATTCTGACTTCGATATCGAAATAAACAACTTCCGACTACAACAAGCTAATGACACATACGACATAAGCCACCTTCAATTATCATCGACTCACGACGGAACAACCAATCACATCACACTCAATAGTGATTTCGCAAACGCAGAGATTAGCGGAGCGAATGATTACAGAACAATAATCAACAGCATGAAAAGGATGCTGATTTCGAAGATTCCAACACTGTCTGCACTAACGCCTACCCCATCGCCCGCTAAGAATGCAATATCGGTAAGCGCAGAGATTAGCGATGCACGACTGCTTAAACTCGTTCACGACAAACAACTGACACTAACACAACCAATAATAATTGACGGAGTTGTAAACGAAGCAAACAACTCTACCGACATTCGCATCATTGCTGACGACTTCATTTACGATGGCACACATTATCACGATGCTGCCATAAACATCTTCAACGAAGGCGACACACTGATGGCTGTGGGTAATGCCAAACGCACAACGAGCAACGAAGCACAATTGTCAGTGGCTGCCAAAGCAAAGGCTTTTGGCGACAAACTCGATTTCGACATAGCGTTCGACAATATAGCAAAACATCACCTGTTAGGTCAACTATCAACCACTACGACTTTTTACACTCACAACACCGGAGAACCTCCAACAATAGCCACAGTAATCCACCCGTCACAAATAAGGTTTGACAACGAGACATTCAGAGTGGAACCATCCGACATCGTGTACGACAAAGGTCGATTGCTAATCGACCACTTTCAAGTGGAAAACAAGAAGCAGAGCCTCATCTTATCAGGATTTATATCAGACAGCCATGCCGACACACTGCGAGCAGAGATGAAAAACATCAACATCGACTACATTTCAAGCCTGCTCAACGTGCGAGGAGTGGAGTTTAGCGGCATAGCATCGGGCACAGCAACATCATCGGCATTGCTCGACAAACAACAGGCGGAAGCATCTCTGATGATTGACGACTTCAGATTCGTAGGAGGGCGACTGGGAAATCTTGACCTCAAGGCAAAATGGAGCGATGACGAACGAATACAACTTAACGGCATAACGAACGACGACAATAAAGCAAAGACACTTATCGAAGGCTATATTTCGCCAAAGGAAAATGCCCTCGAACTGAACATCGAAACTCAAAACACGCGTATAGAGTTTCTTGAGAACTATATTGGCTCATTTTTACACGACATTGACGCCCGCGCTATTGGCAAACTTAAGGTTTACGGACCACTCGACAAAATCAACATAGCAGGCATGGTAACAGTCAGTGGCGACTTGAGCGTAATGCCTTTGCACACAACATACACACTCTTTTCCGACACAATAACTTTACTTCCAAACAAAATAATTTTCCACAATGACACCATTAGAGACTATCAAGGAAACATTGCCGTAGTAGAAGGAGAAGTTACCCACAACTATCTCAAACAATTCGGCTACAATGTTGACGTGACAGCCGACAACATTTTGGCTTTTGACAAAAAAGAGTTTGGCGACGACACATTCCGAGGAACAGTGTATGCATCTGGCAATTGTCATGTTACTGGCGGAAATGGAAGTACCGATATCGACATATTTGCAACTCCACAGCGAGGGTCAATAATAGAGTACAATGTTGACGGAATAGGTGCTGCGGGCAGCGAACAATCTTTTATTACATGGAATAGCAAAACAACATCGCCTGTCAGCGACACGAGAAACGTCTCAAACAAAGTTTTTTCTTCAAACGACAATCAACCTAAATACATAGCTAAAGCACCAATCTCAATGCCGGCTGCCGACGACCTAAGAATGAACATTCAGGCAGAAACAACATCCGACCTAACACTGCGCGTATTGATGAACGAAACCACAGGCGACTACATCGACCTGCAAGGCACAGGAGTGCTGCTTGCAAACTATTTCAACAAAGGCACTTTCGATATGTATGGCAACTACAACGTCGAGAATGGACTATACAAAATGACTATTCAAAATCTCCTAAAAAAAGAGTTTCAGTTCCAACCAGGCAGCAGCATCGTTTTCGGAGGAAACCCATACTATGCCACTCTCAACTTAAAAGGCATATACACCGTCAATGGCGTAAGCCTTGCCGACTTAAGCATTGGTAACTCTTTCGCATCGTCGAATGTGAGAGTCAACTGCCTGATGAACATAAGCGGAACACCTGTAGAACCACAAGTGGAGTTCGATTTCGAAATGCCAACAGCAAGTAGCAACGCCCAACAAATGGTCAGACAATTAATAACAAGCCAAGAAGAACTCAATCAGCAAGTTATTTACCTCCTAACCATCGGGCGCTTTCTAAATCAAGGAAGCAACAATGCCGAAACCGACGCATCAGCACCAAGCCAAACAAGCCTCGCCATGCAAAGCCTACTGAGTGGAACTGTAAGTCAACAAATCAACGAAGTGCTGTCAACGATCATCAATGTGAGCAACTGGAATTTCGGAGCAAATATCTCCACAGGCAACGAGGGATGGAGCAACGCCGAATACGAAGGACTACTCTCAGGCAGACTGCTCAACAACAGACTGCTGATAAACGGACAATTCGGATACCGCGACAACCCCAACGCATCAACATCATTCATCGGCGACTTCGATGTGAGATACCTGCTCTTCCCTAACGGCAACCTCTCGCTCAAAGTTTATAATCAGTCTAACGATAGATATTTTACTCGAAATAGTCTCAACACGCAAGGAATAGGACTGATAATGAAAAAAGATTTCAGCAACCTTAGAGACCTTTTCAGCAGAGAGAAAAAGAAACAACCGAACAAGAAACAATAACAACTACACTTTAACTTTATGACAAAATTGAAAATAATCGCCCAAACAGCATTTGTAGGCATCACTCTAATCGTTTCGGCATGTACGAGCCAATACGAAATGACAGCCATCAACCGAACAAGAATACTCATCGACCAACGCTTCGACACCAAAACACCAAGCAAAGAAGTCGAAACAGCCATAAACTTCCTGCAACCCTATAAAGCCCGAGTTGACTCCCTCATGCAACCCGTCATAGGACAAACAGCACACTACATGTACGCTGACATACCCGAAAGCCCACTCTCAAACCTGTTACCCGACATACTCATGTGGGCAGGCAAAAAATACGGCGAGACACCTGACTTTGCCATCTACAATATAGGAGGCATACGCGCAGCACTGGCTGAAGGCGACGTAACAATCGGCGACATATACGCCATAGCACCATTCGAAAACAAAATATGCTTCCTCACACTCTCAGGCAAAGCCGTACAACAACTGTTTGAAGAGATAGCATCAACCAAAGGACAAGGAGTGAGCCGAGAAGTGAAAATCAAAATCAGCAAAAACGTCAAACTGAAGTCGGCAACCATCAAAGGAGAACCCATCGACCCGAGCCGCTCCTACCGAATAGCCACAATCGACTACGTAGCACAAGGAAACGACAACATGACTGCCTTCCGACAAAAAACAAACACCAACCAACCCCAAGGCGACGAGAACAACGTCAGAGTTTTGATAATCGACTATTTCAAACAAAAAACTCAAGAAGGCAAAAAAGTCGGTCAGCAAATTGAAGGAAGAATAACCATCGAGAAATAAAAACCACTACATACACAACAACACCATTATGAAAACAACCCTATTTATAGCAGTCCTTTTCCTATCGACAATAGCGTCAGCACAACGAGAGAAACAACTGACCATTCTCCACACCAACGACACCCACAGTTGTATATATCCCCTGCACCCCCATCTTGCCGACACAGCCCTCGCTGGGCGAGGCGGATACGTCCGCCGTATCGAACTCATTCGCCAAGAGCGCAGCCAAAACCCCGACCTGCTACTCCTCGACAGCGGTGACTTCTCGCAAGGCTCACCCTACTACACTTTTTACAAAGGAGACGTAGAAATCGAACTGATGAACCAGATGCGTTACGACGCCTCGACAATAGGCAATCACGAGTTCGACTACGGACTGGACAACATGGCACGCATATTTCGAAAAGCCAAATTCCCCATACTTTGTTCCAATTACGACTTCCGAGGCACACCCGTCGAAGGCACTGTTAAGCGCTGGACCGTCATACGCCGCAACGGCATCAGGATAGGACTGTTTGCCCTCAGCCCACAAATGGACGGACTCATCGACCAAACCAAGTGCCAAGGCGTCACCTTCTTAGACCCCGTCAGCGTAGCCACCGAAATGGCGTCGTTCCTCAAAACGAAAAAGCGCTGCCACCTTGTCGTTTGCATCTCACACCTCGGATGGGACACACCAGGAGTAAACGACCAAGTAGTAATGTCACAAACACGCAACATCGACCTCTTCCTCGGCGGACACTCACACACCTATATGGAACAACTCCGCTACACCAACAACCTAGACAACCACCCAACACCCAACGACCAAAACGGAAAACACGGCATCTGGATAGGAAAAATAAACATTGAGATGAAGAAAAAATGAAGAATTCGTGAAGACCAAGAATCTTCTATTAAAAACAATTGTATGCTATTATTTTATCTATAGCTACTCGATTTTCCGTTTTTATTTGTAAATTTGCCACTTATAAATCACACATTACTCCAAATATCATCTAATTAAATCATGCACAAGAAGGTTACTTTAATTATTCCATGTTACAATGAACAAGATAATTTGCTGGGGTTACATGACGCCTTAAAGCCTATAATAAACGACTCTCTCGCTTACGATTGGGAAATTTTATTCATCAATGATGGCAGCAAGGACGATACCCTCGAAGTAATTAAAAAATTGAGAACGATAGATAAACGTGTTTGCTACATAGATTTATCGCGTAATTTTGGGAAAGAGCGCGCTATGTTAGCTGGATTTGATTATGCTACAGGCGATTGTGCTATCATTTTGGATGCCGATTTGCAAGATCCACCTTCTCTTATACCTGAAATGCTCAAGTTGTGGGAAGATGGTTATCAAGATGTTTATGCAAGGCGCAAAGATAGAGGTAAGGAGTCGTGGTTGCGCAAGAAACTCTCTTTGGCCTACTATAACCTTTTGCAAAAAACTACCAGGATAGACATATTAAAAAACGTTGGCGATTTTCGCTTGTTAGATAGAAAATGCTTAATTGCTCTTCAAAAACTGCGTGAAAGCGAGCGTTACACCAAAGGAATGTTTTGCTGGATAGGTTACAAGAAAAAGGAATTGGAATTTCAGAGAGGCAATCGAGTTTCTGGCACTTCATCCTTCAATATGTTGAAATTGTTTGAATTGGCAATAGAAGGTATAACTTCATTCACGACGGTTCCACTGCGTTTGTCAACTATTATGGGATTTATAATTTCCATCATAACGATGCTGTATCTGCTATATTTCCTGTTTAAGACGCTTATTTTTGGTGATCCCGTACAAGGTTTCCCAACTCTAGTCATTATTATTCTATTCCTCGGTGGTATACAATTATTGTCATTAGGTATAATTGGAGAGTATTTGGGACGAATTTTCAATGAGACGAAAAAAAGACCTGTATATTTGGTCAATGAATATGTAGGAAACGAAGAAGAAGATGATGATAAAGAATAGGATAGATTTCGACAAATTGCCGAGAATTGCCTTTTTCATTTCTATTGCATGGGTGTTGCTGCAGATTGTTTTTATAATACTTTTCTGGGATGTTGAACAAGGCAATGACCAGTTAGGTTATATACGTCACGCTCTGGATAGTTACGCAAACAATACGACCTATCCTTCTATGCTTAATATCAACGACCAATATCTGCAATCTCCAGGTATGGTCAACTACTTGATATTACAGCATGCAATAACAGGAACAGAAACTTTCAGTATTGACAAGTTCCTAAATGTATTACTCAATATCGGCATATTAGCAAATATATTCTATTTAACTCGATACTTTTTCAATCAGATAACAGCCTACTTGTCTGTCATAATTTTTTGTCTTTTGCCAACAAATGTGTTTGCCCCCATTTGGATTTTGAGTGAGCTTCCGTATTTGTTCCTAGCGTTAACTGGTTTCAGTTTAAGCCTTAACAAAAAATGGTTTCCTATCGTCGGGGCATCCATTTTATTTGCCATTGCCCACACCTTTCGTCCTTTGATTTTAGCGTTCATTGTCACAATAGTGGTACTGTATGTGATAGAACGAAGAAGAGCGTGGTCATACATTTGCTTATTACTTCCGTATATTTTGCTTTTATATGGTATCGGAACATACAATAAGTCAAGGACAGGTCAATTTGTTACATCTTCCACGACTGGTGGTTATAACCTTATTATGACGGCTAACGACGAGGCCAAATTATATGCAGATTTTTCTATTTTCTACGACCCTACGAATTTAGCATATATTCCAAATCCTTATCAAGAAACTTTTGCAAAGAAAGATTCTATTTATAAAGCAAGAGCGGTTGAGTGGATAAAAAATAATCCCGATAAGTATGCAAAGCTATATGTCATTAAATTATTCCGTTTATGGTCTGGCGACACATGGTCGTATCCAGTATTTGGGAATTGGGATGATTATCTTTATATTCTAAAACAACCCGAATCTGAACGTGGGCGGTTGACTTGTATACGCAGAGCAATACAATTTATAGAAGGACTTCCGTACTATTTATTAGTTTTACTATTTCTTTTCTCACTCTATAAGCAACGTGGTGATATTATTTCATCTAAGGGATTGTTTTTATTACTTATCGGTTTAGGTACAGCAGGTACTTGCTTGTTCATTGCAGAGGTGAGATTCCATTACCCCTACCTATTCTGCATGGTATTATGGTCTGCGTATGGTATTTATAATATGATGCAACCTAAGATTGGAAACTACAAAACCTAAAGAAAGTGCAATTTTAGTGTTTTAATTATCTGGTTTTTAATACGCAAAAGAAATTGACTTATTTATAGTAATTATTCTATATAATAAAATTATAAGCCTTGCTTGCTTCATCTGTCATTTTATTTGCAAGCACAGACTTTACTATGGTGTTTGCCTCATATATAGAAAACTACTATTCCCGCGATGATACACGCTATTGCCAATAATGTGCGGGGATTTATTTTTTCGCGGAGTATGGTCCAAGACAAGAGTGGTACGAAGACGTATCCCAACGATTCGAGCAGGGCTATGTCTTTGAGTTGCACACTATGGCTCAATGCCCAAATATTGACTACTAGAGAAGTGAAAATTATTGTGTATGCTACAATGACTCTTATGTTTAGAATTTCATAAATAGGTGCTCGATGCTGTCGATTGGCACTTTTTTTCAACAGCAGTTGTGCTACTGAACAAGCGAATATGCCTACAACGACTATCGTATAATAATGTGTCATCGTTCTTCTCTAATTCTTTTCCGTAGAAATTATCAACACGCCAACTATCACCATTGCTGCGCCTATAATGTTTTGTAGACTCACTGTTTCCCCAAATACTCCCCCAGCTATTACCAGTCCGTAAACGATGCCAAGACTTCTGAAAGGATATGCCGTACTAAGTGGTATGCGTTTAAGTATAATCTGCCACAACACGGCGTATACTCCCAAAACGGCAACCGATCCGCCGAGAAACAAAAGGTATTCTATTGACATCATTTCGTGCATTGATGCCAATTTATTAAAAAGACTTGATGCAGAATATACCGCTACTGCTCCTACAAGGAAGAGTATTTGTGATATAGATATTGACTGATTAGGCATTAAGGCAAGTGTGAGGTTATCGTATTTGTGGGTCTCTTTTGGCAAAAATACTAAATTCGAGGTGATTTACGAAACCTTATGAAAGAAAATTTGCAATCGCTTTGTTTATAAGGGTTGGCGAAACGAATTTGGGGATGATGTCTTTTCGCGTTGGAAAGTATGCCTTTTCACGTTGGAAAGCATATCTTTCCGAGCTGAAAAGATATGCTTTCCAAATTGTGCTTATTTCTTATTGCTTTTCTGTATTAATCATCTGGTCATGTCGAAACCAATTCGCACACCATCGTAATTCTTACTAAGGTCGCCTATTGCCTGTGCGGTAGAGTTGCCGCTAAGTGTGGATATGGTCTGTAGGAGGGTTAGCAGTTTCTTAGATTCGAATAGTATAGCGATGCCATTCATTCCATTTCTTTTTACATAGCCATTGGCATAGAAGAGCAGCGTCTTAAGAGTTAGTTGTCCTGACTTCGCATCGTATGTATATTTTCCATTGATACTCTTGCCGTCGATTTTACCGCTGAATGTTTTGTCTTCTGTAAATGTTATGAATGTATTTTGATTATTGATTCCTATCTGCTGGTAGTACGTATGTATTTTATCTTTTATTTCTGTTGCAGCCACTTCGCCTCCTGCTTTTGCCAGAAGGTTGTCGGAGGTGAAGGCACAACCTGGTCCTGAATATCGCCATGTGCCTATGAGTTGAGTTTCAGATGGTTTGTCCATTCCGAGCACGCTCGTTATGACATTGGTTATCGTTCCTTGATTGGTAGCAGAGCCGAGAATGCTTCCGAGCACGTCGGCGCCACCTGTGCCTGTACCCATTGTTCCACAACTTGCGAGTACGAGAGTCAATGCTGATACTGCTATTGTAAGCTTCTTGCTGCTTTTTGTTAGAATTTGTTTCATAATTTTATTAGTTTTGGATTGTTAAGAAAATGTTTATTAACTTATTTCTCGTATAGTTTTCTTCGTTTGTCTGCAACCTGATTGAGTTGGGAAATATCATAACAACTTCATTCTCCACCCGCTAACTCGATGTTTTCCAGTTTACGAGGAATAGGCGTTCTGTGGCTCGAGTGAAGGCTGTATAGAGCCAATGGATATAGTCGGGCGTTACCATTTCGTCTGTCATATAACCTTGATCTACATATACATGTGACCACTGTCCGCCTTGCGCTTTATGGCAAGTGACGGCATAGGCATATTTAACCTGCAAAGCATTGTAGTGCTTGTCTTCGCGCATCATCTTCATTCGGTCTTCTTTTCTGGGCAGGTCTGCATAGTCCTCTGAAACTTTCTCGTATAGTTCTCGCTGTTTTTCAGTCGATAATGCTGGTGATTCAGAGTGGAGCGTGTCGAGCAGTGTGGTCAGTTCCATCTCTCGATTATCATAGTCGGGAAACTCAACCACGAGGTCAGCAAACTGAAAGCCGTAGAGTTCGCGCTGCCGATGCACTCGTCTGACGCGTATTCGGTCGCCATTAGCTATCAGCCATGTGGACACATTGGACTGTTTATGAACATCCGTCTGACTTTCAGAGGCATTTTCTTCTTCTAATTTGACATACTTGTTTTTAACTACCATAAGGTAATCGCCACTGGCAATCTCATCTTCGCGGTCCAGTATGCGATACCTAATGCCGTCGTTGTAGCGATTAGCTGTTTTGTTTGAGCGAGTGACAACAATTGTTTCATCAAGTCCCACTTGTCGGAAAGAATCATCTAAGGTTTCTATTAGTTCCGCCCCCGACACGACGACGATATCGGCAAAGCCTTCAAGGTGCAATTGGGGTATTCCTGCAAGATGACTTCCAAAAACCATTTGCCGAATTATTGTAGCGTTATAGAGTATTCCAGAGCTTGCTGCCTGACGCACCACCTCATTGAGGTCAGCCTCAAATACCTCCATACCATAACCATGCAGGAAATCAGTCGATAACGCTGGCGACTCCGTTTCGCCAACAGGAGGCAACTGAGCCTTATCGCCCACGAACATCAAGCGGCAGTTTTTGTCGTTATATACATACTGAACAAGGTCGTCAAGCAACCTTCCGCTACCGAAAGCATTATCGCCATAGCCTTCGTTGGCAATCATAGAAGCCTCATCGACAATAAATAATGTGTGTTGATGGAGATTGACATTGAGCTTGAATAACGCGTCTTCACCAGCTCGTTGCTGTCGATAGATAGTACGATGAATGGTAGATGCTGGATAATGGCACATAGATGAAAACACTTTTGCCGCCCGCCCAGTGGGTGCAAGCAACACTACTCGGCGTTCAAGAGCCACAAGAGCGCGAACAATCGACGATGCCAACGAAGTTTTGCCTGTACCGGCACAACCTCTTACAACCATCATCGTGCGCTCATCGGAAGAGTGATAAAACTCGGAAAAGACGTCAATTACAACTCGTTGTTCATCGGTTGGAACATGACTAAATAAGGAAAGTATCTGTTCTGTCAAATTAAAAATCGAAAAAAGGATTATATATTAAAACAAGTTATTTACCTTTTAATAGGGTACTCACGCTCGAAAGAAATCAAATAAATTTGGTTCTTTACTCGCTTAATCGTACCTTTGCAAGAGATACTTGAGTACCTTTGGGCAAAGGTACGATTAAGTGAATAAAATGCAAAAGGTTTTTGCATTTTTCGAGTTTGAAGATTTTATGTAAAAACAGCATATAATTCCTAATTTATGACTAATCTTGTCAACAACATAGTACTACGCATCTGTAAGCAGTCGCTCTCATTCGCTTCGCTAACAGACAGGTTAAGGTATGAGCCATACATTGTAAACAGTAGCATTTCGATAGCCGCAAATCTGCGCGAAGCATTTCGCAGTTCACCATTACTGGCTGAAACATATACAAAAAGTACAGCCCTCATCGATAGCGAGGTGATGTTACTGCCTGAAGAAGAATATCGAGAAACTGACAACGAGCAACTTTATCGACACTCTTTTCATACCACCCCATCGCAAACAATAATGCACATGCCCATCAAGCATTTATCAGCAGTCGCTGTATTCGCAGTAGATAGCGACCTGCTAACAGTGCTACGCGACCACTATGACAACCTAACCGTACTACCACTGACAATGCCAACATGGAAAATAGCAGCGCAAAAGCAAGAACTTGTCAATATCTACGCTTGCGATAACTTCATCGAAATAACTGCGTTTGAACGAAACAGATTTCTATTCTACAATCGATACAATGTAAAACACGTGAACGATGCCGTGTATTTCATAGTCAACGTAAGAAAACAACTAAAAGAAAAGCAGGGAGTAAGGCTGATGGTTAAGTCGGCAAACGACAAGCAATCAATAGCAGCATCACTGAACGAAAACCTCGCAAAGTATGTTGACAACATAGAAATGGTAGAGCCTGACAGCCTATCGACTCAACAAACAGCTGACACAAACATACAATTGCCTTTTGATATGATGTGTTTTATTAACGAAAAATGACCCTCCATGCGCGTAATAACTGGTAAATATAGAGGCAGACACTTCGACATTCCACACTCATTCAAAGCACGACCAACAACAGACTTTGCCAAAGAAAATATCTTCAACGTGCTGACTGGTTATATAAACTTCGACGGACTGACGGCGTTGGACCTGTTCGCGGGCACTGGTAGCATATCGTTCGAACTACTGTCACGCGGATGCCGACAAGTAGTAAGTGTAGAACTCGACCGAGAACACGCAAACTTCATACGACAATGCTCCAATCGACTAAAGGCAGAAAATCACACTATAATAAGAAGCGACGTATTCCGATACCTCAAACACGTCAACACTCCATTTGATTTTATCTTCGCCGACCCGCCATACAACCTACCATCGCTGAAGGAGATACCAAACATCGTACTGCAACAAGACGGCAATGAGATACTAAAAAACGAAGGATTATTTGTTTTTGAACATGGCAAAAACAATGATTTCTCAACCCACCCACTATTTATAGAACACCGCTCATATGGCAGCGTAAATTTCTCGATTTTTCAAAAAAAAACAACTTTGATAACGCAAAGATAAAACACTAAAACCCAACCTATTGACAATGAAACGCTATATCATTTTATTACAACTAATATGGCTATCCATTTCGGGGTGGGCATGGCACGGAAAAGTGGCAATCGAAAACCAAAAGATGACGATACTGCTAACAGCCGAAGAGGGGCAGACGCTTCATTGCAATTTTATTTATGAGGGCGACACCATCAACGGAATTGCAATACCGACCTTTGGTACAGATAATCCAACAACACCCATTGCTCTACAGATAGGCTACAGCAATGGAGATCAAAACACAGAACTCGCAGTTAGCAATTATAGATGCGAACAACAAGAACGGGCAACTACACACATATTCTCACTTAGCGACAAACTCCGCCATTCACAAGTTGATATATTCTACAAAACTTATCATCACTCTGACATAGTAGAAACGTGGACACTAATAAAAAACAATGGCACCGAGCCAATCACGCTTAATCGGTTCGACTCAGCCTGTCTACCCCTACCAGAAGGAGAAGCATGGCTTACACAACTCAATGGAACATGGGCAAACGAAGGAAACATAACTGAAGAGAGGCTGACCAACGGCATAAAAACAATTTTCAACACTGATGGAGCAAGGAATGCACAAACCTCCGAACCATCAATAATGTTGACTTTTGGTAACAAACCATCTGAACACAACGGGCTGACGATTGGAGCCACACTGTGCTGGAGTGGCAACTACGAACTCAGATTGCATAGCATAGACAACAAATATCATACTTTATTTGCAGGAATAAACCCACTGGCATCACACTATGTTCTTCGTGCTGGCGAACAAATCACTACCCCAAGTCTCGCCTTCACCATCTCAAACGAAGGAAAAGGAGGAGTAAGCAGAACGTTTCATTTATGGGCTCGAGAAGAAAAGAAAATTTATCGGGGATGGAAAACAGGCGATATACTGCTCAATTCATGGGAGGGAGTTTATTTCGACATCACTGAAAAAAAAATCATCGAGATGATAACCGACATATCCAACATGGGAGGAGAACTCATCGTAATGGACGACGGATGGTTTGGCAACGACTATCAGCGAACAAATGATGCCGCACTTGGAGACTGGGAAGTGGACAAGAAAAAATTACCTAATGGGCTATCCGCACTAATCAGGGCTGCGCATAAACGAGGAATTGGATTTGGTATATGGATTGAACCAGAAGCAATCAACACAAAAAGCCGACTATATCAACAACATCCAGAGTGGGTTTTACAGTCTCGCAACAGCAAAACTAATTACGGACGAGGAGGAACACAACTACTTCTCGACTTGACTAACCCAGAAGTCAGACAATTCATTATCGACGTTATTACTCGATTACTTACCAGATACCCTGATATAGCATACATAAAATGGGATGCCAACGTTTCGCTTCTAAACTATGGTTCAATATATCTCCCACCCGAGAAACAATCAAACTTATATGTCGATTATCATTTGGGATTAGTTCAAGTACTCAAAACAATCCGTGAGCGTTTCCCCAATGTAATTATCCAAGACTGCGCTTCAGGCGGAGGAAGAGCCAACTACGGACTCCTACCCTTTTTCGATGAATACTGGCTGAGCGACAATAACGATGCCCTGCAACGCTTAAAGATACAATATGGAGCATCGCTATTCTTCCCCGCCAATGCCATGGCTACTCATATCGGCTCATCGCCCGACCACACTACAGGACGAAAACTACCCATAAAGTTTCGCACCGATGTTGCAATGAATGGCAGAATGGGACTCGAACTACAACCAAAGACCATGACTAAGGAAGAGAAACAACAAGTAAAACGTTCAATAAGGGATTATAAACAACTACGAGAAACCATCCAAACAGGCGAACTTTATCGCTTAATAACACCCTACGATGGGCAGAATATAATTTCAACGATGTATGTAGGCAAGGGAGGTAATGCTGTTTTGCTCGTATATAAGACATCTGACGATGAAGAAACTCTATCAGTCCGACTCCCTTTAAGTGGACTCATCGCTGAGCGAAGTTATACCTTTGAAGAAAAAAATGTTAACATCAAGAATTCTCAATCGCTCCTTGATGGTACTACTATAAGTGGAGCAAATCTAATGGAAGAAGGTGTTGATATTCTTCTTGAAGGCAGTTACGATTCCAAGGTTTATCTTCTGAAATAAAAGGTTCATTGACCGAAACGAAAAATGGCAATTTCCTGCATGGGTAATTGCCATTTATCTGTTTGCTTTGTTTCTTGTAAACAATTCTGCGCTTTCTTATCAAGCTGGGTTGATTGCCTCTGATGGACATACACTTGCGCATGTTCCACAGTCGGTACACATGTCGGGATTGATTACATAGATATCGCCTTCAGAGATTGCCTGTACTGGACATTCGTCGATACATGTACCACAAGCGATGCAGTCGTTACCAATTAAATAAGCCATAATAAACGTTCTTTTTTATTGTTAATAATGTTTTTAACACTAATGAGGTAATCGTTTACCTACATTTTCGTATCGCAAAGGTAATATATTTTATTTTAATACCTACAAATAATGACGTTATTTTTTCTGTTTTTCTTGAAAAAACATTCTTGTCACTATTTGTAGGTATCGCAAATAAGGGTATCTTTCTTTTAGAATTTTGCCATTTTGATAGCGTCAACAGCCCATTCTTCACCCTTGTTACCTAATCGTCCGCCACAACGGTCGAGCGCTTGTTGTTCATTATCGGTGGTAAGCAATCCGTAGATGACGGGGATTTCGCTTCTTAGGTTGAGCTGAGCAATTCCTGCTGTTACTCCTTGACAGATGTAATCGAAGTGTGGAGTCTCTCCACGGATAACACTTCCAAGAATGATGATTGCATCATAACTCTCATTGTGTGTCATCCTATGTGCTCCGTAGATTAGTTCGAAACTTCCAGGCACTCTTTTTATGTGTATATTTTCAGGCATTGCGCCATGTTTTTCGAGTGTTTTCACTACTCCTTCAAGTAGCTTCCCTGTAATGTTGTCGTTCCATTCCGATACTACTATGCCGAAACACATATTGCTGGCATCTGGCACTTGTGAGTTAACGAGTTCGGATGGTGTGTGAAGTGCTGTTGCCATTATTCGCTAACGAGTTCGATATACTTGTCTATATCAGCTGCTACAGGAGAGTTGATGTATTTCTGTTTAATTTCTTCAAACAGTTTTTTCGCTTCTGCCTTTTGCTTTTGATCGATGAGAATGATTGCAGCTTTCTTCAGTGCTGTTGGCGAAACGGTGTTATTTGTTCCGTTTGCAGCTGCTTTATCAGCCATCGTTGCCGCCTTCTTGAAAGCGTCAATCGCCTTATCGAATTGTTTCAAATTTGCGTAGCAATCGCCCAATGCCATTTGACTCAACGGACTTACGAAGAGGTCTTTCTTTGTTTTAAATTTCTCAAGATACTTTGCTGCTTCTTGCCATTTCCCTGTTTTGGCATAAGCTATACCTGCGAAGTAATTTGCAAGGTTTCCTGCATCGGTACCGCTATAGTCGCTTGCTATCTGCGTCAGACCAGGTGCAGCGGCCCCATTGCCTTTCAATGCTTGCTCATACTGTTGCTGCTCAAAGAGTTGTTGCATCTTAGCGAGCTGTGTAGATGCCTTTTCCTGACGTGGCTTAGCTACGAAATTGTTGTAAAGGATAATACCTGCAATGATTAAAATCACTGCTACTAAAATACCTATAATAACCTTCTGGTTCTTTAGGAAGAAATCTTCATACTTGCTAACAGTTGCTGTATTCTCGGCAGCAGGCTGATTAAGTGTCTTTTTTGCCATTATGATTGATTGTTTGTTTTTGTTCGATTTAATGCGGCGCAAAGTTAAACAATTTATTATATTAGTAAAAATTTATACTGTTTTTTTCGACTAACTATTGTTTTTTCCTTTGTTTTAATCATGATAATAACACTCAATAATGCAAAGACCTTTTGCTATTTGTTCGCTTATTTTCATTAAAGATTAATGTTCGAAGATGCAATTTTGATTTGTTTGTCTATCACTTAAGCAGTTTTTTTTTATCTTTGCGGTGTCAATCAGATTGTCAATCATTATTTTTTGAATATGATTCTTCAACGGATTTCTCTTCTCAACTATAAAAATATCGCAGAGGCAAGTTTCGACTTGTCGGCAAAAATAAATTGTTTCATTGGTAACAATGGTGAGGGTAAGACCAATCTTCTCGATGCCATCTATTTTCTTTCATTTTGTAAAAGCCACAGCAACGCCATAGACTCGCAGGTAATTCGCCATAACGAGGATTTCTTCTTGCTTGAAGGCAACTATCTGAGCGATACCAATGATGAAGAAATCATCTCATGCGGGCTAAAGCGCGGCACAAAGAAAATTATACGACGCAACAAGAAGGCATACCGTCGTCTGTCGGAACACATCGGACTTATACCTCTCATCATGGTTTCGCCCAGCGACATTTCGCTAATAGAAGGAGGTAGCGAAGAACGCAGACGATTGATGGACGTGGTTATTTCTCAGTTCGACAACACTTATATTGACACTCTAAACCGTTATAACAAAGCACTTGCCAGCCGAAACGCGATGCTGAAAGCTGATGCTGAACCCGACGAAACGCTAATGGGGCTGCTTGAAGAAGAGATGGCACAGCAAGGGGAAATAATCTACAAAAAAAGAAAAACGCTTGTAGAACAGATTGAGCCGTTATTTCAACAGGTTTACAACATCATATCGGGCGAACAAGAAAAGGTGTCGCTTAACTACATATCACACTGCCAGCGAGGAAATTTGCTCAACGTAATTCAACGCGACCGAATGAAGGACCGCATAATGGGATATTCACTACATGGTACTCATCGCGACGATTTAGAATTTCTGCTCGACAACTATCAGATGAAGCGCGAAGGCAGTCAGGGACAAAACAAGACCTTTGTCATAGCTTTGAAATTGGCACAATTCGAGTTGCTTTCACGTGGACAAAGTACAGATTCTACGAACTATGGACAACGACGCGAAACACCCATACTGCTGCTTGATGATATCTTTGACAAATTGGACTCTCATCGAGTGGAACAAATAGTGGGGCTTGTCTCTGGCGACCGCTATGGGCAGATATTCATTACTGACACTAACCGCGACCACCTCGACTGCATACTCAAGGCGAGTTCAAACGAATATCGCTTGTTTATGGTTGAGAACGGAACGATAACACTTAAAGAAGAACGACATGTTTAGAAAACAACCGAAACAAGTATGTAGTATAATCGACGAGTCGCTGCGCGAAAACGGATTGGAAACACCACTACTCCAGTATCGAATCATAAACCAATTCGAATCGCTACTAAGCAAAGAGGCAAGCCAATACATAGGTGAGAAAACTATCAAAAACCAAATCCTCTTCGTTAAAATCAAACGTCCTTCTCTGCGAAACGATTTGTCGATGATGCGTCACGACCTCGTCAACCGACTCAACGAAGCGGTAGGTCATTTCGTGATAAGCGACATTCGATTTTACTAAACTTCATCCTGCTGGCTCAAATTGTTGCAGATACATGAAGTTTGTTAATCTTCTTAAAAGTTAAAATCTGTTGCAAAGGTTAAATAGAACCTTTCAATATAACGTCAACTTTTCAAGTTTTCAATCTCATTTTTAGTTTTTCTCGATTTTTTACACCCAACCATAAGTCTCTGTATATCAATGAGAAACCTATGAGAAAATGAAAATTTGAAAATTATTTTATACGAAATATGAGCCAATAGCATATCTTTTGAACTTGAAAATCGCTATTTTCCAATCTGGAAAGCATTAATCCCCGATTTGGAAAGCATATCTCCCCAAATCGGAAAGTAGGTCTTTCCAAATTCAATACATATTGTTAAGGCGAAAAAACGACATTTTTTCAGTTTTCAATTTCTATTTTATCAAATAATTAAAGCAAATCTTTTGACTTCAATTTAACTTTTCCACTATTAGAAGATAGCAATAATTACATTTCTTAACACAAGCAAAAGCTGATTATCATTAATTTATTGCTAATTATAATTGTCGCAATCACACAAAGAAATCGTTAATAACAAGTGGGTTGGATATGTATAATTACGAGTAACAAAAGGGTTATTAGATAAGAAAAGCGAGTTGTTTAGAACAATTACGCTAAAAACACAAAAAAAATGACTTATTTCAATTATAATTATGTATATTTGTTGGCGAAACAAATACTATCTCAACATTTTTAACATGAAAAAAATTCTTTTAGTAGCTGTCATTCTTACAATAACAATGACAGCCATAGCACAGCAAAAAGTGTATTTCACTCGAGAGATAACACCCGAGTCGCTGGTTAAGATTTACAAAGCCTTAGGCGTTGAAGCAACAGGCAGAGTAGCGGTAAAAATTTCAACTGGCGAGGGAGGCAACAACCACTACCTTCGCCCTACACTGATTCGCAACCTCGTAGAGGAGGTTAACGGAACAGTGGTTGAGTGTGGTACGGCATACGGAGGCTCCCGCCAAGACCCCGCAAAGCACTGGCAAACTATTCATGAACATGGTTTCGACTCGATTTTTGCTGTGGATTTGATGGATGAATTTGGCGACATACGCATTCCAATGCAGGACAAGCGACATCTGAAATATGATATTGTAGGTGAGCATCTTGCCAACTACGACTTCATGATTAACCTTGCTCACTTCAAAGGACATGCTATGGGCGGATTTGGTGGAGTGTTGAAAAACGCATCTATTGGTGTAGCCTCAACAGCAGGCAAGGCATATATTCATACTGCAGGAAAGACTGATGATCCATCGAAAGCGTGGACTAAAGAGTTTTTGGCTGCTGGCGACAAACAAGATTTGTTCTTGGAGTCAATGGCTGCTGCAGCACAAGCTGTCCACAACTATTTTGGTGGACAAATCATATACATCAACGTAATGAACAATATGTCGGTTGACTGCGACTGCGATGGCGACCCTGAAAAACCCGAACTAAAAGACATGGGCATCATGGCATCATTAGACCCCGTAGCGGTAGATCAAGCCTGTCTTGACAAAGTGTTCAATCACAAAGGAAAACCTGGCGACAACAACCAACCTCTCATCAATCGCATAAATCGCCAACACGGCACTTACATTATTGAATATGCAGAAAAAATAGGTCTTGGAACGAAGACCTACGAACTGATTGACTTAGACATTTAAGGAATTGGCTTATCCTTTCGATAAGCCATAGCAGTGAGGGCACATACCAACTCGCCATGTTGATTTGTCACTCTCACTTCACAATACGGCAGGCGGGGGTGGTTTTTCACTTCCGTCGCTGTTGCTTTCAAATGGTCACCTACATGAGCCGACTGAAGGAAAGATATACTTGTCTGTATGCTAAATGAAAGTAATCCATGAGCATTCATCACTCCTGCAATGGCAAGGTCGGCAAGAGTAAACAGCGCCCCACCCTGACAAACACCACCAGCGTTAAGATGTTGCTCACCTACTGTCATCTCAGCAACTGCCACGCCATCGCCTATTTGGGTAATAGAAACGCCTGCTTCAGCAGCAAAAACATCGCCGCGATTGAGAAAATCTTGAAGTGTTGACATTATGATGTTGTGATTTCTATTGGATAATCGAATGAGAAACAAGGTGTGTTGATAGAATAATTATTAAAGAAATCGGCTCTTAAGTCTTCAGATAAAAACTGCACAGCCAGCGCATCAACTACACCCTCAAATCGCTTCAACGAGGACATATCAAAAGTTTTTTCTACCTTCACATATTTATATATGTGTATATCCTTACAAATATCAGGCACGAGAGTCCGACGCAAGTTATCAATCATAATTTCACTCTCGTCGCCACAAAGCATAACGGCATACAGATGGTAGTTGTAGATACGCGTAACTATACTTTGTGGCATATCATCGGCAAAGAGTCCTACCCGCTTTTTATCGTCAGAAACGACGGCTGTTTCTGCCGATAATGATTGCGCTTGACGCTGACTGATTTGCTTCATGAGAGCCAATCGCTCCTTCGAATAGTCGGGAATAGTACCTGAACGCGAAGCAATCATCTTCACAAGGTTGTTGCTTCCTACACGAAAATCGAGATAAATCATACCCGACGTATCGAAATCGTGTACATTTTGAATGGATTCGTTCATTGTTTTAGGATTCTATTTGTTGCTACTCCTCTATATCCTTATTAGCCAACACCACTCCAGAAAGTATTAGAGCCGACCCAATCCACCCCATCAAAGTCATCTTTTCGCCAAGTACAAGCCAGCTGACAATAATAGTTGCCACAGGACTAACATATATATAGTTGGCTGTGGCACAGGCTCCGAGTTTCTTAGTTACAACACTCCACAAGAAAAAACATAGGAACGATGCGACAAGACCTAAAAAAAGAATATTGAAAAGTATAGAAGGATTTTCGAAAAACGCATTAAGTGGGAATTGCCAAGGGCGGAAGATAAAAAGCGGCAGAGTGGTCAACATACCATATCCAAAGACCTTTCGAGTGATAAATTCCGAAGAATACCTATCGCCAAGTTTCTTCAATAGTAGGCAATACAAGCCAAAACTAAAAGTAGCAAGCAAAGCCAAGAGGTCTCCTATAGGGCTAAAAGTAATTCCTTCACTCTCACCTTTGCCGAGGAACACCACAAGCGCAACGCCTATAAGAGCCATTATCGAGCCGATAGCAAGGTTCTGCGTCATGTGCATCTCACGATTAAACATAATGGCTAACAAAACTGTTACGAGCGGTGACACTGCAACAATGAACGCCACATTGTTAGCTGTCGTTAGTGGAAGGGCAAAATTCTCTGCAAGAAAATATAGCGAGCCACCTGTAACACCAAGCAAGAACATCATAAACTCATCGCGCTTTGTATTGGAAAACAGCTGTTTTGGCGATATAAACCATATTGCAATATACGCAATAACCATTCGTGCAAAGAAGATTTCTTCCTCTCTCATGTGGTAGATTTCAAGCAACACTTTACTGCTCACCAAAGTGCTACCCCAAATGACAACTATCACGAACGCTATGAGATGTAATACCAATTTGTTATTCATACATATTCAGATACTTTTAGTTTTCTATTTTCTCATCGCTCCAATCTTCAGCAGCCTTACGCAGATAGGTCTTATATCGGAGCTGTGCTGAATGCTCTGTCTCGGCAAACAGCATTTCTGCCTCGTCGGGGAAAGCTTTCATTACCGACAAATAACGTACTTCACCAAGCAAGAAGTCGCGGAATTTCGACCAGTCTGGAGTCTTTGAATCAAGTTGGAAAGGTGCCACTCCTTCCTTCGCACGCTCTGGATTATATCGCCAAAGATGCCAGTACCCACATTCTACTGCACGAGCTTCCTCTTCTTGACTCTTACCCATACCACCCTTAGCTTTAAGCCCGTGGTTTATACAAGGAGAGTATGCGATGACTATCGATGGTCCTGGATAAGCCTCTGCCTCACGTATTGCCTTGAGACACTGCGCTTGGTCGGCTCCCATAGCCACTTGCGCAACATAGACATAACCATAAGTAGCACACATCAATCCCAAATCTTTCTTGCGAATACGCTTTCCGCGAGCTGCAAACTGAGCGATAGCACCCATAGGAGTCGATTTAGAAGCCTGTCCACCAGTATTGGAATAAACCTCCGTATCAAGCACAAGGATGTTAACATCTTCGCCCGATGCAACCACGTGGTCAAGTCCACCATATCCTATATCATACGAAGCGCCATCGCCTCCGATAATCCAATGCGAACGTTTGACAAGGTAGTGCTCAAGTGTTTGCAATTCCTTACAGTACTGACAACCATCGTTTTCCGCTCCCTGGTCAATGTATTGTTTAAGTAATGGCGCCAAACGCTTTGTCTCTTCTGCATCATTTTGTTTGGCAATCCACTCCACTGCAAGCTGCAGGAACTCTTCTGGACAATCATCACGGCGAGTAGTTTTCTGCAAAAGAAGCTGAACTCTTTCACGCATTTTCTTATTTCCAATCATCATACCCATGCCAAACTCACAGAAATCTTCAAACAACGAGTTGTTGAAAGATGGTCCTTGACCTTTCTCATTTGTTGTATAAGGCGTGGAAGGAATTGAAGCTGAATAAATAGAAGAACATCCTGTAGCATTAGCTACCATCTCACGGTCACCATAGAGCTGCGAGATAAGTTTTACATAAGGAGTCTCCCCACAACCAGAGCATGCTCCTGAGAATTCAAACAAAGGTTGGGCAAACTGCGAATTCTTGACGTTCGATGAGATATCCACAAGATATTGTTTTGAAGTAACCTTGCTTACGCAGTATTCCCATTGTCTTTCTTCCTCCTTAAAGACATCCGCATTAGGATCGAAAGCCACCATAGAAAGGGCCTTTCCTAACTTTGGATTTCCTGGACAAACATCTACACAATTACCACAACCCAAGCAATCCATTGGCGAGGGGAGTATGGAAAAATGCATACCAGCCATTGCTTTCGGTACTTTCATCTCAATACTCTTACCCGTAAATCCATTTTTTTCATCAGGAGTCATTACAAATGGACGTATTGCTGCATGCGGACAAACATACGCACACTTATTACATTGGATGCAGTTGTTAGGATTCCATTCGGGAATAAACGGTTCGACACCTCGTTTTTCGAATGCAGCAGTTCCGTTTTGCCAAGTTCCATCAATCGTATTATGCCTTACAAAGTCGCTTACCTTCAGTTGATTTCCTCGCTGGGAATTAATTACATCGACCATTTCACTTATGAAAGGAGGGCGATTAGTAGGCTGTTTATCTTCATCAGGAAGATTTGCCCACAATTTATCAACATTTAATTGTTTGTATTCTCCTCCTCTTTCCACTGCGGCATAGTTCTTATCTACGACGTCTTGTCCCTTCTTTCCGTAAGATTTATCTATGAAAGCGCGCATCTGGCTTATTGCCGTTTCCAACGGAATGACTCTCGTTATGCGGAAAAAAGCTGACTGAAGGATAGTATTTGTGCGGTTTCCTAATCCTATTTCTTGTGCAATTTGCGTAGCGTTGATATAGTAAACACTTATATTGTGCAATGCAAAATATCTCTTGATGCTATTTGGTATAAAGTTAACGAGTTTTTCCCCATCAAAGATTGTGTTTAGAAGAAATATTCCACCATCTTTCAAACCATTCACTACGTCATACATATGAAGATATGCCTGCACATGACAAGCAACGAAATCAGGTGTGTTTACGAGGTAGGTTGAGCGTATTGGGTTATCGCCAAAGCGCAAGTGAGAGCATGTGAAACCTCCTGATTTTTTTGAATCGTATGAAAAATAAGCTTGGCAATACTTGTCGGTATTTTCGCCTATTATCTTTACAGAATTTTTATTTGCGCCTACTGTTCCGTCTGCACCCAATCCATAAAATTTCGCTTCAAATACTCCTGTTCCTCCTAATGGAATATCTTCAACCTGTGGAAGCGATGTAAAGGTCACGTCATCGTCTATTCCAACTGTGAAATGGTTCTTTGGTTGTGGTAGATTTAGGTTATCGAACACAGCAATGATTTGCGATGGTGTAGTGTCTCGCGACCCCAATCCATAGCGACCGCCTACTATCAGTGGTCGTTGGTCTTGGTCGTAGAAAGCCGATTTTACATCAAGATATAATGGTTCGCCTTCTGCTCCTGGTTCTTTCGTACGATCAAGTACGGCTATTCGTTCTACTGTTGGAGGCACTGCTTTTAGCAAATGTTTTACCGAGAATGGTCTATAGAGATGCACGCTGACCATTCCCACCTGTTGCCCTTGAAGGTTCAGGTAGTCAATAGCTTCTCGTGCCGCTTCTGTAGCTGATCCCATGAGAATGATTATGCGGTCGGCATCCTTTGCACCATAGTAATCGAAAATATGGTATTCGCGTCCAGTCAACTCACTAATCTTTGCAAAATAATCCTCAACGGTATCAGCGATATTCTTGTAATATATGTTAGACGCTTCGCGATGCGTAAAGAATGTTTCTGGGTTTTCTGCTGTTCCCCTCGTTGAAGGTCTTTCGGGCGACATTGCTCTATCTCGAAAACGTTTTATATCCGCTTCATCTACGAGTGGGCGGAGGTCGTCCATTTCGAGCAATTCTATTTTATTATATTCGTGTGATGTTCTGAATCCGTCGAAGAAATTCAGAAACGGCACGTTTGTTCGCAGTGATGCAAGATGTGCAACGGCTGTCAGGTCCATCACTTCCTGCACCGATCCCTCACACAGCATGGCAAATCCTGTTTGTCTGCAAGCCATAACATCTTGATGATCGCCAAATATACATAGTGCGTGGGAAGCGAGTGTGCGTGCTGAAACATTAAAGACGCAAGGCAGAAGTTCACCCGCTATCTTATACATATTTGGTATCATAAGTAGCAATCCTTGCGAAGCTGTAAATGTTGTGGTCAGTGCACCAGCCTGTAGTGAGCCATGTAGTGCTCCTGCTGCACCAGCCTCCGACTGCATTTCCTGCACAGTGACTGTCTGTCCCCAAAAATTTTTGCGTCGGTGTGCAGCCCAGTCATCGACATGTTCTGCCATTGGAGAAGATGGAGTAATAGGATAAATAGCCGCCACCTCACTAAACATATAACTCACATGAGCTGCTGCTTCATTGCCGTCGCAAGTGATATATTTTTTTGTTTGTTTCATTATCGTTTGCTTTAATTTTCTTACAAAAATTCGTTTCTATTGTTAAAATCCGTCGCGAAAATACTCTTTTTTATAATTTATACAAAGAGAAAAGACTAAAAGTCTTTTATAATTATTACTTTTGCAGTCGAATAGATATTCTCATCATTATGACCATTCATGTTTTCAACCCAGAGCACGACATTGCTTTAGCTTCTGGCAGTAGTAGGCAGACCGCTCCTCATACTGCTCGCGAGTTGCGTCAGAGTCTCGGTTTTTTGCCTGCTCTTTGGGCATCGAATGGTGATATTGTTTTAGTAAGTGATGTAGATTATGCTTGTAAAGCATTGAAAAAGTTGGGAATTTCTATTGATAAACTTTTTATTTTAGACAAAGAGGGCTTAAAGTTGCTTTTGATGTCCCTCAATTACGATTCCTATTCGATTGATGTATGGGGTTGGGATGCAGCTATTCGCCATGAGTTGCATGGCTTGGGTATTGATATTCGATGTCTTCCATCAGACAAATGGATTGATGATTTGCGACAACTGTCTCACAGAAAGACTGCTGTCAGCATATTGAAATCGGTCAAAGAGGAATGTAGTAACTTATTTGCCCACCTCCGAGAGTTTCTTGTTGGCGAGAGTTTCTTAGCAGAATCGCTGTCGATAGTAGAGCAATATTCCTTGCAACACGACAATTTTGTAGTGAAATCGCCATGGAGTAGCAGCGGACGAGGTGTAAAATTTGTCAACAATGGTTTATCTATATCGCAGCGAGGATGGATTTCTAACGTACTCAACCAGCAAGGTAGTGTCGTTATTGAGCCTCACTATTCAAAGATTCTTGACTTCGGCATGGAGTTTTCCATCAATAACGAAGGAGTGGTCAACTATTGTGGTCTTTCTGTTTTCTTTACCGAAAAGGGGGCTTGGACTGGTAACCTGATTGATGAAGAGGATGAAAAGATGCGTCTGGTATCTTCATACGTTCCGCAGGAGTTGCTCATAGCCGTTCGCGAGGTATTGAAAAAGCAGCTTGCGAGCGTTTGTCATAAGAAGTATAAAGGTGTTCTCGGTGTTGACATGATGATTGTAGGTCAGGCTAATGCCAATCACTACTTCCTTCATCCTTGTGTAGAGATAAATTTCCGTCGCACTATGGGTCATGTAGCGTTAGCTATGTGTAGGCGTCAAAGCCAACCACGCCGTGCCATGCGCATTGTTCACAACGTGAACTATGAACTCAAAACGACAACCATAGACAACAATTTTGTCGTTGTCTTGTAATAATTAGCTTTTTCTTTTTTGCTTAAAATGGTCGAATCCTTCGCCATATACACCAATTACAGCACTCTGCGAGACGAAGGCTTTGGGGTCAGTTTCATTAATTATCCTAAATATATTGCTTGCTTCGCGCTGCTTTGCGAGGACGAATAGCATGTGTACTGGTTGTTGAGAATAGCTGCCATGACCGTCAATAATTGTGCATCCGCGCTTTGCGTCGTTGTTTATCCGTCGTGCTATTTCTTCGTGCCGGTCAGAAACAATGAAGAATTGCACACTGCGTCGTGTGAGATTGACTACATGATCAACGCAGAACGATGCTGCAATGAGTTCCACATAGCCATAGATTACCTGATTCCAATCTTTTAGTACCACATAACTCGACGCTATGACAATCACATCAACCATGAGAATGATGTGACCGAGCGATATGTCGTGGTATTTGTTTACCATTGCAGCTATTACGTCGGTACCTCCAGAACTTCCTCCATGCGCCAGACATAGCCCTACTCCACTACCCATGAATGAGCCACCTATTACTGCGGCGAGAAATGGTTGACCTTCGAGCAGGTGGGTATCGCCCAGAAATGCGCGTAGTATTGGGATAAAAAGGGTTACTGCTACGACGGCATAGATTGTCTTTACGCAAAATCGCCAGCCCAACACTTTCAGTGCAATGGCAAGAAGAATGGCATTAAGAAAGAAATAGGAGTATTGCACAGGTATGTTCAATCCCCATTCCAATACCGACGACACGCCTGGCATACCACCTTGTGTGATATGGTTTGGCAACATGAATACTACCCATCCGATGCTGCATACAAGCAAACCGAAAGAGATAATGGCATAGTCGCGAACGACTATGCCAATGTTTGTTTTATTTATTTGTGCTGATTTCATAGTGTTTGATTAGGTCGTTATTGGTAGGTTTACATATTCATCTTCATTGGGCAGTTCTTGCCTACCTTAACGATTACCGTTGTTTTATCGCTGAGATTAACTTGTGCTTTTCCGTTCTTAATAGTCGTTTTTCCGAGCGTTTTTCCGTCGAGCGAATATATTTCAACGGTTTCTCCTTCGTGTCCGTCAGCTTCGATATCAATCATTGTTCCTCTCGAGTTTATCTCAACGCTGCGTGCCTTAAGGTCTGCTGTTGCTATTCCTTGTGGATCAAGCTGATTTTCGGGCTCATATTCGAATGTGCAGAAGAGGTAATAGAGTCCTTGTAGTATGAAATTATCGAAGGTTACGAGTGTGTAAGTGGTAGGATTGTAAAGAGCTGGACGTCCAGCCTCGTCTTGTCCGTATAGGGTATATCCGTTGGCTGTAAGTATTTTTACGATTGGAGCATCTTCCATATTTGTGATATTCCATGCTCTTTCATAATTGGAGATGACAAACTGATACGCTATCATCTGGTCTTCATCGTTGAACACATTGTAAACTACTGGAAATTCGAACAACCCAGTGTAGTACATTTCAAACATTGAGCTTGATGGATCGGCTGCTGCTACAGGGTTCATGTCGAAGTAGGTATCGGTATATCGTTCGTAGCCATAGTTATTGACAATTATGTTTGTCATTTCTTCGCGACTCATTCCCCATGAAGTATTGATTGTTGGGATTGCTGCGGCAACTTTGTCTTTTACTGTTACGGTGAACGATGTCTCGTCGAGCTTATTCGACCAGTCGGGATCGCCATAAGAGTTTATTGCAGAATAGACAACAAGTTTTACCGTTGTTGTTCCTTCTTTCAGTCCCTTGAAATACTGTGCAGCTTCAACTATTGTTGGGTCTGCGGCTTCGAAGTCGATAGCAATTCGAGGATTTTGGGAAAGATAGTCGTAAATCTTCTGCGAATATTGCTTAACATACATACGATATTGCTGACCTATGGGTATCTCTACGTTGTCGGCAACGAGCTGAATTTCATCTGTAACAGGAATTTGAGCTTTTGCCATTAATGCCGTCATGGCAAGGCATAAGAAAAGTAGTAGTTGTTTTTTCATAATCTTAATCATTTTGTTCGTGAATAAAAAAAAGTTAGTTTGTAGATATATTTCCGTGCAAAGGTAAGTAAAAGATTGTAAACAATGAAAAAATATGACCCATAAACTTTTGCTCGTTGATAGAAGTTGCAAAAGGGAGTATATTCTTCTGAATTTGGAAAGCATATCTTTCCGAGTCGGGGATGTATGCTTTTCGAGTTGGAAAGCATACCTTTCCGAACCGAAAAGCATATCTTTTCAAATCGCAGATGTAAACTCCTCGAAATCAACAGATTAAACAACCACTCTCAGAATTTCACTTTTATCTGCATGGTTTGCTTGTCGAAGTCTATGTCCTTACGCTCCAAAAGTTCCGAAAGGTGCCCTTCATTGGCGAGTTGTCGCGGAGTGCCGATGTGCATTGTCTTGTTCGTCATTAACCAAAGAGTATCTGCAATCTGAAGAGCAAGTTCCATATCGTGAGTTGAAAGAAAAATCATCTTATTAGTTTCGCGCGATAGTCTATGTAGAAGCATCATCATTTCCACCTTGCTTGGATAGTCGAGAAATGCTGTTGGCTCATCAAGGAAGATTATGTTGGTCTGCTGAGCGAGTGCCTTTGCTATCATCACTTTCTGTCGTTCGCCATCGCTCAAAGTTTGAATCATTCGCTTCGAAAGGCTGGAGATACCAACCTGTTCCATCGCTTCTCTGACAATCTCTTCATCGTTTTTTGAGAGAGTGCCCCAAAAGCCTGTATATGGACTTCTTCCCAAGCCTACCATTTCTGACACTGTAAGATTCTGAACGTCGGGCTTAGAAGTGAGCACCACACCTATCATTCGAGCCAATTCGCGATCGGCATAGTCGTCGATACTCTTACCATCAATGCATATCTCACCGCCAAGTCGTGGCTGAAAAGCCGAAAGGGTGCGCAAAAGAGTGGATTTGCCAATACCATTCTGACCTATAAGACAAGTTAGCTCACCTTCGCGAAGAGTGGCATTTATGCCCGAAAGAACTACAGTCGTAAACTTCTTTTGGACATAACCGATGCTTAAATCCTTGAGTTCTATCATTGAAAAAATGTTGTTTCGAGGCGCAAATTTATAAATTTCCGTAATTTCTTTCGTCATTTTAGCACACATCTTTTAATTAATTATTAATTTTGCGTGTTGGAAAACAAGAACAAATACACATTTTAATTTCATAATACACACAAGAAATGAAAACTATTTCAAAACTTTGGTTTGAGACAAAGATAAGCTACGAAAAGACAATGGACGATGGGCTTACAAAGAAAGCAATTGAAACATATGTTGTAGATGCACTCTCGTTCACTGAGGCAGAGGCGCAACTGATGAAGGAAATGTCAGCGCGAATAAGTGGAGCATTTGAAGTTGAAAACATAAAGAAAGCTTCATTCAAAGAGGTTTTCTTTACCGAAATTGATACCGACGACCGCTTCTACAAAGCAAAACTACAGTTCATAACCCGCGACGAAAAGACCGATAAAGAGAAACGCACAAACCACTACTTCCTCGTACAAGCACCATCGTTGGAACAAGCAGTAAAAAACGTAAAAGAAGGTATGTCTGGCACCATGAGCGATTACGAAATAGCATCAATCAGCGACACAACAATCATTGACGTTTTCCTACACAACGAAATACTCGAAGCAACAGCTAAACCAGAATACGAAGAATAATCAACCGACAAAAGGTTCAAAAAACAATGACTGGAAACGAAATAAAACAACGTTACCACATGGTAACCGACTCTCTCAAAGACGGTGTTCGACTCGTTGCGATAAGCAAATATCACCCTGCCGAGCACATAATGGCTGCCTACAATGAAGGACAACGCATCTTCGGCGAGAGCCATGTGCAAGAATTAGAGCGCAAAGTGAAAGAATTGCCCAACGATATAGAATGGCACTTCATAGGACATTTGCAGACAAACAAAGTGAAATACATCGCTCCATACATATCGATGATTGAGGCAGTTGACAGCATACGACTGATGAAAGAAATCGATAAACAAGCAGCAAAGCACAACCGAACGATTGACATCCTGCTCGAACTGCACATAGCAAAGGAAGCAACCAAATACGGATTTAGCCTCGACGAGTGCAGAGAAATACTAAACGAAGGAGAATGGCGTAGCATGACGCACATAAGGATATGCGGACTGATGATGATGGCATCAAACACCGACAACGAAGAACAGATACGCAGCGAATTTAATCAAGCTGCCGACTTTTTTGAAGAAGTACGAACAATGTTCTTCAAAGACGAGCCAAGCTTTTCTTGTCGTAGCTGGGGAATGAGTCACGACTACCACATCGCCTGCCAATGTCGGTCAAATATGGTAAGAATAGGAACAAGCATTTTCGGAGAAAGAGTATATTAAACAAAATTTATTACTGTCTATAATTTTTATACACTATGAGACTTATAATAGAAAACAACTATCAAGCAATGTCGCAATGGGCGGCAGAACACGTCATTAAACGAATTAACGAAGCGCAGCCAACAGCTGAGAAGCCATTTGTACTCGGACTACCAACAGGCTCTTCGCCAGAGGGAATGTACGCTTGTTTAGTAGAAGCATACAAAAAAGGAAGAGTATCGTTTAAAAATGTGATAACTTTCAACATGGATGAATACGTCAATCTCGACGAAAATCACCCTGAAAGCTACCACTCATTTATGCGACGAAACCTATTCGACCATATCGATTGCCCCGCAGAAAACATACACATTCTCAACGGAAACGCAACCGACCTAATGAAAGAATGTGAAAACTACGAGCGAATGATAGCTGAAGCGGGAGGCATAGACCTATTCATTGGAGGCATAGGACCAGACGGACATATCGCATTCAACGAACCTGGCTCATCGCTAACATCACGAACAAGAATAAAAACACTAACTACAGACACAGTAATTGCAAATTCGCGCTTCTTTGAGGGCGACGTAAACAAGGTGCCAAAACAAGCACTGACAGTAGGAGTAGGCACGGTTATGGACGCCAGAGAAGTGATGATACTCGTAAACGGACACCACAAAGCACGAGCACTGCAGGCTGCCGTAGAAGGTGGAATCACACAAATGTGGACCATAAGCGCACTACAAATGCACCAACACGGCATTATCGTATGCGATGAAGCAGCAACAGACGAACTCAAAGTAGGAACATACAAATACTTCAAAGACATAGAAAGAAAATAAATAATATGAGACTTGACCTCAGTTCACAAATAGTATTAAACAAGATTTCATCAAAATTCTACAACCCTACAACACCTGTAGAACGATATGAAATCACCCGAATGGAGAAAATACCAACCGACATTTTCCCTTCGGTGGTTGAAGGTGCGAGACACATAGCAGCACAAATAGCAGCAAAAATTATTGAACGACAACAAGAGGGCAAGTCGCTCGTACTCGGAATGGGCACGGGCACATCGCTGGTACCTGTATGCGAAGAACTTGTCAGAATGCACCACGAAGAAAAATTAAGTTTCAAAAACGTGGTACTATTTAACGCATACGAGTACTATCCGAACACTAAAAATTCGAAAATAAAGAGCATCAATCAATTGAGCGAACGACTGCTCAAACACATAGACATACGACCAGAGAATGTTTTCACACCCGACGGAAGCCTTTCGCAAGACGAAGTGCAAAAACACTGTCGTCAATACGAACAGGAAATAGAACGACATGGAGGCATTGATATAATGCTGCTGGGTATCGGACGCAATGGAAACATAGCGACCAACCTACCCGGATCGACCATGACAAGCAACTCGCGCATAATACTTATCGAGCCCACCACTCGAGAAGAAATGACGCTAAGCTTCGGAAGTCACGAACAAGTGCCACCATGCAGCATTACCATCGGAGTGAAAAACATTCTTGCCGCAAGAAGGATTTACCTAACAGCATGGGGAGAAGAGAAAGCTGAAATAATTCAGAAAACAGTAGAAGGACACATTACTGACCAATTGCCAGCATCGTTCTTGCAAACACACAACAACGCACATGTGGTGACCGACATCGCTGCAGCAGGCAAACTGACTCGAATAGAGCACCCTTGGCTCGTGACATCATGCAAATGGACCGACAGACTTGTGCGTTCAGCACTCGTATGGCTATGTCAAACAACCAAAAAACCAATACTCAAACTCACAAATAAGGATTACAACGAAAACGGGCTGTCGGAACTTCTCGCACTGTACGGCTCAGCATACAATGCAAACATAAAGATTTTCAATGACCTACAGCATACTATTACAGGATGGCCGGGTGGCAAACCCGACGCCGATGACACCTACCGACCCGAACGCGCATGGCCTTATCCGAAAAGAGTGGTAATCTTTTCACCACACCCAGATGATGATGTCATATCAATGGGAGGCACACTCCGAAGATTGGTAGAACAAGGACACGATGTGCATGTGGCTTATCAAACATCTGGAAACATAGCAGTAGGCGACGAAGAAGTGACACGATTTATGCACTTCATCAACGGATTTAATCAGCTTTTTGCCGACAGCAAAGACCAAGTAATAACAAAAAAATATAACGAAATCAAAGAGTTTCTCATTCAGAAACACGAAGGCGACCTCGACACAGCTGATATATTAACGATAAAGGGACTAATACGAAGGGGAGAAGCACGCACAGCAAGCACTTATAACAGTATTCCACTCGACCACATTCACTTCCTCGACCTACCTTTCTACGAAAGTGGAAAGATTGAGAAAAACCCAATGGGAGAAAAGGATGTCAGAATAGTGCAAACACTATTACAAGAACTTCGACCTCACCAAATATACGTTGCAGGAGACTTGGCTGACCCTCACGGGACACATAAGAAATGCACTGATGCTGTTTTCGCTGCAATCGATGAGGAGAAAAACAATGGTGCAGAATGGTTGAAAGACTGCCGTATATGGATGTATCGTGGTGCATGGGCAGAATGGGAAATAGAAAATATCGAGATGTGTGTGCCTATGAGCCCAGAAGAATTGCGTAGAAAACGAAATGCCATACTGAAACATCAATCACAAATGGAAAGTGCTCCATTCCTTGGCAACGATGAAAGGCTCTTCTGGCAACGTGCTGAAGACCGCAATAGAGCTACAGCTCAATTGTACGATGACCTCGGATTGGCTTGCTACGAAGCCATGGAAGCATTCAAAGAATATGTCCCTTTATAAGAACATCATAGGTTTTCTAAAAAATTGGACACTGCCTGCAGCTATGATGACAGGCACTATGGTGTACCTTATCTTTGCTTCTGTACCTCAACTCGACAGCATCGGCGACACGATAAGTCCCATCCTCGATGAGATTTTGCCAATGTTTATGTTCATGATTTTATTCGTTACGTTTTGCAAGGTTGATTTCCGCAAACTCATTCCGAGGACTTGGCATTGGTGGGTGGCAGTGTTTCAAGTAACGTTCATATTCATTGTAGTAGGCTCTATTCTTGCTTTTGAAATAAAAGGGAACAGCCTTATACTCATGGAAGCCCTGCTCGTTTGCATTATTAGTCCGTGCGCCGCAGCTGCACCAGTAGTTACTCAAAAGCTCGGAGGGAACATTGAGCAAATGACTACCTACACATTTCTAACAAATTTCATCACTGCCGCACTCGTACCTGTATGCTTTCCACTGATTGACAAAGCCGTTGACATGACCTTTTGGCAAGCATTCTTGCTAATTTTCTATAAGGTATGTATCGTTTTGGTATTGCCTATGCTTTTGGCATACATCGTAAAACACCACTTTCACAAGCTACATCGACTGATATTAAGCATCAAAGATCTATCGTTTTACGTTTGGGCTGTTTCGCTATCGATAGTAACAGGAGTAACAGTAAAGAACATCTGCCATGCAGAAACATCAATTATGTTTCTCGTCCTCACTGCCTTTCTCGGTTTATTGCTGTGCATCGTTCAGTATTCTGTAGGCAGATACATTGGTCATTTCTTTTCTTCTACGATTGAAGCTGGACAAGGTTTAGGACAAAAAAACACTGCTTTCGCTGTTTGGATGGCTTACACCTACCTCAATCCTGTGGCATCGATTGGTCCTGGTTGCTATATTCTTTGGCAAAATTCCATAAACAGCATCGAACTATGGCAACATAGACGGAAGGCTTAAAATCAATGTTTAAGCTTTTTCATTACACTGTAAGCAATGTATAAGCCCAACTCTCCAGCTTTGCTAAAATCATTTATTGCTTCTTGTTTATGTCCTAATCGGTGATTAGTAAGCGCCCTGTTATAGTAAGCCTCTGCAAGATTGTCATCGAGAGAGATAGCCTTATTGAAGTCGTCAAGAGCTTCCTTATATGCTCCTCTATTGAAATTCAAACAGCCACGATTGTAAATAAGATATGAATTGTCTGGTGCAAGAGCGATGGCTTTATTCATATCCTCAAGCGATTGCGACTGTCGGATTTTAGAATCTTCACCTTGTGATGAGCGATATTGACTTTGAAGGAAGTAGCAAAAACTTCGTTGCCAATAGACGATAATCTTTAGTTCATCTTCATTTTCTAATGCCACAAGGTCCGTTATAGCATCGTCAAGACTTTGCGCTGTGGTATATGCCACTGCTCGGTTTAATCGAAGCAATCGCAACTGCTTGTCATTTATTGTTGCACCAGCAATTACAGCGGATAAGGAGTCAACATAATCAAGCACTTCTTGCGCCATCTCGTCATCTAAAGCATTAGGATTGCACGTTACATTGATAGGCAGGAGACCAGTAGTTCGTCGGTTAACAGATTCTACTCGGTCGTCATAAGGCTTTCTATTGCTTACATTATTGCCGTTGTCAAGCAGCGAGAGGTGATAGAGTGGCATTGGTTCGTCAGTTGAAACGATATTTTGTACTTTTCCACGATAAGTACTCGGATATTCGTGTTCCACGATTTCTTCATCGGCAACGACGAACTGATTGTATTTATCAAAGTCTATTTCGCTTTTCTTTCTTGCTTGTTCTCGTTGTGCATTTGTCCAACGTGGCTGAATTCCGACATGCTTATTCAATTGAGCTTTTATTATTCTAAACTCGTCAAGTTCTGCCTGTCGGTTCATTCCTAAACGTCTATAACAATCGGCTCGTTGATATAATCCCGTCCAGAAGTTTGGATATTGATTGATAATAGCGGTATAATCGGCAATAGCAGCTCGCAGTTGCCCTGTTCGATGATATAGTAGCGCACGGTTATATATAGCCATCAAATTGGCAGGTTCTCTGCTCAAGATAAATGAAAAGTCATCGATAGCTCTGTTATCATCTCCAACTTGGATTCTAAGCAGTGCTCTATTGTATCGTGCAAGAAAGTTTTCGGGTTCTATTTCGATGGCAGTATCATAATCAGACATTGCTCCTCGTAGGTTGTTGGTTCGCAAACGGGCAAGTGCACGATTGACATACGATGCTGCAATGTTTGATTTCAGACGTATCGCTTCTGACAATTGCCGTTCAGCATCAATCCAATTTTCACGCGATAGACTTATTTGTGCTCTTGTCGTCCATGTTTCGGCATCATAAGGGTCTTTCTCTAAGGCTTTATCGAGCCATTCTATAGCCGATGTTGTATCTTTATCCAGCATGAACACCTCTGCTTTAACAGCCATCGCTCTAGCAAAATCAGGCCATTTTGAGGTTATCGTGTCAAGTTCTTTCTGGGCTTGTTCGTAGTCTTTCAAACTGACTCTGCAAAGCGCTCGATTAAACCAATAGTTTCTTACATCAGGTGTCAGTCGTAGCGCTGCTGTGTAATCGGTTACTGCTTCTTCGAATTTTTCCTGACGAATGCGACACAATCCGCGTAGTTCATACATATTTTCAATGTATGGATTTCGATTGATTGCCTCAGTGCAGTCGTTTTCAGCACCAGCAAAATCGTCGAGATAGAACTTTGCTATCCCTCGTAAAAACCATGGTTCGTGCAGGAAAGGTTTATAATTTATTACGCGATTGAAATACTGAATTGATAGTACGTAATCTTCAAAATAAAGTGCACTGCGCCCGTTTGCAATCAATCGTTCGACGTTGTATTGTGCCGATGTTGCCAATGGGCATAGTGCCAATAATAGTATTATCAATCGTTGCAGCATATTTCCTTGTTATCGGACTGCCGCTTTCGTTCTGTATGAACACTTATATTTGCCATGCAGCATTGCGCGGAGTTTGTTTTTTATAAGTTGTTTGCGCAGTGGCGATATTTTTTCTATGAACACGTGACCATCGAGGTGGTCGAATTCGTGCTGCATTACTCGTGCAAGATACCCTTCAATCCATTCGTCGTGGTCTTGCCATTGCTCATCTTTCCATTGCACCCTTATTCGCGTGGGGCGCGTAACATTCTCATGCAGTCCTGGCAATGACAGGCATCCTTCTTCCTGTGTATCGGTGTTTGTCTCGTCGTATTCAACGATATGTGGATTGATGAATGCCTTTCTAAATCCCTTATACTCAGGTAAATCATCTGATATGACATCAAGGTCGATTACAGATAGGCGTATTGATTTTCCTATCTGAGGAGCAGCCAGCCCTATACCACCCGAATCATCGAGTGTATCAAACATATCTGCGATGAGCTGTTGCATATTGGGATAGTCTGTTGGTATATCCTCAGCAACTTTTTTCAACACAGGCTGACCATATATATAAATAGGTAATATCATTGTTTTCTTCGTCGTTGGTAGTCTTCGAGTATGATTGTAGCACTTATTTCATCTACGAGTGCTTTATCTGCTCGTGCTTTTTTTCTTAACCCTCCATCTATCATAGCTTGGTGAGCTATGACCGATGTAAATCGTTCGTCGTAGAGTTCAACAGGTATTTCTGGGTGGATTTTCTGCCATCGTTCAACAAATTGCATCACTCTTGACAGGTTTTCACTTGGTTTTCCGTTAGGTTGACGTGGTTCGCCTACCACTATTGCCTCTACAGTTTCTTTTTTAATGTAGTCATTTAGGAAGTCGAATAACTTTGATGTATCTACCGTAGCCAATCCCCCTGCTATGATTTGCAGGGGGTCAGTTACGGCAATACCTGTTCGTTTCTTCCCATAGTCTATGGCAAGAATTCGTGCCATTGTTTTGATTTATTGGTTGAAGAGCAACCAAGCATCAGGATATCTCGACTGCAACTGCGTGCGGCTCTCCACAGCATCGTACTTGTTGTCGAATGTAGATGCTATAACTCGGTACATATTGCGTTCTGCGTTGTGTGCTATCTGCGCATTGTAGCCTGCGTTGATGAGTGTACGTTGCAGTCCTTCAGCATTTGCTTTTACAGAGAACGAACCAACCACGACGCTGAATGCGCGCAATCCGCTACCATTGATGACGGTCAAACGCTCTTGGCGAACATTCACATTGTCACCATTATCGACTGTGCGAACGTCTGTTATCGGACGTTCTTCCAGAGGAGTTACAACTGGTTGGTTTACAGTTTGCTGCTGTGCAGGATTTTGGTAAGAACCTGCTGCTTCTGCAGCTTGAGCTTTTTCATAAGCCTTTCGATAGGCACTTTCTTTTGATTTACACCCTGTGAAAGCAACGGCGATGCACAAAGCCGATGCAATTAACATTGATTTTTTCATTGTAGTTATTGGTTTTAAGATGTTATGTTGTTCAAAATCACTATTCGGGGCGAAATTATAAAAAATAAAAGTAAAAGTAGAATTTTAATTACATAAAGATTGTTAAATAGGATAAATTGTTATGTTTTTGCAAAAAGGACGTGTAAAAATTTGAGATATACACAAGAATCATTACCTTTGCGAATGTGAGAACAACAAATTAAACACAAACTATTAAAACAATATCATTATGAAAACAATTGGTTATATTGGCGCCTTTCTTGGTGGTGCTATTGCTGGAACGGCTTTAGGTCTGCTTCTGGCTCCAGAAAAGGGTTCAGACACTCGTACGAAAATTGCTGACACGGTAACTGATTTCTGCAAGAAGCACAATTTGAAGCTCAACCGTAAGGAAGTGGACGACCTCGTTGATGATCTACAGGATGCTGCAGAAGATTTCGATTAAAAACAATACGGAAATAATAGACGTCTATGTTTTCCAGCGATAAAAACGTTGACCGCATTGCTCAGCTAATTGAGAAATTCAAACATTATCTTGGGCTTCAGACAGAGTTTGTCAAGCTTGATGCTACAGAAAAGATTGTCAGACTGATTACTTTGTTATCTATTCTGACTATTTCAGTTGTAGCCTTATTGGTAATAATGATATTTCTCTCCGTTGCTGCGGCATTTGCATTGGCTCATTGGACGGGTGCCGCCACTGCGTTCTTGATAATTGCAGCTTTTTATATCATCATTTTTATCGTTGTATTATTCAATAGAAAACGCCTCATTGAGAAACCACTCGTCAAGTTATTATCTGCTATATTGCTTGAAAACTGATATCATGACAAATCCATCATCACAACAACCCCTACTCTATCGTTCGCTCGACGATATCAAGATGCGCAAGCAAGAACTGCGCAGGATGTTGCAACGCGACAATGGAGAGATTTCACAAATATGGAACGGATTGTTGGCACGCCCAGAAGTCAACACTCCTACCAATCGCATACAAGGACTGATGTCTAAAAGTATAGGGATTATTGATGGGGCATTATTGGGTTGGAAACTTTATCAACGTCTAAAACCCGGAAAGAAAAAACGCAAAACAAATTTCCTTCTACGACTCATTTCGTAAGATATCGTTTTGCTATTGAATTTGGATAGTTATGCTTTTCAACTTGGAAAGCATAACTATTGGAAATGAAAAGCAATGCTTTTGGAGTCCAAAAGCATTGCTTTTCAAATTGCCTATAAATAAAGGCGTTGCAAGGGGTAATTACTAATGTTTTGCAATCGCTCTTATTCACTTGTGGTTTTCCTCAAAAATAGCCATTCGTTCATCGAGTTGTGCATACTGATGATCTTCTATAAACGAAGTGCAGACGCGGAGTCCTTCCTGCTCAGAGCCAGTAGTGATAAGGCAAATGCCACTTACCCCATAGTACATTAGTTCCTTAGCCAGTTCACCGCTTGTCATATCCTTATAGCCTATCGTAAAATAGAAACCATCGGCAATAGGCTCGTCAAGGTCTTTATCATAAACCACATGGAAACCATGGCGCAAGAATATCTCTTTCAGTTTGTGAGCTCTTTCACCATAAACCATGATATCTTTGCGGAAATTGTACTCTCCGTCGCAAGCAGCTTTGAGCAATGCGGCTAATCCATATTGCGCACTATGGCTTGTTCCTGACGAAAGAGCATATAGCATTCGTGTGGAGAAGACAAGTCCGAAAGGCAGTCCTTCATAGCGTGCAGCAAGGTCGTCGTAATGGCGATGAAAGAGTTTGTCACTGATACACGTTACTCCAATACGTTCGCCAGCATAACTGAACGCCTTAGAACCACTAATCATCAGAATATAATAGTCAGTGTAATGAGCCACTGAAGGTTGATAAGGAGGTTCGTAAGGTTTACTCAAATCCTTGCGGAAGTCCATAGCGAAATATGCCAAATCTTCGATAATGATAGCGTCGTACTTCATTGACAGTTCGCCTATTATCTTCAATTCGTCCTCCGTAAAGCAAATCCACGAAGGATTATTGGGATTACTATAAACTATGGCACATATATTCCCATCTTTTAGGTAGCTCTCCAACTTGCTTCTTAACTTGTCGCCACGATGTTCGTACACGTCGAATGTGACATACTTCACACCCTGAACCTGTAGCTGCATTTTCTGAACTGGAAATCCAGGGTCGATAAAAAGCACTGTATCTTTTTTCTTATCAGCCTGCGAACAGGTCAGAAACGAAGCGAAACCTCCCTGCATACTTCCACAAACAGGCACACATCCTTCGGGCTTTATATCGACATTGATAAATGCCTTAACAAATCGCGAAGCTTGTTTCTTGAGCTCGGGATAACCCTGAATATCTGGATATTGACGAGCTATGCCATCTTCGAGTGCCTTAATCTGTGCTTTGACACCTACTTGAGCAGCTGGCAAACCAGGAATACCCATCTCCATCTTGATGAATTCTACGCCCGACTCTTTTTCAGCAAAAGCAGCAATCTGTTTCACTTCGCGAATAGTAGCTTTCGAGAAATCCTGAATACCAAAGTCTCTAATAGCTTTGTCGATGAGTTCTTTCTTTATTGGTGTTGGTTTCATAGTTGTGTGTTAAGTTTTCAATAAATATGTATAGGGGCTATAGGTATCATATAGCCCCTAATTATATAAAATACATTCAGATTTATTTCTGCGCAGCTTTTCCGAGAGCCAAAGCCCTGTTGTTGGCATCGACTATCTGCGCAGCTTTTCCGAGAGCCAAAGCCTTGATGTTGGCATCGACTATTGCTTC
>CAMOVK010000002.1 GCA_946627325.1 uncultured Prevotella sp. | reverse complement strand
CTTGGATTTTTCTTGCTGCCACAACACGTTCTCTTATTACTGCAGAGGGTTCACCAGGCTGCATCTGTGAGAGTTGTGCGAACGGCACTGCTTGTATCTCGCAATGGATATCTATACGGTCAAGCAGCGGTCCGCTGATTTTGTTCATATAGCGTTGGATTTGTCCTGGAGTGCAAACACAGTTGTGAGTTTGGTCACCATAATATCCACATGGGCATGGATTCATAGATGCTACAAGCATGAACGAGCAAGGGTATTCGACATTGTATTTAACTCGACTAATTGAAATTTTTCGATCTTCTAATGGTTGTCTCAACACTTCCAGTACAGAACGTGAGAGTTCTGGCATTTCGTCGAGGAACAATACCCCATTATGTGCAAGTGATATTTCACCAGGTTGTGGAGTTGTTCCGCCTCCGACAAGTGCTACTTGTGATATCGTGTGATGTGGTGAACGAAAAGGACGTTTTGAGATAAGACTTGTTTCGCGATCAATTTTACCCGCAATAGAATGAATTTGTGTCGTTTCGAGACTTTCTGCCAATGACAACGGAGGTAATATCGTTGGCAATCGTTTTGCCAACATACTCTTTCCAGAGCCTGGAGGACCTATCATAATAAGATTATGTCCTCCTGCTGCGGCAATCTCGAGTGCACGTTTCACACTGTCTTGACCTTTTACATCGCTAAAATCAATATCAAAATGAGTTTGTTTGTCGTAAAATTCAGCTCGAGCATCTATATGTGTCGGTTGGTAATCGCCCTGACCATTAAGGAAATTAATTACATCGTTTAGAGAATCCAGTCCATATACATCAAGATTGTTTACAACAGCTGCCTCTCTGACGTTTTCTTTCGGCACGATAAGTCCTTCGTATTTTTCTTTTCTTGCTCTAATTGCAATGGGAAGTGCTCCTCTTATTGGTTGCAATTTCCCATCCAATCCGAGTTCACCCACAAGTATGAACTTATCGAGTTTAGTCAGTTCCACTTTGGCATTGGCGGCAAGCATACCAATAGCCAATGGCAAATCGTAGCCAGAGCCTTCTTTCTTAATGTCTGCAGGTGAGAAATTTATAGTTATTTCAGCCTTTGGTATTTTTATTCCGAGATTTTGTATTGCAGCTTTTATTCGGTCATAACTCTCCTTGACAGCGGTGTCGGGCAAGCCTGTCATGTGAAACATCACACCCTTTGCGGTGTTGACTTCGACTGTAACAACTGATGTGTCAAGTCCATTAACCGACACACAAAATGTTTTTACTAGCATTATTCCTTTTTTAGAAAAGTAAACAACAATTTGACCTGTATGTTATGTTTCCCCTATCCTATTATGTTTTTCTTCGTAATGGGTTATTCCCACTCTATTGTTGAAGGTGGTTTTGAGGAGATGTCGTAGCATACGCGATTTACACCTCTCACATTATTTATTATGTCGTTGCTTACGCGGGCAAGAAAGTCGTAAGGCAGGTGTGCCCAGTCGGCTGTCATGGCATCAATAGAGGTTACTGCCCTTAATGCAACAGGGTGTTCATAAGTACGCTCGTCACCCATCACTCCTACCGTTTTTACTGTCGATAATAATACGGCACCAGCCTGCCAAGTTTGGCTATAGAGCGATTTCCCGTCTTCGGTCGTGTAGTCTTTCAATGCTCGGATAAAAATGTCATCTGCGTCTTGAAGCACTCTAACTTTATCACGGGTAATATCACCGAGAATTCTAACTGCCAATCCTGGTCCTGGGAATGGATGTCGGGAAATAAGGTGGTTAGGAATGCCGAGTTCTTTACCAACACGTCTTACCTCATCTTTGAAGAGCCAACGCAGTGGTTCGCATAGCTTTAGGTGCATTTCTTCGGGCAGTCCACCCACGTTGTGATGGCTCTTTATTACCTTGCCTGTAATGTTAAGCGACTCTATGCGGTCGGGATAAATCGTTCCTTGTGCCAACCATCGTGCGTCTTTTATTTTCCGAGCCTCTTCGTTGAAAACTTCAACGAAATCTCTACCTATTATCTTGCGTTTTTGCTCTGGGTCGCTTACTCCCTTGAGGTCGGCAAAAAATCGTTCGCTGGCATCTACTCCAACAACATTTAGTCCAAGACTTTTATAGTCGCGCATTACATCGCAGAACTCGTTCTTTCGTAACATTCCATGATCGACGAATATACACGTCAGTTGGTCACCGATGGCTCTATGTAGTAACACTGCTGCAACACTGCTATCTACCCCACCCGACAAGCCCAAGATTACGCGATCGGAACCTACTTGATGTCGGATTTCATCTATTGTTGTTTCTACAAATTTATCTGCATTCCAATCTTGATGTGAGCCACATATACGAACAACGAAATTTTCGAGTAGTCGTGTGCCATCAAGGGAATGTACTACTTCTGGGTGGAACTGAACAGCCCAAAGTCGTAAATCATCGCAGGCATAGGCTGCATATCTGACATTCTCTGTTGAGGCAATTACTCGATAACCTTCAGGCAGACTTGTTATCGTATCGCCATGACTCATCCATACCTGCGACGGAGCATTTATTCCTTCGAACAGGACATTGTCAGTAGCTATCTGGCAAAGCATTGCTCTACCGTATTCTCTTGTCTGGGCTTTCTCAACAGTACCTCCATTTATATGTGAAATGTACTGCGCCCCATAGCAGATGCCCAACACTGGCAATCTACCAATAAATCGACTGAGGTCGGGACGAAAGGCATCAACATCGTGAACCGAAAAAGGCGAGCCACTCAAGATAACTCCTATCACGTCGGAATCGTCTTCTGGATACTTATTATAGGGAAGAATTTCGCAAAACGTACCCATTTCGCGCACCCTTCTTCCTATTAGTTGTGTGGTCTGCGAACCGAAATCGAGAATTATGATTTTGTCCATATATCTAAGGTGTTTATTTGGTTTATCACGTCAATTTTACCTACATCTAAAATCTGTAAGCCCTCTTGCACCACTCCTACTACACTTGTTTTTCTGCATTGATCAATATAGAAGTCAATTATCCCGAACCTGTTCGGATAGTCATCCATTGCAGAAATCAGTTTTGGTGCGATGCAATGTATGCCGGCGAAGGCATAATTCTCTATCTGTTTATCTGTTTCCGAATTATTCTCTGGATTCCATCTGCCAAGCAGGTGCATATTCTTGTCGAACGAAAGCAGACGTTTCGATTGCCTCTTGCTTACGAGCAGCGTAGCACCAGCTGTTTTCGACTTATCATAGAAAGCTGCTAAATCGGCATTGCCAATGATATCCACGTTATGAATGAGCACTGGCATTGTCGGGTTGAAAAAGTGTTTTGCCCTTTTTATAGCACCTCCCGTATCAAGCAACTCCCCACGCTCATCGCTTATAGCCATGTCGGTGTCGAAATTATTGTTTTTCTTTACATAGTCGATTATTTGTTCTCCAAAATGGTGAACATTAATGATTATCCTATCAAAGCCCTGCTCTTTAAGTTTTGCAATCACTATGCTCAGAAGCGTCTTGCCTTCTATCTCTACGAGAGCCTTTGGTTTACTGTCGGTAAGGGGCTTTAATCGGGTGCCCAATCCCGCAGCAAGTATCATCGCCTGTTTCATAATTCTGCAAAGTTATCATTTTATTTTTTATTTGCGAAAAACATTAAACTTTGTTTTCTAAGAAAAAGAACTGGCTTTTGATAATAATCTTTTGAAAATCAAGGGTTTACACTTTCGTTTTGGAAAGATATGCTTTTCGACTTGAAAAGATATGCTTTCCAAGTTGAAAAGGATTGCTTTCCGAGTTGAAAAGCACGTCTTTTCAAATACGGGAATATATCTCCTGAAAATTCATATATTTTTCAGATATACGGAACAATAAAGTTATACCTTCCTTAATATTTATTTGTTAGTTGTAAGTGCTTTATCCCCCCTAAACGTTCACGTTAATGTCGGAGAAAAATTATTGTTTGCACTCATTCAAAGTCGCCACAAACAGTTGTTTTATATTTTACCATTTTGCGTTTTATTTATCTCACTAATGACGCAAAATCTATAAAACAAAAGGAGAAAACAACAAAATACAAGTTTGAAAATAAGTTTTTTAACATTATTATATTTTGTTACACAAAGAAGTATTACCTTTGCGTTTTAGAAATTAATTATTCTTAACCACGCAAAATGAAGAAGTTATTGAAGTGGGGAGCAGCCGTAGTAGGCATCCCGCTGCTTCTGTTCGCCACAGCTACGGTGCTGCTTTATCTTCCTCCCATACAAAATTGGGCAGCGAAGAAAGTTGCCGCCTATGCCTCCGAACAGACAGGCATGGACATCAGCGTGGGCAGAGTACGACTGCGTTTTCCGCTCGATCTTTCTGTTGAAGAATTTCGCATGTTCCGACAAAACGACTCCATACCAAACCTAACCGATACAATTGCCGACGTTAAGAGGCTGGATGCAAGTATAGAGTTTTTTCCTCTATTGAAGAAAAAAATCAACATTGATAAACTACAACTCAACGAAGCAAACTTAAACACCGATGGTTTTATTCCCGACACACGCATAAAAGGCAAAATTGGCAACCTATATATCGAGAGCAAAGGCATTGACCTAAAAGCTGAACAGATAAAAATAGACGCTGCGAGACTGAAAAATTCAAAACTCGACATTGCTCTTGCCGACACTGTGCCACCTGACACAACAAAGTCAGAAACAAAATGGAAAATTAATGTTGACAAACTCGATATCGAAAAGACCGCATTGAGAGTTCATCTTCCTGGAGACACTCTCAATGTTAATGCAGATATAGGTAAGGCAGAAGCAAGAAATGGATTTTTTGACTTAGGCTCTGGAGAACACAAACTACATCATTTTAACGTAAAAAACACCAACATAGCATACGACAATCGCTTTGAAAAAACCACAGAAGGACTTGACACAAACCACCTCAAGATAGAAAATCTCAACCTCACGGCTGATTCATTATATTACAAAGACCCAAAACTCGATGTTGCCATCAAACAATGTTCGTTTAACGAAAAGAGCGGACTGCTTGTAAAAGAGTTATCGGGCAATGTCAACATCGACTTAGGTAGCTCATCAGACGAAAAAAACAACGAGAAAAAGCCAATAACAATCAACGTTCCTAATCTTCACCTTGTAACATCAGAGTCGCAAATCGATGCCAACGTAAACCTCAATTTGGGCGAGGAAAACAAAAATAACCTATTCAATACCAACATAGATTGCAAACTGGGGAAAAATGACCTCATGCGATTTATGGGTAGCATGCCAAGTGACTTCCGCCGCCAATGGCCTAACAAAACACTCGCGATAAGGGGTAATGTTTATGGTAATACCGACCGAATTGATTTTAGAAACCTCGATATTAACCTACCAACTGCCATCAGTGCCAATGCAAGCGGATGGGTTGCCAATATCGGCAATAGCGATAAACTAAAAGCCGACGTAAACATAAAGGCAAAAACAGGCAATCTGGATTTCGCAAAATCGTTGCTCGACAAAGAAACACAAAAATCAATTAACATACCAAACAATATAAGTATCGAAGGTAATGTGAAGGCAGATGGGTCACGATATGCTGCCGACATCAACGTTGGTGAAGGAGGTGGACACCTCGACGCCAAAGTTGATGTCAACACAAAAACACAACAATACGCGGCAAACATAAAGTCGAGAGCCTTCCCTGTCAATCACTTTGTTAAAGGTGTAAACTTGAGCCCGTTCACTGGTAAGATTACAGCAAGTGGACAAGGTTTCGACCCCATGTCGCCAAAAACACGACTAACAGCCAATGCCAACATAGAACGACTAACGTACGAAGGTAACGACCTGTCGGGAACACAAGCCAAAGCAAACATTAACAATGGCAAAATCACAGCCAACATAAAAGGTAACAACTCCCTGTTTGGAGGTGATATAAACCTCAATGCCACAACAAACTCAAAACTTTTCAAAGGCACAATCACAGGCGACATCGACAAACTCGACCTAAAAGCACTCCGAGTCAGCGATGAACCATTAACCCCAAAAGGGTGTGTACACCTTGATATAATTACCGATTTCAACGATTACTACGACGTAAAAGGAACTATCAGCGATATGGCGTTGAAAACAAAAAGCACTGTTTTACGTCCCGACGACATAGAACTCGACCTGCTTTTGCGTCGCGACACAACACATGCTGTGGTCGATTGCGGAGATTTCCATCTCAATCTAAACGGCAAAGGAGGATACAAACAAATCCTAAACCAAACAGAGAGACTAACTGCCGAATTAAATTCACAACTCAAAAATCGGCGACTCAACCAATCAGAACTATGGAAACGATTGCCCGACGCCAATATCTACTTACATTCTGGCAACAATAACCTGTTTACACACATGCTGAAAAAGAAAGGTTATATGTTCAACGAAACACTGCTCGACATAAAATCATCACACACTGACGGAATAAATGGCATAGTAAAAATAGATTCATTGGTAGCCGACAGCATAATGATTGACCGTGTGGAACTGGACATGACTACTCAAGACAACATTTTCAGATACTCACTGCAAGCACAAAACGACGACCCACACCCTCAATATGTATTCAAAGCCAACATCAACGGCACGCTTTCAGAAACAGGAAGCGATATGAAAGCACAATTCTACGACAAGGAAGACAAGTTAGGACTCGACTTAGGCTTGACGGCATCGATTGAAGAAGGAGGAATGAGACTGACGCTAACTGATACGTCACCAATTATAGCATACAAAAAATTCAATGCCAATAAAGATAACTACATATACCTATCCGACGACAAACGTCTTTCTGCTAACATGCAACTGACCAGCGAAGACAATATGGGAGTGCAACTCTACACCAACGACGATAACGAAGAAGCACTACAAGACCTTACACTATCGCTACATAAATTCGAACTGGAACCACTAATGAAGTCGCTACCATACTTGCCCAACATAACGGGAACACTCAACGGCGACTATCACATCATACAAACTCCCGACCAGCTAAGCATTTCTACAGCCATGACCATCGACAAAATGAAGTATGAAGGATGCGACATGGGAAATTTAGGAACTGAATTTGTATATATGCCAAAAGCAGGAGGCGAACACTATATTGACGGCATACTACTGCAAAACGAGCGAGAAGTGGGAACCATCGAAGGAACCTACAAAGCGCAGACTGGCGACATAGACGCAACACTCGAACTCGAAAAAGTACCACTCGAACTCGCAAACGGATTCATTCCAGAACAATTATTCGGATTGAGAGGTTTTGGCGAAGGAACGCTCTCTATGAAAGGTAAACTCAACAAACCAAATATAAATGGAGAAATCTATCTCGACTCGAGTTATGTATTCTCGCAACCATATGGTGTAGAGATGAGATTTGCCAACGATCCTGTACGCATTGTCAATTCAAAACTCCTACTTGAAAACTTCGAACTCTTTGCCTACAACGACCAACCTCTCAACATGGCAGGCTCAATCGACTTTGCTAATTTAGATAAGATAATGTTCGACTTGCGCATGAGAGCACGCAATTTCCAAATCATTAATGCAAAGGAAAATCCTCGCTCAGAAACATACGGAAAGGCTTTTGTAAACTTTTTTGGAACGATGCGCGGACCAGCCGACAAACTTCAAATGAGAGGCAAACTCGATGTGCTGGGTTCTACCGACATGACATACATCCTTCGCGATTCTCCTTTGACCACAGACAACAGGCTGAACGAACTCGTGACATTTACCGATTTCAACGACACTGCCAAAGTAGTAGTCGCTAAGCCGCAAATTGGAGGCATGAATATGGATTTGTCGATTAGTATCGATGAAAATGCTCACATAAAGTGCGACCTCAATAGTGACCATAGCAACTATATTGACCTGATGGGTGGAGGCGACTTGAGAATGCAGTACAACAACATTGATAATTTGCGACTCACGGGTAGATATACTCTCGCAAACGGAGAGATGAAATACTCGCTGCCTATTATACCGTTGAAAACCTTTACCATCCAAGATGGCAGCTATCTTGAATTCCTCGGCGATGCTATGAATCCGCGACTTAATATCACAGCGACAGAGCGAATGAAAGCCACTGTAGGAAGCGATGGTGGCAATGTTCGGTCTGTTGATTTCGACTGCGGAGTGGTTATAACAAAGACTCTCAATGACATGGGATTAGAATTTATCATTGATTCTCCTGAAGATATTGCTATACGCAATGAGCTGAACACACTATCGAAAGAAGAACGTGGAAAGATTGCTGTGACTATGCTGACGACAGGGATGTATCTTGCCGATGGTAACACAAGCGGTTTTACAATGAATGGTGCATTAAGTTCATTCCTTCAAAACGAAATAAACAACTTAACAGGCTCCGCTCTCCGAACATTAGACTTGAGCTTCGGAGTAGATAATGCAACAGACGCATCTGGCAATCTACACACTGACTATTCGTTTAAGTTTGCTAAGCGATTTTGGAATAATAGATTGCGAATTGTGGTTGGTGGCAAGTTGTCGTCTGGACCCGATGTTGCTGGACAGAACCAATCGTTCTTCGATAATGTGACCTTCGAATATCGATTAAATGAAAATGCAAATAAATATCTCAAACTCTTCTACAATCGCAATTCATACGACTGGATAGAAGGAAACGTTGGCGAGTATGGTGCGGGATTTCTATGGCGACGTAAGGTGCAACATTTCAAGGACCTATTCCGCTTCAAGTCCGATACTCCAACGCGACTTGGACAAATGCCTCGACGCGATTCCATTAAAGTAAATAAAACCGACACTACTAATAATACTGACATCACAACAATAAGACCGTGACACGACACAACTACATATTATCCCTATTGGTGCCCGCATGCGTGGTATGTGTGAGTCTGATGATAGCCTCATGCTCGACTACTCGTGGAGTCCCCGATGGCGACAAGCTGTATATTGGCATAGATAAAATAAAATATGCCCCACACAATAACGACCTTCACACCATAGCGACGAAAGAAGAAGTAGAAGCCGCACTGGCATGCGAGCCCAACGGAGCAATCTTTGGCAGCTCATCGCATCGCACACCTTTCCCCTATGGCCTATGGATATGGAATAGTTTCTCGCACAAAGACACAAAGTTTGCACGATGGATGACAAAATCATTTGGCAAACCGCCTGTATTGATTAGTTGGGTCAATCCAGAACTGAGAGCATCTGTAGCACAATCAGTATTGGCAAATCATGGGTATTTTAATGGTAAAGTGACACCATCGGTCATTCTTACCAAAAACGAAAAAAAGGCACGAATAAGATACGATGTTGACCTCGGACATTTATCTACGATTGACTCGATAGAGTATGTCAACTTTCCCGACGATGCAATGCTCCTAATAGACAGCACCTATCAGGAAAGGAAAATAAGAGAGAGAGATGCTTTCGATGTATCAACACTCGACCAAGAGAGAAGCCGAATAGCATTACTAATGCGTAACAACGGCTACTACTATTTTCAATCTGGCTATGCCTCATACCTTGCCGATACAGTCACATCTCCAGGAAAAGTAAATCTAAAACTTCAACTTGCCGACTCTTTACCTCCTGAAGCTCTACGCAAATGGTATATTGGCAAGGTGGATGTTAATCTGCGGCGCTCATTTATGGAACGCCTGAACGACTCCATTAAGCGAAAAAGATTTACAATCCATTTCAATGGTCGGCGACCTCCTGTGAGAGCAAGAGTGATAATGAAAGATTTGAAACTTCGAACAAAACAACTGTATAGCTACAACAAATATGTAGAATCTGCAAACAAGTTATCAGCAGGAGGACTTTTCAGCATGGTGGATTTCCGCTTCACTCCTCGCGATAGTAGCGCTTCGTGTGACACGCTCGACCTCGCACTGTCCTGCACGCTCGACAAACCATACGATTTTTATATTGAAGCCGATGTGAAAGGTAAGACAAATGACTACATCGGACCAGGCTTAACACTTGGTGTAACCAAACGAAACGCTTTCAGAGGAGGAGAAAAAGTTGATTTCAACATATTTGGTTCGTATGAATGGCAAACTGGTCACAATATCGAAGGCAGTAGCACAGGTGTAAACTCCTACGAATACGGAGGTGCTGCTTCGATTGAATTCCCACGATTGTTCATACCTCGAATACGCAGGTTTCGTTTTGTCACCACACCCTTGACAGTCGTTAAGGGGGCTGTCAGCGTTGTAAACAGAGCTGGTTACTTCCGACGTCATGTAATTTCAGGAGAATTTACATATAACTTTCAACCGACTCTTACATCGCGACACTCATTTAGTCCGCTCATACTTCAATACGACTACATGAATAAAATGACTCCGAAATTTCGCGAAATACTTGACGAGAGTCCTTATCTTAAAGTAGCAATGATGGATGTACTCATACCCAAAATGAGATACACCTACAGCTATTCAAGTCCTGTTCACTACAGAAACCCTATTTTTTGGGAAACAACCATTAGCGAATCGGCAAATCTCTTATCGGCTGTGGGGAGTCTGATGGGTAACAAATGGAACAAGAAAGAGAAACAAATTTTCAAAAACCCATACGCTCAATTCTTTAAGATTGAAACCGACTGGCGCAAGACATGGATGCTGAGCGAACACTCTTCACTTGTCGGTCATATAAATGCAGGACTTGTTTATAGTTTTGGCAATGCTGAAACGACTCCATATATCGAACAATTTTATGTTGGTGGAGCAAACTCTATACGAGCATTCAATGCAAGAGCCATTGGTCCTGGAGGATTTATCAATCCTAATAGAAAATTTTCATATATGGACCAAACAGGAGACATCAAACTCGTAGTCAATGTGGAATACCGCACCCGACTATTTGGCAACTTAGGCGGGGCATTATTTATCGACGCTGGCAACATTTGGACCATACGCGATGACAACTATAGAAACGACACACGATTAAGGGGGAAGACTTTTTTCGACCAAATAGCGCTCGGCACAGGTGTCGGTTTGCGTTACGACCTCGAATACTTTGTTTTGCGCCTCGACTGGGGTATAGCCCTCCATGTGCCATACGACACAGGAAAAACGGGATATTTCAACACACCCCGCTTCAGCGACTCACAAAGCATACACCTTGCTATTGGTTATCCTTTCTGACATAAACATACACGAATGGACTTATTATTAACAAAACAACTATAAAGTAAAACATAAAAAACATAAACAACTATGAAACCCACATTATTACTTCTTGCTGCAGGTATGGGCAGCCGATACGGAGGTCTTAAGCAACTCGATGGCGTTGGACCAAATGGAGAAACCATTATGGACTATTCTATCCACGATGCCATTAAGGCTGGATTTGGAAAAATCGTATTCGTCATTCGACATGATTTTGAAGAGGAATTCCGTCAAAAAGTTGTCAGCAAATACGAGGGGCACATCCCCGTAGAGCTTGTTTTTCAAAGCATTGATGCCCTACCAGAAGGATTTGTTGCACCAGAAGGTAGAGAAAAACCATGGGGAACAAATCATGCAGTGATGATGGCTCAAGATGTTATCAAAGAACCTTTTGCTGCTATCAATTGTGACGACTTTTATGGGCGTGATGCGTTCCTACGCATTGGCACTTATCTCGCATCACTGAAAGAGGGCGAAAAATGTAAATATGCTATGGTTGGTTTCCGTGTGGGCAATACGTTATCTGAAAACGGAACCGTATCGCGTGGAGTTTGTTCTACCGATGAAGAGGGCAATCTGACCGATGTCGTTGAGAGAACAAAAATAGCACGCATAGATGGTGTAGTTAAATACCTTGACGATGATGACAAATGGATTGATTTGGCAGACGACACCCCTGTATCAATGAATATGTGGGGATTTACTCCCGACTATTTCAAGTATAGCGACGACTATTTCAAGTCGTTCCTTGCAGACGAAAACAACATGAAAAATTTGAAATCAGAATTTTTTATTCCTTTAATGGTGAATAAACTCATAAATGATGGTACTGCACATGTTAAAGTACTCGACACCACAAGCCAATGGTTCGGAGTAACATATGCAGAAGACAGACCTACAACCGTAGCGCGTATTGAACAACTAATAAAAGATGGTGTATATCCAAACAAACTTTTTTAAGTCATGACACTCCTTACAATTGCTATTATCGTAGCTTTCGTAGTTGGCTACTTTTTCATTGCCATTGAGAGCATAACAAAAATCAACAAGGCAGCCATTGCCATACTCATGTTTGTTGTTTGCTGGACACTCTTTATGGTTGATGCAGGTCAATATATTTCGGGCGCAATTGGTTCGGCAAAAGCTCTTGCCGTTAGTAATGTCATAGAACACCATTTGGGAGCAACAAGCACTACCCTGTTTTTCCTTATGGGAGCAATGACCATAGTTGAATTAGTCGACCAAAATGGTGGATTCAACTTCGTACGCGACACTCTACAGACTCGCTCTAAGCGAGTATTGCTTTGGAGAATTGCTTTTATGACATTCGTTTTGAGTGCCATACTCGATAATCTTACGACATCAATCGTTATGGCAATGATTCTTCGCAAACTTGTCAGCGACCAACGCGACCGCATGATATACGCTGCATTGGTAATCATTGCAGCCAATTCAGGAGGGGCTTTCTCCCCTATAGGTGATGTAACGACAATCATGCTCTGGAACAAAGGCCTCGTAACAGCAGCCAGTGTAATCGTTGACATTTTTATTCCATCTCTTGTTTCGATGCTCATTCCTGCATACATATTATCGCTTCATCTTAAAGGCAATCTTACATTTACAGCTCAACAGGAAGCAACTGTTGGTGCCGATCATCTGACAACGGTACAGCGCAGGACAATTTTCTTTCTTGGTGTCGGTGGTTTGATTTTTGTACCTATATTCAAAACAATAACCCACCTGCCTCCATTTGTGGGTATTCTGCTTGTGCTTGGAGTGTTGTGGACAGTTACAGAAGTTTTTTATTCACAATTGAAAGCCGAAGAAGAACGAGGAGCAATGCAGAAACGTGTTACCGATATGCTCGCACGTATTGATATGTCAACTATTCTATTCTTTCTCGGCATACTAATGGCAGTAGCTTGTTTGGAAACGATTGGGGTATTGACAGATCTTGGAGTATTTCTTAACGAAACTTTTGAGAATAATCACTACATCGTCACTGGAATAATTGGTATATTGTCGTCGATAGTTGACAACGTGCCACTCGTGGCAGGCTGCATGGGTATGTATCCTGTGGCAGAAGTTGGCGATATGGCTGTTGATGGCATCTTCTGGCAGTTGCTGGCTTATTGTGCTGGCGTTGGAGGTTCAATGCTGATTATTGGCTCTGCTGCTGGTGTTGTTATTATGGGATTGGAGAAAATCACTTTTGGCTGGTATTTGCGCAATATCACATGGATAGCCTTTGTAGGATACATTGCAGGAATAATTTGCTACTGGATTATACGAACATTTATTATTCAATGTTAAACTAATAGGAGAATTAAGTTATGCTTATAGACTATAAAAACGTAACTATTTGTCAGGATGAAGAGACCGTTTTAGAAGGTATAGATTTCAATGTAGAAGAAGGCGAATTTGTCTATCTCATAGGCAAAGTTGGAAGTGGAAAGTCTTCGCTACTGAAAACTCTATATTGCGAACTCGACATCAAGGAGGCTGACACTGCCATTGTAATGCAACGCGACTTGAAACGAATACGACGCCGCGACATACCTGCTCTACGCAAGGAAATGGGAATAGTATTTCAGGATTTTCAACTCCTTCCAGATAGAAACATCGATAAAAATTTAGAATTTGTTTTGCGAGCCACCGGCATAAAGAAGGCTGCAGAAATTGAAATGCATATAAATGAAGTGCTCAATGTTGTGGGTATGATTGACAAACGCTATAAAATGCCGCACGAACTCTCGGGAGGAGAACAGCAACGAGTAACCATAGCACGAGCATTGCTTAATAATCCAAAAGTGATAATTGCCGATGAACCGACGGGAAATCTTGACGAAGAAACGGCAAATGATATAGTCAATCTGGTGTATGAGATTAGTAAAAAGGGAACGACTGTAATCATGTCAACACATAACACATCGATACTGGAGCGCTTTCCTGGCAAAATCTATCTTTGCGAAGATGGAAAACTTGTACCAAAATGTTAAAGAAAATGGTTGTAATGAAATTTGGCGGAACATCTGTTGGTTCTGCTGAAAACATAAAGCATGTAGCATCGCTGTTGATGAAACGCAACGACACGATGATAGTAGTACTTTCAGCAATGAGCGGAACGACCAATAAATTGTTGGAAATATGCTCTGCATACCGCGATGGTGACAATAAAAAAGCTGAGGACATAATTGATGGACTTCGACTTAAATATGAGAAAGAAGTTTCAAATCTATTCAACTCGGAGTATTGGTGTTCAACAACACAAAAGATAGTCGATGAAAGATTGGAAAATCTCAGAAAATTCGAAGATGACATTTTCACTACTTTTGAAGAAAAACAGATTGTTGCAGAGGGGGAAATCATCAGTACAACCATGATGGTTAATTACCTAAAAGAGCAAAATGCCGATGCAGAACTGCTATCTGCACTCGACTATATGAGAACTGACAACTTCCAAAATCCTGACATGAAACAGACTGCTCTAATGTTACAAGAGCAACTCAATCACTTAGGTCCTCACCAAATTATTGTTACACAAGGATTTATTTGTCGGAATGCTTTCGACGAGATTGACAATCTAAAGCGTGGGGGAAGCGATTATACTGCCACAATCATCGGATCTATCTTAAAGTCGAACGTAGAAATATGGACAGATATTGATGGTGTGCATAATGCCGACCCAAGAATTGTAAACAATACTTTTCCCATACCTCGCCTATCTTACGAAGAAGCTTCGGAATTGGCTTACTATGGAGCAAAAATTCTGCATCCAACATGCGTAAAACCAGCAAGAGCAGGCAAAGTACAGATTTTGCTTAAAAACACACTACAACCCGAGGCAGCAGGAACAGTAATCGGTGAAGAATCTCACATCAAAACAAACTCATCTAACGGAATAAAAGCCATCGCTTTGAAAGTCGATATAGCTGTCGTACATATTGCATGCAATAGCAACTTTGTATCCATGACAACGCTTTACACGAAAGCTGTTCAGATTTTAGACGCCTACGATAGTAATATATACGCTTGCTCATGCTCAGAACAAGGGATTTCGCTTTGCATAGAAGAGTCGGAAGACACTTTGCAAATTATAGAAGAATTACAACAAACTATGTCTGTGACTATTGCGTACAACAGTGCCATCGTTACTGTTGTAGGAAGTTTCGAGCAGTCGGGAATTTTAGCGCAAATGATGAAGGCTATCGACAACTTACAAATACGAATGGTTTCATTAGGAGGAAAACGAAACTGTATTAGCTTCGTTATTGATGACAAAGATAAATCTACTGCTATGCAGGCACTTTGCGATACATTATTTAGTAAATAGTAAATGGAATTAATAACATATCAACTTGCTTTAGGATTTCTTCTACTACTAGTAGCATTTATAGCTATAGGATTGAACATTTTCAATAGACGAATTAAAACAAATCCGCAATCAACTCGAACACACCCTTTGTCTCTTATTATAACTATTAGAGATGAAGCAGAGTTATTAGAAAGCAATCTACCATTATGGCTTAATCAAGATTACGACAACGATTATGAGGTTATTGTTGTAGCGGAAAAAGGACGAAATGAAACAGACAATGCCATAAAACGAATTGGAGAGCATCCAAAATTATACGTCACGTTCGTACCACAGTCGTCTAAATATATCTGCAGAAAGAAACTCGCCATAACTCTCGGCGTGAAGGCTGCACAAAACGAATGGATTGTACTGACCGAGCCTTCAATTATGCCCACGAGTGCAGGAACTCTAAAGGCTTTTGCCAGTTATTGCAATGGAGCGACAAGCTGCGTTATGGGGTTTACAAAATTCGAACCTGAAGCTCCTATGTTTTGGCAATATGAACATACACTGACAGCTCTAAGTGCTGGTAACTATGCGAATAACCATCAGGGGCACAGAGCAAGTGCTCCACTCATAGCCTTTCGAAAATCTCAGTTTCTCGAGGGAAATGGTTATGGTGAATATCAGCAATATCTTTGTGGCGAATATGATTTTATTGCTGCTAAATATGGCTCAGAAACCCGCTTTGCATTCACCCCTTCTGCGTGGTGTATAGAAGCAACACCATCGCTGAGCAAATGGACATCTGATCATGTTGGGTATCAAGAGACCAGACGCCACTTGAGGGGCAAAGCCGCATATCGATGGCGTTTCTATACAGAACAACTGTGTTTGCATGGAACAGTGATAACGTCGCTCGCAGGCTTAGTCTGCGGTTTGGTGTTCAGTTTTCCAACATTTGTTGGCCTAAGTGCCATCTCACTCGTAGCACTTGCAGCAATGTTCGTATTCAGAACACTTCACACCCATCGTTGCCTCAAGTCGCTTGACATCGTAATAAAATGGTGGAAAATACCATTTTACGATTTGTCGATGATGTGGGTACTATGGAAATGGAAAATGAAACACTCCGACATGAACGCTTCGGAATTTACCTCCCATAAAGGATGACTTACAATGGCTAAATTGCTGTGTTTTATCATTAAAGAGCCTGGCTTTGAAGCAAAATATGAAAAAGCAGAGGCTGTAGGCAGAGAGTGTAATAAGACGTTCTCTACAATAGTAATTTCACATAAGGGAAAACAGATAACTTCTCCCATTTTGGTTTATTCTATCGTCAGACATTCCCTTGCCAGCATGCGACAGGCTAATATAGTTCACATTCACGGATGCTGGAGCTTTACAGCTTTCATTGTGTATATTGCTGCTATAATTCTTCGCAAAATCGTCATCGTTTCTCCTATGGGAAGCCTTGCTTTTCTTAACATAGCGAACAAAAAATTTTGGAAGAGATATCTACCAAAATGGCTGTTGTATCAATGGATAGTTGTCAAAACATCACATTATTTTATCGCAGGTGACTACCAAGAATACAATTTCCTAAAAAAGCGCAACAAGAAGGCTGGCATTGCCTGCATAAACAAAACGAGCAGCAACGATAAGATTTCAGAAATGTTGACAACCTTATATCGGCATATTATCGATGTACACTGCTATAAATTTATGAACGACAACGAAAAACTTGTTTTGGATATGCTTTTCAGAAGAGGATTAGACAAATATATTGATTCCGAACACGCCGAACTTTTCAATAGTCAACATCACCCAGGATGGATTATTGCTGATGATGGGCGGCAAATAATTTCTGACATTACTCCAAATGGTTGGGACCGCATAGGCTTGTTAGCAAATAAGATGCAGATATGGTCATTCGTAAATAGCGCTGCCTGGGATTATAATATCTGTATCAATCCCGAGAAAGGAACCAAAACAAGAAAAATAGCAATTGACAATGATATCTTTGCTAATATAAAACAACTAAAGAGAGCCTTTAAGAAAAAATCAACATCTACATATTCACTATTAGGTGAAATGTATATAGCCTTAAAATATAGATCTTACGACGAAGAGGAATTCATTGAATTGATTAGAAAAACGAAAAACCTCAAATTCGTTTCAAGAGTGGAAGATATCCTCGTACGCAAGCTATTTCTTGAAGAAGGATACATGCCCTTGCCACCAATTTACGACAAGGGCACGAAACGTTTATATGCGCGACTTGAAAAATCTATAAAACACATAGATTACCACATTCCCGAAACTATACTATCGAAGTTTTCTTAGTAAACTCAACTATTTCAGGAATATATCCAAATGCAATACCTGTGACTGTGTCTGCACATCCATAGTAAACGACTATTCTGCCTGTTGCAGAGTCGTGGAGGGCAGCGCAAGGGAAACATACATTTGGCACATCACCCACTTGCTCATACAACATCTGTGGAGAAATTAAATATGGACCAGAACGATATATCGTCTTCCACGGACAATCAATATCAAGTAGAGCAGAACCGAAGCTATAAACATACCCATTACAAGAGCGCAATACTCCATGATGAAAAATTAGCCACCCTTCGGACGTTTCTATTGGAATAGGGCCAGCACCAATCTTCAAACATTGCCAGGCACTAACCTCAAACGGGGCTGGAGACATAACATGTCTATGACGTCCCCAAAATTCCATATCGGGTGACTCGCTATAGAAAATGTCCCCAAACGGCGTATGTCCTGTATCGCTCGGACGACTCAGCATGGCAAATCTACCATTTATTTTTCTTGGAAATAAAACACCATTCCTATTATATGGTAAAAAGGCATTCTCCAATTGGTAGAAAGTCTTGAAATCAAAGGTATAGGCGAGTCCTATAGTCGGACCATGATAACCATTACACCAACTGACATAATAACGGTCGTCTATATAGCAAACTCTGGGGTCGTAGCCATAAACCCACTGCCCTACTTCGTCATCGTTTGAAACGAATGTCATGGGTTCGCTGTTGATATTCCAGTTAATGCCATCATCGCTAAATCCTATGTGCAATGCCATTCTGCGATTGGTATCATCACATCTGAAAACACCAGCAAATTTACCTTCAAAAGCAACTACTGCACTGTTGAATATGCTATTAGAAGTGGGCAACAAGTTTCGCGGAATAATTGGATTCTTCGAATATCTCCACATTATTTGATTGCTGTTGGCAGGTCTATCTTCCCAAGGAATGTTTGGAAGGTCGTTACCTTTTATTATTAAATTATTCATAAGTCTAATCGTTTTTATATAGTTTATTGTTTATCACTACGTGAAAATGGCACAAACCATGTAATTAACAAGGCTGGAATGGTACATAATAGCACGAATATAAAGAAGTTTTTATAGCCTAAAACGTCACTAACATATCCGCTCAACATTCCGGGTAGCATCACTCCAAGATTCATAATTCCACTCGCAAAAGCATAATGTGACATCTGATGTTCACCGGGAGCAATCTGCTGCATCATAAAAAGAGTTAATCCAACAAAACCAAAACCATATCCGAAATACTCAATTACTATTCCACTTCCTATTATCCATAGACTCTCTGGCTGATACATAGCCAAAAAGGTGTATGCAACAAAGGGGACGTTGAAAATCAATGCGAGGCTGAATAGCGATTTTTTCAATCCCTTATGCGACACATAGTAACCGCCCAAAATTGAACCTAAAACAAATGCAGCCGCTCCAAAAGTGCCGTAACAAAGACCTATTTCTTGTTCACTTAGACCTAACCCTTGCTCCGCACGCGATGCTTTTAGAAACAATGGCACTATTTTTACCACAAAACCTTCTGCAAATCGATAAAGTATAATGAAACAGATATAGTATAGTATATGTTTTTTCTTAAAGAATTGAATGAAGACACTACGAAGTTCTGCCATTTGCTGGTTGAATGGTTTCACATCTAAATCAACATTCTTCTTCTCTGATGGTAGTACAAACCAATGATAGCATCCAGCTGTGAACATTATGATACCAATTACAATCATGATTGTAGTCCATGCAGAAGTCACTCCATACATATCCTTCAGCACTCCTGCAAGATAAACCAATCCTCCTGTACCAACTATTTTTGCTATATTATAAAATGCTCCTTGCCATCCTATCCATTGAGATTGCTCTTTGGAAGAAAGTGTTGTCATATACACGCCATCAGCAGCTATATCATGAGTAGCACCAGAAAATGCTATAAAAGCAAATAAAGCAATAGTCACAGCAAAGAAATTTGGTAGATGCAAACACAATGCGACGAGACCAAAAATTAATCCCGATGCAATTTGGGTCAACACAACAAAAAATTTCTTCGTCTTATAAATCTCTAAAAATGGGCTCCATAGCGCTTTGAATGTCCATGGAAGCATGATAAGCGAAGTCCAAAAAGCAATTAGAGTATTACTTATGCCAAGTCCTTTATACATTAGGGCACACACCATATTCAGTATGACAAATGGCATACCCATGGCAAAATACAATGAAGGTACCCATGCTATTGGATTTTTCTGTTTATTCAAAGACATCTTCTATTCCATCAATTATATTATCGTTCTTCGAACTGCAGGCATTAAATGTTGGTGGTATATCGAATTTAGCATCTTTCGATATGTTCAGCGACTTGTCGGCATATACTTTATTCATGAAAATAGCCCAAATGGGTAATGCTACTGCTGCACCTTGACCTGTTGATGTAGAAGTAAAGTGAATATCTCTATCCTCGCCTCCTACCCAACAACCACTGACAAGTTGAGGAGTAATTCCCATAAACCACGCATCGGAATTATTATTTGTAGTTCCAGTTTTGCCTCCTATCTCAGCATCTATATTATACCTATAACGTAGTCGTCCAGCAGTTCCTCCCTCGACGACTCCTTTCAAAAGTTCAATCATTTTATAAGAACTCTCTGCGCTTATAACTTCGTTTGTTACTGGCTGGAAAGTGGCTATAACATTTCCGTCGCTGTCCTCTATTCTGCTTACAAACAATGGGGCGCATCGTATGCCGTGATTGACAAAAGCAGTGTATGCACTGACCATTTCACCCACTGACACTTCGCATGGTCCTAAACATAGCGACATGGAGGGGTGGATTGCTGGATTGTTTATGCCATATCTGTTTAATAAACTGACAAAGCCTGTTGGCGACATCTGACTCATCAGGTAGGCGGATATCCAGTTGTTCGACTGTGCTAATCCCCACTTCAACGTTACCATCTGTCCGTAGCGTGCACGACTTCCGTTGCGCGGTGTCCATGGTTTGCCTGCAACCATGTAGGTAACCTGCCTGTTTGGAGCCACATCGCAGGGCGACATTCCATTCTCCATTGCCATGGAATAAAGGTATGGTTTTATAGTGGAGCCAACCTGTCGGCGTCCTCCCATACACATATCATATTGAAAATGGTAGAAATCAACTCCACCCACGTATGCTTTGACTGAGCCTGTAGTGGGTTCGACGCTCATAAAACCAGCACGAAGCAGCGTTTTGTAATAACGTATAGAATCGAGTGGTGTCATAATTGTATCTATATCTCCACGATAAGAGAATATGGTCATTTCTGTGGGTGTTGAGAATGATTTGTTTATTTCTTCATCCGATGCACCATTGTCTTTCAAGACTCTATATCGTTCGCTCTGTCGTACAGACCGTTGCAGAATTGCCCGAACCTGCTTGGCTGTGATATTGCTTGAAAAAGGAGCATTAGGTTGACCTCTTTTTTCATTATTGAATGTCGGTTGCAGAGTTTTAGACATATGCTCATATACAGCCTCTTCGGCGTACTTCTGCATTCGCGAATCTATGGTTGTATAAATTCTCAAACCATCCGTATAAACATTATACGGCTCACCATTTTTCTTCACGTTTTTGTTACACCACCCATATAACGGATCGGTTTCCCATGTGATTGAGTCTATGTGGTACTGCTGTTTGTTCCAAGAAGGGTAATTTTCCTTCACTGGTTGCGATGCCATCATGTATTGACGCAGGAATTCCCTAAAATATGGCGCAGTACCATCCTTGTGGTCTACTCTATGAAAGTTAAGATGAATAGAGTCTTGTGAAAATCTATTGTAATCAGCTTGTGAAATATATCCTCCCTTTACCATTTGCGACAACACTACATTGCGTCGTTCCATAGCACGTTCAGGGTAGCGAACAGGATTATACAACGATGGATTTTTACATAGTCCAATTATCATAGCTGCCTCGTTGAGGTTCAGATTTTTTGGGTCTTTGTTGAAATATGTCTTTGCTGCCGTTTTTATCCCGACTGCATTGTGGAGGAAGTCGAAATAATTGAGATACATGGCTATGATTTCTTCTTTGGTAAAATTGCGTTCAAGCTTTACTGCTATTATCCACTCTATCGGCTTCTGAAAAATTCTTTCTATCGATGAACGCGCCTTGTCTGAATACAATTGTTTTGCCAACTGCTGAGTTATCGTAGAGCCTCCTCCTGCGCTGTGCTGACGTAGTATTCCGCGTTTTACTATGGCTCTTGAAAGTGCAATAAAATCGATGCCTGAATGTTGATAGAACCTTTCATCTTCGGTTGCTATTAAAGCATTTACCAAATGAGGCGAAAGATGGGAATAACTGACAGCCACTCTATTTTCTCTGTTCACATTGTATGTACCCATCATCTTGCCATCTGACGAATATATCTGCGAGGCATACCGAGAAATTGGATTTTGCAAATCTTCAAAATCGGGCATATACCCAATCCACCCAAACCATATAGCAGTGAATGACAAAGCCATTACACCTATCACTCCTATCAATACTCCCCAAAGCGTTCGGATAAACCTACTTCTCATACTTATATAAATAATGTGTTTGGCTGCGAAGATAATAATTAATAATTAAAGATAAAAAATAATAAGATTAAATCGGATTTACTTTTGTCACATTGATAAAAAAACATAACTTTGCAGACATGATAGCATTTGACAAACATATAGAATATCTATTACTCAACAACGACTGTGTAATAGTCCCCAATTTAGGCGGTTTTGTGGCTCACACTCGCGAGGCTGAATACGACAGCAAAACAGGTGTGTTTTATCCTCCTTACAGAGCATTAGGGTTTAATCCGCAATTAAAAATCAACGACAATCTACTTGTACAATCTTACATTGAAACCTATGACTTAAGTTACCCAGAAGCATTGCGTAGGATTGAAGTGGAGGTAGAGGAGTTGCGACAAATTCTTGCGACAAAAGGGTGTTTTGATTTTCACGGGTTAGGAAAATTAAACCTCGACATAAATGGCAACTATATTTTTGAACCATTCGAGGCAGGAATACTCACTCCAAGCTATTACGGATTGGAGGCGTCTTCAATAAAACAAAGCGCACAACAACTGCTCAAAACAATCAACCAAGATTCAGAACTCGACGAGCAAGCATCGCAAAATGGAGTCGGAAAAGTCATAAGCATTTATCGCCGTAGGGCTTCAGACATCGCTGTGGCAGCCGCTGTGGCTTTCGCATTCTTCTTTTTTGCAAGCACCGCAGATATAAAGACCAACAACACTTCAACACAAATAGCTACTACACATTTTATCAATGATATATTTCCCACTAAAATGAACAATACTAAGGGAGATATCAGGTTTGATAAAAATGTAGCTGGAAATATAGTCACTACTACTAAAACAAGTGTTGAAAAGGCAAACGCAAACAACAATTCACAAATCAAGAATATTAAGGCAGACAACAACAAACCAAATAATTATTACGGCATTGTTTTAGCAAGTCAAGTAACGAAAGCTAACGCAGAAGAGTTTGTCGCTCGTTTAACAAAAAACGGAATCAAAGACCCACATATAATCTCTCAAAAGTCTGGTCTGAAAGTGGTTGCAGGATATTATGCCACCGAAAGTGGAGCCTACGAAGCACTTTCTGAAATCAGGAAAAACAAAGAATTGAAAGATGCATGGATAATGTTTGTTAAGTAATGAAAAGGGTAAGATGTCCGAAATGCGACCAGTTCATCATCTTCGACGAGAAGAAATATCAAACTGGTCAATCTTTAGTCTTTCAATGCACTGAATGTGGCAAACAATTTGGAATAAAAATTGGTACCAGCAAACTGCATAACACCCAAAAGGAAGAGAACCCTGACGAGCAACTAATAGAAATGCCTTATGGTGCTATTGTCGTCATTGAGAATGTCTTCCACTACAAACAAATTTTGCCCTTACAACTGGGCGACAACACGATAGGCAGATACATGAAGGGCAGCAAGACCACTCTCCCTATTGAAACTGTTGACCCAAGTGTTGATATGCTTCATTGCATCATCAACGTATCAATTGATAAGAACGGAAAACTAAAGTATATTTTGCGTGATGGTCCGAGTTATACCGGTACATTCGTTGACAATGTCATTCTCGGCAATCGCGAGAAACGCGTCATTACCGATGGCACTTTGTTTACCATCGGGGCAACAAGCATAATTTTAAGAGGTAAAGAATAGTAAAACAAAAGACGCTTATGTTAGCGCCTTTTGTTTTTTAACTTTTTTGCAGCCAGTTTAGGAATCTTGACTATTTGACCTTCTTTCACTTCCTTTATTCCATCATTGATGGCAATAACGTAGCATAGCATTCCAGGACCTAAATGTGAGCGCGAGATTGCGGCAAGTGTCTGATCTGCTTTAGCCGTCACAGTCTTATCAACACCTACAATCTTGTAATAGCCATAGCGCACTTCTGGATACTTTTCTTCGTATTCCTTCTGCTTAGCCTCATAATCCACAACAGTCTCTTTAGCCGTTGAAGTTTCTTTTTTTACAATTGTATCGCTACTATTGATAGTGTCGGCATTAACTACATTGACTGAATTCTTATCGCTTTTATTGGCTTCTTTCTCGTTGAAAATAAGATATCCACACCAAAGACCTATTAAAAGTCCTGCGATTAAACATAATATATTTCTCATAAGTTTTTTGTTTTTTCTTGCTTTTATTGTTTCTATGTCTTCTGCTTGTTCTTCTACTTCTACTTCTTCATCAGGAAGATTTTTCTCCTCGTCAATTGTTTTTTCAAATTCCTTAGCAGGTGGTTCTTCCTCAGCGATGGCTGCTTTCTCAATCACCTCTTCGGGTTTCTCCTCTTCTGGGGCAGGTAAATCTACCTCTTCGACTACGGGTTCTATTACCTCGTTATTTTCTTCATTATCTTGATTTTCATTGTGTTCGAGATGACTGATTTCTGCCAATTCTGCGATAGATTCTAATGGTTTTTCTTCTGGTTGAGGTTCTATCTGAATGGTTTCTTCCTCCTTCTCTTCGACTTTTGCCTTAGGTTCTTCAAGATCATCAAATACGACATCGTCTTTAATCACAACTGATTCGAATTGCGCAAACGGACGATTTACCATCTCTTTCATTACCGCATCAGGTGTGAACGATAGCTTCTCGTGCCCTTGTATCAAGAGTCGTTCACCTGTATTGACATCCACGCTTTCGCGGTCTTTTACCTTCACAATCTTGAACGTGCCTAATCCCTTTATTTTCACTTGCCCTTCTGAAGCAATACCTTGTTGCAGAACATCTGCAAAAGCAGCGAGAAAACTCTCTACGTTTTTCTTATCAAGATTATGTTTTTCGGCAAGTCGCTTAGCCAAATCAGTAAATTTAACCATTTTTCTTTCCTCCTTTCTTCTTCAATTTCTCTTTCATCGCAGGTACTGGTCTGAAATTAAGCACAAGTTTTGGAGGTATCAGCATCCTTTGTTGCGTACCTGGGTTTATCATTATGCGCTCCATTCGCTTTTTTACTTCAAAAGTTCCAAGTCCTGAAATTTGGATTGTTTCTCCTTCTTCAAACACCTCACCCATCTCGTCGATTATGCTACTGATGAGTTTTTGAGTGTTTTCCAAAGTCGAATTAGTCTGTTTCGAAAGTTTGGAAATAAATTCTTTGTTGGTCATGTCGTATTATTTTTTACTTTTAGGGAAAGTATTCATGCAAGCAATGGTAGAAATCGATTATATCTTTTAATTGCCTAACAGCACTTTTCCATACAAATCGAATTCTTCTGCTTCAACTATTTCCACATTGTATTGCCTTCCTACTCTCAGTGGTTTGTCACTTACTTTGAGCAACACTTCTGGATCTACGTCGGGCGAACTATCTTCTGTGCGTCCCACATAATAGTCGCCTTCTTTCCTATCTATCACTACTTTCTTAATTGTTCCTATCAGTTGCGCTTGTAATTCTGCACTTATTGTTTGTTGTAAAGCCATTAGACGGTCTAATCTTGACTGTTTCACAGCATCAGGGATTGAGTCTTTATAATGTCGTGCACTATATGTTCCTTCTTCCTCTGAATATGCAAAAGCCCCCATACGTTCAAATCGCGCCCATCTAACGAAATCCATTAGTTCTTGGAAGTCTTCTTCTGTCTCACCAGGAAAGCCTACCATCAAAGTTGTGCGTAAGGTTATGCCTGGCACTGCTTTGCGCAAGAGGGTTATCAAATCGTATGTTTCCTTCTTTGTAAAGTTACGTCGCATGGCTGTCAACATATTATCGGAAATGTGCTGAAATGCGATGTCAAGATATTTACAAACGTTAGGTTTTTCTCTTATTACTTGCAACAGGTCGGTTGGGAAGTCGGTTGGATAGGCATAGTGGAGTCTTATCCATCTCACTCCTTTTATCGCAGCCATTTTCTCTACGAGTTTTGCGATGTGAGATTTTCCATCGAAATCCCTTCCATAGGATGTCAATTCTTGTGCTATTATCTGAAACTCATAAGTTCCGCTTTCTACTCTTTGTCGTATTTCTGCTATAATGTCATCCATCTGACGACTCTTATGCCCACCTGTTATCAGCGGTATGGCGCAGTATGCACAATGGCGATCACAACCCTCACTTATCTTGATATATGCATAGTGGTGTGGGGTCAACCTCACTTTACTTCTATCTTTTATCTTGTTAGATATATCGGGCAAACTCTCAATGAGCGAGTGAAAATCGAATTTTCCGTAATATCTATCTACTTGTGGGATTTCTTTTTCAAGTTCGTCTTTGTATCTTTGCGACAGACAGCCCATAACAATCAATTGTTTGAGCAATCCATTCTCCTTCGCTTGCACAAATTCGAGAATTGTATTGATACTTTCTTCCTTTGCATCGCCTATGAATCCACAAGTATTAATTATGGCTATCTCTCCTTTCGGATGTTTGCTATCGTGGGTACATCGATAGCCTTTCGCCTCAAGTTTGCGGATTACCCGTTCGCTATCTACCAGATTTTTCGAACAGCCCAGCGTGACAAAGTCTATTTGGTTTTTTACCATTCTTGTTCTTTACTTATCTTTATCCGAACAACGACGCTACAAATTCTCGTTTATTGAAGAGTTGTAAGTCCTCCATACCTTCTCCCAGCCCTATGTATTTTACGGGTACTTTCAGTTGGTCGCTTATTCCAATTACTACTCCACCTTTAGCTGTGCCGTCAAGTTTCGTTATTGCCAGAGTTGTAATTTGGGTAACAGCTGCAAACTGACGGGCTTGTTCAAAAGCGTTTTGTCCCGTACTTCCATCGAGTACGAGTAACACCTCGTCGGGAGCATCAGGCAAGACTTTTTTCATTACGTCCTTGATTTTCTTCAATTCGTTCATCAGCCCCACTTTATTGTGCAATCTTCCAGCAGTGTCAATTATTACCACATCGGCATCGTTGGCTTTAGCAGAGCTTAGCGTATCGAACGCCACTGATGCGGGGTCGCTGCCTTGTTGCTGCTTGATTACTGGCACCCCTACTCTCTCGCCCCATATTGTCAACTGTTCAACCGCTGCCGCTCTGAACGTGTCGGCAGCTCCAAGATAGACTTTCTTACCAGCATTCTTAAACTGATACGCCAACTTACCAATTGTGGTGGTTTTACCTACTCCGTTCACTCCTACTACCAGAATGACGTATGGTCGATGATCAGTTGGTAAATCCCAATCAGCCATGTCGTCAGTATTGTTTTCTGAGAGGAGTGATGCTATCTCGTCACGAAGGATTTCGTTTAGCTCTGAGGTCGAAACATATTTGTCTCGCGCTACGCGTTCTTCAATGCGCTGAATAATCTTAAGCGTTGTATCAACCCCTACATCCGATGTTATCAGCACCTCCTCCAAGTCGTCGAGCACTTCATCATCGACTTTAGACTTGCCTGCTATAGCCCTCGATAATTTCGAAAAAACACTTTGTTTTGTCTTCTCCAATCCCTTGTCGAGAGTTTCTTGTTTCTTTTTTCCAAATAGACCAAATAATGCCATAAGCACATATTTAACAAAAGTTCTTTGCAAAGATACGATTTAGTGAACAAAAAGCAAAAAAGTTTTTACTTTTTCGAACGTGAACAAGTTATACGAAGAATCGAGAAAGCAAATGAAAACACGGAGTCGTTAATCGGCATGCAATATGGATTGAATTTGAAAAGATATTCTTTTCGACTCGGGGAGTATGTCTTTCCAAGTTGAAAAGCATATCTTTCCGATGCGGAAAGATATGCTTTTCAAACAAGATTAGCAACACTTTGATTTTCAACAATTTAACAATCTGCATCCAAGAGCATTAACACCTGTTTTGCAAATTATGTTTTACTAACTCGATGGATAGAGAAATATCATTATATTGTTGTTTTTTTGAACTCCATAAAGTACCTTTGCGTAAACAAATCAACAAACTATCGTGAAGACAGCAATCATAGGAGCAGGTGCAGCTGGAGTTTTTCTTGCTATCAACCTTAAAGAGATGTGCCCAGAAATGGAAATCTGCATCTTTGAAAAAGGAAATCACCCACTGCGCAAAGTGAAGATTTCGGGAGGAGGAAGATGTAATTGCACAAACTCTTTCATCGGTATAACCGACTTGCGACGAGCCTATCCTCGAGGCTTTAATCTCATGAAAAGACTTATGAAGACATTCAGCCATACCGATGCTTATCATTGGTTCGAACAGCGAGGAGTTGAACTTACAACTCAAGAAGACCAATGCGTTTTCCCTGCATCACAAAGTTCTTTTACGATAATCAATTGTTTCCTAAACCTACTTCACCAATACAACGTCGAAATACGCTATAACTCTGAAATAAAAACGATAGACGAACTAAATGAATTTGACTTTATAGCTATTACCACTGGCGGAAACCAATCGCTGGGAGCATATAGTTTAATTAGTAATTGCGGACACTCTGTAGTTCCACCCCTCCCTTCACTCTATAGCCTAGCTATCAACGACAAGTCGCTTAATAGTCTCATGGGAACTTGTGTCGATAACGTACGCCTTCAATTATCTGGAACAAAACTGTCTGCTACGGGCACTTTGCTGCTAACACACTGGGGAATTAGCGGTCCCGCAACATTGTTTCTTTCGAGTTATGGCGCTGTCTATCTTCATGAAAACAACTTTAACGTTCAGATAAACATAAATTGGGCAAACAAAAACGAACAGGAAATCAGCAATCACATCATCGAAATAATCAATCAAAACGGCGAGAAAACATTAAGCAATTATCGCCCCTTCGCACTGCCGAACACACTATGGAAATACTTATTGATAAAAACTTTAAGCAAAGAAACAGATACAAAGTGGAAAAACCTAAACGACAAACAATTACACAAGCTCGTTAATGTGCTTTCTAACGACACATACACGCTATGTGGAAGAGCTCCACACAAAGACGAATTCGTGACCTGTGGAGGAGTGAAACTGTCAGAAGTTGACAGCAATACTTTGGAAAGTAAACTTCGAGAAAATCTATTTTTTGCTGGCGAAGTACTCGATATAGACGGAATAACTGGAGGGTTTAATTTTCAAGCGGCATGGACTACCGCCTACATCGTTGCACAATCAATAAGCAGGAAATCGAACTCAGAAAATCAATAAACTCGCAAGCGATCTCCCACCTTCAGCCGATATGTTTCTGGCGAGAGGTGGTTTTTCTTGTAAAGCGACTTCAGACGTATTCCATATTTTTGCGATATGGAGTACATACTTTCGCCTGGCTGAGCCACATGATAGGATTTTTTATATCGTTTTTCAGCTCGTTTTTGTTTCTTTTCGAGATAAACAATGTCGCCTTCGGCTAATTCCTCTCGCTTGTTGCGTTCATTATAGCGTGCTATAGCACCTGCTCGCAAGCTAAATTCCTTCGCTATCGACTTGAAAGTATCCCCCCTACGAGCAACAACATAATAGTTGCGATTGTTGAAATACACTCTATGCAGTTCTCCGTCAACACCCGCTTGATTAGTATTGGCAATATGACCTATGGCAAAACGATTATAAGACTTTGCCTTGTCATATTGATGTAAATTATATAATTCTATTATATTAATAAGTTGTTGAGCGTAAGTTTTACTCGTGGCGTAGCCACACTCTTTCAATCCATACGCCCATCCGCGATAGTTTTCAATTGATAGAGAGAATAATTTCTTATATCTTGGTTGTCGGGCAAGAAACTGACTATGGTCATCATAACTATCTTTCACATTATCGTAAGCACGGAAACACTCGCCAGTCTCATCGTCATCGTGGTATGTGCGACGCCCTGTCCAACCATGACACTTTATTCCGAAATGATTATTACCCTTCCTTGCCAATTCGCTTTTACCTGCTCCACTTTCGAGCAAACCTTGCGCAAGGGTAATACTGGCAGGCACTTTCCATTTAAGCATCTGCTCAATAGCAAGTTCTTTATAACGCTCGATGTAATCTTGGTATTGGGAATTAACCCTTTGTGCGCTTAACATCTGCCAACAGCCAGAAACACACAAAAGTAGAAACAATATAAAACCAGCCTTGCATTTCATATTTGCAAAAATACAACTAACTGAGGAAAGAAACAAATTTTCACAAAATCTTCATGCTCGAAAAAACAAAACCTTTTTGCTTTTTTCTCACTTATTCGTAACTTTACATAAGTTACTGCGTCTCGGAAAACTGCAAATAAATTTGCTTTTCACTCTACTTTTCGTAACTTTGCCAAACATAAGTAAACAAGAAATGCACAAATTCATCCTCTCACTGGGTAGCAATTGCCATTCTCACAAATCAATGGAGAAGGCAAAAGAATTATTGATAGAAAACACTGAATGTATCGATTTTACGAGTGTTGTTAAGACCAAACCTTACAACATGATTGCAGACTTGTTTCTGAACTGCCTTGCTTGGGGGACTACACAATTGAACTACGCGCATTTTTTGGATATGACAAAAAATATAGAAACAATTTGTGGCAACTCTAAGCAGCTGCGTCAGGAAGGCAAAGTGGTAATGGACATAGACATACTGATGTTCGACAACAAACGATATCACGAACACGACTGGAGTAGAGAATACATTGTAGAAGGAATAAAAGAATGTAAATATGAAATTTATTAAATTTTTCTTGTTGGCAACTCTTTTGTTGGCTGTCGACGAAAGCATGTCACAGGTTTTTGAAAACTTTTTTCAAGAGAAAACATTGCGTATTGATTATACCTTTTCAGGCAATGCTTCGCAACAGTGGATTGCACTCGACAAGCTCAATTCTTTTGTTGGTTGGTACGGCAAGCGTCAACGACTATCAGAAGTACCGATGAAAGGCAACGGACAAATCATTGTCAGAGACGCAAAGACAAATACTGTTATCTATCGCAATTCGTTTTCCACTCTTTTTCAAGAATGGATTACATACGATGAGGCTAAGACCACGACACGCTCTTTTGAAAACGTGTTTTTAGTGCCTATGCCTAAAGACTCTGCGACAATAACGATTGAACTTTACGACAACAGGCACAACATTGCTACCACATTTTCTCACATCTTTTCACCAACTGACATACTAATTCACCAGATAGGACAGACACCAACTCCGTATATCACACTGCAAAAAGCAGCAAATCAACAGCGGTGTATCAACATTGCATACATAGCAGAAGGATATACTGCTGACGAATTGCAAACATTTATTGATGATGCTAATGTTGCCATGGAAGCACTTTTTGAACACGAACCATTCAAGAGCAGGAGAGATTGCTTCAATATCACTGCTGTATGTGCCTTTTCCGAAGAGAGTGGTACGAGTGAACCAGGGAATGGGATATGGCGAAAAACTGCTTTGGGGTCGCATTTCGACACTTTCTATAGCGACCGATACCTTACAACTCTCAATCTAAAGCAGATGCACGACTGGCTGGCTGGAACTCCTTATGAACATATTATTGTTTTGGTAAACACGGAGAAATATGGAGGAGGAGGCATTCTAAACTCTTACAATCTGAGCATGACGCATCATAAGGCTTTCCGCCCAGTTGTTGTGCATGAATTTGGACATAGTTTTGCTGGATTAGCCGACGAATATGCATATGAGAGCGAAGACATAGATGCATATCCGTTGGATGTAGAGCCATGGGAAGAAAACATTACAACAGGTGTTGACTTCTCGAAAAAGTGGCAAGACATGATTAACGACAGCATATCTGGTGTAGGAATGTACGAAGGTGCGGGCTACAGGCTTAAGGGTGTGTTTCGTCCGAGTGAAGACTGCAGGATGAGAACCAACGAAAACCCTACATTCTGTCCAGTGTGTCAAAGAGCCATTATCCGAGTTATTGATTTCTACACGCAATGAAGTTGAGGCACATTATAGCAATCGTATTCTTTCTTTCACCGTGTTTCGTATGTCCGATTGTAGGGCAAACGATTACCGACAACGACCGTTTGGAAATGGCTATCGACTATTTTCAGAGCGGTAAATACCACGAAGCACTGTCAATATTTGAAACTCTTGAGCGCAATCACAAACTCAACCCTCGATATTTGGCATATATGGGACTATGCTATTACAACGAGTGGGATTTTGAAAAGGCTTGTAAATTCTTTGAACGTGCTCTGCCTGACCTTCAGAAGTTTTCCCCACGCGAATTGTCGGTCTATTATTATTCTTCGGCAGAGAGTTTTTTTGCTTTAGAGAAATATGAAGAAAGCCTCCCATACTACGAGAAGGCTTTGTCTGTATGCTATGACAACGAAAAGGGGGATATCCTGTTCAAAATGGGATATTGCTTTGTATTGCAAGAAGAATGGTCAAGAGCCATTGAGCATCTGCAACAAGCACAACATTATTACCATAATTATCGCGACACGACAGATTTAACACCGCGATTAAAACAGATAGAAAATATGATTAGCGGATGTCAAGAAAAATTGGTAAAGCAAATCATCGCTGATTTTCGTTTTCGACTCAATTCTAAAAAATCAGATTAAGACTTACATTTTACTCATATAGTCGTTCTGCTATAAACGATAACGGCATTAGGTCTTTTGCCGAGTTTATGACATATATTCCTTTTGTTCCATATAGAATAATCTTAACAGGATGATTTTCATATCTGTGTTCAACCTCAATCATAACCTGTCTGCATCCTCCACAAGGAGAAATTGGTGTAGGCAGAAATCCGTTTTTGTTGCGACCAGCTATGGCAATCATTTTTATCGGCACTTCGGGGTAATTCACCTGTGCTGCAAAAATAGCCGTGCGCTCGGCACATAATCCAGATGGGAATGCTGCATTTTCTTGATTTGCTCCAATGAAAATCTTTCCATTTGCAAGTTGCAGGGCTGCACCCACTGCAAAACTAGAATAAGGCGAATACGAGGCACGCGTCGATTCCATTGCCTTGTCTATTAATTGGCGCTCTTCGCTCGACAACTCATCGAGTTGTTTTATTTCAACATCGAAGGACACTACTTTCTTTTCCATATCTTTTGCGAATTATTGTTTTGTTCATTATCTGATGAGTGTATAAACTCGTAACACCCCATGTCGGGTTCGTCGTCACGTCTTACACCTAAACGGTCGAACTCCGTAGCACTCTGCTTGTTGGCTTTGCCTATGGCTACCGATTTATTTCGAAGTCGAAAATCGTACCTCAACAAATCTATATCAATATTGTAGAAATTTCTTTCACCTGCCACTGCTGTGTCTTCTACATTTTCCCAAATTATACTGTTCAATCTGATACTGTCAGCTTCCATTTCTGGTGTACGCAACAAACAATGGTCGAACTTGTATTGATATGCCACTGTAGAATCGCGCGACTCGCCCATAACGACATCTTCAGCATAGCCTGTCACAATGGTGTTACAACATTCGAATGAGTAAAGCGGCAAGTTATCTTCTCCGTAGAAATTAGTAAATCTGAGAGCCGCGCCCCTATTGCTGTCGAACGGATAGAACTGTGCTATTGTAGAATTATTTATCCTTGCCACACCACCGAAAATGCCAACGCAATCGTTCAGTGCATTTGTTATCTGTGAGTTGACAATGTTTATCGTAGAATGAACCGATTTCAGTCCGTATCCTTGTGAATTATGCACAATACTATTTTTCAGAGTCAGTGTCAGCCGCGCCACATCCGACGAGTCGCACACGATGGCATCGCACGCACTATGCACATCGACAAAGTCCAACTCATTTTCGTACGACGACTCATAGAAGCGCAGTCCGCGCCATGTGCCACTCAGTCCGTCGTAAGGAAGATAGTCAAACATTCGGTCTATTCTATCACCTCTGAGCACGATATTATTCTCTGCAGCCCCTCGGCATATCAACCTTCCATATACGTCTATACCTGCCTTATCGTGAAAATAAAGAGTTGTTCCTTCTTCTATGTTTAGAGTGGCATTTTCTGCAACGGTTATTCCTCCGTACACTATTATAGGCCTCGAAGAGTCTATCACGGTATCGTTAACTACTTTTAGGTCTGTCAGCATCTCCGCATCCCACGACCAAGCCCTCAGCACCACTCTCTGCTCCACACCACTTTCAAGCGTAAATATCAATTCGTCTTCTATCTTCTGAGGAGTGTCAGCATTATTAGACGACGATGTCAATTCTACGAAAACCCTTAAACTATCTTTGTTTTCCACTTCGATATTGCCTGCTTGAAATCCTTGAGATGCTCCCAATTCAATGCCATCAACATTTACTCGAAAACCTGTTTGGTTTCCTCGTTGCAGTCGCACATTTGCCAGTCGTATGCCTTTTCCAGAGCGATTATACACCCAAAACGTACGCGCAGCAGTAGGCACTTTCGAAAACACAGTATCCATGCTGACCGTATCTGTAGAAAAGAGCAACGTATGTGAAGGTAACGAGGTAAACTCGTCATCGCTGCAAGCACTAAAAACAAGAAGCCCTGTCGCAGTTATATACAGACAGCGCATCTTTGTTTTCTGCAAAAAGCGATGAAATATAGCAAATACTCTCATTTTTTAATGTGTTAATGTGAGATTATAAATTTATTGACTTTTTTGCTCGTCGTTTATTTACTATTTGAGCAAGCGTGTTATCGCACTGTAATATGGAAACATCCCTGCTTAACTTCATACTTAATATAGCATCTCCCTTGCCGTCGTAAGTCGTTCAGCACTTCGCTCAAGACGAATTTCAGTGTATCGTTGCGCACTTGTCTGCCTACAGGATGATAGCGATTATATGTTATATCGAATGTTGTAGCATACAGATGACACGAGTTCTCCGTAGCATTTCTATTGTAGTTGCGCAGTCGAGCCACGTCGTGTTTAGTTCTTGTGATACTGGTTATTATAGGCCTATGCAATGGTATGCGCTTCGCTTGAAGACTATCAAAATAGTTTCTTCCTATATCCTGCAACAACACTGCCGCTCTGGGCACCAAATAAGGTATGCTTTGCTTCATCTGCTCAACATGATAATACGGATTTGCTCCTACATACACCAGCTCGTTTTTTCTCAGTTCAGCATCTTCCCTATCGCGGGCAGGCTCGACTCCCCATTTTCGTGCTGCCCTCATCTGCGTCTCGTTACTATCAGGGAATGCCTCCTTGTAGTTTCTAACGCTATAGATTTTATGTTTCTCAGTCCAATCAATCGCACTGAACTGTCTTTTTATCATAGTATCTTCATGAACTTCCAAACTATCCTTTGCTCTGTTGGTCAATGTATCAGCAGCGGCTAAATGCTTTTCAGCAGGACTACTCGGAGATACCATCAACCTCACCAACCCTAATGCCAATACAACAAAGCCAAAAGTTTTTAGAAATATCTTTTGTTTACCATTCATTATTCTGTATTTTTTCTTTTAATAACGCATTTATCGAAGAAAAATTGTATTTTAGCGCCAAAGAAACAACAAAGTAAATTATAATTTTCATGAAACGCATCATATTGTCACCGTTCATCGTAGTCGCATCGCTTACTTGCGCTTTTTCAAATCCTGTAGATTATGTAAAACCTTTAATGGGTACTCTTTCGAGTTATGAATTGTCGAATGGAAACACATATCCGATTATTGCTTTACCCTGGGGCATGAACTTTTGGACACCTCAGACTGGTGCAATGGGCGACGGCTGGCAATACACTTACACAGCAAATAAGATAAGAGGTTTGAAACAAACCCATCAGCCGAGTCCTTGGATTGGCGACTATGGGCAGTTTTCGATTATGCCAACCATAGGAGAACCTATTTTCGACGAGAATGCCAGAGCATCATGGTTCTCACACAAAGCAGAAACGGCAACCCCCTATTACTATAGCGTCTATCTTGCCGATTACGACATCACGGCAGAGATTACACCAACCGAGAGAGCCGCCATAATGCGTTTTACATATCCCGAAAGCAATCAAGCCAATGTTGTAATAGATGCGTGCGACGGAAATTCATTTGTCAGCTACAACAGAAATCAAAACATGATTTACGGCTGGACGACAAAAAATAGCGGTGGAGTGCCCGACAATTTCAGAAATTATTTCGTCATCGTGTTCAACCAGTCAATCGACACCATCAAAGTTGTCGATGATGATTCTCGTAGAGGAGTAATAGCCACTTTTAACACATTTGGCAGAAAGGAAATCGAAGCACGCGTAGCGTCGTCGTTCATTAGCCACGAACAGGCTTTGAGAAACTTAAACGAAGTGGCAGAGCACTCATTCAATGACGTCAAGCAACAAGCTTTCGAGCGCTGGAACAATGTACTCGGTCGTATAGAGATAGTGGATGATAATTTGGATAACAAACGAACATTCTATAGTTGTTTATATCGCTCCGTATTGTTTCCTCGAATGTTTTACGAGATAAACCAACGAGGCGAAATCGTTCATTATAGCCCTTATAACGGCAAAGTAGAACGCGGGTATATGTTTACAGACACTGGTTTTTGGGACACTTTCCGTTGTCTTTTTCCACTGCTCAATCTCGTTTTTCCAGAAAGAGTACGCCAGATGATGGCAGGACTGGCTAACAGCTATCGAGAAAGTGGTTTTCTTCCCGAATGGGCAAGCCCTGGTCACCGCGACTGCATGGTGGGAAACAATTCGGCTTCTATTGTTGCAGACGCATATCTTAAGGGCAATTGCTCACCCTCCGACGTTGAAGTACTATGGGATGCGGTTTGTCATGGAGCCAACAATTCTCACCCCACAATAGGTTCCACAGGACGCAAAGGACACGATTACTACAACCGCTTGGGGTATGTGCCCTACGATGTAGGCATCAACGAGAGTGTGGCACGCACCCTCGAATATGCCTATTCCGACTGGTGCATTTACACACTGGGGCATAATCTGGGCAAGCCGACTGACGAAATCGAACCATATAGGCTACGCAGCTACAACTATCTGAACGTGTTCGACGCAAATCTCCGTCTCATGCGAGGAAGAAACACAGACGGCACTTTCCAAACACCATTCAACCCTCTCAAATGGGGCGATGCTTTCACCGAGGGCAATGCCTGGCACTACACGTGGTCGGTGTTTCACGACGCGGAAGGACTCGCTCAAGCTATGGGAGGAGACAGCGTGTTATGCAACATGTTAGATTCAGTTTTTCTGTTACCTCCCTTGTTCGATGAAAGTTATTACGGCACGGTGATTCATGAAATACGAGAGATGCAAATTACTAATATGGGAAATTATGCACATGGAAACCAACCCATCCAACACATGACCTATCTCTACAACTATTCGCTCGAGCCATGGAAAAGCCAATACTGGGTAAGGGAAATCATGAATCGGCTATACTCTGCCACACCCGATGGCTATTGTGGAGATGAAGATAATGGTCAAACGTCGGCATGGTACGTTTTCTCCGCCTTAGGCTTCTACCCCGTTTGTCCTGGTTCAAACCAATATGTCATAGGCACTCCCCTATTCAAACAAGCCGTCATCCACCTGCCCACAGGCAAGGATATAACAATAACAGCCACCAACCACGACTATCCGTATATCGACACGCTACTCGTCAACGGCAAAAACCACCCCTATAACTTCTTCACTCATGCCGACTTAGTTGCAGGCTGCCACATCAGTTTCTTCCTTTCACCCTCGCCCAACACATCACGCGGCACTACAGACAGCGCAAAACCTTACTCCATGACAAAACCCAAAAAGTCACACGTTAAAACAGATTGACATCTTCTAAATGATTCACCCTGCAATCCGATTCGTTCAGACCAACAATGCTTATAACGTCAAACCTCACATTCAGATTAATGTTATGCGACTTTACGTAATGGTCGATTGCAATACGAAGATTGTGAAGTTTATTATAGTCGATTGCTTGGAGAGGGTCAACAAAACTATCACTCCGACGAGTCTTTACTTCAACAAAAACTATATCGTCTCCGTAGTGTGCAATGATGTCAACGTCTCTATGCCCAGAATGCCAATCACGTTCGAGAATATAATAGCCTTTATTCTCCAGATATTTAGCGGCATATTCTTCGCCCCACTTGCCTATTTGATTATGTACTGCCATAAGATAACGAAAAGAAAGAATTGTTGTATTAATAATCTAATCGGAGTTGGAAAACGCCTGTTGGTCGTCTGCGGTTGAGCACGCTGACGCGCACTGCGCTGTCGGCGAGTGGCGAGGCGGCGAGGGCGTCGCAAACGGCTGACTGTGCTTTTTCGGGTTTGTTGTTTTCTTCGCTGAGATGGCAGAGCCATATGTGTCGGAGGTTGTCGGTGGCATAGCGTGCTATGGCGGAGGCGCAATCGTCGTTGTTCAAGTGTCCTCGGGGGCTGGCAATGCGTTGCTTCAAGTCGAGAGGGTAAGGTCCGCTTTGTAGCATTTCGAGGTCGTGGTTGGCTTCGATGATGAGATAGTTTGCAAGTGAGATGTAGCGCCCTGCAGTGTCGGCCACATGTCCGAGGTCAGTCATCAGACAAACGTCGATGCCTTCATAGGAGATAAAAAAGCCTACACTGTCTTCGCTATCGTGAGGAACAGAAAATGGTGTTACCTCAAAATCGCCTATCATGATGGTGGTATCGCATTCGATTATATGCTGATTGACGGGGGCTATCTTCTTGTGTACGCTGGGGTTATTGTTGATTCCATGAAAGGTTTTCCTCGTGGCATAGACTGGCAGATGATAGGCAAGGCTTAGGCTGCCTGCCGACTTGACGTGGTCGGCATGGTCATGAGTGATTAAAACGTGTCTTAACGACGAGAGGGATAGATTGTAGTCTTGGAAATAACGTTTTATAGATCTCGGACCAATACCTGCATCTATCATCAAACCATCGGTTTCGGAGTAGAAAAAATAGCAATTGCCGCTACTGCCACTGCCGAATGAAATAAAATTGAGCATCTAATATAATCAGGGTATTATCAATAAGTGAATAAAATATGCTACAAATGTAATAAAAAAAATAGGTATATAAATTTTTTGGCTGTAAAATATTATCAAAATGGCAGACCAACAGCAAAATGGAGGGCTACGTCGCGACTAAAACGTGGATGGAATATGGGAAAATGTTCACGGTTTGTTGTGTAAGATGGATTTATTGCTTTTACTCCGCAATCAAATCGGAGAACAAAATAATCGAAATTAAGGCGCAAACCGATGCCATAACTCACAGCAAGCTCCGTTAGAAAGTGACTAAAAGAGAACTTACCACGCGGTTGGTCTGGGTAATCTCTCAATGTCCATATATTTCCTGCATCAATGAATGCTGCTCCATCGAATTTCCAAAATAGCGGTAAACGGTATTCTGCATTAAGGTCGAGTTTGACATCACCCGTTTGGTTGATGAAGTCGATTTTGCCATCGCTGGTTCGATATTTGCCTGGTCCAAGCTGACGAATACTCCACCCTCTAACAGAGTTTGCTCCCCCTGCAAAATATCGCTTTTCAAAAGGGAGTACAGTGGAGTTTCCATAAGGATATGCAAAGCCAAAAGCTCCATGAACAACAAGGCGAGTGCGTGGAGTTAATTTTATAGTGTGAGAATAGTCTATATCTGTTTTAACATATTGGGCATAGGCAATATTGAAAATGGTGCGTTCAGACATATTATTGGTTTTCGTATTGGTCATTACAGAAAGTAACGACAAAAGATTACCTGCCGTTTCTATATTGAAACGCATAGTGCTATTAAGAGTAGAACGACGAAAACTAAAGCCTGTCTTCATTAAGAACAAATCTTCATAGTTATAACGCAATATAGCATTGCGCGTTGATGCATTATCAAGATAGTCTGACTTAAATGTTGGTGCTATCCATGGCATGTATATGTAGTTTAGGTCGAGCACATCTACGCGAAAGGAATAATTGGCGTGAGGTGGTGTCTTTTTTTCCCATCTGTATCTCCATGCCGACGTAAATACTCGTCGGTGGAATTCTGGTCGGTTTTGCAGGCTATAACTCAGAGACAACTCTGAGGAGGCTGTAGAATGGATTGTGGTTCGGCTTGAGACGAACGGTAGTATTAATCGAGGGAAGAGCAATTTTGTTTCCACTCCATATTCTTCATAATCCTTGTTTTGATAGCCTTCGAGTCCTGTTATGGCTTCGAAAGCGGCTCGTAGTCCGATGGATAGCGTTTCTGACCCTCGGAAGAGGTTTCGGTTTTCATACGTTAGTTGTGCGGCTGCTCCAAGATTTCCAGCAGTGTTGGTTCCTTCTGGCTGAAAACTTATTGTATTGGCTTTGCCTGTGACAACAGTTACTCGTGCGTCAAGAAGCGTGGTATCGGGTCGTTCGGAAAATCGTATATTGGTGTATTTTATTGCGTGAAGCCTACTATAATTATTGTATGTGCGTTGTAGTTTGTTGGCATCATAAATATCACCTGTCTTTAGCAACATGTTGTTTTCAACGACTTTGCGACGTAATCGGCTCGGGTTGTTTTCAGCCTGCACAAACTCCACATTTCCAATATGATATTGTCTATGGTGTACGATAGAGTCGGTTTCATTACTCCTTGGACTCTCGACGTTCGTAGTTAAATCTATCAAGCGGCTTCCGAAGGTGGTGTCGGCGTCGAAGTGGATGTAGTCTTTATTGAATTTATAGTAGCCTTTGCTCTTCAACAAGTTTGTTATAGCGTTTCTTGTATCGCTCAAGAGGTCTATAGAGAACTTGCATCCTCGTCTTAATGGTATGTTTGTCACATCGTCGCGTATTAGACGTGCGATGGTGGTATCGGCGATATTGTATTTCACTGAGTGAACGAAGTATGGCTCGCCTGTATCTACCAGATAGCGGACTCGTGCTTTTTGCTTTTTTACGTCAACCGTCGGCGTTACTTTGGCGTTGAGATAACCTTCTTGGTGTGCGAGCGTCAACAACTCGCGGCTTCGTTTTTCGACTATCACCGAGTCGTAGATTTGCATTTGCTTTCGTTTTAACGCTGCAGAACGATGTCGAAGGTAGGCATTTAGAAAACCAATATCTGATTTTTTATTTGTAGATATGGCTTTTTCGGATTTTACACGAGCTTGTCCATCGCTGAGCTCGCGCGTAGCACTGCAGGAAGAAAGCACGACACTCAGAGCTACGAGAGCAATCGATAGCGCACGGAGAGTATATCGGTAATCAAACATCTAACGTTCCTTGTTTCAGTTGGTCGGTGTATTTTGATATACGCTCCATTTCTTGTGGTATGGCTATTCGTTGCGGACATTCTCTCAGACACTTTCCGCATCCTGTGCAATGGTCGGCTTGTCGCATTCGAGGCACACTGCGATCGTAGCCTATCAAGAATGCTCTACGGGCTGACTTGTAGTTGGCGTCTTGCTTTGAGCGTGGCACATTGCTTTCGTTTTGACAGCGATTGTAGTGCAAAAACACTCCAGGTATGTCGATACCATACGGGCAAGGCATGCAGTATTTGCAATCGTTGCAAGGTATGAGTTTGTAATCGACAATTTGCGAAGCCACATCGCGGTCGAGAAAGCGCATCTCACTATCGCTTAGGGGTTTAAGTGGACACATCGATAGCAAATTGTCTTTTAGATGCTCCATATATGTCATGCCACTTAATACGGTCAACACGCCCTTGGGGGTTCCTGCATATCGAAAAGCCCACGATGCGACACTCGCCTGCGGATTCAGTTCCTTCAGACTTCTCATAATAGAGTGTGGCATTTTTGCCAACCTACCACCGAGTAGAGGTTCCATGATAACGGCTGGGATATTACGTTTTTCTAATTCACGATAGAGATATACCGCGTCGGTGTTTCGAGCGTTTATTTCGTCAGCAAAGTTCCAGTCAAGATAATTGAGCTCTATCTGAACGAAATCCCATTTATACTTGTCGTGTCGTGCCAACAAATAATCGAAACATCCGATATCTCCATGATAAGAGAAACCGAGATTGCGGATTTTTCCCTTTTGGCGCTCTTCGAGTAGAAAATCGAGCATACCATTGTCGAAGTATCTTTTCTGCATCTCATCCATACCATCTTCACCCATGCCTATGGCATGAAGCAGATAATAATCGATATAATCGGTCTGCAACTCTCTAAACGACTTCTTGTAGATTTTCATCGACTCCTCTCGCGACCAAGTTGCAGGAGCAAAATTCGACAATTTAGTTGCTATAAAGTATTTATCGCGCTTATGGCGAGAAAGAGCCTGACCTGTACTCCCTTCCGACTTGCCCTGACAATAAGCAGGCGAAGTGTCGAAATAGTTAACTCCATGTTCTATGGCATAATCGACAAGGCGGTTTACCATGTCTTGGTCAATCGCTATTTCTCCATCTTGTGAAGGACCATTAACATCGCCCTTCATAGGCAAACGCATCATGCCATAACCTAAAATAGAAACTTTGTCGCCTGAATTATGGTTTAACCTGTAGGTCATCTTACCTTTAGGGGGGGCGGCTTGGTTTTTATAATCATCAGGCTTAGCTGTTTTATCATCTGACTTACATCCCACCAAAGACAATCCCACCGCGGTGGCTGTAGAGCCTAATATCTTAAAAAATCGACGACGTGATATGTTGTTATTCATCTTTTTCTATGTATAATTAATTATTATTGTATTTCCTTATGCACCTCGTGACCTTCGACGTAAATCGCCGATAACGGACGAGCTGGGCAAACATATTCACAAGCACCACAACCAATGCAGTACTCTTCATCGATAGATGGTACTAATGGTGAGTCGGCGTCATCTTTTCTTAATGGTACCATCTCAATTGCACCTGATGGACAATGACGGGAACAGTTTCCACATTCCACTTCATCTGACAAGACGATGCAATTGAACCCTTGCCAATGGGCATGACCTATCTGAGTGGAACTTTTCTGTTCGCGAGTAATCAAACGAATTGCGCCTGTCGGACAAACCTCAGAGCATCGTACACACTCTGGGCGACAGAAGCCTCTTTCGTACGACATGACTGGCTGCATCAACGTCTGCCAGTCGATTGACGGTCGTAACACATCATTGGGACATTCTGCAATACACAACTGACAGGCGGTGCAATGCTGAGCAAAATTTTGTGCACTCAACGCTCCTGGAGGGGTCAAAGGTGTCTCTCTTTTGCGCTTTTCTCGTGGCTTCAATTCAGCCAAGCCACCATCAAGTTTGATTTTGTCTTGTGCAAATGCTGTTGCCGATAGCAATGCTGTAGAAAGTAGGAAGGAACGACGAGTGGTATTTACAGGTTCTTCGCAAGAAACGGCATCGTTGCTCGAAGCAGATTCTGATATAGGAGTTGCAGATTTTTTCTTTCTCAACTCATAATGGAGAGCTCCAAAACGACATTCTTCCAAACAATTGCCACAAACAACACAACGACTATAATCTACTTTTTGTGTATTATAATCAATACACGATGCCTTACAAGCCTTAGTACACTTCGAACACTTTTTGCATTTTTGCTCATCAAATCGTATTTTGTAGAGTGAAAAACGTGCGAACAAACTCAAAATAGTTCCTACTGGGCAAATAGTATTACAATAAGTTCTTCCTCCCTTCCAAGAAAGCAATGCCACTACTATAAATGTGACAAGAGCGACGACGAAAACCACTATACCTTTAAGCCATATATCAACGCTGTAAAAAGCATAACTATCAATACGCTCTGCAAGATATGCCAAACCATTGTTTATCATTATATACAATGGAGCAAAAAGGTTAGATGCTATTCTTCCATAGGCACTATAAGGTTCAAGCAGGGCAAACATGGAATTGAGTCCAGCAATGAATAAGCCTACAAATACTACCAGCATCGTATATCGCAGGAAACTCTTCGCTTTCGAATATGTGTATTTGTGCTTGTTTTTCACGCTTGTAATTCTTGCCAATATGTCTTGAAATACTCCAAGCGGGCAAACAACTGAACAATAAATGCGACCAAAGATAAGGGTTAGCACCAATAGTGTAAGAACCACTATGGCATTTGTAGCCAATAATGCTGGTATTAGCTGCACTTTAGCCATCCAACCAAACCAGTGGTGAATTGTTCCTGAAAAGTCTAAAAACAATAATGTTGTCATCGCAAAAAACACGATTGCCAACAATCTCCTAATTTTTCTTAATCTCATAATGTCTTCTTTTAACCAACAAAATACTCATCTCATACAGAAGCCATATAGGCAGCGACACCACTAATAATGTAATCATATCAGTTGTTGGTGTAATAATTGCAGCAACAATCAGAATAGCAACTATTGCATGACGGCGAAAACGTTGCATCAAATCCCTTGTTAAGAAACCAAATCGACCTGCTATGTAACAAACTATCGGCAACTCGAAAACCAAACCCATCAGTATGTTCATCGACATAAGGGTATCAACATAATTACTTATCGTAAGCATATTTGCCACATCGGCACTTACCTGATAAGTACCAAGAAAATGTACCGTAAGTGGAAATATGATAAAATAGTTTATCGCAGAGCCGATAAAAAACATTATGAATGCGGAAACCACTACCATTGCTCCCATCTTTCGTTCATTGTCATACAGGGCTGGTGATATAAATCCAACCAGCAAATAAAGAAGATATGGCGAAGCAACCATGATGCCTATATATAGAGAGACTCTAATATGAATCATAAATTGCTCTGTTAGTAGGGTATTCATCAGTTGGAGGTCGAACGAGTCAACGCCTATAAATCGGAAAAGCCAGAAGTCGGAACGTGAAGGTGCCAATACGACGGCAAAAAGCATATCTTTACAAGCAAAAGCCACCAATGCTACGGCGACAATTGCTATTATCATACGGATAATTACTTTTCGCAATTCATCTAGATGGTCCCAAAATGTCGACAACTTCTGTTCGCTCATCTGCTAAGACTCTAATCTAATTTTTCTTCCTTCGAATCATCTTTCATTTTCTGATTGTCATCTTTACCTTCCTTCATTCCTTCCTTAAAACTTTTTACTCCCTGACCTAAACCTTTCATTAGTTCGGGAATACGCTTCGCACCAAATAGCAATAACACTATGAGTGCTATAAGCAACAATTCTTGAGTTCCTAATCCAAACATAACCTTATGAATTTATATATAATTATTACTTCGTTGTCTTTCACTAATCAGAGCAAACACTGCCACACTACGGCATCTTCGAACGTCACCTCTCTTCGAAACCAATCCTTTAGAGTGCCATTATTGACAAATCCATTTTTCTCGAAAAGTTTCATCGATGAGTCATTTCGAGTGCCTACTATGGCGTATAGGGTATGGATATGCACTGTCGTCAAGGCATAATCCTTCAGCAAGGTGAGCACTTTGCTGGCATAACCTTTTCTGCGAAAACGTTTTTCAATAACGATTCCCACTTCTGCTCGTAAATGCGCTGGCTCGAAATTTATCAAATCGACAATCCCGACTCGTTCTTTGCCTGCGATTGTTTCGACAATAAGCCTCACTTGGTGGTCGATGTAAATATCTGCGACACTCGATGCTATATAGTTGCTTAGCGCAAACTTGGAATAAGGAACATTCGTGGCTCCTACTTCCCAAAGACTTCTGTCGTTTTCTATCGTGTATAGCCAGTCAAGGTCTTCTGGTTCAATGGCTCTTAGTTGTATAGGTGATAACTTCATCTGGAGTTATGATTGTCTGGGTTGTTGGGTCGTATGTGGCTATAATAGTCCTCTCTGATGGTTTCTCTGCAAATAGAGAAAGGATTGTTTCGTAAGAGTATGCACCTGTATCGTACACCACAAATGTAGTTTTGCTGGTATCTATCTGACTGAAATGCTGCAAATGTCCGCGTGGCAGCGAGTCGGTGTCACCTATGATGTATTTAGCAGACAGGGCTCGTTTCAATGCTATCTGACGGCATATTTCTATCATAGTTTTCGAACCCACGAAGAGGAATTCTGGCATGTGTCCGTAGGGCAAGATTGAAAAGCCCAAATGTTTTCTTATATCTGATATTTTTCTATGCAACAGCTCCATTGCCGCCTTTAGATATATGGCAAATTTCACGGGTATGGCTACGAAAAAAGTAGCATGGCTATAATGTTTCTTAAAGAATATGAGCATAGCCTGATAGAAAACGTGAACATATCTGAACGACGACTTATGGGTGCTTTCACCTTTATAGTGGAGAATTATTTCGGGGAGATAATAATTCTTGTATCCACCTTTCAAGAGTCGGTAAGAGAGGTCAATATCTTCGCCGTACATGAAAAAATCCTCGTCTATCAAGCCTACTTTCTCGATTGCTTCTCTTCGCAACAAGCAAAAAGCGCCGCTAATCACCTCTATTTCAGCAGGCTCATCCCACGGCAAATAACCCATGTAATATCTTCCAAAAACTTTTGATTTAGGAAACAATCGGGCAAGTCCACTCATTTTGTAGAAGGCTGTCATGGGCGTTGGGAGTCCTCTTCTCGATTCAAGGGCTTTTTCGCCGTTGCTCTTAAGCATACACACTCCGAGTGCTCCTGCATCGCTATGTGTTTGCATGAATGTAAGAGCGCGCTCCAACGTGTGCTCACCCACAATCGTGTCGGGGTTCAACAATAGGACATATTCGCCCTTAGACTGCCGAATGGCAATGTTGTTAGCTCGAGCAAAGCCTAAGTTATGATTGCTCGCTATGAAATTTACCTGTGGATAACGTGGTTCGAGATACTCCACGCTGCCATCGCGAGAGTGGTTGTCAACTACAAATATCTCTGTCGTTTCTGTGTTGACAGAGCGCAAGACGCTATCTAAGCACTGGCGAAGATAGTGTTTCACATTGTAATTAACGATTACTACCGACAATTTCATCGCTTCTTATTTAATAGTAAATATCCACTTGCGAGCATCAACATGACTGCCATATATAGATATCCAACTCTGTCAAAAACAAAGTAAGAAATAATGTTTGCAATGAGCAACAAACAAATCATGCCTCCAACGAGCCACTTTCTGTTCTTCATCACTACGGCAATAGGGATGACGGCTATGGTCGCCACTATAAGAATGGTCTCTAAGATAAATTCATTCATCGTTTTATTTCAGTTCTATTCTATTTAGTATGGCACGTCCGAGGGTTATCTCGTCAGTATATTCCAATTCATCGCCTACTGATATGCCTCGTGCTATTGTTGCCAATTTGACATTGTATTGCTCCATTCGTTTTTGAATATAAAACAGCGTTGTGTCGCCTTCCATCGTACTACTCAACGCAAAAATTATTTCGTCTATACCGCCTGCAGCCACCCTACTGAGTAGCGAGTCAATCTCAAGGTCAGACGGTCCTATGCCGTCAACGGGCGATATCAGCCCTCCCAAGACGTGATACAACCCGCAAAACTGATGTGTGTTTTCTATCGACATTACATCTTTTACGTTTTCAACCACACAAATTTTGGTTCTATCGCGGCGGCTATCAGCACAAATCGAGCACGTTTCCGTATCACTTATATTGTGACATACGTTGCAATAGCAAATGTTTTCGCGAAGCGACATGATGGCATTAGCAAAGTTGTCAACCTCACTTTTCTCGCGACGCAGCTGATGCAACACTAAACGCAACGCTGTTTTCTGACCGATGCCAGGCAGCTTGGCAAATTCATCGACTGCACGCTGGAGCAGATGCGAAGGATACTGCTGCATCACTTCAGATAAATGCCTAAACCTATTTTCAGCCCTATTTCCGAAAAATCGCTGTGATTCTTAAATGACTGATTATAATAAATTGCTGGCTCTATCGTGACCGAACCATTTATAAAGAAAGCATAGCCAACTTCAACTCCTGGCATGACATCGTTATAACTGTGACGAGCATGTATCCACTTTGCATTAGCACCTAAAAAAATACCATTCTGAATGATATAGTAACGGCCGCCTACACCAGCAGAATACACGTCGTCTGAATTTTCTGAATGGCGGAATTCGGCATTTGCATGCACAAGGATATTGTCTTCAAGAAAGTAACCACCCTGAGCCTGAATACCAAGTCGAAGATGATCCAAACCGCTATAACTCATGTTGAGTCCAGTCAGCGACGAACCAACAAAGATTTTTCCCTGTTCAAACTGTGCGTTGGCAGTACTTGCCATTGCAATGACAATAACTAAAAAAGCTAATCTTTTGAAAAACATAGTTGTAAAAATTTTAATTTTGTGTTTATTTATTTCTTATCTACTTTCCCTTTCTTTCCTATACCAACCAATAAATAGAATTAGGCTCACAAGGCAAACAACCCCACCTATAGCGTAAGCAACCTGAGGCGGCAAACCCAATGCCTGATGGCTGATAAGCAAGTACGTAGCGCACACCGTAGTCATGAACAACGCTGGCACAAGAGTGATAACAAAGTTCTTCCCACTTTTAACAAGATAAACCGTCAACATCCATAGGGTAAACACAGAGAGAGCCTGATTCGACCAACCAAACCAACTCCATATCTTCTGAAAACCATCCTTATCGCTCATCTGCCAAACAAGCAATGCCATGACAACAGCGAACATAGGTATACAGATTGCAAGTCGGCGTTTGATGTTATGTTGTTTATACCTCAAAAAGTCAGCCAGTATAAGCCTCGCACTCCTAAGAGCAGTATCACCGCTCGTAATAGGCGCAGCAACAACACCAAGCATCGCAAGCACACCACCAACCACCCCGAGCCATTCGTTACAAATAATATGCACCAGCGCAGGGGCTGACGTGTGAACGCCGTTAGTCGCAGCCGCAATCGTTTCATAACCCGCCGATGGCTTACCATAGAAGAAATACATCGACACCGTAGCCCATATAAGAGCCACCAAACCCTCTGTAATCATCGAACCGTAAAAAATCCTTCGCCCCTGACGCTCCGACTTCAGACAACGCGCCATGAGCGGACTCTGAGTAGCATGGAAACCACTGATTGCACCGCATGCTATCGTGATAAACAGACAAGGGAAGAGCGAGTCCTTTAGTCCCAACCTCTCAGCACCCATGTTGCCCCAGTCAGTCCAAACCTCAGGCAAGTCTGGCTGCATCGCAAACAAAACAACCATCAACGCGATAGCCATGAACATAAGCGAAAAAGCAAAGAGAGGATATATTCTACCTATAATCTTGTCAATCGGCATCATTGTAGCAATGATATAATAAATAAATATAACCGCTATCCAAAACACGTTACGCCCCATCGTTTCCCTAACAAAAGCAGGCTCCCAAACGCTCGTCAGTATCTCAGCAGGACTATACACAAACACAGCACCAACCATCATCAGCAGAAGAACCGAGAAGAGCAGCATCGCCTGCTTAGTACCACCACCGAGATAATGACCAATGAGGTCGGGCAGATTAGCACCACCATGACGAACAGACAACATTCCACTCAAATAGTCATGCACAGCACCAGCAAATACGCACCCAAACACTATCCATAGATAACTCACTGGTCCAAACTTAGCACCCATAATAGCACCAAAAATCGGACCAGTACCAGCAATGTTGAGAAACTGAATCATGAAAATCTTCCAGCCTGGCAACACCATAAAGTCAACACCGTCAGCCCTGCTGACAGCAGGCGTCGGACGGTCGTCGGGCGAAAAAACACGCTCCACATAACGACCATAAACCACATAGCCTAAAACCAACAACACTAAACTTACAGAAAAAGATATCATAACACGTTAATTAGAAAATCGCACAAAAGTAATAAACATATTCGTAAAAATAAAAAAAACTTTAACTTTGTCGACCAAAATTAAACTATAATGACACTATCTCACCACTTTTTCAAAAAAATCATTTATTGTCTGCCACTCTTCTCCCTGCTCGTCTGCTCCACAAGCAAGGCATACGGACAGGCCTACACCTCGACAGCCCTCTTCGACCAACCAAGCCCCAAGCACGAAGTCAGAGCCGTATGGCTAACAACGATTGGGGGACTTGACTGGCCAAAATCGTATAACGAAACCATGCAGCGACAACAATTATGCGACTTATTAGACAGACTGAAAGCAGCTAACATTAATACCATACTCATACAAACACGCATTCGAGCTACTACAATTTACCCCTCAGCCTATGAACCTTTCGATGGATGCATAACAGGGCATCCAGGCAGACAGCCATCATACGACCCGCTTGCTTTCGCTATCGAGGAATGTCATAAACGGGGAATGGAAATTCATTGCTGGATTGTTACCATACCTATTGGCAAGTGGAATGGCTATGGATGCAGGCAATTACGAGCAAAACACCCAAACATGGTAAAGCGCATTGCAGACGAGGGATTTCTAAACCCTGAAAAAGCAGAAACAGCAGACTATGTGGCAAACATTTGTGAGGAAATTGTATCGCGCTACGACACCGATGGTATTCACCTCGACTATATCAGATACCCAGAAACATGGGGGAAAGTAACGAACAAGGCATCGGCACGCGACAATATAACCCGCATAGTACGTGCCGTTTACGAGCGAGTGAAAAACAAAAAACGCTGGATTAAAATCAGCTGCGCACCGATAGGAAAGTTCGACGACCTCACACGCTACGACTCCAACGGATGGAACGCATACAGCAGAGTTCATCAAGACGTGCAATCGTGGATAAAAGAAGGACTTGTCGATATGATTTTCCCTATGATGTATTTCCGCGGAAACAATTTCTATCCTTTCGCATTAGACTGGCAAGAAAACTCTGAAGGCAGAATGGTTGTGCCAGGATTAGGCATATACTTTCTGTCTGCCAAAGAAAAAAATTGGAGTCTAAAAGAAATTTCTCGCGAAATGGAATTTTGCCGTAATCAGAATATGGGTTACGCCATGTTCAGAAACGAGCACTTTATTGATAACACTAAGCAAATATACGACTATGCTAAGAACTATTTTAATCGCCAACCAGCGCTTGTGCCACCAATGACTTGGGAAAGCCAACACACGCCTACTCCACCTGAAAATCTTAATATCACCGTTGGAGATGTAATAACCGCAACATGGGAAGCTGAAGCGGGACACTACTATAATGTTTATGCGAGTCATTCCTACCCAATAGACATAACCGAAGCCAGCAACCTTATAGCAGCTCGAACACCGTACAATAGCATTTCGCTAAAAATGAGTTCTCAACCAGAAAACAACAATCTGTATTTTGCCATAACCAAGACCAACCGCTTCGGACATGAAAGCATACCAACTACAAACTACTTAGCTAATAAAAACACAGAAAACTTTATAGGGAAAAATCTGATATTGAAAGTCTACAAAGAAAACAGAATTAACTTAAAGCAATTTTCTCACGTTGCTGATTTTGAATATGTTATAGTTTGTAATTTAAGCAATCAATCAATCACAACATTAAGATGTGACAGCAATTATGACATAGATATTTCCACCCTTGCTGATGGCATGTATATTTTGCGCTCTGTAAACAAAAAAGGAAAGAGTCACATACTTGGCTATTTCTTGAACGACAACAGATTGAAATATATTTTATATCAGGGAAACAACTTGCTCAATATATAAATAATGTGGAATGAGAGCAAATACAATAATAAATAGTATCTATTTCAACATAAAAAAATGACAGATACATCTTGTTTTGACCAACTATAACTTATCAATGCAACAAAGGGGATAAAAGGTACATGAATTCTATTTCAAACCAAAAGGTATGCTTTCCGAGTTGGAAAGACAATCTTTTCGAGTTGGAAAGTTATGCTTTTCGAGACGAAAAGACATGCTTTCCAAATACTATGGTTTTAACACTGTTATTTAATTGAAATTTTTCTTACTACTTTGCCGACTTTGACAATATAGCAACCTTTTGGCAAATTGAGTTCAATGCGCTTATCTTGACCTTCCACCTTTATACTCATGACACGAACTCCTGCCACATTGTATATGTAAAGAGTCTGTCCGTTAGCACCTGTTACGTGAAGAGTTGTTTCGTTAAGAGTAACATTGATACTCTGGAAGTCGTTTTCGACTATTTCAATCGCATTATATGCTGCCACAGAAATTGGCGCTCCTGCTACCAGTAGCGCTGAAAGAATAAGAGAAAGTATAGATTTATTCATGTCGTAGTCACTTTAATCCCGTGCAAAGATAAGAATATTTTTATTTTCTGCAAATTATTTATCCTGTTTTTACATATAAACTTAAATCGTAAAGATTGTTTTTTCTTTTGCAAGGAAAGTATTAGGAAATACTTCGCGGGCTTCATTGAGCAGGATAGATTCGTCGTTGTAGCGAGCACTATAGTGTCCTATCAAAAGGCGTCGAGCATCGGACATTTGAGCTATCTGAGCTGCTTGGCGAGCTGTGGAATGATGGTATTTATCTGCCTCTTGCTGTTTATCATCAGCGTAGGTTGCTTCGTGATAGAGCAAATCCACATCCTTTATTATTGGAACTATTGTTGGTGAAAACCTTGTATCAGAACAATATGCGTAAGAGCGAGGGATATCAGGTGGTGTTGTCAGTCGAGAAGCATCTATGATTTGGCCATCGGGTGTTGTCCACGACTGACCGTTTTTGATGTTGTTAATCTGACTGAAAGGTATCTGATAATAATCTATCATATCGCGTCGAATGTGTGGCAGGGTTGGTTTTTCACGAAAAAGGAAGCCACAGCATGGAACGCGATGATTGAGCGGTATTGTGGTGACAGTTAAACTTCGATCTTCATATATCACACTGGATTTATCTGTATCTATAGGATGCAATTCTACGCGAAAGCCGAGATTGGCACAGAACATCTCAAGTTGTAATTGCAAAAGTTGTTGAAGATTTTTGTGTGCATATATGTGTAGCGGATGGACACGTCCCATTAACCCAAAAGAAGATATCATTCCAATCAGTCCGAAACAATGGTCACCGTGAAGATGAGAAATAAATACTGTATTGAGTTTATTGAAGCCGATGTGTGCGCTGCATAATGCTGTCTGTGTGCCTTCGCCGCAGTCAATCATAAACATCTTGCTGCGCAGTTCTACAATCTGCGAAGATGGATTGTGGCGTGGTGTGGGTTTAGCACTTCCACAGCCGAGTATGTGCAGGCGAAAGGGTTGCATCTAGGATTGCTGTCGCTTGTAGTTGTAGATTCCTTTGTGGTTTTCTATGCTTAGGGTATCGTGAGTTATTTTCAAGATGTCGAATGTGTCGGTGTTGAGCAGGAGTCTGCCGTTATGGATTTTCCATGAGACGAATGGTTTTGTTTCGGCTTCGACGTCGGAGCATACTGTTCCTCCGTCTTCTATCTCAAATCGTCGGGCTAAATCAGCCCATTTGCCTATAAGTGAGGTGATGTTTATAACTGTTGCTGCGTAGTTTTCGCCATCGACTTCTTCCTTGATGATGGCTAATTTGTCGCCTGAATAGAGTCCGCCTTTGACTTCGGTTGTCTTGTCTAAGGTTTCGAGTACGAACTCGAGGGTGTCGCCTGAGTCGTCGATTATTCTCAATGACGACATTCCTCCGTCGATATAGTTTCCATAAATAGTAGTGTCGGGCTGGGCTTCGACGTGTAAAGTGTCGTCGTGGGCGGGTTGCGATGGTGTTTCGCTCTTGCACGATGTTAAGGTGTAGAGGGCTGCAATACCTGACAGGATAAACAGGGAAAAAAGTGATTTTCTCATAATTATTGTTCGTTTAGTTTTGCTTCGTTCCATAGTTGGTCCATCTCTTCAAGTGTCATATCGCTCAGGCGTTTGCCTTGTTTGATGGAGTGGTCTTCTATATAATTAAACCGACGAATAAATTTTTTGTTGGTTTGTTCGAGCGCATTGTCGGGATTAATGTTGTATAGCCGTGCTGCATTGATGACGCTGAAGAGAAAGTCGCCAAGTTCGTTTTCGCTTTTAAGATGATTGCCTCGCTTTAATTCGGCTTCGAGTTCGCCCAGTTCCTCACGCACTTTGCTCCATACGTCTTCGGGCTGTTGCCAATCAAACCCTACGTTGCGTGCCTTGTCTTGTATGCGATAGGCTTTGATGAGCGAAGGCAGGGTGCTCGGGACTCCTGAGAGCACTCGCTTGTTGCCGTCGCGCTCTTTAAGTTTTATCTGCTCCCAATTCTGCAAGACCTCTTCGCTCGTTGTGGCTTGGGAGTATTGTGAGGTGGTGTTATCGTCTTTTGGAGGATAAACATGGGGGTGTCGGAAAATAAGTTTATCTGCTTGAATGTTACAGACGTCGGCAATGTCGTAGGAAGATTTCTCTTCTCCAATCAAAGAATAGAAACAAACGTGCATAAGCACATCACCTAACTCTTTGCAGATATTCTTATCGTCGTCGGAAACTATTGCTTCGCTCAACTCATACACTTCTTCTATGGTATTGGCGCGTAGGCTCGCCGAGGTCTGCTTCTTGTCCCAAGGACACTTTGTCCTCAAATCGTCAAGCACGTCGAGCAACCGTCCGAATGCCGCAAGTTTTTCCTCTTTAGAATGCATAATGTAGATTTTTATACGGCAAAAGTATATCTTTTCAATCTATTATCACTAAATTTGCAACGATTTTTTACAAAATGACAATTACAATGGAAATAGCAAGCAAGTACGACGCAAAATCGGTAGAGTCAAAATGGTATGAATATTGGATGGCTAATGGGCTGTTCAAGTCGAAGCCCGACAATAGAGAACCATACACTATAGTTATTCCTCCACCAAACGTAACGGGTGTTCTCCACATGGGGCACATGCTCAACAACACGATTCAAGACATTCTTGTTCGTAGAGCCCGTATGGAAGGCAAAAATGCTTGTTGGGTTCCAGGAACTGACCACGCTTCGATTGCAACAGAAGCAAAGGTAGTTGGTCGGTTGGCAGAGCAGGGTATAAAGAAAAATGACTTGACTCGCGAAGAGTTTCTTCGCCATGCTTGGGACTGGACTCATGAGCATGGTGGAATTATTCTCAAACAGTTACAAAAGTTAGGAGCCAGTTGCGACTGGGACCGCACTGCTTTCACAATGGACGAAGCGCGTTCAAAAGGAGTTATTAAAACATTCTGCGATTTATATGAAAAAGGATTGATTTATCGCGGTGCAAGAATGGTAAACTGGGACCCTAAAGCCCTTACGGCATTGTCTGACGAAGAAGTTATCTACAAAGAAGAACATTCGAAACTCTATTACCTGCGCTATCGTGTCGTAGAAGAGCCGACACGGTATGCTGTCGTTGCAACAACTCGCCCAGAGACAATAATGGGCGATACTGCTATGTGCATAAATCCAGACGATGAGAAAAACAAGTGGCTACATGGCAAACATGTTGTTGTGCCTCTTGTAGGGCGAGAAATCCCAGTCATTGAAGATGAATATGTTGATGTGGAATTTGGAACAGGATGCCTGAAAGTCACACCTGCCCACGACATCAACGACCATGCACTTGGAATAAAGCACCAATTGGAAAGCATCGATATTTTCAACGACGACGGAACGATGGCTGAAGCAGCAGGTAGATATATCGGTATGGACAGAATGGAGGTACGCAGACAGATAGAAAAAGACCTACAAGAAGCTAATTTGCTCGAAAGAGTTGAAGACTATGATAATAAGGTGGGATATTCTGAGCGTACAAATGTGCCCATTGAACCCAAACTTTCTACTCAGTGGTTCCTGAAAATGGAACATTTTGCCGACATTGCACTGCCGCCTGTTATGAATGATGAGATAAAGTTTTACCCCACAAAGTATAAAAACACTTATCGGCACTGGCTTGAAAACATAAAAGACTGGTGCATTTCACGACAGTTGTGGTGGGGACATCGAATACCAGCATATTACTACGATGGCGGACTTGTAGTTGCTGAAACACCAGAGCAGGCTTTGACAAAAGCCAAACAGCAATCAGGCAACGACAATATGACAATGAACGACCTCAGACAAGACGAGGACTGTCTCGACACATGGTTCTCATCGTGGCTATGGCCTATAGCAGTATTCGACGGAATAAACAATCCCGATAACGAAGAGGTAAACTACTATTACCCCACTGCCGACCTCGTTACTGGTCCCGACATTATTTTCTTTTGGGTTGCACGAATGATAATGGCAGGCTACGAATATAAAAATAAGCGACCTTTCAGCCACGTTTATTTCACTGGTATTGTTCGCGACAAACAAGGCAGAAAAATGTCGAAGAGTCTTGGCAACTCCCCCGACCCGCTTATGCTGATTGACAAATATGGTGCAGATGGAGTAAGAATGGGTCTAATGTTGGCTGCCCCTGCAGGTAACGACATACTCTTCGACGAAGCATTATGCGAACAAGGCAGAAACTTCTGCAATAAGATATGGAACGCCTACCGATTGGTAAAGGGGTGGACAAGAGACGACACGCTCGCTCAACCAGAAGAGAGTGCCACAGCCGCTAAATGGTTTGATGCACGACTGCGAATAGCAAACGACGAGTTAGCCGACCTTTTCGCAAAATATCGCATATCGGAAGCATTGATGACAGTGTTCCAACTCTTCCGCGATGAATATTCAGCTTGGTATCTGGAAATGATAAAACCTGCTTATGGTTCTCCCATCGACAAAAAATCGTACGATGAAGCACTTTGCTTCTTCGACACTCTGCTAAAAATGCTACATCCGTTCATGCCATTCATTACAGAAGAACTATGGCAAGAAATCAATAGAGAGAAAACTGCAACAAGTGGCAACAAACAAACAGATGTATGCTCAATAATGAGAGAGAGCATAAACCTTGCTCCATCTACTGATGCCGATGCGATTTTGAACAAGGAAATAGAAGATGCAAAACACATTGTTTCTGGCGTTAGAACCATTCGCAATCAGAAAAACATATCGCCACGAGAGCCTTTGCAACTACTCGCCATTGCCAACAACGAGACAAAACACAGGGGCATAATCTCGAAAATGGCTAACCTCACAAGTATCGACAAGAGTGATGTAAAACCAGCAGATGCCTCATCGTTTATGGTTGGCACGTTGGAATTTGCCGTACCTCTCGGACACCTGATAGACACAGCAGCTGAAAAAGAAAAGATTTTAGCTCAGCTCGAACACCTTGAGGGCTTTCTTACCAGTGTTAGGAAGAAATTGCAAAATGAGCGGTTTGTTGCTAATGCGCCTGAAGCCATTGTGGCTTTGGAGCGGAAAAAAGAATCTGATGCATTGGAAAAGATTGCCGCACTGAAACAAAGTCTGAACTTATAAAAAACAAAACGACACAAACATCATGAAGAAAATCACAACATTATTAGTGGCGCTTACTGCGGTCGTATCGCTATATGCACAAACACCTTTGAAAAAAGTTTACGACGAGACCATCAATCCGCTTGAACAAATAGACGAAGCCATAAAAAAGGCAAAGGCGGAAGGCAAGTATGTAGTGTGCCAAGTTGGCGGCAACTGGTGCCCATGGTGTTTGAAATTTGCCGATTTCATAAGCAACGATTCTACCATAACAAAAATAATTGACGATAATTTCGTCTATATCCATGTCAACTACAACCCTCGAAAATCGTTAGGTGATGATGCTTTGCAAAATGCCAAACAACTACTTGAGCGACTGGGACATCCTGAGCGATTTGGGTTTCCTGTCTTTGTTGTGCTCAACGAAAACGGCACACCAATTCACACACAAGACTCCGTTTTCCTTGAAGAGGGTAAAGGATATAATAGAGAAAAGTGCATACGCTTCTTTACCAATTGGACTCCTGCAGCTACAAGTAGCAAGACAAAACCATGATTTACAACAAACCACATGAAGTATTAGTCTCTTTGTTATTTATCTTTTCATCTATTGTAGCTTTTGCTCAATCCAGATCAGAGATAAAGCCCATTCCACCCCTGCCTCAACAGCGACAAGTGGAATGGCAAAAACTTGAAACTTATGCGTTCATACACTATGGATTAAACACTTACACCGATAAAGAATGGGGTTATGGCGACACTGATTTAAGTGTTTTCAATCCCACTAATCTTGATTGTGAACAATGGGCAAGAGTGTGTAAGGCTGCAGGGATGAAAGGTATAATTATCACTGCCAAACACCATGATGGATTTTGTCTTTGGCCATCAGCATACACAGATTACTCTGTTCGCAATACTCACTACAAAAACGGCAAAGGTGATATTGTTGGAGAATTGTCTGCTGCCTGCAAAAAGTACAACCTAAAATTTGGAGTATATCTATCACCATGGGACCGTCATCAAGCATTTTATGGGACTCCACTTTATCGGGAATACTTTTATGCACAACTCACTGAATTGCTGACACAATACGGAGATATTTTCGAAGTGTGGTTCGATGGTGCAAATGGTGGCGATGGATATTATGGTGGTGCCAAAGAAAACAGAGTAATAGATCGACAATCATATTACGATTTCCCCAAAGCATGGCATATCGTTGATAGTCTTCAGCCCAATGCAGTCTGCTTCAGCGATGCAGGACCAGGATGTCGATGGGTAGGTAACGAGCGTGGTTACGCATTTGCTACTAACTGGTCGTTTCTTAGAAGTAAAGATGTCTATCCTGGTTACGACAAATATAAAGAGCTTCAACAGGGGCATGCCGATGGTGATGTATGGGTTGCTGCAGAATGTAACACATCTATTCGACCAGGATGGTTTTATCATGACAATGAAGACAACAGCGTGAAAAAACCTGCCGAGCTGGTTGATTTATACTACAGAAGTGTCGGACACAACGGAACATTTCTTCTAAATTTCCCCATAACACCTGAGGGCCTCATACATCCTACCGATTCTGCCAATGCCGTGGATTTTCACAAACAAATTCAGACAGACCTTAGCAACGACCTTTTACATACAGCAAAAATAACATCATCTACCAAGCAGCAAATAAATACTTCTGCGTTGACCGATGACGATTACTCCACCTATATTCCTATATATACAGACACCATTTTAGTCCGCTTCAAGAAAACAACTGCACTCAATCGACTTCTGATACAAGAATACATACCTCTCGGTCAGAGAGTCGAAGAATTTTTCGTCGAATATCTTTCTACAAACGGATGGCAGAAAGTCGACCCAGGCGAAGAGACTACAACCATTGGATACAAACGAATTCTTCGTTTCCCTCGTATTCAAACAAAATCAATTCGAATAGTATTTACCAAAAAGAGAGGCACTGTATGTATTGCAAACTTGTCGGCATATAATGCCACTTCAATGTCAAACATTTCAAATACAGAAGAAAATAAAATTGATGGGGTTACATTTCACACGAGCCACATGGTTAGTGATAATGTACCTGCACTACTATTCGATTTTGAAAATCCAACAACTATAAGTTCTTTCCACTACACGCCCGACGCCGACCGTGTAATCACCCATTACGAATTATTTGCAGGCGACAAGCATGATGAATTATATCCGATTTCAAAAGGCGAATTTGCCAATATCAGGAACAATCCTATAGAGCAACACATCTATTTTACTCCTATTTCAGCAAGATTTCTAATGCTGAAAGCTGTGGGATCTTGGAGTGTCAACACGATTGATTACAACGAACCACTACCCTACAAACAAATTACTATAAAATAAACTGCTTATTATTTTTCAAAGTACAACTATTCATAAGTTGTTCACGCTCGGAAAAGCAAATAGATTTTGACTTTTCGCTTACTTAATCACAACTTTTCATAAGTTGTTCACGCTCGGAAAAGCAAATAGATTTGACTTTTCGCTTACTTAATCACAACTTTGAAGCGACACCTACTGTTCGAGCATTTGCCTCGTTCTTTGTCACAATAAATTCTTCGGCAAAGAACATCTTGATATCAGTATCGTTTGAAATATAAACGGAGGGTTTGGGAAGCAAGAACCATGTTGCTACTGGTCAGAGACTCGAAAGTGAATTTTTCCTCTAAACTTTCTTCTGCTTTTGAACCCGATTCATCGTTGTTGGCTGATAAATTTATTCCCCAATGACGCAATGGTTCGGCATCAGTCATGGGCAAGTCTTCTCCCTGACTGACATCAGCGTAGGGTGAATATAGTCGAAGTTGCTCTCCTTTCTTTTCGAAACGCAGATAGCAGGGCTGCCGATAGTTTTGTCTATCGTTCAATTGCAGCAGTTTGCCTTGCACAGACCAAAAGCGCAACTCGCCCGACAAGTCGTTGATTCCTCCAGTTTGAAGGGTGTCAATACGTGTGATTTTCCAATACCCATCGAACTTGCCATTTGAAGAATGTTCTATATCGCATGATACGAGCATGAACAATATCGAACAAATGAGGGCGTATTTTTGAAGAAAAGAAGTTATTTTCATCAGTTTATCTATTGTTTTTATTTCAATTGTTTATCTAAACACCTTTGATATCGTCAACTGCGCGCCATAATTATGGCCCATCAGTCCTCCCATGTCAGCACCGAAAGCTCCACGTGCACTCCAACCTTTCAGTATGCCGTAATTGATTGAATAATTAAGTTCTGCCAATATGCTAACGTTGTGATGAGCATCGTGGAAAGGTTTTGAATATGTTCCCAATCCGTCTTGATAAGTTGTCAACACGCGGTAGTTCAATCCTGTAGTTATCAGTCCAGATACGCCAAGATGGAAAGCTGTGAAGCGATTGTTCTTAAACTCTATGGTTCCATCGTTGTTGTATATCGGCGACATATACAATGGGTTACCTATAGCCTGCCCCCAATGTTGGTGACCAGCAAACAGATAATGGTTGTAGAAATTGTCATTTCCTCCTAAATGGTCGCTGATGGTCGGAGTGTGATCATGATAGATTGGACCACTCTGATATTTTGTAGAGAGGTATTCGAAGACTATTGCAGTTATTGCCCTATCATATTTATACTTTAATTCGAAACCCAACATCATATCTTTTATATCGTAGAAGAAATAACGATGTTTTACTTTTGAATTCCAGTCGTCTCCCTGTCCATATCCATCATAATCGACAAAAAGCATAGCCGAATGGTCTTCGAAATACTTTTCTCCATACAGATGCGCTGACCACAAGTCGGCATCCCAGTTCAGCCTAAACAACCACGCCCCCAACTGGTTCCCCTCTGCATTCTGATATTGCGTTTCTGTCACATCTTTACCTCCTGGTACAAATGCTCGCCAAAATGCTTTCAGATTGGATTGGTTTTTAATTTCCGTAGTCGTGCCATCAGCCTGAGGAACGTATGTTGTTCCTCCAAAATGACTGACCATTTCCAGCCCAAGCTCTACCGAGAAAGGTTTGAAGCGTTCGCTGTTACCAATCCTAAGATAACCTGCTTTTGAGTGATATAGTTGATTATCAACATACTTAGATTTCAGCGCAGTGAAATTTTTCTGCCAACCATCGTCGGTCATCATTCCATACGCTATGTGGCCTTTCAGCTGCAGCCAGCCGTTAGTAAGTGGCACCACCCAATAGTCGGAAATGGCAAGCCGCGCACTTGGTATCGGCCGCGAATTAATTCCCAACACCTGTGCTCCGCTACTCAACTGGTTGTTCTTCAACTCCATTGGTTGTTCTTTGGCACCTATTGTTAATTCCCCTTTCAACCAACGGAAATCAGCATACGCCTGTTGAACGACAAAATTGCTCGTATAGTTAATAGGGACAGCCACGTCTAATCCGTAACCTACGCCCCACCGACGTTCATAATCGACCTCAACAGGTCGCTCAAGCGAAGCTCGAAAATAGCCATTAGCGTTTTCCAACGAAGACAATCCATATTTGTTGGCATTAAGCCAAAGAGGTGTTTGATTCTTCGAAAAAGAACCCTGCATCTCCAATTTGTACTGAATACTATCACTCAATCGAGAGAAAGTCTCATCATCGTCTGCTAAGCAAGGTAAACAAAAAGCAGGCAAAAATGCTAAAAATAAATATCTGAAAAACACGATTTCTTAAAAAATTAAATTTGAATTATCACATGAAATAAAGACACATTCAACTTATTTCGCTGCAAATATAGAAATAAAATCTCTATAAAATCAAAATTTAGGGTGTTTTCATTATACCTGAAAAACATAAACAAAGTGCACTTTAATTATGCATTGGTGGTGAGAGTCATGAAAAGTGAGGAAAAAGCAAGGGGAATTCTGGTTATTATAAGTACGAAAAACTTTGACAAACCTATTTTCACAAATAAGCTATAAAATACGTTGTCAACAGCAAAAGAACATCTTTTCTAAATCAAAAACTATGGTTTTCAAGTTGAAAAGATATGCTTTCGAGAGTGAAAAGTATAATTTTTCAAGCTCAAAAAGATATTTTTTGGCAAACAACAACCATCGTTTCGACGTACAAAAGCATATCTATTCAACTTAAATATCAATTGTCAACCCTTTCACTAATCTTCAAAAACCTCGTTTCTTATTGACTTTCAGACATTTAAGAATAGTCGCATTTTTTTGGCATTTTTCGTATCACATATTGTTATTGTTAGAAAATCGTCAGCATTTAGAGGAGAAAAATACGAAGAATTTTAACAAAACTATTATATCATTACATCAAGAAAATACGCAAACAACAAATTACACCTATTAAATAGAATAAAAAACGCAGATTGCAACAATAGGGATTTTCCCCGATAGATATAGGGGAATACCATTTGTGAATAACTATAATCCCTTTACCTTTGCGACAGAGATTAGAAAACACGTAATGTATAACATCTTAAAACATACAACAATGAAAAAGTTATTAGCTATCGTTGCATTGCTTGCCATGACAACAATGACAACAAATGCCATGAGTTACGAACAGGCTCGTCAACAAGCCCTCTTTCTCACAGACAAGATGGCATACGAACTTAACCTGACAGAAGAACAATACGAGGCTGCATTCGAAGTAAACCTCGATTATCTAATGAGTGTAAACACTATTGACGACCTTTACAGCGTTTACTGGACACGGAGAAATCTCGACTTCAGTTATATCCTGTTCGATTGGCAGTACAGAATGTTCTGCGATGCAATCTATTTCTATCGTCCGCTATACTGGGATGCTGGTTATTGGCATTTCCGTATTTACACACGCTATCCACATAGAAACTACTTCTATTTCGGTCGTCCACATTTCTGGACCGTATATCGCGGAGGACATAGTTGGCACAAAAATGGAGGACGCAGCTGGTATCACGGACGTAACTTCAGCGGACCCAAAGCAGGCAAACGCCCAGATGGTATGAGAGACCGTTTCGACCGAGGTGATTTCAAGAAACCAAATGTAAATGATGGAAGAAAAGGAAGAGGAGACTTTAATAAACCTAATGTAAACGATGGAAGAAAAGGAAGAGGAGACTTTAACAAGCCTGGTGGAAACGATGGAAGAAAAGGAAGAGGAGACCGTCCAAGTTCTACACGCACGACAGCAACTCGCCAAGCAACAACTACTAACGCTGGTCAACATGTTCAGTCGGCAACTGACAGACAAAACGACAGAACTCCAAACAACACTTTCACTCCTAATTCACGCACTACAAAAACTCAAAGTACCACATCTTCAAGCACAAGGACTACACGTCCGACCATGTCAACAACTCCTGCCACCCGCAGAGAAAGCACAGGGACAAATGTAGGTTCTTCTATCAGCCGCAGCACAAGAGCAACCAGCAATAGCGGAAGCACGACAAGTCGCAGCACTATCACACCGAGCAGGAGCACCAGTAGCATCAGCCGTAGCAGTAGTAGCACTAACAGAAGTTCAGCCAATTCGAGTCGCTCGAATGGCGGTAGCTCCAGAGGACGCAGATAAACGATAAATCCGCAATTCTGCATTATCCATTCGTTCAATATCACGACTCTCGCAATTCAAAAGAAGCGACTGAATAAACTTATTGATAATGCCATGACCTACGACAAGAATTGACTTGCCCTGATACTTATTTATTACTTGATTTATAAATTGGCCTGCACGATATTTGATCTGCTCTAAAGTTTCAACATTGTCAGGCCAAACTTTATCTTTTAACTCAGGGATATACTTTCCTGTGAAATTGCCCCAATCGCGCTCTCGCAACAACGGAGTAGTAACAACCTCCGCACCATGTCGTCGAGCAATAATCTCACACGTTTCGACTGCACGCTTAAGATCACTCGACACGAAAAAGTCAATTTGCTCAGTTGCAAGGCTCAACGACAGACGTTCGGCTTGGCTGCGCCCTTCAGTCGTCAGATTGCCATGGGTTTGCCCTTGCAAGATCTCATTCACATTGCCTTCAGTCTGACCATGACGAACAAGATAGATGATTATATCGTTATCGTTTGTCATTGATTTATAAAAATTTCATACTTTTGCAGATAATAACTACATAAATACATAATCGAGAAGATGAAAATAGTTCATAGTTTTTTGTTTCGCGCCTTGTGTGCAGCCGCAATAGGCATTCTGCTCATCACACACCCAGAGAGAATTATTGAAACTATCACTATAGCCATTGGTGTGATTTTTCTAATTTCGGGAGTAATAGCTCTCATAGCGTACTATGTAGCAAAGCGCAAAAAGGCAGAATATAGTTCAAACGCAGAGCAGGATAAAAACACGGAAATAGTTCGTGCTGAAAACATCTCGTATGGAGGCGACCAATCAATAACGCTTGTTGTGGCTATAGGTAGTATAATTCTGGGATTTATACTTACACTTATGCCTTCGTTTTTTAATCAATGGATGATGTACCTTTTAGGTGCTATTGTTATTCTCGGAGCAATTAGTCAACTATTTTCACTCATAGAAGTTAGAAAAATCTGGCACGCCCCTGCGGCATTTTGGATACTCCCTTCACTGCTTCTGCTTAGCGGACTTTACATTGTTGTTAATCCTCTCAAGGCAGAATCCATTCCGCTCGTAGTGGTAGGTATTGCTCTTATAGCCTATGCATTATCTGAGGTAATAAATTCTATTGCTATCTACGGACAGCGCAAGAAAAGAATTTCCAAAGCGGACTATCAGGAAGAGGAGCCTCAAGTGATAGATGCTGTCGAGATACAGGATGAATAAATTCTATCTTTCGCGCAATCAAAGAGATACTTCCATCTGTATTCGACCTACGCGCTCCATATTTCAAATCGCCCTTAATAGGACAACCGATGTCTGAGAGTTGACACCGAATTTGGTGATGCCTACCAGTCAGCAACTTTACTTCTATCAGAAAATACCTATCGGAAGATGTAAGCAAACGGTAGTTAAGCACTGCGTGCTTTGAATTTGGTCGCTCTCGATGAGAAAGATAACTCTTGTTTTGTTTTTCATTTCTGTATATCCATCCTTCAAGAGTTCCTTCATTTTGAGGAGGTTTGTTTTCCGTCACAGCCCAATAGGTCTTGTCAATCTCGCCATTACGAAACATATCATTGAGACGCGACAATGCTTTCGATGTCCGCGCAAATATCACCAAGCCCCCTACTGGCCTGTCTAAACGATGAACAAGCCCAAGAAACACGTTCCCAGGCTTGTTATACTTAGTCTTGATATAGTGTTTTACGGAATCGATAAGCGTAACATCGCCAGTCTTATCGCCTTGGACTATTTCACCTGACAATTTATTGACAACGATTAAATGATTATCCTCGTAAACTACTTGCACCATATCACTAATTTACATATTCATACCTCCATCTACTTGAATAACTTGACCCGTCACATACGAAGACATATCCGAAGCCAAGAAGGTTGCAACATTGGCAATGTCGTCAACAGTTCCGCCACGACGCAGAGGAATCTTTTCAATCCAAGCCTTACGTACATCTTCAGGCAGGGCTTTCGTCATATCTGTATCAATAAAGCCTGGAGCAATCGCATTAGCACGGATACCACGGCTACCCACTTCTTGTCCGATACTCTTTGCCAAAGCTATCAGACCAGCTTTAGAGGCTGCATAATTGCTCTGTCCTGCATTACCATGAACGCCAACAACACTTGACATATTGATGATAGAACCGCTTTTCTGTCGCACCATGATAGGAGTACAAGCATGAATAAAATTAAAGGCTGATTTCAGATTAACAGCAATGACTGCATCCCATTGAGCCTCTGTCATGCGAAGCATTAAGCCATCTTTAGTTATACCAGCATTATTGACAAGAATATCAATACTACCGAAATCGGCTTTCACTTGTTCTACAACCTTTTCGGTCTCTGAAAAGTCGGCTGCATTACTTGCATAGCCCTTCACTTTAACTCCAAAAACGGCTATTTCCGTTTCTGTCTGTTTACCATTTTCATCTATAACCAAATCGGTAAAGGCTATATTTGCTCCTTCTTGAGCGAATTTCAAGGCAATTGCCTTACCTATTCCACGAGCAGCACCCGTAACAAGCGCCGTCTTACCAGTTAATAAACCCATATAGAATTAAAGTTTGTTTGTTAAATATATTGATTATTACAAGTTTATACCACCTTTGCCAAGAGCTCCGTAAACAACTTTTGTAACAAGAGGTCGGCTGGTTTCTTCAGTCAGACCATGACCAAGACGACCATAAATGTAAGGAACCTCCAGTCCTTTTACGCAATAGTGAGTTATATCTGCAACGAGTTCTATATTGTCTATTTCGAATTCTCCCTCTGCTTTACCATCGGCATAAACCTTTCGAAAAAGCTCCAACTCATCCTCGTCGAAATGTTTGCGAACCCTTTCTACCATCCAAATATTTCGGAAAAATTCAGCTCTAAGGTTTCCATTTCGTACTACCGTTTCCTTAATCATACTCAAATGGGTATAGATAAGCTCGATAATTTTGTCTTGGGGACGCATCTTCTTATTAGCCACTTCCTCAAGTTTGTCTGAAAGTCGAATAAGTTCAGCTTCAATCACTGCGTAATAAACATCTTCCTTATTCTTAAAGTAAGTGTAGAGTGTGCGCCTACCCTTACCTGAAGCCTGGGCAATATCGTTCATAGTGGTATTTTCCATACCATTTTTGGCGAACAATTGTCTTGCCACATCAACTATCATTTTTCGTGTTTTCGATATCGACATACTATAAAACTAATTATTGCACAGTCATCCTGTGTGTGCAAAGATACGATTAAGTTAAATAATTGCCAAATTTATTTGAGCATTTTGTTCACTTAACATTATCTTGCACCAAAGCTTTTCCTTGATACGCACCTAAACTTTTCATCTTGTTTGTCAACAAGTCTGTGAATTCGTGGTTCTTAATCCGCCAATTAGGAGCAATGCACATCCCTCTTGGCGATTGAGAAACAAAGCGATCAAGCACAATACTTGGAGGAAGAAGTTGAATATATTCAACCAGCAAATCTGCATATTCTTCAACAGAAAAAACATGGAATTTCCTCTCGGTATACTGTTGAGCAAGACGAGTTCCACGAATTATCTGCAACTGATGAAGTTTTAGAATGTTAATTGGCAGTGAAGACACTACTCGTGCTTGATGGAGGATTTCCTCGCGCCCCTCGCCTGGTAAGCCTAAGATGAGATGGGCACCACAAAGTATGCCGCGTTCGCAAGTTTGTAAGATAGCCCTTTCACTACATTCAAAATCATGTCCTCGATTGATTGTTCGCAAAGTAGAATTATTGACCGATTCTATTCCATACTCTATAACCACAAAAGTTTGCCGAGATAATGTTTGAAGATAATCGAGCAATGATTCATCTACACAATCGGGACGGGTACCAATAACTATGCCTACAACATCGGGGTCTGCAAGTGCTTCTTCATATCTAAGTTTCAAAACATCAAGCGGGGCATAGGTATTAGAATAAGACTGGAAGTAGGCAAGATACCGCATGGAAGGATATTTCCCTTTGAAGAATGATTTACCAGCTGACAACTGCTGACTTATAGTTTTCTCTCGATTACAGTATTGAGGATTGAATGTGCTATTATCGCAAAACGTACAACCTCCATACGACAATTTCCCGTCTCTGTTGGGACATGAGAATCCCGCATCGATGGAAATCTTTTGCACACGGAAAGGGAACTGGCTACGTATCCAAGAACCGTAACTATTGTAAACAAACGGAGCTTGATTCATTTAATTGAGATATGTATCATTTCATAAACACAAGATACACTGCTCCAATTATCAGCACAAATGCCAGAAAATGATTCCACCCGAGCGATTGATCTGTAAACAAAATTCGAGCAACAAGAACAAATACTATCAGTGAAATTGCCTCCTGAATAACCTTTAGCTGAACTAAACTGTATGGTCCACCATTATCGACAAAACCAATTCTATTGGCTGGTACTTGACAACAGTATTCGAAAAAAGCTATTGCCCAAGAGAACAGAACAACTACTATTAGTGGCCAATGACTCGAAACACCTGTTTGTTGCAAACGAAGATGCCCATACCAAGCAAGTGTCATGAAAACATTGCTTAGTATGAGCAACAATATGGTATAAACTCCCGACATTTTGCGAGATTAGAAATTATTATCATCAAGAATATCAAAGCCGCAATAAGGAACAAGCACACGAGGTACACTAATACCCTCAGCACTCTGATTGTTCTCAATTATAGCAGCCACTATTCTTGGCAATGCTAATGCTGAACCATTTAGAGTATGGCATAACTCTATCTTCTTGTCTGCATTGCGATAGCGACACTTCAACCTATTCGCTTGATAACTTTCAAAATTAGACACAGAACTAACTTCAAGCCAACGTTTTTGAGCAGCACTCCAAACTTCAAAGTCATAACATATAGCCGACGTGAAACTCATATCACCACCGCATAGTTTAAGAATACGATAGGGAAGTTCGAGTTTTTTAAGTAGCCCCTCAACATGTTCAAGCATCTCTTGAAGTGATTGATAAGAATGTTCGGGTTTATCAATCCGTACAATCTCAACCTTATCGAACTGATGCAAACGATTCAACCCACGCACATCTTTACCATAACTACCTGCTTCCCGACGAAAACATGCTGAGTAAGCGCAACGCTTCACAGGCAGGTCTTTTTCTTCGAGAATTACATCACGAAAGATATTTGTAACGGGCACCTCTGCTGTTGGTATGAGATAGAGATCATCGGCAGTGGCGTGATACATCTGACCTTCTTTATCGGGCAACTGACCTGTTCCATATCCCGATGCTGCATTGACAAGATATGGCGGCTCTACTTCGAGATATCCGCTTTTACGTGCTTCTTCGAGGAAGAAAGCCTGCAATGCTCGTTGAAGTCGCGCCATTTTCCCTACATACACAGGGAAACCTGCACCAGTGATTTTCACACCCATATCAAAATCAATGAGATTATATTTCTTGCATAAATCCCAATGGCACGCAGCATCATCGGGGAGTGAAGGAATAGTTCCACCCTCCTTAACAACTACATTGTCCGAAGCGTCAGCTCCCTCTGGAACGTCTTCATTAGGTATATTTGGAATAGAACAAAGCAGCTTAGTCAATTCCTCTTCGGCTTTGTTCATTTCATCTTGCAATTCCTTATCACGCAGCTTCAACTTAGCCACTTCTTGTTTTGCTATTTCTGCATCATCGCGATTACCATTTTTCATAAGCAGACCTATCTTAGCAGCAATTTGTTTAGCTTCCTGCTTTGTACGGTCTAATTCCTGCTGGGCTGTTCGCCTACGCAAATCTACAGCTTTTACTTCGTCGATTGCTTTCTGTGCTTCTTTGAAATGTTTTTTTTCCAGACCGCGGACAACTCGTTCGGTCTCTTCATTGATAAGTTTTAGTGTAAGCATATAGCAAGTTTTTTATATATTGTTCTTAATTGAGGTGAATTTCAGTTGCGATTTTTCTTTATCATACTCAACATTAATCGTATCGCCTTTATCGATTTCGCCTGAAAGAATTTTCTCACAAATTCCATCTTCAATATATTGCTGCAATGCACGTTTCAGAGGTCGAGCACCGAATTGCACATCGTAGCCTTTCGATGCCACAAAGTCTTTAGCGGCACTGCTCACTTCTACATCGTATCCTATCTCTTTTATTCGCGAGATGACTGATTTCAGTTCTATATCAGTTATTGCAGCAATCGCGTTCTTATCGAGTTGGTCGAATGTGACAATTTCGTCGAGACGATTAAGAAATTCGGGAGCGAACTGCTTGCTTAGGCTTTTCTGAATAACTGATCTTGCGTATTCTTTATCCGCATCATTGAGTGCTCCATTTATATCGCGCTGCACACCGAATCCAATTCCGCGTCCAAATTCTTTCAACTGACGTGTTCCTGTATTTGATGTCATGATGACGATTGTGTTTCGGAAGTCTATCAATCTGCCGTTTCCATCTGTCAAGCGACCATCGTCAAGGACTTGAAGTAACATATTGAATACTGCTGGATTTGCCTTTTCAATTTCATCAAGCAACACTATAGAATATGGTTTACGGCGTACTTTTTCGGTCAACTGACCTCCTTCTTCATATCCTACATATCCAGGAGGTGCTCCAACGAGACGCGACACATTGAAACTCTCAGAATATTCACTCATATCAATGCGTATGAGGTCTTGTTCGGAACCGAACAAATGCTCTGCCAACTTCTTCGCTAAATAGGTTTTTCCTACTCCCGTCGGTCCGAGGAAGAGGAACACTCCTACAGGATGATTGGGTGAACGCAATCCTACTCTGTTGCGTTGTATTGACTTCACGATTTTTTCCACTGCGGCATCTTGTGCAACAACAACTTTTTTCAAGTCGTCTGCCATTGTTCGCAATCGAGTATTTTCTTCGGTAGCTATCCGCGTCACAGGTACACCTGTCATTATTGAAACCACTTTAGCCACGTCGGTATCATTTACCTCTTGTCTGCCACGTGAATCGTTGTTTATAAGATTATCATTAAGCGAGTCGAGTTCTTTCTGCAATCTCAGTTGCAAATCTCTATACTTTGCTGCCAACTCATAATTTTGGTTACCTACAGCGTCGCGCTTTTTCTGCTTTGTTTCTTCAATTTCCTTTTCTTTTTCTATTATTTCTGGTGGTATATCTGCATGGCGCAAGTGTATGTGAGCTCCTGCTTCGTCGAGTGCATCGATAGCTTTATCTGGAAAAGCACGGTCAGACACATAGCGTTCTGTCAGTTCGACGCAAGCCTTAACAGCTTCGTCTGTATAAGAAACATGATGGTGCTCTTCGTATCGTGGTTTCAAGTTTTGGAGTATTTTCAGCGTTTCTTCTTTGGTTGAAGGATTGACTATTACTTTCTGGAATCGTCTTTCGAGAGCACCGTCTTTTTCTATGCTATTTCGATATTCATCAAGAGTAGTTGCTCCTATACATTGGATAACTCCTCGTGCCAATGCAGGCTTTAGTATGTTGGCTGCATCCATTGAACCAGCTGCCGAGCCAGCACCTATTATTGTGTGTATCTCGTCTATAAATACGATTATTTCGGGATGTTGTTCGAGTTCGTTAATAACAGCCTTTATTCTTTCCTCAAATTGTCCGCGATATTTCGTTCCTGCCACAACCGATGTCATATCGAGGCTAACAACTCTTTTGTTAAACAAAATAGGCGATGTTCGATGATTGACAATCATTTGAGCCAAGCCCTCGACAATTGCGCTTTTTCCTACTCCTGGTTCACCTATCAGCACAGTATTGTTTTTCTTTCTGCGGCATAGGATTTCCATTACTCTTAACATTTCGTCTTCTCGACCGACCACTGGGTCTAAAATTCCTTGACTTGCAGCCTTTGTAAGGTCGGTAGAGAACTTATCAAGTGCTGGTGTTTGCGCTTTTCCCTGTCGTTGCTTAGTTGTGGTAGATGTTTGATTTTTCGAATCATCTTTATCGTTAGAAGGTTCGTCTAAGACATCATCGCCATCATCAGGCAGTTCCACACCGTCTTTTGGTTGTTCTGTTTGATGTTTGAAAAACAGTAGAGTATCCTCGTAAGTCATGTCATTTTGATTCAATATTATCTTTGCACCATTATTGGCACGGTCGTGCAGTATAGCGAGTAGCAGGTGTTCTGTATCTACAATCTCTGCTTTTTGCATTCGCGCTTCAAGTGCAGCAAGTTTCAATATATTGCTTGCCTGAGGATTGAGCACAACCTCACGGTGGTCTGTTGGAACGAAATCGTTTAATCGTAACCTTTCTTCCAAATTGTATTTAATTGCCTGCTTATTTATTTTATTATGCTCAAACAAAGAATTTATAGCTCCGTCTTTTTCTCTCAACATGGCTATTAGAATATGCTCAGGTCCCACAAATGGGCTTTCAAGACGTAAAGCTTCTTCCTTGCTAAACGATAATATCTTTGATACTGCTGGTGAAAATTGTCCTGTCATAGTTGTAATAATATATGTGTCAGATAACCAACTTGCAAAAAACGTGCCAAAAGGGGTTGTTAAGGCATCTTTGGCAAGATTATCTCGACGATCTGAAACCTTCCATATTTACATATTTGCGTTTCATCAGACGTTTATATATATTTTTCAGCCATAGTTTGTGCAAAGCTACAAAAATCAATCCTATGCAGGCGAAGGTTATATATGCTACTGTATCAGAAAAGAGGAAATAAAGCAAATACAACAATGCGATAGGTACGAAGAATGCTATCAACTCTATTATCACTTGGGAATAGTTTTCTGTATTGTTTTTTCCTATAAATTTTGTATTCAGCGGAATAGATTGCTTATTATATACAGCCATCTGCATAAACAGGAAGTACTGAACTCCTGCTGTAAACAGCGCCATTGAAATAAGCATCAGCAATGTATATTTTCCCTTTATTACCGTAGGAATAAGCAACATAAACGGCCACACAAGCATTGCTACGAAGAAATAATACTTTGCTGTCAGCAGTGAAAGAATGCTTTCTCTGTGTATCATAAGTCCGTCTATATAGTTTCCTTCTGCCGACATTGCTCTAACAAGAATCATTGCTCCATACATTGCAAAACAATATACAGCCCAGAAAAAGTTCATAAACTGATTATCGTAAATATCAGTAAAAGCTACTACTAAACTTATCAACAGAACAAAAACGTTGGCAAAGATGAATGTTTTTCTTATGTTTTTATTGCGTAATGTTGCTTTTATCTCAAGTTTGGTATATTCGCCTATCAGTCCATAACGGTCTAAGAAACCGAATCGACTAACATGGCGTAGTTTTGTCACCTCAACTTTAGCAAGTTCTTTCCATATTGAATAAAATTGAATTTTTCGGTTCACATATATTATAAATATGAATATGGCTATCAATAAGAGCCAACTGATGAGTGTTGGTCTTGTGAGAGCCTCTCCTTGTTCGGCATAAAAATCGGCAAATGATGAGAATTCCATGCCCTTATTGAGATACCAAGGAGAGTATATAACGGCATAAACCAGCAAGGGCAGTCCCCACCAAAGTACGTTGTTATTGAGCAACGAACGAACGATGGAATACCATTGGCTATTAATAAGTATTAGTATATACAAGGAAAGCAGAAACAAAAGTGTCACCCATATACCCTCGGCAAACAAAACCGACATTATCGTATAAGGAATAAAGAGTGCAAACCATGTTATATTTCCAAAATTGAAAAGCGATGTAGTGATGAAACTATCGACACACAACATTCGCGGTATGGGCAGGAGCACGTATGGTTTAACGAGTTGCGAAGGTGTTTGTTGAGTGATGAAACGAAATAGAAAATCTACTGTAAGAATGATTGGCAACAATCCGTAAATCATTCCACACGGAGTAGTTGAGTCGCTTTCATTAACTATTAAAGCCAGTAGAACTGCAAAAAACATTAAATACAACATCGAAATGATGGCAGAGAAATAGAGTACAAATTTCCCCGCCTTATTTTGTTCGAGTGCAGGATGTCGTTTCTCCGATAATTTTCGATGTTGTCGGATTGTTTTAAACAATGTGAAATAGTCTTTTATCCTGCGTAGTCTGCTTTTATTTACTTTTTCGAGTTGCATTTATTCTTCGATGTGTTTTGAAATCCTACCTCAAGTCAATCACTTCTGCTCGTGGAAAGTCCTTAGAGTTGAAAGTGAAACGTGCATCTGGAAGTTGTGTTTTCTTAAAATTGCGAATGGAAATGGTTGACCATTTATTGCCCTCTCTTATACGAATGTTTGATGGTACATAGGTCTGTTTGTTTACTGTAATAATCATTTCCTGGATGCTTTGTGCCCTCCGTGTCGATTTCAAATGTATCTTATACTCATTTCCCTGAACGGCATAAGACATATTGTAGCCTGTCTTATATATGGAAATGAATTTATATGGATTCATTCTTGCCTGTTGGTCGGGTGTGGGATTAGTTATATTAACTTCCTCCGATGCTGTTAGATATGTCCATTGCGTCTTTCCGTTAAACCATGTTTTAGCATCAGGTGTGCTTGCAAAGAATTTATTTCCTTTTATCATGATTGTTCCCGACACTTTTCCCACTCCGCTTACAGCCATCGTGAAATTTGCTTGGGCACCTCCCCTATTTGCAACCACCTGCGCTGTTTTATCGAGTATCTGTCTCGCTCTTGTCTGATTAGCCTTGCCTACTGCTTTGTTCTGCGAGAAAGCACAAGTTGTAAACAAAAATAACGATGCGAGAGTTATAAGAAATTTAGTTTTCATATTTGTTCTAATTATTATTTCAATGATTCGAGAATTCTATTTAAGCTTGCTTCGTCTTGCACGAGCACCTCGCGCGGTTTACCACCATGCTGTTCACCTACAATTCCCGCTTTTTCAAGAGCATCCATAAGTCTTCCTGCTCTATTATATCCTATTGAGAAACGTCGTTGTATCATACTTGTAGAGCCCTGTTGTGTTGATACTACTGCACGAGCTGCATCTTCGAACATTGGGTCTAACGATGAGGCGTCGATTGTTCCTCCAGCCGACGAACCCGATTCAACTACTGGTTCTGGAAGTTCGTAGGTATGAGTAGGTCCTGGCTGATTTTTGATGTATTCATTGATTGCTTCTACCTCTGGGGTATCTATGAACGCACACTGCACGCGAACAGGCTCTGAGCCGTTGATGATAAGCATATCGCCTCGTCCGACGAGCTGCTCTGAACCGGGACGGTCAAGAATGGTGCGGGAGTCTATCATCGCACTAACTCGGAAAGCCATTCGTCCTGGGAAGTTTGCTTTGATTGTACCTGTGATTATATTTGTTGTCGGTCGCTGTGTGGCTATTACCATGTGAATTCCCACAGCACGTGCCAACTGTGCAATACGCGCTATTGGAAGTTCTATTTCCTTGCCAGCAGTCATAATTAGGTCGCCAAACTCATCGATTATTACTACGATGTAAGGCATATATTCATGTCCGTCGGTAAGTCGTAGTTTACGAGTAACATACTTTTCGTTGTACTCTTTTATGTTTCTGGCACCTGCCTGTTTCAGCAAATCGTAGCGTCTGTCCATTAGGGTACACAAGCTATTGAGTGTTCGCACCACCTTTGTCACGTCAGTTATGATTGGTTCCTCGTCGTCATCAACAGTAGCTATAAAATGGTTTGCTATCGATGAATATACGCTGAATTCCACTTTCTTTGGGTCGATGAGTACGAACTTCAGTTCGTTAGGGTGTTTCTTGTATAGCAAGGAGGTAATAATGGCATTCAGTCCGACAGATTTACCCTGTCCTGTAGCACCAGCGACAAGCAGGTGTGGTATCTTTGCTAAATCGACCATATACACATCATTGGTAATAGTCTTACCTAAAGCTATAGGCAAATCCATCTTTGTGTTTTGGAATTTCTTTGAGTTGAGAATACTCTCCATCGACACTATGTTAGGTCTTTCATTTGGAACTTCTATACCAATTGTTCCTTTGCCTGGTATTGGTGCGATAATTCTGACTCCTGTTGCTGCAAGATTGAGTGCGAGGTCATCGCTCAAGTTTCGGATTTTCGAAATTCTTATGCCTTCAGCTGGAGTGATTTCATAGAGAGTGATTGTTGGTCCGACTGTTGCATCTATTTTGCTTATCTCCACTTTGAAACTCCTCAACACTTCAATGATACGATCCTTTTTCTTCAAAAGTTCATCTTTGTCGATAAAAGGCTGATTATCGACATCGTATTTCTTAAGCAACGAGAGTGTTGGATACTTATATTTTAGGAATGGTTCTTTCGGGTTTATTGGTGTTTTGATATTTTCGCGCTCTGCGAGGGTTTCCCCCGAAGCTTTCTCTTCGTCTTTTGCTACTATAATTCCGAATTCTTCGTCGCCTTTAATTTCTTCTTTTTCGGTGTCGAGAACTTCTTGTTCGGGACTTTCATCTACCTCCTCATCCATTAGTGGAATTGGCTCACTCGTTACTGGATTTAAGAACTCTTCTTCAGGTTCGGGTTCTTCTTCGAGTTCTTCTTCAATCTCTGCAGGTTTGTTGTTTCCGTGAATTGTGAACTTTATTTGATTGAGATATCTCTTCGGATTTAGTATGTTGCGAACTACGTTGATTGTTTCCGAGCTTATATACACGAGGAACAAAATGGCAACGAGCACCAGAATAACAATCAGTCCAGGTATTCCCAACATATTATCGATAAAGTTAGAGACAAACACTCCATGGTTTCCTCCGGGGTTGTATGTCAGTTCTGGCAGCAATGGCGATAGGAACTTTGCAAAAGCAACCGAACACCAAATCATAATGATTGCACTGCACAAAAACCATTTCCACAAATTTGTTCTTGCATAAGCACCCATTTGCTTCAGCCCTGAAAGAAAAACAAATACAGGAATGATGAATGCTGACCAGCCGAAACATTTGGCTATGAAGAAGTGCGACAATATCGCGCCTAAGGAGCCACACACATTTTGGAAACTTCTTTCGGGGTTTTGAATTTCACCAGGCTTGAGATGTTCCAATAAACTTTGGTCGTTTGCCGCTGTCGAGAGGTAAGAGAACATCGCTATGAAGACCACCACGGCTAAAAGGGTAAGAATCAAACCAAGTACAAAATTGGTTGTTTCGCTCAGAAATATCTCTTTTAAGGAAGTGCGATTGGGTTTCGCTTGCTTTTTATATTTTTTCTTTTTTGGTGCCATTATCGTAGTATTATTCATTTTACGCGCAAAATTAAGAAAAAAAACAAATATACATGTGCTATTTAGCAGCATTTTTTTATCAAGCACAACATACTTTTTTTATTTTGGTAAACATCTTTGAATGCCTAATGTCTGAATGATTTTTTGTTCTTCAACTATTAAAACAACAAAAACACCTATTCTACTCCTGTCAAAATCATAGAAAAAACACTAATAAACAAAGACTAATAATCATGCATTGGAAAACCTCACAACAAACAACTCGTAACTTGTTGAAACTAAACAAAATACAAAATCAACTTGGAAAGCATATCTTTTCGAGCCGGAAAGCATATCTTTCCAAATCGAAAAGCATATATCCCCGAGTCGGAAAGCATTGCTTTCCAAATTCAATAAAATAGGAGTTGATTTTTACTCATTTAACCACTTGATTAGATAACATTTTTCTTGCTCGAAAAAAGAAAAACTATTTTGCATTTTACTCGCTAAAGTGTACTTTTGCAGGCGTGAACGTAGAATCCGATGAAGAAACGTATTTACGACCATATACCCAAAGAAGTTATAAAGGACATGCCACTGGCAGCTTTTGAAGGTAGGATTATCGTTGTACTGACAGAAAGCGAAGCGAAAAAGGCTGTTGACTTTTTACTCACACAAGAAATTCTTGGTATAGACACCGAGACACGACCTTCGTTTCGAAAAGGAAAACACAACATGGTGTCGCTACTGCAAGTCAGCACTCACGACACATGCTTTCTCTTCCGCCTAAAACGCATAGGACAATCGCCATCGATAATAAGACTGCTCGAAAACACACATATACCAATGATAGGGTTGTCGCTTCACGATGACATGCACGCACTAAAAGAACTATACAAATTTACTCCTGGTAATTATATCGACCTGCAAAACATTATTCGAAACATCGGAATAGAAGATTTAAGCCTTCAGAAGATATTTGCCAATTTGTTCAATAAGCGCCTAAACAAACGACAACAGCTATCAAACTGGGATGCCGATGTACTCAGCGAGAAACAACAACTTTATGGTGCAACCGATGCATGGGCTTGCATAAAAATATATGAAGAATATCTCAGACTTACCGAGACCAAAGATTACACTATAATATCAACAAAAGAGAATAATGAACAAGTATCAACGGATATATCTTAAAAAAGGGAAAGAGGAAAGTCTCCGACGATTTCATCCTTGGGTATTCTCTGGGGCAATTCATCACAGCGACGACGTACACGATGGTGAGACGGTTGAGGTTGTTGCCGCAGATGGTTCTACGTTAGGCTTTGGTCACTTTCAGATAGGGTCGATAGCCGTAAGAATGCTATCATTTGACACGACAGAAATCGATTTCAACTATTGGAAAACAAGGATAAAGTCGGCTCTTGACACGCGAATCGCTATTGGGTTGGCAGATAATCCAAATGGGAACTCGTACCGACTGGTTCACGGCGAGGGCGATAATTTGCCAGGACTAATAATAGATTGTTATGGAAAAACGGCTGTTGTTCAGGCTCACTCTGTAGGAATGCACATTGCACGAAACGATATTGCAAAAGCTATAGTAGAAGTAATGAACAACAGAATCAACAATGTTTATTACAAAAGTGAGACTACCCTACCCTACAAGGCAGAAATAACCGAAGGTAATGGGTTCCTGATTGGCAATAGCGACGACGACATTGCTATGGAAAATGGTCTGAAATTCCATGTTGATTGGCTAAAAGGACAAAAGACAGGGTTCTTCATCGACCAAAGAGAAAACCGCAAACTGCTCGAAACTTATGCTGAAAACAGAAGCGTTCTAAATATGTTTTGCTACACAGGCGGTTTTTCTTTCTATGCCATGCGCGGAGGTGCCCGTCTTGTTCATTCAGTAGATAGCAGCGAAAAAGCCATAGCATTGACGGATAGTAACGTAAGACTCAATTTTGCCGACGACAACCGCCATCAATCTTTCTGCGAAGATGCTTTCAAGTTTCTCGAACGAATTAATCGAGATTCTACAACAGGCAATTATCCTTACGACTTGATAATCCTCGACCCACCAGCATTTGCAAAGCATCGTTCTGCCCTTCACAACGCACTGAAAGGATATACCCGACTCAATCAGAAAGCCTTTGAAAAGATACAATCGGGTGGCATTGTATTTACGTTCAGTTGCAGTCAAGCCGTAACAAAAGACCAGTTTCGTGCCGCAGTGTTTACAGCTGCTGCTCAAGCACGACGCAATGTAAGAATACTTCACCAACTCCACCAACCAGCAGACCACCCTATCAACATCTATCATCCAGAGGGCGAGTATCTGAAAGGATTAGTCTTATATGTCGAATAACGCTTTTTTGTCGAAAATTGCCAAATACATAGAAAAGGGCAAACTCCTCAAGCGCGACGGCAAATACATCGTTGCATTTTCGGGAGGAGGCGACAGTATGTGCCTGTTAGCAACCCTGCACGAACTTGGCTACGACATAGAGGCTGCTCATTGCAACTTTCAACTGCGAGGGAAAGACTCCGACAACGATGAGATGTTTTGCAAGTCCGCTTGCGACAAATTAGGTATAAAAATTCATACCACGACCTTTGATACCACCGACTATGCTAAGAAGAAAAAAATCAGCATTGAGATGGCGGCACGCGAGCTGCGCTACAACTTTTTCGACCAGCTGATAATTGAGCGAAAGGCTGACGGAATCTGCGTCGGGCATCATGCTAATGACAATTTAGAAACTGTGTTGCTAAATATGGCCAGAGGTACTGGACTGGCTGGACTGCAAGGTATCAGACCTATTAGAAACAAGATTATCAGACCGCTTCTCTGTGTAAGCAGAGACGAAATTGAAACATTCCTTAAATCGGAACGAATAACATATTGTAACGATTTCACCAACAGCAGTGACGAAATTGCGCGAAACAGAATCAGACTAAATGTTGTTCCTGAATTAAAAAAAATCAATCCAGCAGTAATAAAAAATGTTAGTCTGATGACAAAAAGGCTGGCTGACACACAAAAACTATTGGTAGAATGGAGCGAAGAGTATTTTGCTACTCATTCTAAGCCCCAACAAGCAACGATTAGTATTGCTAAACGCTATGTTGAGAATGAAGCCCTACTGTTTCTTTTTATAGAAAAATATGGGTTTAACGCTGCTCAATGCGAAGATATTTCCAGCAAAATGGGTGACGATATTTCTGGCATTATTTTCCGCTCAACAACTCACGAACTTCTTTTCGACCGACAAGACATCGTAATAAGGCAAATTGAAGAACGGAAAACCATTAACATTCGAGTAGAGAAGGTCGAGAAATGCAACATTCCCGACTACTATTCAATAGACATGGAGCGCACGACAAAAACGTCATTTACAATAGAAGCCGACCGAAACGTGTGCTTTGCAGATGCAAAAAAAGTAGTTTTCCCTCTTACTATTAGAAACGTAGAGGTTGGCGAACGATTTATTCCGTTCGGAATGAATAACTTTCGACTTATCAGCGACTACATGACCGACCGAAGAAAAAACCTTTTTGAGAAGGAACGGCAGTTGGTTATAGTCGATGCGCTGGGCAAAGTGTTGTGGCTTATCGGTGAGAGAGCCGATGAAAGGATTAGAATTGACGACAATAGCGATGAAATAATTATTTTCCGTTTGTGTCGCTCATAAATTCGACCAGCATGCTTAAGGCCTTTGTCGTAGCAAGTCCGAGATTTATATCGCGCCCATTATCCTCTTCCATCTTAAAGGTTACAATTTTGTCTTTGTTGCCACAAGCGAGCCAAATAGTTCCCACTGGTATGTCGGGAGTGCCACCTCCTGGACCTGCAAAACCTGTAGAAGAAATCGCATAGTCGGCATCCAATGTCTGCAACACACCTTGAACCATGGCTATTGCCACCTCCTCACTGACGGCATTTTTCTCCTTTATCAAATCGGCATCAACACGTAAAATTTTTGATTTCACTTCATCGGAATATGCAATTATTCCACCTTTGAAATACTCCGACGAGCCTGCAGTGAAGATTATCGATTCGGCAATGCGTCCGCCTGTGCAACTCTCTGCAGTAGCAAGCGTCATACCAGTACCGTAGAATACTTGTCCTATCTCACGGCTTAATACTTTATTCTCTAATTCCATTATTAATTATATCTATGAATGTTGCTCATCTCAAATTGTAGTCTTTGAGAAAGCAGGTTTATCTATTGAACAAAAATCTCCATCAAGGTATTTATAATAACCAGTAACAGCTATCATTGCGGCATTGTCGGTAGTGTAACTAAACTTAGGAATGTATATATGCCAACCATAACGCTTACTATAATCGTGGAAAGCATTTCGCAATCCAGTATTTGCTGACACCCCTCCAGCCACTGCAACATGATTGATGCCTGTATCGCGGACTGCTCTCTTGAGTTTCTTCATAAGTATATCTACTATTGTTTTCTCAAGACTTGCAGCCAAGTCCTCTTTGTTTTTTTCTATGAAATCTGGCATCTCCTTTGTCCAGTCACGCAGATTGTAAAGAAAAGATGTTTTGAGTCCACTAAAACTATAGTTAAGACCTGCTATGTTAGGTTCTGCAAAAGTGTAAGCGTCAGGGTTTCCTTTTCGTGCAAGTCGGTCGATGATGGGACCTCCTGGATAGCCTAAACCCATAACTTTGGCACATTTATCGATAGCTTCCCCCGCAGCATCGTCAATGGTCTGACCGAGAATTTCCATATCGTTGTAGGCATTGACGCGGATAATCTGTGAATTGCCACCACTAACCAGAAGGCAAAGGAAAGGTAAAGGAGGAGTATCCGTTTTTGAGTCTTTTTCCTTAATAAAATGCGCCATTAGATGTCCTTGCAAATGATTTACATCTATCAACGGAATATCCAATGCTCTTGCAAGTCCTTTAGCGAAACTAACTCCTACAAGAAGCGAGCCCATCAGTCCCGGTCCTCGAGTGAATGCTACGGCAGCAAGTTGTTCTTTACTCACTCCTGCACGCTTTAACGCTTGGTCAACCACAGGGACTATATTCTGCTGATGCGCTCTCGAAGCCAGTTCGGGAACGACACCGCCATAAGCTTCATGAACAGCTTGAGAAGCTGTGACGTTACTCAATAGTACATCGCGACAAACAACTGCGGCAGAAGTATCATCGCAACTACTCTCTATTCCTAAAATGTAAATATCTTTTTCCTTCAACGTTTCAACAAATTATGTCGTTAATGAGTCAAGATTTCCACTCCCGTCTCTGTCATGAGAAAAGTATGCTCCCATTGTGCACTCGGCTTTTCATCGGCAGAAATAACCTCCCAACCGTATGGGTCATCGGCATCAATAAACACTTCATACGTACCCATATTAATCATTGGTTCTATTGTAAACACCATGCCTGGCACCAAAAGCATACCTGTTCCGCGCTTACCGAAATGAACGACTTCGGGTTCTTCATGGAATTTCAGCCCAACACCATGTCCACACAAGTCGCGAACGACACCATAATGGTATTTCTTCGCATGTTGCTCAATAGCATGCCCGATGTCACCAACAAAACAAAATGGCTTTGCTGCTTCTGCTCCAATATACAAACATTCTTTTGCCACCCTTACCAGTTGTTCTTTCTCTGGACTTGTCTTACCAATGATAAACATTCGTGAGGCATCCGAATAGTATCCGTTCAGTATAGTAGTGAAATCTACGTTTACGATATCGCCTTCCTCAAGTATGTCTTCAGCCTTTGGTATGCCATGGCATACTACTTCGTTGATACTTGTGCAGACCGATTTTGGAAAGCCTTCGTAGTTGAGACAGGCAGGTATTGCACCATGTTTTCTACATACGTCGTTGCATATCTCATCAATTTCCAATGTACTCATGCCTGCTTTTATCTTTTGCTCAACGGTGTCAAGAACCTCTGTGTTAACAAGTCCGCTCTGTCGGATACCTTCTATCTGTTCAGGAGTTTTCACCAAATCACGAGTGGGTACTTCCTTACCTTTATGCTCCCAATACATGATTTGCTTGTCGAAGTCGGTCAGTGGTTGACCTGGAATCATTCGCCACCTTTGTTTTGTCCTTTTCAATGTACTTATCTTTTTTGATGATTAACTTTCTTTATATCAACTATTTTATTCGGAAAACTCACAAAACTTACCTAAAAGTGTTTTCTCGCACGATCCATTTCACGGCGGTCTTCTCTTTCTTTCAACGTCTGACGTTTGTCGTATTGTTTCTTACCCTTTGCCAATGCTATATCTACTTTCGCCCTGCCCTTGTCGTCTATAAATACAAGTGTTGGTATTATAGTATAGCCAACTTGTTTGGTATCTTCCTCAAGACGATGTATTTCGCGACGATTCAGCAGAAGTTTTCGCTCTCGTTTTGCTTCGTGATTGCTAAAAGAGCCGTAGAAATAAGGCGATATATTCATCCCTTTCAGCCACATTTCACCATTCACTATATAGCAATAGGCATCAACCAACGATGCTTTGCCAAGACGAATAGACTTTATCTCTGTGCCTGTCAACACGATACCAGCAGTATAGGTGTCAACAAAAAAATACTCAAACGAGGCTTTTTTGTTGCGTATCTGTATGGGGCTCTTCTTCCTTAGCTCTAATGCTTCTTTATTCATCGGTTTCTATTTTTACAAAAGCCGTCAGATGTTCGTCAACATAATAGGCTACTTGAGATGTCCATATTTCTTCATTTTCCACGAAATTATCATCGAGGTCGTCGAATACAGGATAGTTTTCAAACATCGCCATAAATTCGTCATCAGTGCAGTCACGTTCAATTTCCAAATGAAACTTGTTGTAAGCTTTATGTGCTTTGTTGACGAGTGTTGCCAGTTCTGGAATGTTCCATAGTCTCATCATTTTTGCAAAAGGATTATGAAAGATAAATCCACCATAACCATTGTGTATGAGTTGGATAAATCCACCATCCATAACCTCTGTCTGCATTATTTTATAGGCAAGCAGTGTGATTTGGTCGGCATTGAGAGTCTGCATGGAAGTGGCATCTAATCTAAAATTGACAGATTCATAAATAGCATTTACTATCACTTCGAGGAAATCATCAATGCTTCTCTCTGCTGCTTGTTTAAGAATATTTTCCTTTACTGTAATCGACATATTACTACGATATTTCGCGCAAAATTAAGTCTTTTCGTGAAAATAGTAACATTTATGTTACATAAAACTTACAAAAACTTTTTTGTATTTTTTTATTTAATTACCTTTGCAGCACTTTTTAGTATGTTATGATTTATATTTTTTAACGTAGTTATTAGTTTCTATGGCGAATATTATCAAATTGCGGAAAGGACTCGACATCAATCTGCAAGGGAAGCCAAATTACGAAACGATGCTGACATCGGGGAGTGATAAAAAGTTTGCTCTCGTTCCAGATGGATTTGTTGGTGTCGTTCCGAAAGTGATTGTTAAGGAAGGAGACACGGTGCTTGCCGGCGACATTCTTTTTGTTGACAAAAAACATCCGACGGTTGGTTTTGCTTCTCCTGTCAGTGGCAAGGTAACTGGAATAATTCGAGGAGAGCGCAGAAAAGTTATGCGCATTGAATTGGAAGCTGATGAACGCATAGATTACAAGACGTTTTCGGTAATTGACACTGCTTCTGCCACTAAGGAAACGATTGTAAACACCTTACTTGAAGCGGGTCTTTTCGGCTATATAACTCAATTGCCTTATGCCGTTACTACCACTCCTGAGAGCAATCCTAAAGCCATCTTTGTCAGTGCGTTGCGCGACATGCCATTGGCAACCGATTTCAATGCAGAACTTAAAGGTAATGAAGAGGAATTTCAGACAGCCATTACTGCTCTTTCGAAAATCGCCCCTGTTTATCTTGGCGTTGGCAAAAACGCCAGCGAAAGCCTGAAAAACATTAGCAATGCTACTGTTACTATTTTTGAAGGGCGGTGTCCTGCAGGTAATGTTGGGGTGCAGGTCAACCACATTTTGCCTGTGAACAAAGGTGAAATAGTATGGACCATCAATCCTTCAGCATTGATATACTTCGGCAGGTTGTTTAAGAATGGCATTGTTGACTTGCGTCATAGGATAACGATAGGCGGCTCTGCTGCAAAAGAAACAGGGTTGATGGAAGTATTGGTTGGTCAAACTCTGAGCTCAATACTTAACGGATACGTTTCCGACGATGTGATGCACAAACGCATAATCAACGGCAATCCACTCACAGGAATACGCTCTACAATAGGAGATTACCTCCTACCCCACTCTTCTGAGATAACCATCATCCCCGAAGGCGACGACAACGATGAGCTATTCGGATGGATAATGCCTCGCACCAAACAGTTTTCTGCAAACAGGAGCTATCTGAGTTGGCTAATGCCAAAGAGACAATACAATCTCGATGCTCGCATAAAAGGTGGCGAACGACACATGATTATGAGTGGCGAATACGACCGCGTTATTCCTATGGACATTTACCCAGAGTATCTTATTAAGGCTATCATAGCAGAAGACATTGACAAGATGGAACAATTAGGCATTTATGAGGTTGCTCCCGAAGACTTTGCCGTAGCGGAATTTGTCGATAGTTCGAAACTGGAGTTGCAGCATATAGTGCGAAAGGGACTCGATATGCTTCGTAAGGAAAACGAATAATCTACTACCTTTATTCACATTATTATATATAATTGATAAACACATCACAACAAGTAACACGATGAGTGCATTAAGAAACTATATCAACAAGATACGCCCAACGTTTGACAAGGGTGGAAAGTTGCATGCCTTTAAGAGCGTTTTTGAAGGAATAGAGACTTTCCTTTATGTACCCAACGAAACCTCGAAGACGGGTGTTCATATTCACGATGCAATAGATTCCAAACGCATTATGAGTATGGTGGTAATTGCTTTGATGCCCGCCATGTTGTTCGGAATGTACAACGTGGGGTATCAAAACTATCTTGCCGCAGGCGAATTGGCATCAGCATCATTTTTTGACATCTTTATCTTCGGGTTCTTAGCACTACTCCCCAAAATCATAGTTAGCTACTTTGTTGGTTTGGGTATTGAGTTTGCTTGGGCAGGATGGAAAGGTGAAGAAATACAAGAGGGTTACCTCGTGACAGGTATTATTATTCCTTTGATTATCCCCATCAACTGCCCGCTTTGGATGTTAGCATTGGCTTGTGCCTTTGCAGTAATCTTTGCTAAAGAGATTTTCGGAGGTACAGGTATGAATATTTTCAACGTTGCTCTTGTAGCTCGCGCCTTTCTCTTCTTCTCATATCCGCAAATGATGAGTGGCGACAAAGTGTGGATTGCTCAAAATTCCATCTTCGGATTTGGTAATAATCTGCCCGACTCTTTCACAGCCGCTACTCCTTTGGGAGAAATAGGAGCTAATACCGCAACGACCTACTCCACTGCCGACATGATTTTAGGATTTATTCCAGGCTCCGTTGGCGAAACAAGCATCATTGCCATAGCACTTGGAGCATGCTTATTGCTCATTACTGGTATTGCTTCTTGGAAAACAATGATTAGCGTTTTCATAGGAGGAACTCTCACTGCACTACTATTCCAAGTTTTTGGCAGTTCTCAAACGCTATTCTGGCAGCATCTTATTATGGGAGGCTTTGCTTTCGGTGCAGTGTTTATGGCTACCGACCCTGTTACTTCAGCGCGTACAGAAGGAGGCAAATGGATATATGGCTGCCTCATTGGAGTTATGGCAATCGTTATAAGAGAGCTCAATCCAGGCTATCCCGAAGGCATGATGCTCGCCATATTGCTTATGAATATGTTTGCGCCTCTTATAGACCACATAGTCGTATCGCGTAACATTTCAAAGAGAATGAAACGACAAACAACCAACAAATAACCATCGCTTACTCATGGAAAACGAAAAGAAAAAGGGATTGAACACCAATTCCAACACCTATACGATAGTGTATTCGATTGTCATTGTCGTTGTTGTAGCCTTCCTATTGGCTTTTGTGTCGAAAGGATTAGAGCAACGTCAGAACGACAATGTGGCTCTCGATAAGAAGAAACAGATACTCTATGCTCTCAACATTCGCAACATAAGCGATGCAGAAGCCAATGCTAAATATAAGGAAGTTGTTCTCTCCGATGACATTATTGACGTCGATGGCAATATTACCGAGCATGGTAAGCCAGGCAGCGAGAGTGCTGGTTTCCGCCTAAATAGCGCCGACAAAAAAGCAGGTAGATTAGCCATTTATACGTGTAATATTGATGGTGCTACCAAATATGTTATCCCTCTTTATGGTATGGGACTCTGGGGTGCTGTCTATGGTTATTTAGCCGTAAACAGCGACGGCACCACCGTCTATGGTGCTTACTTTAATCACGACGGAGAGACTGCTGGACTTGGTGCTGAAATCAAGGATGACGTTAGTTGGCAAGAGCGCTTCCAGGACAAGAAAATCTTTGCCGACGGCAGCGATGAAGTAGCATTAGCAGTGAAAAAGAAGGTTGACAACCCGCAATCGCAAGTAGATGCCATTACAGGTGCTACACTCACGTCTGACGGAGTGTCGAACATGCTACACGACGACATTAGCCTATATAAGAAGTTTTTCCTCAATTTGAATACAAAATAAAGAAAGTAACGATACAAAGACATGGCACTTTTCGACAAGAAAACTAAAGAAGTGTTTAGCCGTCCGCTAAACCTCGACCATCCAATACTCATACAAGTACTTGGAATATGCTCTGCACTTGCCGTCACATCGCAGTTGAAGCCTTCGATTGTTATGGGCCTGGCTGTTACGGTAATAACGGCTTTCGCAAATGTTATCATATCAATCATACGCAACACTATACCCAATCGTATTCGTATTGTGGTACAATTAGTAGTTGTTGCAGCACTCGTGACAATTGTTAGCCAGGTTCTTAAAGCCTTTGCATATGATGTTAGCGTACAACTATCAGTCTATGTTGGACTGATTATTACCAACTGCATCCTTATGGGTAGGTTGGAAGCCTTTGCCATGACAAGCAAACCATGGCCCAGTTTCGTTGATGGTGTAAGCAACGGACTTGGATATGCAATGATACTCGTCATCGTAGGAGGATTGCGTGAACTTCTCGGACGCGGCACTCTGCTCGGTTTTAACGTCATTCCACAATTCCTTTACGATTGGGGATATACCAACAACGGCATGATGACTATGCCCGCAATGGCACTGATATTGTTAGGATGTGTCATTTGGGTGCATCGTGCGTATTTTTATAAAGAGAACTAAAACATTTTAACGACATTGAATCATGGATCATTTATTCAGTTTATTCTTTCGTTCGATATTCGTCGATAACATGATTTTCGCATTCTTTCTTGGAATGTGTTCATACCTCGCAGTGTCGAAAAATGTGAAAACATCATTAGGTTTAGGACTTGCAGTTACTTTTGTTCTACTCGTCACCGTACCTGTAGATTATCTTCTCCAGACCAAAGTGCTTGGTCCCGACTGCCTTGTTGAAGGCGTTGACCTCTCCTACCTGAGTTTCATCTTGTTTATAGCCGTCATTGCCGGCATCGTACAACTGGTTGAAATGACAGTTGAGCGCTACTCTCCCTCGCTCTATGCAGCGCTGGGCATCTTCCTTCCGCTCATAGCCGTGAACTGTGCCATTATGGGGGCGTCGCTCTTCATGCAGCAGCGAATAGGCCTTGACCCATCAAATTCTCAGTACATAGGCAGCGTCGTCGATGCCATTGTCTATGCCATAGGTAGCGGAATAGGATGGACATTAGCCATCGTATCGCTTGGAGCAATACGCGAAAAAATGCAATATAGCGACGTGCCTAAACCCTTACAGGGACTGGGAATAACGTTCATAACCGTCGGGCTTATGGCTATGGCAATGATGTGTTTCAGCGGACTAAACATATAAAGAGTGAAAACAAAACTTCCAAATCAATAAACTTCTAAACGATGATACAGTTTATATTATACAGCATAGGTGTTTTTCTAACAATAATCTTGCTGCTCGTCATAATTCTACTCGTAGCAAAAAAATACCTTTCGCCCAGCGGCAACGTCAACATTACCATCAACGACGACCAGACGCTGTCCGTAGCACAAGGCTCATCGCTCATGGCCACACTCAACGCTAACGGCATCTTTCTGCCCTCTGCATGCGGTGGAAAGTCGTCGTGCGGTCAATGCCGAGTTCAAGTCGTTGAAGGTGGCGGTGAGATACTCGACCCCGAGAAGCCCCATTTCACTCGTAAAGAGATAAAAGACCATTGGCGTTTGGGCTGCCAATGTAAGGTCAAAGGCGACATGAAGATAAAAGTCCCCGAGAGCGTTATGGGCGTCAAGGAATGGGAATGTACCGTTATATCTAACAAGAACGTGTCTTCATTCATCAAGGAGTTTATCGTTGCCCTGCCTCCAGGCGAACACATGGATTTCGTGCCAGGCAGTTACGCACAAATAAAGATACCAGCCTACGACTGCATCGACTACGACAAAGACTTCGACAAGAACGACATTGGCGAGCAGTACATTGAATCGTGGAACACCTACAACATATTCTCACTAAAGGCTCACAATCCCGAAGACACCATTCGAGCATATTCAATGGCAAACTACCCTGCCGAAGGCGATCGCATCACTCTGACTGTGCGCATTGCAACCACGCCATTCAAACCTCGTCCAGAGGTTGGTTTCCAAGATGTACCTACTGGAATTGCCTCGAGCTATATATTCTCACGCAAGCCTGGCGATAAGGTTATTATGAGCGGACCATACGGCGACTTCCACCCAATATTCGACTCAAATCGAGAGATGATATGGGTTGGAGGAGGAGCAGGTATGGCACCTCTACGCGCCCAAATAATGCACATGACAAAGACCTTGCAGTGTCGTAATCGAGAGATGCACTATTTCTATGGAGCACGCGCACTCGGCGAAGCATTCTTCATAGAAGATTTCTTGCAATTAGAGAAAGAATTCCCCAACTTCCACTTCCACCTCGCCCTCGACCGACCAGACCCTGAAGCCGACAAGGCAGGCGTGAAATATACAGCAGGCTTCGTTCATCAAGTGATGTACGACACTTACCTCAAAGACCACGACGCACCAGAAGACATTGAGTACTATATGTGCGGACCCGGACCTATGTCGAAAGCCGTGCAAGATATGCTCTACTCTATCGGAGTAGAAAAAGAATCTATCATGTTCGACGACTTCGGATAAACGTAAACGTCATACCTACTTACGACTGACACCATTTTTGTTCAAACAAGAAATCCCGTGAAATCGACATGAGAGTTATTTCCGACCAAATAATTCAGGACTTACAGATACGTCCCGCGACTTGTGTTGATTGGATTAAGGAAAGTTTCGCCATCAAGAGCGAGGCACAGTTGCCAGCAAAGATAAGCGTTCATCCCTCCGATGGCGAATTTTTCACTTCAATGCCATGTCTTCTACCTTCGAATACCGAAGGTCTGTATTCTTTCCACCGACGTTACTATGGAGTAAAAGAGGTGCACCGTTTGCTTTCGTCTCATCCAAGTCTTGGGAGCAATCTCATGCTCTACGATGCCCAAACAGGTCAACTCCTTGCACTTCTCGATGCCAACTGGATAACGACCATGCGCACAGGTGCTGTGGCTGCAGCCACAGCAAAAGCCCTCGGTAAGTGCGATGCAAATCGTCTGGGTTTCGTTGGTTTGGGCAATACCGCACGCGCCACAATGCTATGCTTACTTCATATCGCTCCCGAGACACACTTCCACGTGCAGCTGATGCGATACAAAAACCAAGCAGAACTATTCCAAGAATATTTCAAGGACTATCCAAATGCTCGTTTCAGCATTGTTAACTCCTTTGAGGAAATGGCTCGCACCACCGATGTACTCTTTAGCTGTATTACAAATGCTCAAGGACTTTTTTTACCCGACCAGCGTGTTTATCCCTCAGGAATTACAATTATCCCTGTCCACATGCGCGGTTTCGAGAATTGTGACACAGCATTCGACCGCGTCTTTGGCGACGATACTGCTCACGTCTGCAATTTCCGTCTTTTCAACCAGTGGCATGGTTATGCCGAGATAGGCGATGTATTTTCGGGCAAAGACCCTGGACGCACATCCGACATCCAGCGACTCATTGCCTACAACTATGGAATTGCTCTACACGACGTAGTCTTTGCAGCCAAAATTTACGAAATGCTCGAATAGACGCAATAAAACATTCCTATAGAAAAGTTGCCCTATAAGACACATTCAGCAATCGAGTTATCAAGTAATTCGATTGCTTTTTTTTATAAAAACTAATATATTTCCCGCGATTTTCTTTCTTTTTGCTCGCTTAATTGTATCTTTGAATAAGATACTAACGCTCGAAAAAGCTAAAACAAGTTTTGCTTTTTTGATTCTTAATTGTATCTTTAAATAAGATACTAACGCTCGAAAAAGCTAAAACAAGTTTTGCTTTTTGCTCGCTTAATTGTATCTTTGCAGTGTCCTTATTATGTAAAGGGCAATATTTTTTAGGATTAAGCATTACTATTATTTCGCGTTTACCGAAAGACCCGGCAAAGTTTCAAGGAGATAAACAACAAATAATATGTAAGGGGTTCTTGTATAGGAATGCCTTGTCAACCACGATATTAGATGCTTACACGATTAGTGTGGGTTTCTTAGTGGTTGAAAAGGTCTCCTTGCCGGGTTACCTTGGTACGCGATAAGAGGCTCGCACTTTTTTCGCTGCGATTGATAGTGTGCATTTATTAACTATCAATCTATGGCAAAGTCTGATTTACTAAATGCTAAACGAGCAAAAAAAGATGAGTTTTATACTCGTCTTGATGACATTTCCAATGAATTAAAACACTACAAGCCTTATTTCAAGGATAAAATTGTTTTTTGCAATTGTGACGACCCTTACGAATCGAATTTCTTTAAGTATTTTGCATTAAACTTTAATGCTTTCGGTCTAAAGAAATTGATTGCTACTTGTTATGACGGTTCACCTGTTGCAGGTGACGAACTTCCCCTGTTTTACAATATTAGCGAAGAAAAGCCAAAGAAGATTGCATACAAGGTTGAAATATCAGAAGTAAGAGATTATAATGGTGATGGGGCTGTAAATCTTGCAGATGTTCAATATCTAATTCAGAATGACAAGAATGTCCTTTCTTTACTCAAAGGCAATGGCTCTTTTGACAGCCCTGAATGCGTTGAATTGCTCAAAGAAGCAGATATAATTGTCACTAATCCGCCTTTTTCTCTTTTTAGAGAGTTCCTGTCATTGCTTGAAGAATATAACAAACTATTTATCATTATTGGTAACACTAATGCAATAAAGTACAAAACAACTTTCCGACTATTTCAACAGAATAAAATACGCACAGGATATACAAATTTTAATGTTGGAATGTTCTTCCAAGTCCCTGACAATTGGGAAAAATATCATCATATAGAAGATGGGAAAAAGATGGCTCGAGTATCTACTTCATGTTGGTTTACTAATTTACCAGTAACAAAACATAATGAAGACATCATACTTTATAAAAATTACATTCCTGAAGATTATCCTGAATTTGATAATTATAAGGCTATTAATGTGCCAACTTTCAGAGATATTCCATGTAATTATGAAGGGATTATGGGGGTACCACTCACCTTTCTCGACAAATATAATCCTAATCAATTTGAAATAATTTGGACAACTGATAGAGGTGGAGATGGCTATTTAGAAAATCTAAAAAAACCATTTAATAGATATGATGCTCCTGTATTAAAAGGTAAGGCTTTATATACTCGCATTCTTATTCGTAAAAAGAAATAATTCCTATCTTTTTAAAAATAAAAAAACAGAAATAGTATTACAACTACAATCAAATGAAAATAACTCTTCACCAAATAAAGATTCGTGAACTTTGTAGTGGTTATCAGGACCTCAGTTCGACGGAAGAAGGTATCGTTGGTTATAATGGACTGTTGAACATTCGTCCGAAGTATCAACGCGAGTTTGTTTATGACGACAAAAAACGCAATGCCGTTATCGACACCGTTTGGAATGGGTTTCCACTTAATGTGATGTATTGGGTAAAGGTAGAAAAGACTGGTAACAGTCAGATAGAATACGAACTTCTTGACGGACAGCAACGGACGATTTCGATATGCTCGTTCATTGCAGGAGAATTTATGATGAACATCGAGGGAAGTTTGAGTGCTTGGGACAATCTAACTGAAACTCAACGTGAGCGAATACTTGACTATCCGCTTCAGATTTATATCTGCGAGAACGGCACCGACGAGGAAAAACTTAAATGGTTTAATATCATCAACATTGCGGGCGAGCGACTGACCGAACAAGAAATACGTAATGCTATCTATTCGGGAACTTGGGTTACAGAAGCCAAAAAGCACTTTTCACGCTCTAAATGCGTAGCATATCAATTAGCTTCCGACTATATATCAGGAAAGCCTATACGACAGGACTATCTTGAAACGGCACTAAAATGGATTTCCGATGCTCAGAAACAGGGAATTGTTCCTACGACACAGGGACAATCCGAATACTCGATAGAGGCATATATGGCAGCGCATAAGAACGACACTGATGCCGATGAACTGTGGCAATACTTCCAAAATGTTATTCATTGGATACAGACACACTTCACTAAACTTTATAAAAAAGAGATGCAACAAGTTGATTGGGGACTATTATACAACGTGTATAAAGATACAACTCTCACAGCTACTCACCTCGGAGAAGAGGTTAAGCGACTAATGATGGATAGTGATGTGCAGAAAAAATCTGGCATTTTCTGGTATGTTTTCGATGGCGATGAACATCATCTAGGTATCCGCGCTTTCGACGATAACACCCGTCGCGAGGTATATGAAAAGCAGAAGGGAATTTGCCTTATCTGTGGTAATCATTTCGACATCGACGCTATGGATGCTGACCACATTACTCCGTGGGTTGAGGGCGGACACACTGTGAAGGAAAATTGCCAGATGCTCTGTCGTGACTGCAACCGCAGAAAATGGAAGAATTGAGTCTGTCAGAAAAACTACTAGTTACGATGTTTGTCAAAATTATTAGTCGAAAAATACTCTCAAAACTCGCAAGTAATTGAACAACAAGAATAATTTTGCGAAAAAACCACAAATTTGGATACAAAGATAACTTTCTGAACACCAACACTTTAATTTAAGAAAGTTAAATCTTATGCAGGAATTTATTTGTTTTTCAACTTGAAAAGATACACCATTTAACTCGAAAACGATGTCTATAGAAGTCGGATAGTTATCGTATAGAAGACGAAAAGGTATGCTTTCGGAAGTGGAAAGCATACCTTTTCGATTTCAATAGTATTGTTTTCTTACGCAAATGGATTAAAAATCGGCAATCAAACAATTATTTATCGATTTTCATTTGTTTCGGTTTGTAACTATTTTTCCTATCCACATTAGAAAATCCATTACACCTTTTCATCTGTCAATGGTTACTCTATGAACTCCTTTACTATCTGGAATGAGCCTTCTGCGAGGCGGTCCCAGAAGTCGAAGTATTGAGAGGCGTCGGTGTCTTTCAGCGGTATGTCGCTTATTATGCGGAAGGAAACGAATGGTACATGATTGAAATAGCACACCTGTGCAATGGCGCAACTCTCCATATCTACTGCCTTTGCGTCGGGGAAGAGATCGAGAATAGACTGCATCTTAGCTTTATCATCGACAAACCAATCGCCTGTGACGACGAGCCCGGCATGTATCTGTCCATTGTTATGTTTCAGATGCAGAGCTTTCTCAACGAGTTCGTCTGGCGACTTAAATCGCGCTGGCTGACCTAAAAGTTGTCCTCGCTCGCACTCTTTGCCACAATAGACATCGTGGTATGTGCACTCGCTACTCACTACCACGTCCATCACGTTCATGTTTACGTCGGCTCCTCCTGCCACTCCCGACGACACTACGAGGTCGGGGTGATAGTGGTGAACGACCTGAGCAGCTCGCATGGCGGCATTGACCTTACCTATACCACTCTGGCACATTATGATTTCGTTGTTATGCAAACGACCTTTAACGTAGGTGTTACCCTCTTTTACTTCTTCAGTTCTGTCGTCCAATATTGTCTGCATCTGGAGGAACTCTTTCTCCATAGCAACTATTAAAGCTATTTTCATATTTTATTTTTTTATTAGAAAAGTTTTCTCGGTTGTTGGCGGTCGCCTCTTTCTGGTGGACGTCCAAATCGCATAGCATCGTCGTCGTCGAAGTCGGGCATACCTCCACGCATACCTTTTCGTGCTTCTTTACCTCCAAAGAGATTTAGTTTATAGGTAACGTGGAACATGACGTAACTGTTGATGGCATTGTATTCTGTATCACTTCTGCGCATGGCATTTATGCTTCTGCTAAATGTACTTTGCTCTTGCAGAATGTCGTAGAACTGCAGCATCAGTGTCAGCGGTTTTCCTTTGAGGAACGAATGACTCACCTGCGCATTCCATACCAGTTCGTTGGTATTCATAGCGTCATCGTTGTAGCCACGTCGTGAGTTCATGTGAAGGTCGGTAGAGAAACTTGTTCCCCATGGGGCAGTAACGTCGATGTTTGTACCATAGGAGAATTGCCATGTATCGAGGTCGCTTGCGCTCTGCAATCGGTTGCGTGCATGTGTGTAGTCGGCTGACCCATTGAGGTCGATTTCAAGCCACGAGTTACGATAAGTTAGCGATAGTCGTTCGCTGACAGCAGTTGTTCGAGTGACGTTTCGCTGAGCATCGGTCATCTGTCCAAGTGTGAGATAACCTACATAATTATTATGAATGATATCAGTGAACGTATTTATGTTCCACACTCCGAGCGAGTCAATTGCCGTATTGAACATCAGTGCTCCGTGAATATTCCAATTTCCGTTGATGTTGACTGGTTGAGTAGTGCGTCCACCTGTCTGTGCATCGTAGGTCACTTTGTTAGCAATGCTGTTGCGTGTTGATTGCCAGTTGATGAAAGTCATCACTGCCCGCTGATGGCGTTGTATGTAAGTATTGTAGAATAGTCGGAAGGAATTGGTAAACGAGGGTTTCAGTCCTGGATTACCACGTGTTATGTTTAGTGGGTCGCTGTCGTCAACAATATCGAGAAGGTCGCTCATTGATGGTTGAGCGCTGGTGCCTCGGTAGTTGATTCTGAAATTGCTTTGCTTTGAGAAACGATAACGGAAGTTGAACGTAGGCGACCAGTTGGTAACTGTTCGGGTAGTGTCTATTTTCAGTCCTTGATAGTCTTGAATAAATCGTGAGCGCTGCGGCTGCACCAAAATACCTGCGTTGAGTCGGAATTTCGTTTTCACCCATCGGTACATTAGTTGCAGGTCGTGGATGTAGTTGCGATATTCGGAATAACGGCTGAGGTCGTCGTCGAGATAATCAGCCATAGGTTTTTCTATGCGATTGAGATATGGCTGCCAGCCTCGATAGGTCGGTAGTATGCCATCGAAGAAGGTTTTTCCCATCTCGCTGAAGTCGTAAGTGGAACGATCGCTTTTGTTGTATCGATACTGATATTGATAACTAAACTGCAGGTACATTTTCTCGGCGATTGGTTCGCTATAGGTTGTCTTTAGCGAAAAGCTGCGATTGCGTGTAGGAGTCAGATTGTAGCGGTTTATTTGGTAGGTTGAATCGACTCCCGACGCTGCAAGTATCTGATAGAGATGCATATCAGAGTAGGTCAAACCAGTGTTGTCGTTCTTTCCGAAACCTGTTTCCGAACGCAGGGTTATGTTTCTTCCACGACTTCCGAGTTTACGATTTAATTGCAACATGGTGTTTACACTCGACTGATTAGAATACGATATACTACTATTTTGCCGAGAGTTGACCATCAGGTCGTCTTCTTGTTCTAATTGTTCAATGTTGGCAAGTGGGTCTGCGACATAGTTATAAGGGTCGTCATTGAATGAAGCCGACATCACTTGATTTCTACTATCGCTCTTGCGGAGTGTAAAATTAGGCCGAAACGTAATATCGGTCAGTGTGTCGGGTGTCCACTTTATGCGCAGTCTGCCATCCCAACTGTCGCTGCGTGTATATCCCTGAGAAAGTGAATTAGCGAATGAGGCTGCTGTCGATACGAAGTTTTCCTCTGAGGTACGCGCTCTCACATCGCCATTATTATGGTTCCAGCGCAGGCTCGCGTCGATTTTCAGGTGGCGGTCGTCGTCGTAATTATAGTTTCCGCCAATCATCTTCGTGGCGTTCAGACCGTTCATGCTGCTTCCGAAACGCGGTCCTCCACCGCCACCAGGGAAACCCATATCGTTGGTGTTGTTGGCATTACCCATCAACATGAAACGATTCTTTGAGTTAAAGTATGCTCCCATTGCTCGTTCAGCATAGCGATGGTGAGTGCCTATGGCTGCATCGATGTTCACCATAGTACCTTTGTTCATGCCTTTCTTTATGCCAAAGTCGAGCACCGTCTGCTCTTCCCCATCGTCGATGCCTGTTACCTGAGCCAAATCGCTCTGCTGGTCGTAACTTTTTACGCGGTCAACAATCGAGGTGGGAAGATTTTTGAGAGCTGTTTTGGTATCGCCTGTCATAAATTCCTTACCATCGACAAGAATTTTTTTCACTTCTTTGCCGTTGATTGTTATTGTGCCATCTTCCTTAACCTGTGCTCCAGGCAATCGCTTGACAAGTTCTTCCACAGCCGAACCCTCAGGTGTTCGGTATGCTGCAGCATTATATACGAAGGTGTCTTCCTTAAGAACTACTTTCTTGGCAACACCTGTCACAAGCGCTTCGTCAAGCATAACAGCATCGGAACGCATCTTGACGACACCCATATCGGCACCGTCACCCGCGCTCACATTGATGGTTCGCAAGACGTCAACATATCCTATGTTCGACAATTTAAGAACAAACCTGCCTGCCGATGGAACTTCGAGTTTGAAAAAACCTTCTGTATCTGTCGTGGTACCAGCCACAAATGTGCTATCGGGCATCAATAGCCGAACCGTTGCGCCAATAATTTCCTCGCCCGTTTTTTCGTCTATTGCCTGTCCGCTGATGGTAGGTTGCTGGGCAAATGCCATAATCTGGCACATGAACATCAACAATGTAAAAACAAATCTATTCATATCAAATTTCCCACCCTATGGCAGAAGCACCTAGCACAGCAGCACTGGCTCCGTCGAGACCACTAACAAGGAACTGCGCTTTGCCTTTGTATATCTTCAACACATGCTTGTCGTAAGCTCGCTTAAGTGGTTCCATTAACAGGTCGCCAGCTTTAGTCAGACCTCCAAAGAAGATGTATGCCTCAGGTGCAGAGAAAGCGGTAAAGTGAGCACATGCCTCACCAAGAATTTCACCTGTAAACTCATATATACGCTTTGCCAATGCATCTCCCTTCCCAGCTGCAATAGATACATCGAGAGACGTGATATCGTCAACATTCATTTCGCGAAGCAACGATGGTTCAGTAGTTGTAGTAAGCAATTCTTTCGCAGTACGCGCTACACCTGTAGCCGAACAGTAACACTCCAAGCAATCCTCTCGGCCACAACCGCAATGACGATTGCCTCGATGACGAACAACGGTGTGACCGAGTTCGCCAGCAAAGCCATCGCTGCCATATACCAATTGTCCATTGACCACAATGCCTGAACCTACACCAGTTCCAAGAGTGATGACGATAAAGTTTTTCATCCCTCGAGCCACTCCGTAGGTCATCTCACCAATAGCTGCAGCGTTGGCATCGTTGGTCAGAGCAACAGGAATACCAAGTCGCTGCTCAAACATTTTTGCAAGAGGTACTACCCCGTCGCAACCCCATGAGAGGTTGGGAGCAAACTCAATGGTGCCGTTATAGTAATTGCCATTAGGAGCACCAATACCCATTGCCTTGATTTTATCAATACCACCCACCTGCTCTATTATAACTTGCAAAGCTTCGACCGAAGCGTCAACATAATCTTGAGCTGTCGTGTAGGATTGAGTCTTAATGGCTGTAGTAGCCTTTATTTCTCCACGAGAGTCAACTATTCCGAAAACAGAGTTGGTTCCGCCAAGGTCTAAACCTATGACAAAAGGTTTAATTTCGTTTTTCATATATTTGTTCGTTTGATTATGATTAAATTGAAAAAAGAAGAATAATTGTAACAATATAAAGTTTATAAATCGCGTTAATCAGCGAACAAAGATAGGAATAAAAAATAAATTTCCATCTACATTTTTGTGCTATAGCACTTAACTTTAACATTTTTTATGCCACCTATATAATTTTTTTCACGTTCAGAACCAACGGTCGCTGTTCCGCTATTCGATAGCGGAGGTAAAGCAAAAGCACAAATAAATTTAGACAAGGTACTCTCGTTCAGAAAAGCTCAAATAAATTTGGCTTTTCGTTCACTTACTCGTACTTTTGTAGGCGATATGCCTTTTCAATTTCACATAGATATACTTGATGTAATATTTCGAGGAGTTATGATTGGCATCCTCGTTTCTGCTCCAATGGGTCCTGTGGGTATTCTGACTGTGCAGCGAACACTGAACAAAGGACGCTGGTATGGTTTCGTCACAGGTATCGGAGCAGCAGCAAGCGACATTTTATACGCTCTTATTACCGGTTTAGGAATGAGTTTCGTAATGAATATAATTAACGATACTCGCAATCAATTCTTCCTTCAAATACTTGGTAGCGTCATGCTCCTGATATTTGGCATAGCCTCGTTCCGCTCAAATCCAATGAAAAATCTCCGACAAAGTAGCAAACAGAAAGGTACACTTACCCACAATGCCGTCACGGGATTTTTGATAACACTATCCAACCCACTTATTATACTCATCTTCATGGCTGTGTTTGCGCAGTTTGCTTTCATTAAGCCAAACCGACCTTTCGAGATGGTAGTAGGCTATTTAAGCATCATTGCTGGCGCATTGTTGTGGTGGTACGGACTAACATGGCTCATCGACAAGATAAGAAACAAATTCGATGTGGGAGGAATAAACATAATAAACAAAGTTATTGGTAGCGTAGTTATTCTAATCTCAATTATAGTATTGATAGGCACTGTGTTTAATATATATACACTCCCTAAATACTATGCATAAAAAAATCACAACACGTTCGAAACCTTCCAACAAATGTATATTTCTCAACAACTCCGTAAGCAAAACATTGCCGAATACTTGCTTTACATGTGGCAAGTGGAGGATATTCTGCGAGCTTTCGATGTAAACTTAACACGCATTCGCAAAGAATATGTTCCTCGATTCGAATATGATGAACAACAGATAGAAGACCTGACCGACTGGTTTGGCAATCTGATAAATATGATGAACAGCGAGGGTAAGCGCGAGAAAGGTCATCTCGCAATAAACGAAGCTGTGATGAAACAACTCATCGACCTGCATTTAGCTCTATCTAACTCAACAAAGTTTCCTTTCTATACAGCGCAATACTACAAGGTATTGCCATTTATAGTAGAACTCCGCACTAAAAACGGCAATGGCGACAGCACTGAGAACGAAATTGAAACCTGTTTCAACGCCCTATATGGAGCCATGATGCTTCGCTTACAAGGGCGAACAATGTCGCCAGAAACAAAACATGCTATCGACGAAATAGCAACATTTATCGGAATGCTCTCCGACTACTACAAGCAAGACCGCGACGAGGGATTGATTTTCGAAGAAGAATAAAAAAGGCAACACACAACGGAAATTGCCTTAAGCATGAAATAGAACTAACGCAGAACGACTTATTCAAACAAATCTACCCATTGCAGGAAGCGACCTACTCCGTCTTCGCCAAATTTTCGAAGAGAGCGAATGGCTTCTTCAATTGTCTTTTCCTGATTAAGTCGTGTTTTGGAATAAAATTTATCGGCATAACAAATTATCTGTTCCTCGATAGTTTCAGGTAGATAATCTCGGTGCGGAAGTGGCAATTGCTGCGCAATAATGCTATTAGCAGAAAGCCCTGTACCAGTATGTCTCTCGCAAACACGAGCATGGCGTTCCAAGCCTTCACGTCTCAACATCTCCGCCCCTTTTATTCCATGACAAATATATGGTGCATCTCCATGACAATGGATTGAAGGGGCATCACAACAAACAATACCAACATCGTGAAGCATGGCTGCCTCACAGATAAAAAGAGTGTCGGCTCCGAGTTCTGGGTGACGTTTTGCAATGAACAGAGCCTTATCTCTTACCTGCCTACTATGTATAAGGAGAATGTCGCGAAGAGCGACATTCTCCCTGTAGTAAGCATCTATAATAGACAAGACATCTATCTGTGCCTTATTATTCTGCATGTTCACGCTCGATATATGCTATAACATCGCCTTTCTGCACTTTATCGCCTTGCTTAGCATTGATTTCAACAAGCTTGCCACCGAGTGCTGCAGGCAGAGGCATTATTTCGCCCCAAGCTGTTTGAATATAGCAGAATGCGTCGCCTTCCTTATACTCCTTGCCAATGAATGGTTCAACGGTAGGCATTTGTTCGCCATCGCCATTGAATTCCCAATATATCTGTCCTTTGACAGGAGAAACGATAGCATCGGCCTTAGCGTGCTTGAACTCAGCAAGCTTTTCTGGTGAAAGGGCTGTACCAAGTTTTGCATCTTTGGCTTTTTGAAGGTCGGCAAGGAAGTTTTTCTTTGCCTGTCCGCTCTTATAATTACGATACTGCTCGGGGTGCATGGCGAGTTCATAGAGTTCTTCGTCGTCTTTTCCATAATCCCAACCATTCTCATCCATCTCCTTACGGAAATCATCGAGTGCATTTGGTATGAGCGAACGAGGATCAGCATCGGTGAATTCGCGTCCTTGCTTTGCTGCCAACTCTTTCAGTTCTGGGTCTATCTCTCCAGGAACACGTCCCGACTTGCCAAGAATCATACCCCACATAGAATCGTCCATCATAACGAAACGACCCTTGCCTTGCGCCATCGTGAGAAGGTTCATCAGTGCAATGTTTTTCACATATTGTGAGAATGGAGTAACGAGTGGTGGATAACCTACTCGTGGCCATACATATTCCACTTCGTTAAAGAGTTTAACAAGCATATCGTCAGTAGAGAGTTCTGGTTCGCCTTTTGCCTTCAGTGTGTTGTTAATCACATGGTGTATGCCAGCGAGGTCTGCCATCATTGAGCCCATCATACCGCCAGGCAGTCCGCAACCGAGCAGGAGAGATGACATATGCTTGTTACCTGGATTGATAAAGTAGCCGAGCCATTCATCGATGAACTCCTGCGTAAGTGAGCGAGCCTTCATATAGGCATTCATATTGATTTCTTTCACCTCGAAACCTTCGTTTTTCAGCATCGACTGAACAGAAATAATATCTGGGTGAACCTTACCCCACGATAGTGGTTCAATAGCTGTATCGATTACATCTGCACCATTGTTACAAACTTCAAGAATGCTTGCCATTGACAGACCTGGACCTGAATGGCCATGATACTGAATTATGATATCCGGGTGTTTTGTCTTGATTGCCTTTGTAAGAGCACCAAGCATTGCTGGTTGTCCTATACCAGCCATATCTTTCAAGCATATTTCTTCAGCTCCGGCAGCAATAACCTCGTCAGCAATCTGGCTGTAATACTCTACCGTGTGAACAGGTGATGTTGTAATACAGAGTGTTGCCTGCGGAGTCATGCCAGCTGCTTTTGCCCACTTGATGCTTGGTATGATGTTGCGAGTGTCATTTAATCCGCAGAAAATACGCGGTATATCCACTCCCTGTGCATGCTTTACCTTGTATTGGAGTTCGCGCACATCGTCAGGCACTGGATACATTCGCAGAGCATTTAGACCACGGTCAAGCATGTGAGTCTTAATGCCCACCTCATTGAAAGGCTTACAGAACGCGCGCACAGCATCGTTAGGATTTTCGCCAGCAAGAAGATTTACTTGCTCAAATGCTCCACCATTGGTCTCTACTCGGTCGAAACATCCCATTTCAATGATTACTGGCGCAATGCGCTCCAACTGGTCTTTGCGGGGTTGAAATTTACCCGAAGACTGCCACATGTCGCGATAGACAAGACTGAATTGAATTTTTTTCTTCATTTGTTAGTATTATTATTTAAGTTGTATATTTTTTTTATCACGATAGCAAATAGGCTGCTTGAAACTCAAAATTAAGACGAAGGTATAAAAAAGCAAAACTGCCTTTAGTTTACGACAGCGAAAGCCCTAATCACAGACTGAAGCAACCCTTTTATTCATCGAATTGCAAAGATAAAAATAATATTTTTTGCTCGCAAATATGATAACAACATTTTTTGCGTATTTCTTTATTACTCACTTATTTATTTTAACTTTGCAGGCATAAAAGGATTATGAAAATGACAAAGAGACTATCATTTCTACTATTGTGTATGGTTGCATTGATGATTTCGTGCAGTAAGAAAAAAGCAGTGGAAAAGCTCGATGCGACTTTGGAGCATAATGTGGGTTATAAAGCCAAAAACGACTCCACTCTATATGGTCTTGCCTGCGAGGGATGCACCGACTCGGTGCTTGTAATTATGCATGACGATTGCACAGACCCTGTCACTTACGACATCATTCAAGCTCGCAAAGACCGTCGCATTCTGGGGCAGCCTGCAATAGGCGATAGAATAGCCTTCATGATTAGTCCGAACAACAAGCGTGAAATAGTCTTTGCTGTAGATATTGACCAAATGTATGGTGCATGGATTTACGAACTAATGCCTACTCTTCGCGAAGAGTCAGCCATCAGCGACAAGGAACACACACTCTCCGACACGGAAAAGGCTGAACGCGACTCACTTGCAAAGGTTCTCATGGTGCCCCGAGAATGTGGAATGATTCTCAAACAAGACTTCACATCACAACCCATCGGTCGTCAATGGCGGCAAAACACTCTCGACGAAGAAAGTCCTGTGGTATATCCAGAAGTGAAATTCTACTCCGAATGGCACATTTTCAACGGACAACTGATATTAACCATGGCTTCCATGCCACAAACAGGAAAAGCCAAAAAACAACCTACTACGGTAGTAAATGACACTGCCCGCCTACTTATGCTCAGTCGCGACACACTCGTGTTGCGTTTCAAAGACCACACGCAAGGTTATAGTAGGAAGAAAAACGAACTCAATAAGAAATAAAATGTTTATAGGTTCGTCAAACTTCAACCTATAAAATCATATAATCGCAAGTTTACAAATCACATGACCACACGAAAGAAAGAACTCAAACAACTGGGAAATCCAACAGAATACCACTTCGACTACACTCCTGAAGTACTCGAAGCTTTCGAAAATAAGCATCCCGATAACGACTATTGGGTGCGTTTCAACTGTCCTGAATTTACATCGTTATGTCCTATCACAGGTCAGCCCGACTTTGCCGAGATACGAATAAGTTACATTCCTGACAAACTTATGGTGGAGTCAAAGAGTTTGAAACTCTATCTTTTCAGTTTTCGCAATCATGGCGACTTCCACGAAGATTGCGTCAATATCATCATGAAAGACCTCATCCGATTGATGAATCCTAAATACATTGAAGTAACAGGCATCTTCACCCCACGCGGCGGCATCAGCATCTGGCCCTACGCCAACTATGGCAGGAAGAACACAAAGTACGAACAACTCGCCGAACGTCGCCTATTCCACCACAACGAGGAGTGACATACAGCCCTTATTCGTCAGGTACATAAATAATTTGCCCATTATCGAGTTGATAGGCTGTACCTAATCGTTTGCCTTGCTGACCACCATCTGTTTTTTCGCCCGACGCTTTGTAAGTGTTTATTTCCTTGCCCTCTTTGGTTATTATTTCCATGTTTTCTTTGCCGGGATTTTTAACTATGGTGAACTCTTCATCACCAAAAACCTCCGTCATATTCATGTGCATAACCATTGCAACCATAAGCGATACAGCAAAGACCATTGCCACATCGAAAAGGTTGACAACAACACTCAAAGGGTCGCCATCGTCTTCTGCAAGCAGCCCACTCCTACGCTTTCTCATCGTTTTGAAGAATATAAATTCGTGATACATAATCGAGGCGGTTAACATCCTTTGCATACCACCGCGATTTTAGTTGCTGTGTAAAGAGTCCCACGGCACTAATTACAAGTCCTACTACCGTAGCCGAGAACACTACCTGCATATTGTAAGCCATGCCCGAAATATCGCCAGTTGATAGTCCGACAAGTGCTGGCGACATAGAGATAAGTGTTCCGATAAGTCCAAGCACAGGTCCAAGTTTCGTCAACAGGCGGGACAGATTTACATCTTTTGCCGACTCTGTCTCAAAGTGAGTGATAATATAGTCAGCATAAGCTTCTGATGGAGGATTGTTGAGCATATCGTCGAGATATTTTTCGAGCAACGAGCCCTGTTTGCCACTAACCATCAGCCTGAGGTTATCAAGAGTTTCAGGACGCAATTCCTTGATGGCTGTATCGAGCGAGCGGTGTTTGCGACGAGTCATAAACTGATTATAGGTTCCACCGAGCAACACCAAGGCTCTAAAGAAAAAGAAAATGAGCAGTATTACGTCGGGGATAAGCAACGAATTCGCTATTCCGAACAATGCTCTTGAGATAATTTCCATATTAATTTAGTTTTATTTGTTTTTTATATTTCTAATAGTCCAAACCACACGATTTATTATTATTCCTACGACGAACAACGCTGCGAAGAAGGCAAAAGTAAGTCCGAGCGACTTCCAATCAATAGGACTCTCCTTGACAGAATACACCATTGTTCCACTTTCAGTAGATATTAGTCCTAACAAACAGATGAATATAACAGTCAGCAGGTATATTTCCACACGGCTATCAGCATCGGGCAAGAGCCATCGGACTAATTCAGCAAGCAAAGGAAGCAGGACTGCTATAAGTAGAGCAAAACCACAAGCTGTTGTTTCGAAGTCAATACCAGTCAGAGCAAAAATAGTTTGCGTTAGCAAATAGAATACAACAGGGAACATTAACAAACTTGCGTACCAAGTGCCACGTTTCTTTCCACCCAGCCACGACAAGCAAAAGGCAAAGCCAAGAGCCGATTCTATAGTAACTAGAATAGCCATAGACTGAAGAGCATCGGTATTTTGAAGATAATCGGCTATCTGAGTTTTTGACTGAAGCACCGCATAGCGAACACTCCACCATGAGAAACAGCCAAGAAGCAGACTATATGCCATGCGCTGCCACCACCGCCAAAGACTGAGTTTCAACACACAACCCAAAACGATGAATAATATCAAAACATCAATTATCAGTTCCATATCTATAACTTTAATAAGACTCTCACGCTCGTACCAACGGTCGCTGTTCCGCTAATCGATAGCGGAGGTAAAGCAAAAAGCAAAACCATTTTTTTCTTTTTACTCACTTAACCGATTTTTTCTCTTGCGCCTTACGATGATAACCATGACTATAAAAGCCAAAAGAACTATAGAAACTACTATAAGCCCTCCGTTATTTGACGTTGAATTTTCAGCTTCTTCGGAGAGTTGGTGAGTTTGTTTCTCCATAACCATTCCTTCGCGATCGCTCTGTTGAGTGGTTTGACGCATTCGTTGCTTATAGACTTTTGCAGCTGCTGATGGGGCTTTTTGAGCTATAAACGATTGCAGTTTTGGATTGTTTCCTTCAAACGACGACCCACTTGCTCCATACTTCTCTACCAATTCTGTATGCAACGATGCTATATCGGCAAGTTGTTGTGGGGACGCTTTCCACATTCCCTTACGTGCTGTCTCCATCATTGTAGCTGTTATCTCTTGCATTGCAGGGGCGTTTACTTCAGCAAACTGATGTGTAACACCAATGTTGTACTTGTCTTTGACATAAACTTCATAAACCTCATCCCACATTTCCTTATCTATATTCTTTGGCTTCATCACGTTCCAACCATAAGCATTGCGCACCATCTCTGCAATCTCACTTGTATGAAGTTCGCCTCCGCTCATTGCGTTTTTGATATATGTGGGGTTGAAAAGCTTTGTTCGTGCCTCCACTCCAATGGCTTCCTTAGAGTCTTGAATTCGATAATTGTTTCTGTTACGGTAATCGCTGAATACGGCATCGGGGTCTTTGCCTGTCACTTGACGCACAGCAAGGTTGATACCACCCATAAACTCATAAACATGGTCGAGTGTAAGTGCCCCCCAAGTGTTGTTTTGTCGAGGTTGTACCACTACATCCGTTCGCGTCAGCGCAGCACTGAAAGCCTCGTGCATATCGCTCATCCAATGTTCTTGGTCACCATAGAAAGCTCCCATATTGTTCATGTAGATTTCGGCTATTTGTCGTTCATCGTCCCAAGCACCACCCTGCTCTACCATTGATTGTATTCCAGTTCCATAGTCGCCACCAGCTCCACCAAACACTCGGTATGACGACATCTCTCGGGCTTGTTTCGGACTGATGCCTTTATCAACGAGGTAGCGTTCGCTTTCTTCTACTCCTGCTTTCACATTGTTGTCAAAACTATCATCAGTGGCATCTGCAGCCATTCTGACAGCACGCGAAATGAGGAACAAACGCGAGGCTGCAAGGTCGCGAAGTTGACCAGAGGTCTGAACAACTACGTCAATTCTTGGTCTGCCGAGTTCTTCGGAAGGTATGAGTCTAATATCACTTACACGTCCGTAGCGGTCTCTCACAGGTTCTACTCCGAGCATATATAGGACTTGGGCTATTGTGGCACCACCTGTTTGGATAAATTCACCTGACCATAGGGTATAGCTTACCTTGCGTGGGTATTCGCCTTTGTGACGTTTCTGAAAATCAGCGATTGTCGATTTAGCAAGTGCCATGCCTTTTTCCCACGCTTCGGCAGTAGGAGTCTCTTCGGTATTGATTGCAAAGAGATTTCTACCTGTTGGCAATGTGTTAGGATTTACTATTGGATCGCCACCTGGCGACGGGGCTATGTACCCTCCGCTAAGAGCTGCAATAAATGTGTTTATTTCTAAAGAAGGGCTTTCGCGAAGCAGTCTGCTATATTTGCCAACATTATTAAGGGCAGTACGTAGCTCTTCGATAGCTCGTGACAACTCAATATCTTTGCGAGAAATGGTAGATTCTTCTGCATTATTACCACCCAGTTTTTCGCTATTTTTATCATTGCTAATACCCATCTGCTTTTTCAGTCCAGCCTCCATTTTCTTCAAATCTTCATCGCTTGCACCCATTTTCTTTGCGACAGCAAGCATTCGACTGGGGTCTTTCTTTGCCAACATTTTGCGCATTTGCCATCGCATAAACTTGGCTATCGGTCCGCGTTTTGGTTTTGGAATATCGAGAATCTGCTTGTTCATCTTCTCCGTCATCTTTTCCATAGCGGTTTTTGCATTTTTGTTACCTTTATTTCTCGATGCTGCCATCATCATAGCCATCATTCCTTTTGGTGCATTCAGAATTTCTCTTATGCTGTCAGCATGGGCAATTTCAACCGTAGTAAGCCCTGCTATTGATTGCAGTTCTGATGGTGTGATTTCTGATGTACTATTATAGAATCGAGTTACAAGGGCATTTGCACGAGCAAGATAACGGTCATTAAATTTAACACGTTGTGTTTCCAAACCCGACGGAGCTTTTCCTTTAAGTCTTTCGATGGCATATAGGCTATAGGCAATTGGGTCAACTGTCATTGAGAAAATAGTGCTGCGAATATCTTCGGCTGTGTAAGGGATACCCGTAACATATGGTGTGTCGGTAATTTTCTCGTCAGCAAGTTCTTCTGCATAGTTTCCTATGCGTTCAATGTCAGCTTCCGAATAGTTGACACTTTCTATACCGAGGTCCTTGTTTAGCCCTAATTGTTCAGTAATTCGTTTTATATCTTTAGCAAGTATCTGCTTATCGCCCTTGTTATTCTGATAATCGGATATTTTTTGTTCGAGTATAGAGTAGGTGTTTCTTAACTGACTCTCACGGAACGGCGGGGTAAGATAAGACAATATAGCGGCATAAGAGCGTCGCTTAGCTATCATTGCCTCACCAACATTATCTATTGTATAATAGTAGAAATGAGGCAATGCGCCAATAAGTCTGTCAGACCAATCGTCGTTTGAGAGTGCAACCTGCTTTTGGGGTGTATATTCTAATGAGCCATGCGTACCGAAATGAACGAGAGCATCGGCTTTGAATCCGTGTTGTATCCAGAGGTATGGAGCTAAATAGCTATGAGGTGGAACTTTTCCTGTACCATGAGTGATGGCGAAAATGTCTTTGCCTTCACCAGCAATAGGTTGCGGCAGCAATACGATATTGCCATATTGAATACGTGGAAATGCAAGTTTCCCATCTGCAGTCTTTAACAAATTATGATCGCCAGGGAATTTCCCAAACTCCTTATCCACTTCTTTGGCTTTTGTTTCTCGCAGAGTGATTTTCGACCATTTATCATATTCTTCTTTACTTACGAGTTGCGGATGCCCTGTTTTCATATATTTCTCGACGTCTCCATGTGCAAAGGAATTGAAAAGCGATCCTTCGCGCTCAATATCTCTGCGGAAATCTTCAACTGTAGCAGGCAATCCAGCGACGTTGTATCCCTGTTGTCGGAGATTTAGAAGAGTGTTATATAGCGACCTTGTCACGTCGAGTCCACTTGCCATAAGATTTCCCTGACCAGGTCCTTTATAATAGACAAATGCCAATCGCTTATCGGCATTTGGTTTGTCACGCAGCGACAGATAGTTGCATATAGTCTGAACAAAGCAGTCGAGTCGTTCTGGTATAGCATAAGGATGTAGCAATCCGTCTTTATCTTTTTTCAGTCCAAAGACTGCGGTTGTTCGTATAGCACCGTCAATTTCGGGCATTATGACGCTTTGCGACATGAAACCACCCACCATACCCATAGGGTCGGCTTCCCAGTCTTCCACAGGCATGTTTACATTAAGCGGATCGAACAGCAGCGTGTTATTGTCAGTCAGGAATTTCACCATATCGTCGCCAAGCCTGCCGTGAGCCATATTAACTATCGCATCAGGACGAATTTCTTCAGCAAACGCGAGCAAATGAAGAAACGATGACACAGGATAGACATTGTAACCGCGATCGACAAGCGCTTTTATAAGTTCTGTCGGGTCGGTTATCAGTCCTGTTACCATTATCTTTTTGCCTCCTTCGCGCCAAAGACCATTGTCCTTCATAAACTTTTCGTAATCGCTTACGGAAGTGAATATCTGCTCGTCTTCGCCCGTCTTGCCATCGGCAAGCGGAAAGTACAGATAATCTTCTGGTTTCTGCTGCGCTGGTTCTACGTTTCCAGCAAACAGTATTTTCCCGTCAATGTTACGTCGCAAGAAGTTCAATAGGCTACGATAATTTTTCTTTGAGCCGTTGGTTAGGTATTTCGACATTAACGCCATCTCGTCAACATCAAAGTTCGAGATATTGTTGTCGGGATTAGTTGCCATATTTGTATATACAGGAACTCCCTTGTTGGCTGCTTTCTGAATTTGTTCGCGCTCGTCGGCAGTTACTTGTAAACCCATTCCTGTTATGAGAACCACATCGTAATCGTCGAGGTCCTCAAGCTCGTCAACACCTACTTCGTAGAGTTTTATCATTGGGTTGTCGTTAGCTTGTGCTAAAGCCTGTGTCACTATTGGTTGGAAGTTGACAAGTGCCACTTTCGTACGGCTTATCCATACGCGATAAAAAGCAATTATTAAGACGAGTAGTACCATGACGCCCACGATTTTCCATGCGCGTCTATGCTTGTTAAAAAGTTTCATGTTAATGTTTATTTCAGAGTAGTTTAACTATTTTTTCTACATCGACCGCCAATCCTACGCTGAATGTTGTGCCGAGTGTAAAAGGCGAATTGTATTGATAACGACGTGGGCGATAGTTGAATATATTATCTATGGTAGTAGTAAGTGTTACAGCATCGTAGAATTTCTGTAAAAGTGAGAATTTCCAGATGGTATATTCCTTTGCGAGGGTTGGCTCATATCCATCGTATGTGGAATTTATTGTGTTGAAGTGTGCTCTCGACAATACTCTTCCGTTTATAACTGGATTGATTGTGTAGTGTTTCCATTTCTTCAGATAGTCAAGCTGTAATGTCAGCGTATGTGGTCGTGAATCGGAGGTGGCAGGGACTCCCTTGTGAGGAAATTCATGGAAGAGACTATAGCATACTTTCGCATTTATGCCCGAAGGAAATCGTGCCATCAATGTCAAGTCAATACCAGTAAGGTCGGTGCCTTCTACGTTTTGATATTTCATTGCACCTCGTCCACCTTCCAACGAGTTGTCCCAAAGTGTTGTAATCTCGTTATCTATAATATTATAGTAACCTGTCAGAACAATACAATAATACTTTTTCAGATATTCTGCAGATAGAGAGAAACTGTTTGTTCGCTCGCTTCGAAGTTGATCGTTACCATATATATTAAATACGTTAGCCATGTTGAAGTCCATATACATTTCCTTCAGGGTTGGTGCGCGGAAGCCTTTTGAGTAGGATGCTCTCAAGTTGATGTTCTTTATCTTATACATTGCTGCGAGTTTTGGTGCTATCTCCCAACCGTGATGTGAGAAATAGTCAGCTCGTAGTCCTGCTACTATGTTCCAATGGTTGTCAATTGTCCAGTCGGCTTGTGCAAAGATGTCGGCTGTCTGCTGCGAGTGGTGGTCGTTGTCGGCACTGAACTGATAGGATTTCAAATAATCGTTCATTGCGTCGCCTCCGAAAGTAGCAATCAGTGAGTCGTCGAACGTATGTGAATACGCTGCTCTCAGGGAGTGTTGCACGTTTTTATAGTCGAGATAGTCCTTATCTATTTCTGGGTAATAGTCGCTTTTATCGTATCTGTCGGCAGTGTAACCAATGTCTATATTACCCTTTTCGGAGAGTTGTCCTGTATATCGTAGTCCTCCGCTAAAGTCGCGGGCTCGGTCTTTCTGCTGTGGCGAAGAGTTGCGTTCGCTAAAATAATACCCTGCGCGGGCTGTCAGTTGGTGTTTGTCGGTTATGTTGAAAAGGAGTTTCTCCCTAAAATTCCAGTGGTGCGAGCCATAAACAGGAGTTGCTTTTCTTGCTTGATTACCTTCGGCGGTGGCTCTATCATAAACTGTGTAACTATCTTGTTTGTCGTATTGCAGGTTAAAAATGTTTGTCACTTTGCCTTGTTTCATGCTGATAGTTCCTCCATGTCGTTGTTCGCCATATCTACTACCAAAGCGCGTGTTCAACTGTACTGCCCATAGAGCGCTCTCTCGTTTAGTTATAATGTTTATAACCGCTCCTACAGAATTGCTGCCATAGAGAGCAGAGGCAGCACCTTTCACTATCTCAATGCGCTCAACATTGTCTATATTAAGACGGTTGAAGTCGATATTGTCGAGCGTTTCTCCAGCCATTCGTTCACCATCGATAAGAAATAATATAGACATTCCTCCAAATCCCTGCATACGCATTGAAACTTGTTGGTTCATTGAGAATGAGAACTCCACTCCTGGTATTTCTGAGAGAAGCACATCTTTAATGTTCGCTGCGTCAATCTTCTTGATCTCTTCTGCGGTGATTATTCTCGTTACGACAGGTGAATTATCGAGTGATTTTGGAGTACGCGTACCTGTGACGGTGATGGTATTCATGTAGTATTCCTTCATCGTCTTAAGCGAATCAACGTCATCTGCGATGGCTATAAGAGAAGATGCTACTATATATATAACTATGTGTAATAATCGTTGCATATTCTAAAAAAGTGGATACTCATAGTCGAACGAAATATATCCTTTTATATTTCCTTTGTTAGGGTTAGAAAAACCAGTAAATAGAATCGCACATATTGTGTTGTCGGCAAAACGTATGAGATATACTTTCTCTGATGGTGTATAAATGGGAGGCATAGCACTTGTATCTACTTGTAGCCACTTACTCAGTTCAGTATTTACCTTCGAGTCGTAGTAAACTATACGTCCTGTCATCATCTGCGACATATCGATTGATATTCTACCGTCAACGTCGGCTTTCCACTGGTCGTCTGAAGGCATTTGGAATGTACCTTGACCGATGTCAGCCTTTAACAATTCGAGTGACGAATAGTTTGTCTCTATCGCCTTTGCGTCATTTGTTTTTATGTCATAACGATGTATTGCTATATCCCAATTTATCGGTATTTCTGTCTCGTTGTAGTTTAATGTGATGGAATCTTTTTCGTGTAAGTTGAAATATGTCCATGTTTGATACGACGTACAGTTTACCATACTAAACGATTGTTCAGCTGAGGGCCATGGCAGAGGCATATCGCTTGGTTCGTCGTAAATATCATCGCACGACAGGAGCATTGTTACCAACACTCCTATCACGATGCGAGTTATGATGAAATAACGTTTTTTCATCGTCGAGTGTACGGACTTATTCTCTTACAGGAGCTTTTCCGTTCTTGAAGGTCAACACTGTTCCTCCCATAACCGCTGTTTCAATCACAGCTGAGTATTCTTGCTTGTTCTTACTGATGGAGAAGTTCTTCAGTGTCGCAGGATAACTTGCTGCAGGGCGGCCTGCCATAGCCATCAGTATAGTACCTTCTGTCTCTGCAAAGATATAGTTGCCCGCAGATTCGGCCACCTGAACATTTTCAAATGAGGCAGTCCCCCAAGTTTGTCCTACATACTCTACCTTCACAAGGTTTTCACCTGTTGGTGTGATGGTTATTTTATCACCATCGTTTTCCATTGGTTCTTGGCTGTACTGAAAAGCGGCACTTGTCCATCCTTCATAACTTCCTTGTACGAGATTTTGATACAACGTCTTCTCGTCGTCGTCGCCACAAGATGCCAAAGTGAACACAGCCACAGCGAGCATCAAAAATAGTTTTAGTCGTTTCATTTGGATTGTTTGTTAATTG
>CAMOVK010000001.1 GCA_946627325.1 uncultured Prevotella sp. | reverse complement strand
CATGGGGCGATGCCGTGTTCTTTGACAATATTCAGGTGGCTGCCGACAGCGCTGTAGGCATCAGCAACATCCAAAAAGGACAAGAGACGCAGGATGACTGCTTCTTCAACCTTAGCGGCCAGCGTGTCAGCAATAGCCATAAGGGTGTGATGATAGTCAGAGTGAGTGACGGAACAACAAGGAAAGTTGTGGTAAAGTAACATTAAGCCATAAACTATGGCGGATAGCAATACAGTAATCCGCCTTGGACAACGCTTTAAGAGCGGAAACAAAGTCTAATTAAGGGCTGTGTTTCCGCTTTTTGTTTGTTAGTGTTTTGTCGATTGAAAAGGTATATCTATTGTTTTCATTTTGGAAAGACATGCTTTCCGAGTCGGAAAGATATGCTTTCCACGTTGAAAAGGCATACTTTTCGCGCCGAAAAGATATGCTTTTCGATTCGAGGAGTTTACTTGTTGATTTTCAGGTGGTTACAATGCGGCTTTGAGATGGTGTGACGTTAGATGCCGATGTGTGTGTTTGTATTAAGGGAACTCTATGAGCACATTTTGCATCCGACACACTTATTGAGTTCGCCGCGGAAGCGTTTGTCGAGCAGATAGCGTAGGCGGTCGCGCAGTGGAATGAGTGTTATCAGGTCGATTACTTCACCTACGAATGCAAACTGCAACAAGGTTCGGGCTTCTTTCATCGATATGCCACGCTGTTGCATATAGAAGAGAGCTGCATCGTTGAGTTGTCCCACGGTAGAGCCATGCGCACATTTCACGTCGTCTGCATAAATCTCCAACTCGGGTTGGGTAAACATACGTGCTGTGTCGGTGACGAGCAAGTTCTGATTGGTTTCCTTCGAGACAGTCTTTTCAGCACCTTCGCGCACGAGAACTCTGCCAGCAAAAGCCCCTACAGCTTCCTCGTCGAGCACGTATTTATATAGTTCGCGACTCTCGCAGTGGGGCGCCTGATGGTCTATCAGTGTGTTGTTATCGACGTGTTGCTTGCGGTCGGCTGTGGCGCAGCCGTTGAGTATGCACTCGGCACCTTCGCCGCGCATCGTCACGTCGATGCGATTACGAGTTGTTCCGTTGTGAAGTGTCAGCGAATGATGGACAAACCTACTGTCGCGCTCTTGTCTGACGTATGTGTTGCTCACGCGAATATTCTTATAATGGGTTTCTTCCATGCAATAAATCTCTATATTCGCACCAGCACCGATGAATGCCTCCATGACCTCTGTTGTCAGAAATCGTTTGTCGTCGGCTGTGTGGTCGCAGAAGAGTATCTTTGCTTCAGAACCTTCTTCAGCTACAATCAGCACACGGCGATTTATCATCATATCTACGGCTGAATGGGAGAGATTGATTACCTGTATGTTGTCTTCCACTCTGGTGTTGCGTGGAATGTAAATCAGCAGTCCGTCTTCGGCAAGTGTGGTGTTGAGTGCTGTCACTCCGTCGTCGCTCGTTTTGGCTATCAGCGCGTAATGATTGTCGATGATTTCAGATATTTTCGTCTTCGATTTGCCGTCGCTGCCAGGGTAGTTTCGTAGCGAGCAGATGGTTACTCCTTCGGGTAGCGACATTGGTTTTCGACCGATGGAATCGGCATTTTTCGACAAATTAGACTCTAAATCATATAATGTGTCGTTGACAACAAAGAATGGTCGGGTTGTCAGGTTCGGTATATCGCAACGGAAAAGTTCCTTTGTCGATGTGGGGATATTGAGCCGCTGGAGGTTCAGTCCGTAATCGGTGGGAGCGAACAGGGCTGGTATGTCGGTATATTTGTATCGTTCCGTCTTGCGGGTGGGTAGTCCTTTAGATTTGAAGTCGGCAAAGGCTTCATCTCTTACGGCATTCATTGCGCTCGATGAAAGACTGCGTATTAGTTGACAATGTTCGCCAAACAGGTCTATATACTGTTCTTCTGCCCTCATTCTGAAGCCTCCTCTTTGAGCCATTCGTAGCCGCGTTGCTGTATGGTAACAGCCAGTTCAGGACCACCAGTCTTTACTATCTGCCCATGATAGAGCACATGAACAATGTCTGGACGAATCATTTCTAGCAGTCGGTCGTAGTGAGTAATGACGATTATCGATGTTTCCGAAGTTTTCAACTTATTCACGCCACCTGCTACAATGCGCATGGCATCGACGTCGAGACCTGAGTCTGTCTCGTCGAGGATAGCCAACGAAGGTTCAAGCATTGCCATCTGGAATATCTCATTGCGTTTCTTTTCACCGCCGCTGAAGCCCTCGTTGACCGAGCGATGAGTGAACTTAGAATCGAGTTCCACTATCTGCTGTTTCTCGCGCATGAGTTTCAGAAACTCTGCCGCCTTCATCTCGGGCAGACCTTGATACTTCCGTTTCTCGTTGATGGCAGCCTTCAGAAAGTTGGTCATCGACACTCCTGGTATCTCTACGGGGTATTGAAAAGAGAGAAAAAGCCCCTCATGAGCCCTGTCTTCGGGCTTCATGGCAAGAAGGTCTTTGCCATTGTAGGTCACTTCGCCGTCGGTTACCTCGTAAAGAGGATTGCCAACAAGCACGGCTGACAGGGTAGATTTGCCTGAACCATTAGGTCCCATGATGGCATGAGTCTCGCCATCGCGTATAGTGAGATTGATACCGCGCAGTATTTCCTTATCGCCAATACGCGCATGGAGGTTTTTTACTTCTAACATAGCAGTTGTTTTTTCTTTTATCTTTATTCTCTCACCGCATCTTTCTTATAGTGTCAGGCTCAGGTGAGTTATCCTACAGTACCTTCAAGCGATACCGAAAGGAGTTTTTGAGCCTCAACGGCAAATTCCATCGGCAGTTTCTGAAGCACCTCTTTGGCATAGCCGTTGACAATCAGACCAACAGCCTGCTCTGTCGGTATGCCGCGCTGATTACAGTAAAGGAGTTGGTCTTCACCAATCTTCGATGTCGTAGCCTCGTGCTCGACAATAGCGGTGGAGTTATGAATGTCTTGATATGGGAAGGTGTGAGCACCGCATTTCGAACCGAGAAGCAGTGAATCGCACGATGAATAGTTGCGTGCACCATCGGCAGTCTTTGCTACGCGCACCAGTCCGCGATAGGCATTTTGCGAGTAGCCAGCACTGATTCCTTTAGAGATAATCGTAGAGTGGGTGTTGCGACCGATGTGAATCATCTTCGTGCCAGTGTCGGCTTGCTGGTAATTGTTAGTCACAGCAACACTATAGAACTCGGCTTTAGCGTCGTTGCCACGGAGGATGCAAGATGGATATTTCCATGTAATGGCTGAGCCAGTCTCTACTTGAGTCCACGACAACTTGCTGCCTTCACCTCGCAAATCGCCTCGCTTAGTCACGAGATTAAGCACTCCACCCTTGCCATTTTCGTCGCCAGGATACCAATTCTGTACGGTAGAGTATTTCACTTCAGCGCGGTTCATCACTACAATCTCCACTATCGCCGCATGAAGCTGATTCTCATCGCGCATAGGGGCAGTACAACCCTCGAGGTAACTGACGTAGCTGTCGTCGTCGGCAATTATCAGTGTGCGCTCAAACTGACCAGTATTACGCGCGTTGATGCGGAAATACGAACTCAATTCCATAGGGCAACGCACACCCTTAGGTATGTAAACAAATGAGCCGTCGCTAAATACAGCCGAGTTGAGAGCTGCAAAATAATTGTCGCGAGGAGGAACAACAGTGCCAAGATATTGGCGAATTAAGTCGGGATGCTCCTTCACAGCGTCGCCAATCGAACAGAAAATGATGCCTTTCTCAGCAAGTTTCTCACGGAAAGTGGTTTTAACCGACACCGAATCCATAATGGCATCGACAGCAGTACCGCTCAAAGCCAAACGCTCTTCGAGTGGTATGCCCAACTTGTCGAAAGTCTTCATCACTTCGGGGTCAATATCGTCGAGTGTCTTCGGACTGTCGTCTTGTTTCTTCTTTGCTAAAGGATCGGCATAATAAGATATGGATTGATAGTCGATTTGGGGCAAATGAAGATGACCCCATGTGGGCTCTTCCATAGAAAGCCAATGACGAAATGATTTCAAACGGAAATCAAGCAGCCAATCAGGTTCGCCCTTCTTGGCAGATATAAGCCTTACCACATCCTCGTTGAGACCTGTAGGAATAACCTCAGTGTCAACGTCGGTTGTGAACCCAAACTCATATTTCTGCTCCGCCACTTGGCGCACAAAGTCGTTGCCTTGCACACCAAGCGATGAAGACTCATTACTATTGGATATATTTTCTTTCACTGTAAAAAGTGTCTGGTAAACATCAAATTGAGTAACCTGTCAACCAGCACATGAGGCTGAATAACTAACCAATTTGAAAACTACTTTTACAATTTCTGCTCTATTTCAATTTCAGTGAACGTTTCGATGATGTCGCCAACCACTATGTCGTTGAAATTAACAAGCGAGATACCACACTCCAAACCCGATGCCACTTCCTTTGCATCGTCTTTGTAGCGCTTGAGAGCACCGATAGATGCAGTGTGAACAACAATTCCGTCGCGAACGACACGTGCCTTGTCCTTACTGTGAACCTTGCCTTCAATTACCAAACCACCAGCAACAGTGCCGACCTTTGATATCTTGAATACTTGCTTCACTTCAATCTCACCAGTGACAACTTCCTTCTTCACCTTGTCGAGCATACCTTCCATCGTCGATTTCACCTCGTCAATGGCATCGTAGATGATAGAATAGGTATTAATCTCTACGCCTTCGCGCTCCGCCAGACGGCGAGCCTCGCCAGATGGACGAACTTGGAAACCAACAATGATGGCGTCGGAAGCACTGGCAAGCATAACATCGTTCTCCGATATCTGACCTACAGCCTTAGAAATAACATTTACCTGAACCTTCTCTGTAGATAGTTTGATGAATGAATCGCTCAAAGCCTCTATCGAACCATCGGTGTCGCCCTTGACTATTATGTTCAGTTCGTGGAACTCGCCCAAAGCAATACGATGCGAAATGTCGTCGAGACCTAGAGTCTTTGTCGTCCTCAACGACTGCTCACGAGCCAGCTGAGTACGCTTGTTAGCAATCTCGCGTGCCTCTTGTTCTGTGTCGAGAGTATGGAATGAGTCGCCAGCAGTTGGTGCACCGTTAAGACCAAGGATAATTGCTGGCTCTGCGGGACGTGCCTCTTGAATACGTTGGTTGCGCTCATTAAACATCGCCTTGATGCGTCCCCATGCCGTTCCTGCAATGATATTGTCCCCTACACGGAGTGTTCCGTTGGAAACAAGCACTGTAGAAACATAGCCGCGACCTTTGTCGAGAGATGATTCGATAATCGAACCAGTCGCCTTACGATTGGGATTGGCTTTCAAGTCGAGCATTTCGGCTTCTAAAAGCACTTTTTCGAGCAAGTCTTGCACGCCTATTCCATGCTTGGCAGATATCTCCTGACACTGGTATTTACCTCCCCAATCCTCTACAAGGAGGTTCATGTTGGCAAGGTCTTCACGTATCTTGTCAGGATTTGCACCTGGTTTATCAATCTTATTGATGGCAAAAACCATCGGTACATTAGCTGCCTGAGCATGAGCGATGGCCTCTTTTGTTGTTGGCATGACGCTGTCGTCGGCAGAAATGATTATGATTGCGATGTCGGTCACTTGTGCTCCACGTGCTCGCATAGCGGTAAATGCCTCGTGACCAGGAGTGTCGAGGAAAGTTATTTTGCGTCCATCTTCGAGTTGAACGTTGTATGCTCCAATGTGCTGAGTGATGCCACCAGCCTCACCGGCAATAACATTTGTCTTTCGGATGTAGTCGAGTAACGACGTTTTACCATGGTCAACGTGTCCCATAACGGTTACTATAGGAGAGCGTGAGATGAGGTCTTTCTCGTCGTCTGCTTCTTCTGTGATAGCCTCTTGAACTTCCGCACTGACATATTCAGTGGTAAAGCCAAATTCTTCTGCTACGAGATTGATAGTTTCGGCATCGAGTCGCTGGTTGATAGATACCATGATGCCGACGCTCATACACGTTCCGATAACTTCGTTTACACCTACATTCATCATCGTGGCGAGTTCGCTCACTGTAACAAACTCGGTGAGTTTCAGTACGGTGCTTTCTGCATTTGAAGCCTCGCGTTCCTCTGCCAGACGTTCATGTATTGCCTCGCGCTTTTCTTTGCGATATTTCGCGCCTTTTTTGTTTTGTCCTTTTGATGTCAGTCGAGCAAGTGTTTCTTTTACTTGACGTGCCACATCCTCCTCGTTTATTTCGAGTGTTTTCTTGCGTTTGCGGTTCTTTTTCTTTGCGCTTTTCGAGCCTCCGCCTTGTTGTTGCTGTTGGTTTTGAGACGACGTAGGTTCTGGTTGATTGGCAACGGCGTTGATATCAACTCGCACCTTGCTTATTCTTTCGCGTTTTTTGCGTTGCTGTTGAGCCTTTTCTTCACGTTCTTTCTTTCGTTCTTCCTTTGACTTTTTCTTTGGTCGAGTGCTTTGATTGAGTGAATCGAGGTCGATTTTGCCGAGTACATTTACCTGTGGCAGTGTTTTCTTTTCACTTTTCAGTGTAAAAACGCCATTATCTTCCTTTTCTTTTGCATTAGGTTTTTCTTCTTCGACAATTGGCTTTTCTATTGGTTTGGGCTCTTGTTTTTGTTCTGGCTCAACCTTTTTTGTCGTTTCTTTTGTGTTTTCTGTCTTCGGCAGTTGTGTCGTTGTTTTTTCTTGAACAACAGGTTTGGGAGTTTCTACCTCTTTTTTCTCTGGTTTTGGCTCTTCTTTTTTAGGTTGTTCAATGGCTTTTGGCTTTTCTATTTCAGCGGTTTTTTGAGTTTTGACGTCAGTTTTTTCTGTTTTAGCTTCGTCTTCTTTCTCTTTATCTTGTGTTTTTTTCGCTGCTTTTGGTTTACCGTTAGCGTCGAGGTCGATTTTGCCCAGAGTTTTAAACTGTTGCCGCGAACTCTTTAGGAGAATTTCTCCTCGAGTGTCTTCGACTTGTTTTTTCTCTTTTTCTTTTTCCTTTTCTTTTGTTTTTTGGGCAATGATTTTGTCTGCTTGAGTTCTGATATCTTTGTCTTTCTTAAACTCTTCGACAAGTGCGGCGTATTGTTCATCGCTCAGTTTGAACGATGGTTCGCTTTTAACCTCACCAAGGTTAGGTCGTTTTTCGAGGAATTCAACTGCCGTTTGAAGTCCTATATTCAGTTCTCTTATTGCTTTACTAAGTCGTACACTCATATTTTTTACTTATGTTGACACGTTGTTGTGGCTATCTCTATCTTTACTCTTCGTTAGTTTCTTCTGTATCTTGTTCGAATTCGGCTTTGAGTACTCGTATCAGGTTATCTACTGTTTCTTCTTCGAGGTCTGCTTTTTCGATTATCAGTTCGCGTGGTGCTTTGAGTACGGCTTTTGCTGTATCGAGTCCGATTGCTTTGATTGCGTCGATAATCCATGGGTCTATTTCGTCTTCGAATTCTTCGAGATAGATGTCTTCGTCATCTTCTTCGGCTTGGTCGCGGAATACGTCGATTGTGTATTCTGTGAGCATTGAGGCGAGTTTTATGTTTTGTCCTCCTCTTCCGATAGCGAGACTGACCTCTTCGGGTTTGAGATATACTTCAGCTTTTCGTTCCTCTTCGTTTATGTTCATGCTTGAGATTGTTGCTGGTGCGAGTGCTCTTTGGATGAAGAGTCTTGTGTTTGTGGTATAGTTTATTACGTCTATGTTTTCGTTTCCGAGTTCTCTTACTATGCCGTGTACTCTGCTTCCTTTCACTCCGACGCATGCTCCTACTGGGTCGATACGTTCGTCGTAGCTTTCGACTGCTACTTTAGCTCGTTCTCCAGGCATTCGTGCTATCTTCTTGATTGATATCAGTCCGTCGTTGATTTCTGGTACTTCTGCTTCGAGTAGTCGTTCGAGGAATATTGGGCTGGTGCGTGATAGTATGATTTTTGGGTTGTTGTTTTCGTTATCTACGCGTAGTATTATTGCTCTGATTGTTTCTCCTTTTCTGTATTGGTCGTTTGGTATTTGTTCTGATTTTGGTAGTATCATTTCGTTTCCTTCGTCGTCAACGAGTAGTACTTCTCGTTTCCATGCTTGGTAAACTTCTCCTGATATTACTTGTCCGACGCGGTCTTTGTATTTGTTGTATAGTGCGTCGTGTTCGAGTTCGAGTATTTTTGATGCGAGTATTTGTCTTAGGTTGAGTATTGCTCGTCGTCCGAACTTGGCGAATTCTACTCTTTCCGACACTTCTTCTCCTTCTTCGTAGTCTTGTTCTATTTTTCGTGCGTCGGTGAGGGATATTTCTTTGTTTTGGTCGGTTACTTCTCCGTCTGCTACTACTGTTCGGTTTCTGTAGATTTCGAAGTCGCCTTTGTCGGGGTTTACTATGACGTCGAAGTTTTCGTCGCTGCCATAAATTTTTGAGATGACGTTTCTGAAACTCTCTTCGAGCACGTTCATTAGTGTTGTGCGGTCAATGTTTTTTGTCTCTTTGAACTCCTTGAATGTTTCAATCATGTTGGGCATCAAGTCGTTGTTCTTTTTTGTTGCCATTGGTGTTATTTTGTTTTTGTTTTGTCGATGTTTTTGTTTGGTTGTTGTTTTGATTTTTGTTCAACCTTATTTGAATTTTATTATTTGCTTGACATATTTCACTGAGTCGGTGGTGTATGTTCGTTCCACTTCTACTTTGACGGGTCGTTTCTTTCCTTCTACTGTTTGTCTTTCTTCAGTTTTCAGTGTGAATTGTCCGTCGGTGGCTGCTGTGAGTATGCCTTTTATTTTCTTTCCATCGTTTGTAAGTACTTCTACTTCTTTTCCGATGTTGTTGATATATTGTTGTGTTACCTTCAGTGGTTGTCCTATTCCAGCTGATCCTACTTCGAGTTCGTAGTCTTCGTCGTCGCGATTGAGGTGTTCTTCTATGTGTTTCGACAGTGCCACGCAGTCTTCTATCCATACTCCGTCGGCGTGGTCGATTTCTACTATTATTTTGTTGTCGGTTGTCACGTCTATATCGACGAGGAAATAGTCTTTGTCGGCGAGCCATTCGGCTACGAGATTGGTAACGTTTTTCTTATCTATCATTATGGTTCATATTATTTGTTATTTGTTCTTTTAATGTAAATGAGGAACCCTTTTGGAGGGCTCCTCATTCCACTGAACGCTGCAAAGGTATGTATTTATTTCTGATTACCAAACTTTTCGTTTGATTTTTTCATGTTTAGGTTTAGTTGTAATAGTGCTGGAATCATTATCATCAACGAGAATCCTATTGCCATTATTACTTTTTGGTTTGTTCCAAATATGTCAATCAGTGATGCGTCAGCCCATTCTGGTGCTATTCGATATACTGCGTATGCTGCTGTGTTGTTTACCCAGTGCAGTGCTATTCCTGGCAGTATGCTTCCTGTGCGCCAGTATATCCATCCGAGTATGAGTCCTATTATGAATGCGTGTGGCATTTGTGCTGGGTTTGCATGTACGAGTGCAAACATCAGTGCTGATATGGTTATTGCCCATATTGGTTTTGTTTTGGTTAGCAATGTGCGTTCTATTGCTCCTCGGAAGACCAGTTCTTCTACGAAAGGTGCCATGATGCAAATTGCGATGTATCCCCATGCTGTGCTCATTACGCCCATCATTGTTTGTTTGAGGATGTCGGGTAGGGGTGGTAATAGTTCCTGTAGTGCTTGTGAGGGTATGATTGTTCCTAATCCGAGCACTATGCACCAGAGTATGACTGACCATTGGCGTGTGCGTATCCATGCTGGAGACAGGGTGCTGTATTTGCGCCATAAGAACACTATGGTCATCACGATTGAGAAGATTATCTGTGTGGTTATTACTTGTGGTGTGCTAACAAGGATTTTTTGTGTCATTGTCAGCGATGCGGCTGTTGCCAAGTCCATTCCTCCTATGCAGTTCCATAGTATGAGTGTGGGGTAGTATGTGGCGAACTGTATTGCGATGAACAGAAAAAGATAGTATATGGCTTGTCTCATTGCTGTTGATGTTTATTCGTATCTTATTGCTTCTATTGGGTCGAGGTGTGCTGCTTTTTTTGCTGGATACCATCCGAAGAATATGCCTGTGAGTGTGCATACTGCGAAGCTGAGTACTATGCTCCACATTTGTATGTATATAGGCCAGTTGGCGAGGTTTTTTATTGCGAGCGATAGTCCTACGCCGAATAGTACTCCGATGATTCCTCCTGTGACGCTCAGCAGTATGGCTTCGATAAGGAATTGCGATAGTATGTCGATGCCTCTTGCGCCTACGCTCATGCGCAATCCTATTTCTCGTGTGCGTTCAGTGACGCTTACATACATTATGTTCATGATGCCAATGCCTCCCACGATGAGTGATATGCCAGCCACGCAGCTTAGCAAAATGGTGAGCATATTTGTCGTTGTGTTCATCATTGATGATATTTCTTCTTGTGAGCGTACGGTGAAGTCGTCGTCGTCGCCTACTATTTCGTCGGTTGTGTCTTTCAGTTTATGATTTCGTCGCAGCACAGTTGTAATTTCTTCTATTGCTTTTTCAGATACGCCTTCGGTTACTGCGGAGCAGACGATGCCTCCGAGATAGGTTTGTGCGAGTATTCGTTTCATCACGGTGGTGTATGGTGCCAGCACGAGGTCGTCTTGGTCCATACCCATTGAGTTGTATCCTTTTTTCTTCAGTACGCCTACTACTCTGAATGGTATGCTGTTGAATCTCACGACTTTGCCTATTGGGTCGCTTCCGTCGGGGAAGAGATTATCGACTACGGTTTGTCCTAATATGCATACTTTGGCGCTTGTTTTGATGTCGCCATCGCTGAACATTTCGCCTTCGGCTACTGATAGTTGTCGTATGTCGAGGTAGTCTTGGCTTACTCCATATATCGACGAGGGTGTGTTGTTGTTGCCGTAAATCCATTGTCCGCCACTTGTTACTGTGGGGCTGGTGCCTTTGATGTAGTTACATTCCTTTTGTATGGCTTCGTAGTCTTCCATTTTGAGTGTTTCCATCGACGATGCGTCTTGCCTTACTCCTCCTCTCATGTCGGCTCCGGGCATAATCATTATCATGTTTGAGCCCATTTCGGAAATGCTTGATTGTATGCTTCGTTTTGTTCCTTGTCCTACTGCGAGCATAGTGATTACCGATGCGATGCCTATGATTATTCCTAATGCTGTAAGGAATGAGCGCATCTTGTTTGCTGCGATGGCTCTCAGGGCTATTTTGAAAAGGTTGGTGTAGTTCATTTGTCAGGGTGTTTTATTCGTCGTCGGTTTTAGGCAGTGCGGCGAGTCCTTCTGCTGCCGAGAGTATGTTATGGTTTTCTTCGTCGCTTATAACTTTTCCGTCGCGCAGCATGATGTTGCGTGAGGAGTAGTGTGATATTTCTGGGTTATGTGTTACGAAGATGATTGTTCTGCCTTCTGCGTGCAGTCGCTGAAAGAGTACGAGTATCTCGAACGATGTTCTTGTGTCGAGGTTTCCTGTTGCTTCGTCGGCGAGAATTACTGCTGGGTTATTGACCAGTGCTCTTGCTATTGCTACTCGTTGCATTTGTCCGCCCGACATTTGGTTCGACTTGTGATAGAGTCTTTCGCCCAGTCCTACTGCTTTGAGTGCTTCGATTGCTCGTTCGCGTCGTTCGCGTGCGCCTACGGCTGTGTTGTACATGAGTGGTAGTTCTACGTTTTCTACGCTGGTGGTCTTAGGCAGTAGGTTGTAGTTTTGGAAGATGAAGCCTATTTTTCTGTTGCGTAGCACTGCGCGTTCGGCTCTCGACATTGTGCGTACGGGCACTCCGTCTAAGTAGTATTCGCCGCTCGAAGGTGTGTCGAGGCATCCCAACTGGTTGAGCAGTGTGGATTTGCCCGAGCCCGATTTGCCCATGATGGTCACAAATTCGCCTTCGTATATTTTGAACGATACTCCGCGAAGTGCGTGCACCGTCTCATCGCCTACTTGAAAATCGCGATGCACATTGTTGAGTTCGATGACCGTTTTTCTGTTGTCTTGCATGGTGAATGGTATGCTGTAAAAATCGGTTTCTTAAGGTGTTGAAAATCAGCAGTTTGTCTGTTCGATTTGGGGAGTATGTCTTTTCGACGTGGAAAGATATGCTTTCCGATGTGGAAAGACGTGCTTTTCGCGGCGGAAAGACGTGCTTTCCAAATTCGATGGTTTTGCTTCCCGTTTTTAATGTGTTGTTTTGTGATTTTCTAAAGTGTTGTTATTTTGTTTCAACATCCCTTGTTTTGCGGGGGTTGTTGTGGTTTTGTTAATTCTTTTTCTTCTTGTTTGGTGGTCCTGGTGCGAATGGGCTTCGTGCTTGTTGTTCGTCTTCGGTGTTGTCGTCTTGCTCTTTCACACCTACTATAATCTGCTGTCCCTCTTTCAGTCCGCTGATAATTTGTGTGTGCGAGCCGTCGCTCATGCCAGTGTTCACGTCGTGAGCCACGAGTGTGTTGCCCTCCATTGTCCACACTTTGTTTTTGCCTTTCGAGTCTTGAATTTTTCGTTTGCCTATGGTTTCCTGTGTGGGAGTGTAGCGTAAAGCTTTCGTTGGGATACTTAATACGCCTTGTCGTTCTTGTGTGTAGATAGTCACGTTGGCTGTAAGTCCTGGTTTTAGTTTCAAGTCGGCATTAGGTGCATTGATTATTACCTCGTAGGTCACTACGTTGTTTGTGGTGGTTGCTTCTTGTCTGACTTGCTTTACTGAGCCGGTGAATGTGTCTTCTGGGTATGCATCTACTGTGAATGTCACTCTTTCGCCTGGTTTCACTTCGCCTATGTCGGCTTCGTCAACATTTGCAACGACCTGCATTTGTGTGAGGTCTTGTGCTATCTTGAAGAGTTCTGGTGTGTTGAAGGATGCGGCTACGGTTTGTCCTTCTTCTACCGATTTCGACAGTACGACTCCGTCTATTGGCGATGTGATGGTGGCATAGCTTAGGTTTGTCTGTGCGCGTCTTACGTTTTCGCGTGCTTGGCTTACTTGTTGTGTCTGTTGTTGATACGACAGGCGTGCGTTTTCGTAGTCGTCGGCACTGATAAGTCCTTTCGTGTAGAGTGTCTTGAAGCGCTCAAAGTTTGCTCGCTGATAGGTCAGTGCACTCTCTGCACTGCTTAGGTTGGCGCGCGCTGTGTTGAGTTCGCTCAAGAGATTGGTTTTGTCGAGTTCGGCAATGACCTGCCCTTTGCGCACGACGCTGTTGTAATCGACATATAGTCGGTTGACTATTCCCGACACTTGGGTACCTACCGTGACCGATGTGACTGGCTCAATCGTGCCCGTGGCTGTGATGCTGTTTTGGATATTGGCTTTTTCTACCTTTGCATATTCAAAGATAATCTCCTGTTCTTTTTTCTTTCCTTTCAGCAACGAGAATGCCAATAGTATGGCTGCCACGATGCCAATGCCTATCCATAGTTTCTTTTTCTTCATGTTGTTGAATTATTAAAGCCTCGTCGCCTAATGCTCCCTTGTATGAGTGGGGATAGGCAAGAGGTTGGGTTGTTGAGTGATTTGTTATTTTTTTATAGTGTTTGGTTTATCCTTCTTCGTAGAATTTCAGCAGATTGATGTAGAGAATGGTCATGTATTTGCTTTGTAGTTCATTTTGTCGGGCTGCTACGAGGTTGTCTTTGCCCGTCATTAGTTCGATGATATTCTTCAGTCCCAATCTGAATTGCTCGCTCAGCAGTTCGTAACTGGCTTGCTGGCTTTTGCTTGCCACTTGTGCCGCACGGAACTTGTTTTGATTGATTGATGCTTGAATCCAGTAGTTTTCGATGGTGCTATATAGTTCGGTGCGCTCCTCTTCGAGTTGTAACTGGTAGTTTTCCATTTGCAGTTGGGCTTTGTTGATAGCCGTTTTTGCAGCACGGTTGTCGAGTATTGGTATGCTCACGGTAAACCCTGCGCCCAGATTGAAATTGTTTTTCAGTTGCGTACCCCATGCTTTCTCTGTCAGCGATGATGTGTTGGTAATGGCGCTGGCATTGAGTGCCACTGTGGGCAGACGCTGCGCTTTAGCCATATCTGTCTGTACTCGACTCATGTCCATGCCGAGAATGGCATTCTGTATTTCAGGTCGGTGGCGGAGAGCGCTCTCATATACATTGTTCAGCAACGGCAGTTCTTGTAGTGCCATCTCGTCGGTCGTTTCTGGAACAACAATGTCGAATGGCTCATCGTCGGTCAGTTGCAGCAGTTGCCGCAGTTGTCGTTTGTAGTTGCGAAGGTTGCTTTCAGCCTCTACGAGGTCGTATTCATCTTGGGCTCGCGTGGCAATGAGTTGTTGCAGGTCAGCTTGGCTCATCTTGCCTACCTGCGTAAAAGCCTCGCCTCGCTCCTCGTTTTTTCGCGATGTTTCAAGGTTTGCTTCGTGAACGGTTATGGCTTCGGCAGAGTAGAGTATCTGAACGAATAGTTGCACGATTTGTTCTTGTATGGTATTGGCAGTCTGTGCGGAGTCGAGGTCGGCTTGGCGGAGAGCCATTTCGTTTAGTTTTATCTGGTTGTGTGTGCGGCGACCATCCCAAACAGTCCATTGCCCATTGACGCCATACGAGCCGTTATAGTAGAATTTATCTACCGATGAATGTACTAAACCACCCGCAACGATGGCGTCGCCCGACTCGGGAAAAGGTTGAAATGTGATGCCATGCGACGTAGAAGCAGAGAGCGAGGGCAGTAAGGCTGCGCGGCTTTGTGCATAATCTTCGAACGCGGAAAGTTTGCTTACCTTGGTTTTGCGAAGCGAAATGTTGTTGCGAAGTGCATAATCGATACATTCCTGCAATGTCCACTGGCGTGCATAAGATGCATTGACAGCGAAAAACAATGAGAGGAAAGCGTACGCTAATCGTTGTCTTATCATAAGTTTACAGTTCAATAATATGCTGCAAAAGTAGGTTTTTTATCGAAAAAGCAGACATAAAGGCATGAAAAACGTGCCATGTTTGACATTTTTTTCAAACATGGCACGTGGTAATTAAGAATTATTTACGATTTATTTCACTATCACTTTTGCTGTTTTAGTTTCGTTCGTTCCGTTCACTTTGACTATGAGATTGCCTCTCAAAGCAAGATGTACGAATACGTTATCGGTGGTGTTTACCTCAAATCGTTTCACAAGGCGTCCTGCATTGTCATATACCGAAATGTCGCGAATAAGTCCATGTTGAGGATTTACGACATTGAGCATCTGACCTTCGATGAAGACAGTCAGGTCGGTTATGCCTATTGCATTGATGCCCGAGGCTTCAGTAGTGAAGCGTTGCTGACTTGCCCACTTACTTGTTATATCGTCTTCGCAAGTGGCTTGAACGCGCCAGAGATAAGCAGTGTTGTCCTTCAAGTCGTTAAGCGTCAGCGTCGTTTCGGTCAGGTTGAACTCTTCAGTCCATTCCGAAGCCTCTGTCTCGCGATAACGAACATTCCAAGAGAGGTTCTTCTCGTCGGCTGTCCATGAGAGAACAACGCTGTTTGTTGTGACGTTAGAAGCCGTTAGTTCGGTTGGTGTGACACATTCTGGTATGTCAAGAGTGGTAAATTCCACTACTTCCGAATTGAGACTTTGGTCGTCGCCATCAACAGAACGCATACGAAGCAAGTAGGTTGACTTTGCTTGCAGTTCTTCGAGCAAGTATTCTGTGCCTTCAACATTCAGTGTGGTCCACTCGGTAGCACCAGCAGTTGACAAGCGATAGTCGATAGCATAGTCGTCAACATCGCCTTCCCAAGTGATGGTTGCGTTCTTGTGAGTAGGTGTAACAGTAATGTTGGTTGGTGGGAATAGTGTCTCTTCTATGGTTTGGAATGTTGCTACGTCTGTCCATTCGCTGACATCCCATTCGAGTTTAGAACACTGCGCCTGCATCTGGTATTCATAGATAGTGTTGTCAGCGAGGTTCTTCAGAGTGTAAGTAGTCTCGGTTGAAGTCTCGGTAATCCATTCTTCGTCGCCTTGCTTGCGGTAGTTGATTACATATTGAGCGGCTTCGCCCTCCCATGTGAGTGTGGCTTCGTACTTCTTTGCATCGACTGTGATATTCTTAGGCATATCACATACCTCGCCCGAAGTGGTCACTTCGAATATCATAACCTTTGCAGTGTCGCCTTCGGCACACATCTTAGTGATACCTATCTCGTAGGTAGTGTGTGGCTTCAAACCTGTCATTTCGTATTTAGGCTCGGTCACTTCGGTATAGTCCTTAGTCGTTTCGCCTTCCACGCGATGGAATACAAACCACTTATCTGCAGTAGATGTCCATGAAACCTTTGCGGAAATCTCGTTGTATTCGTCGATGATGAAGTCGGTAACATCGTTCTGGCAGGTGTAATCTATACCCATGCTGTAAATCTGGAATGCTGGCGGAGTGCCGTCAGACGAAGTCATTAGGAATGCAAAACGATATATACCCTCTTTGCCAATAATATCTGTTGTGAAATCGGCATCATCATAACTGCCAGGGAAGTCAGCTTTTTCGACTGTCAGTATAACATCGTCAGCTGTAGGTTGTGCATCGTTTCGATACATGAAAATCTGCAGTTTGGCATCGGTTGACTCTCCTGAAGTCATTCCCATGATAGAGAATGTGAGTCGAGAGTTGAAACTTCCGTCGCCCACGTTGATTGGCGATGTGATGAGCCAGTCGTTGTTTTCGTTTTCAGAACTCATGTATCTCGCGTTGCCGTTACCTGACCAACCCTTCTGGAAGTACCAGTTGCTTTCGCCAGTATTGTCAACCAAGTCGGTGCCGATAGCGCCAGTAGCCATTGTCCAGTCGGCTGGGAAACCTCCATTTTCACTGAAGTCGTAGGTGAAAGGCACTGCTAGTCCGCTCTTGAATGTGAACGTTTGCGACCAGTCACTCATGCTTGTGGCAGAGCAGCGAGCACGTACTTGAACGTCGTAGTCAGTTACTCCGTCGAGGCCTGTTATGACAAACGGATGCTCGCGTGCTATTATTGATTCGCTCCACGCTTCGTCTTCAGTCTTCTTATAGCGCAATTCCCATGCGTCTTCTTCACCTTGTGGTGTCCAGTCGATACCTGCTTGGTCGGCATAGGTCAGTTCGCTTACGAGGGTAAAGTTGATAGGATAGTCGCAATCTTTCTTTTGTTCAACGCGGATATTCTTCACTATAATATACACTGTGCTATAAACATCCATTGAGAAGCGTATCTTTACCTTTTCGCCAGCATGTTCTGTGAATGTCACATAATATGTACTGAAGTCGTTGACGTTTTCGGGTTGCTTCCAATTGTCCTTATCTATTGTATAGAAGGTTTCGAAATTCTCTCCATCGGTTGATACCTGCAGATAGATTTTGTCGTTGTCAAATATGTGAGGTGAGTTGCTGAAGCGTCCCCAAATATATGAACTGTAGTCGAAAACGATTCTGTTAGTGCCTTCTCCGAGCACAATCCATGGTGTTGTAAAATGTGTTTCGCTTTCGCTGGTTGGACTTCCTTTGTAATTGCTGATGGTCATCTCGCCATTTGGTGCTAACCAATTACCGCTCTGTTCCCATCCTGCAGGCTCGTCGTAAGGTGACTGTTGGTCGAGTTTATCGTACCATGTGACGTTGCCGGCTGTGATATCGTCGGTCGTTACCGTTGTTGAAGAATACACGTTGTCACTGTTGACGCTCCATGCCTTGAAGTGATAGAGGGTGTTTTCTTCAAGATTTCCGCAGACGATGTTGCTTGATGGTGTTCCTCGGTAGCAAACTATACCGCCACCTTCTATTTCATCGCCCACTTGGAGGTTGCCTGTAGGTTGTCCGAATGTTCCTCCCAGTAGTTGTTGTCCTATGTGGTTGAAGAGTGGTTCAGTGGTATAGGCAACGATTATGTCGTCGTTGTTTGCGTTACCTGTCACATCGAGTGTCATTGAGTTGAGTTCGATGTTTGTCACTGTGATTGTTTCGGGCTTTGCCGGTGCCGTTGTTACGCTTGCTGTTGCTTTGTTTCCGACAGCGTATTTCGGTCCGAAGAAGCAGAATGAGTTAGTTGGTACGACGTGTATGTAGTATGTTGTCGAACCGTTTAGGTCTGCTGTTGTGCTAAATGTGTTCTTCGTATCGTATCCTACTACGGTGAAATCGCCTATTGTTTCGCCTTTTGCGTAGGTTGTACCATCAGTCAGTGTGGCGTTGAATGTTGGGTTTGTGCCTATGAGTACGAGGTAGTGGTCGGCTGTTTCTGTAGTTTCGAATGTTCCGTCGATACTGTTACTTGTAGGCGTTAGCTCCAGATTCTGAGGTCCATTTGCTGGTGCCGCGCAGTCTTCGGGTGCTATCCAGTGGTAAAGTGTACCGTCTGCAGGATAGTCATTGGCTCTCCAGTTGAGGATTTTGTCTTGGAAAGTAATGGTGTTTTGGTTAAATCCTGCATCTTTAGCTACTAAGTCGCTGCCTGTTCCACGTAGTGCAATCTTGCAGTCGTCGTTGTAGTTTAGGCTAACTCCATCGTTTGGTTTGAAGTTGTTGAAGTACATATCAACATTTCCGTTCTCGTTCAGACAAATCTGAAGGCTTACTTTTGCTTTGTCAAAGGTGCCATTCCAGTTTTCTGTGTAGAGCACAATGTTTTTAAACTGCACTGTCAGTTTTTTTGATCCTGTTGAGCCTTCAACTTTGTAGGATAGTTCTGAGTCGTTGTCGTATCTCACTTTTCCTCTTGTGATATATCCCAATACGTTGTCGTTGCCAGTCGCATTGAATATCTGATAAATAGAATTTGCGGTGTGTACCTTTCCTTTTACTTCGTCTTTGCCGAGTACGAGGTATCCGCGTGGTGCGATAGCGAACTGGTTCATCATCTGATTGTTGTACTTGAAGTTGAATCCGATGTTGAATCCTTGTGTTTGGAAATCTGCTGTCTGTACTCCGCCGGTTGTCATCAGTACAATGTTTGCATCGGCATCGGTAGGTATCGTTATTACGGTCCCACCTGTTAGCTCTTGATAGCCAGGTGTTGTCACTTCGAGATCGAAGCCAGCCATTGGCTGCGCTTGCATTCCTACGAATGTCAACACGGCCGTGAGCATAGTTAATAATTTCTTTCTCATAGTGTTGTAAGTTTAAGTTAAATTGTTAAGTCTTATAGTCATCGTTTGTGTATCGATGTGATGTAGAGTTGTTGTGCTAATCGTTTATTTCACGATTTTCTTTCCGTTTTGTATGTAGATGCCTTTCTGTGTTGTGTTGTTTACTCGTCTTCCGTCGAGTGAATAAATGGCATTGTCTGTTGTTGTTGGGTTAGCGACTGTTGTTTCGATGGTCTTGGTCACTGTTCCGTCCACGTTTACCCATTGGATGTGTACGCTTTTGTGCTCGCCGTCGATATGTTCGTTCCATGAAACTACCCAGTGGTCGCCGTCGATTAGTTGCGATACTTTCAGTCCGTTTTTGCATTCTTGGTTAGGGGTAACGTTGATAGGTTCTCCCATGTTACCGTCTTTGTCGATAAGCACGTAGTATGTTTCTACTGGTCCGTATGTGGCGTGACCTGTCATGTGATGATAGAATACGGCTGTTTTTCCGTCAGGAGCGTTTGTGATGACAGGTTTCAGCACTTGGTCGGCGTTTTGTATTGGTACGATGGATACGCCGTTAGGTCCCCATAGTAGTTCGCCTTCGGTTGAAATTTTTTGTGCTGCGATACCCACCCATGATTGGTTTGCCTGGTTATAGAATCTAAATGCACAGTAGAAAGCCTGTTCGTTCTCGTCGTAGTAGAAGTCAGGATATTGGCGTGAGTTGCCATCGTCGTTGCTTATGACTGTTCCACCTTCTCCGTCAGAGAATGCGAATGAGCCGTCGTCTTTCAGCACGTAAATCATTTTGTTTACATAGTTTCCGTAGCCGCTTTCTGTCATATAAGCGAACACACCGCCTTCGGGGCCTTCACCTGCTCTGCATTGTACCCATACTGGCATGCTTCCGAATCCACCGCGATAGATTGTTACGTCTTCTCCCCATACGCTTGAGCCGTCCATGTCGATTAGTCGTGCTTTCAAAGTGAGTCCTGCTCCTTCTGTGAAGAACAGCATAACCTGGTTTTCTCCCATGTTGACAATATATGGCCAAGCGTATGATGTGCCGTCGTCTTTATGTAGTTTGTCGTTCCATACGGTGTTTCCATCTTTGTCGAGTTTTTCCAAAAAGATGTCGTTGGCAGCTGCGTATGCGAATATCATTCCGCCGTCAGATGTGGGGCACATGTGCATATTGTAGCATGTTGCATCTTTTACAGGCACCTCGCCATTGTTGAGCATTTTGTTGCCCCATAGGAGTTCACCCTTTGGGCTGACCTTATATACGGTGTATGCGTCGTGACCCAATCGTTGGTCGCATACTGCTGCTACGGCATTGCCTTCGATGTCGAAGTTGAAATCTTCGTTTACTGATGTCCACGAGCGGTTGGCTTCGTTTGAGAGTTCTATTCCGTCGGGGTCGGTAAGGAAGTTGCCGTCTTTGTCGAGCACCATCATTACCATAGGATATTGTCCTGATTTCACTTTGTTGAAGAAAGCGAATGTTATGCCATCTTTGTTTGTTTTCACGTCATAACCATAGTTCGCAAAGGTTCCGTCCCAGATTGTTTTTCCATCTTCAGTAAATTGTGCGTTTGCCGTGAGGCTCATCCCGAGAGCCATAACGACAGTGAGTAATAGTTGTTTCATTGTTTTTAGGTTTTTTATGTTAGACTTTTAATAGTTTTTGTTTTTTCTATTCGAAAAGATATATCTATTAGTTTGATTTTGGGGAGTATGCCTTTCCGAGTTGGGGAGTTATGCTTTCCGAGTCGGAAAGGCATGCTTTTCGCGTTGGAAAGATATACTTTCCAAATCGCCCTGTTTATCGGTTATTTAGCGATATGCTTCTTTCCACCTTTTATATATATATGTCCTGGTTTCATTTTGCCCACTACTTTGCGTCCTTGTAGGTCGTAAGTCGATAGGCAATCGTTGTTCGTTGCATTTGTGTTGTCAATATCCTTAATTCCAGTCTCATCTTCCACGATGAAGAACGAGCGTGTTCCATAACCATCGATAGTGTAGAATTGGTCGATGAGTGTGCCGTTAATGTCTTTCAGAATGAGCCATCCTTTTTGTCCTTCCATTAGTCCGTCGCCATTTGAGTCGGTCACCTCAACACAGTAGGTCTTTCCCTTATCTACCGTTATTTGTTCTTCGTAAATTTCAGACAAGTTATTGGGATATGGTCCGAATTCTCTTATGAGATTGCCATCTGCATCGCGCAGGTAGAAGTGGTTTTGTTCCGCGCGAATGTCGGTTTTGATTTGTATGTTGACAACGTTTGCTGCGACCTTTGGTTTCTGAAATCCTCCGCTGTAGGTTGCAGGCGTTACTTCAATTCCGTTCATGGCTTTCAGTTTTATCGAGAAGTTTGTTTTTCCCTTTTCTGCGTATGAAATGACAGCAGGAACTCGAATTTCTTCCGCTCCAAATACTCCTATTTCACATTCCACTGTCTGCTCTGTTGTTTCGCCGTTGACTGTCACATCGAAAGTCGCATTCTCTATTTCTACGGCGCTTCGGTTGCGCAGATTGATGTCGAAGAAGTTATATCCCCATTTGTTGCCAATGTCGAACAATGGTGCACGCATCTCTCCGCGAAGTGTCTGCCCATAATTGACGTATTGAGGTTTGCCTCCAATGACGTTTTGAACATCGTTCTGCCCATCGGTAACGAAGCAGATCACTTCCAAATCTTCAGGCAATACATCTACTCCACCAATGTCTTCTGGCAAGGTGTAACTGAATTCTCTTACGAAATAGTTGCCTTTTGCCGCCTCGCTGATAGCATCGCCAAAATCGTCGGTCAATGTGGCACGAAGCACATGATTGTGTTCGTAATCGTTGCCACCACCATTCTGATAGCCAATTATTTCGTCTTGGGTAATCATAACAGTCAGTCGCTGGTCTTCAGACGTAGGCTCGGCGGTGTAGTAACCTTCCACTCTAATGCTCAGTTCGCGAGTTGCTCCGTCGTAAACCACCTTCTGATAGAGATTGACTGTTGCATTTTGTGCGTTTTCAGTTTCGGCATAATCCGTCCATTGAGAGCGACTCAAAGTATAGACACCCGTACCTTTGAAATCGCGGCGGTTGATAACGCCACTTGGATAACCAGCACCCTCGCTGTCGAAATGCTTACCGATAGCGTCGCCCGTGCTCGTGCGCAGGTCTATGCCATTAAACTTACCAGCAAGGTGTCCGGTATGGATGGCAACAACATAGGCTTTGTCGCCCAACTTAGCCAGCATCTTTGCCGCCATGGCATGACCATCACGACACCAGTAGCACCCCATGCCTGTAAACTCTTCCAAAAGCGCATTGCGCTTTGAAACTTCTGTCGAAACACTGTAATCTGTCTGTGCCATCGCTGCCGATGAAACAATAACTGCGAATAAAGAAAGTAATAGTTTTTTCATACAATATGTTGGTTTTTGTTAGTTGTTCTATCGCAAAAGTATTAAATTATTAAAAAACACGAAAAATAAATAACAAAAAGAAAATTTACAATTCTTGAAATGTAAACTAAAATTACATATATCGAACATTTTTTTTGCGGTTTTATCGATATTTTTTTACATTTGCATACGTTTTTATGAAAAGAATAACGATAGCCATATTGATATGTTTTTTGTCGGTTTCATCGAGTGTTTTCCCGATGAATCCACGCCAGACTGAAGCCTATCGGTTGCAAATTAAAGCAGACTCGCTCTTCAATCTTGAGCAGTTCCCCTTAGCACTCGAATACTATATAAAAGGTTTAGAGGCAGCCGAACGCGATGGCGAGGACAAAATCTATATGCACTGCACAGGTTACATAAGCAACATCTACGATGCTTTCGGCGATTACAAGAGCGCAATTGCCTACCTGAAAAAAGGGTTGAAGATGGCTCAGAAATACAAATTGCAGGACATGATGGGCAATTATCTCATCAATCTCGTAATGGCTTGTTGCCGACAAGGTGACGTAGAGAATGCAAAATACTACTACGAACAATCGAAAATAACACCACTCTTGCGCAACAATAACTATTGGAAGTATTACCTGCAATACAACAAGGCAAACATACTTAAAGCCGAAGGCAAACATCAAGAGGCTATAAAAGCACATGAAGAAGCACTTGATTATGCTAATATCACCGATTTCAACGGAGATGTAAGACGTAAAAACCTCTTCCAATTATTCCAAGAAAGCGAGATAGGCAACCTCTATGTTCAACTACGCAACCACGACAAAGCACGAGAGTGGGGGTATATTTGTACCGAACACTCCAAAAAGGTAAATAGCAACGAGCTGCTCGCAAATGCCTATAAGATGCTTGCCGAAGCCTATCGCATGACAGGAAATGCTGACTCTACCGACAAGTATATGAGTCTCTACGTTGCCGTTGCCGACTCAGTCTATGATAGAAAATCGTTCTACACAGCCCAGAGCAAGCTGGCAGAATATGAAGATAAACTCCAACGCACACGCGTAGTCAGACTTTGGTACATTATCGGACTGATTGGCGCAGTGCTGTTGCTCGTGGGAATTCTGCTTTTCCTCGTGATACTAAACAATAAACGATTGCACGCAGCACAGCGAATGTTGATTGCAAAAACAAGCGAACTCGAACGACAAGACCGCGAACGACAGCAACTTCTTAATCGGTATCTTACGAAAGAAACTGCCAAAAACACCGATTTCATCGAAGAAAATACATCAATTGACGAGTCGAACGATGCTTGTCAAATCTCGCAAGAGCAAAAAGACATACTCTTAAAAAGGATAATCGAAGTGCTGAGCGACATCAACAACATAAGCAAACCCGACTTCAACCTCAATATGTTGGCTGAACTTACAGAGTCAAACACGAAATACGTATCGATGGTTATCAACGAAACCTACAACAAAAATTTCAAATCGTTGCTCAATGAATATCGTTGCAGAGAAGCATCCCACCTGTTGCGCGATGAGGATATGGCTGCCGCTTATACCATGCAGGCAGTGTACGAGGCTGTGGGCTACACCAATGCAACATCGTTCATCAGAGCATTCAAAGCCGTTTACGGAATGACACCATCTACGTATAAGAAACTTTGACAAGCGTCTGACTACTCGGATGCATTTCAAATATAACCATGAAAAACTAAATCAAAATAAACTCTATCCTTACATCTCAATCCTCAAAAAGCCAAACATACCAGATTTTTTTGGCTATATGACGGATTTTATCTACCTTCGCAGCCTGTAACAATAAAGAAACGAAACAATGAAAATAGCACTCATAGGCTATGGCAAGATGGGAAAAATGATTGAACAGATTGCCCGAAAGCGAGGACACGAGATTGTTAGCATCATTGACGTTGATAATCGCGACGATATCCACAGCGACGCATTTCGCTCTGCCGACGTGGCAATTGAGTTCACTCAGCCAACAGCAGCACTCCAAAACGTGACCGATACAATGAATGAGGGAGTGAAAGTTGTGAGCGGCACAACGGGGTGGTTCGATGCCCATAATGACGAGATACAGCGACTATGCAACGAAGAAGGTAAAACGCTTTTCTGGGCAAGCAACTTCTCTGTAGGAGTGGCTATCTTTGCTGCAGTCAATCGCTATCTGGCTCATATAATGAACAATTACCCCGACTATTCAATACGCCTCGAAGAGACTCATCACATTCATAAACTCGATAAACCCAGTGGCACAGCGCTGACACTGGCTAAAGCCATAACCGACGAGGTCGAACGCACTAATGGCATACTGCCAAAGATAGAGAGTTTTCGAGAAGGTGAGGTGCCTGGTGTTCATACTGTTATTTACGACTCGCCAGCCGACAGCATACGCATCACTCATGAAGCACATTCGCGCGAAGGACTGGCACTCGGAGCAGTGCTCGCTGCAGAATACACGCACGAACATGAAGGACTTTTGACCATCGACGACTTGTTTAATTTTTAGCAAACGACATAAATGAAAAACGAAAAACAAACGATTAATAAAGGGTGGCAATGGACGAAATTCATTGTGGTGTTGCTGCTCTGGCTCGCATTCCTCTATTGGTTGAAAAGTTGGCTGGGACTATTAGTAGTGCCATTCATCTACGACGCCTACATTACAAAGAAGATAAAGTGGCAGTGGTGGAAAGATGCCGAACGCCCCACTCGAATGGTTATGAGTTGGGTAGATGCAATAGTTTTTGCATTAGTGGCAGTTTATTTCATCAATCAGTTCTTCTTTCAGAACTATGTTATACCATCATCGTCGCTCGAGAAATCGCTACTTACAGGCGATTACCTGTTCGTGTCGAAGATGAGTTACGGCCCTCGCATACCCGAGACACCACTGACCATGCCACTGACACAGCACACACTGCCAGTGTTTAAGTCGCAATCCTACATCTCGTGGCCTCATTGGGACTACCGAAGAGTAAAGGGTTTCGGACAAGTAGAGCAAAACGACATAGTAGTGTTCAACTACCCCGCTGGCGACAGCGTGATGATGGCTGACCAGTATCAGCCACAAGATTATTATCAATACTGCTATTCGTTTGGAAAGCAACAGATGGGCGATGACCTCAAAGACACTGAGGCAATGACCGCCGAACAAGCCTTCGCCTACAACAATATGCTCATAGCAAGGGGAAGCAATTTTATCAAAGATAATAAGCAAGAGTTCGGGCGAATAAAATATCGCCCAACAGATCGTCGCGAGAACTACGTCAAACGATGTGTCGGACTGCCAGGACAGAAGTTGGAAATACGCAATAAACAAGTGTATATCAACGACAAACTGAATAAAGAACCCGACAACGTGCAATACTCATATCTCGTAAAACTACGTCAGACCATTCCCGACGACTTGTTAATCAGTCTCGGCATATCAACTGAAGACCTGATTAGCCTCAATCAGAACGGCTATCTACCACTGACACACAATGCTTACGAGACACTCAAAGGAAGAAAAGACATCGTAGAGCAGATACGCCCCATAACAGATGATGATCAGAACGATGTGTTCAAGTGCTATCCTGTCAGCGGAAAGCATAAATGGACACGCGACAACTACGGACCAGTGATAATACCAAAGAAGGGTATGACTATCAATCTGACGATGGACAACATTGCCGTTTACGACCGACCGATAAGAGTTTATGAGAAAAACACGCTCGAAGTGAAGAATGGAAAAATCATCATTAACGGCAAACCATCGACTTCCTACACTTTCAAAATGGACTATTACTGGATGATGGGCGACAACCGACACAATTCTGCCGACTCGCGATATTGGGGATTTGTGCCAGAAGACCATATAGTAGGAAAGCCCATATTCATCTGGCTCTCGATAAATCCCGACAGCTACGGTTCAAAGATACGATGGAACCGACTGTTCAGAATGGTGGATAATATAAGATAGTTGTGGAAATAGCAACTCTTCCTATATCATACTTCGGCTCCGTAGAGTGGTATCAGTCGCTCTATAGAGCCGATTTGCTGTTAATCGACGATGAGGAGCGGTTTCAGAAGCAGACTTTTCGCAATCGTTGTGAGATAGCTACTGCTGGCGGACGTCAAAACCTAACCGTGCCTATCGTACATGGTTCGGGCGATAAAAACATTCGTGATACGCTCATAAGCACTCATGGCAGATGGCAACACCAGCACTGGTACGCTATACAGTCGGCATACGGAGAGTCGCCATTCTTTATGTATTATGCCGACGAGCTGCGCCCATTCTTTGAAAAAACATGGCGCTATCTTTTCGATTTCGATATGGAAATAGTCGAAACGTGTTGCCGATTGCTTGATATTGAACCAAAAATAACGATGAAATCGGCATTTTCCGACGAAATAACACCAATAGAAACACCTCATGTTTTTCGTCGTTACTATCAAGTTTTCGAGCAACGACACGGTTTTCAGCCAAATCTGTCAATTCTTGATTTGCTCTTATGCCAAGGTCCCGAGAGTGTGCTTTACCTTTGAAATACAGGTAGAAAAATCTACAATTGTCCCGACTCGACCATCAATACAACGCGCTCAGTCATTTTGTCAACACCCTCAGGGTCGTATTCTTTCTTGAGAGAAGCACCAAAAGCCCACGCAAAAGCCTGCCAGAAACCAGCGCGAACAGGACCAAGAAAAGCCTGAATGAGGTTATAAGTAGAGGAATTACACTCGCGATAAACAAGTTTTATCAGCAACTTACCTTGTGAATACGTCAACTTTTTCATGCGTGGTTTGTATTGCTGCGCAACGCTCTTTTCTACAAGTTTCATGTGTTCTTCGCGGGCTTTCTTTGAAGGTAGGGTAGAGAGATATTCGTAAGTCTCGATAATGATATGATTTGCCTCCTTCGCTATTGGCAACACCTTCTTAACGTTGGCAACCAATCGGTTGTACTGCTGACGCTGGCGCTCATTCTTGAAAACTGGTTCATGAAACACATAAACCTTGTTCATCTGCATAAACTGTATGCTGTCGCCGTTGTGCAACACCTTGCCAACCTTTACCGTAGGCACGTATGTAGGGTCGGTCTCTGTTTGCGCCTGAAGGCAAAGAGCAAAAGCGAAGGCAAGAATGACAATGAATAATCTCGACATAGACTACCTGTTGTTTAGAAACTTTTCGCCCGCAAAGATAATAGTTTTAATGTTTTAATCGATTATTGAAGAATTCTTTTAATTATTTTTTAACTTTGTCGGCGGAACTATGTTAATATCACAAGGACTATCTTAAGGGGATAGCGCAACGCTACATGGCTGAAAGTCGGAAAACAGTAATTCATCTTGTTTCAAATAAGGTTTGGGGTGGTGGCGAGCAGTATGTTTACGACCTTTGTAAATATCTGCAAGCTGACGGCCACCGAACGATTGCTGTTTGTCGGCGGATAGATAAAATAGTCCAAAAGATGAGTAATGTAGCCCGAGTTGAATTAGCCCCATTGCGAGGTTTTATTGATATCGTATCGGCATATCGTTTGAGCAAAATGCTCAAGGGAGGTAACATAGTTGTCCATGTGCATAATTTCAAAGATGCTTTTACTGCTGTTTTTGCTCGTATTATTTCTCACGAGAAGAATGTTAGGGTGGTAATTACTCGTCATCTGATTAAAAAAGCGAAAACAAGTGCCGTCTATCAGTGGCTCTATAAGCAGGTGGATGCCATCGTCTTCGTGTCGGAATTGGCACGTACCAATTTTCTTTCGTCGAAGCCAAAAATAGCAATGGAGAAATTGAAGGTTGTGCATAATAGTATAGAAGGTTGCAATCACTCTTATTCTGATATTGATTTGCGAAAGCAATATGCCCTTACCGACGACTCAGTCATAGCGATGTATCATGGTAGATTGGCGAAGGAAAAAGGTGTTCATCTTCTGATTGAAGCGATGAAATCGGCAAAACATGACAATTTATTTTTGTTTTTAGTAGGCTCAGGAAGTGATGATTATGTGTCGAAGTTAAAACAATTAATAAACGACAATAATCTTACAAACAGAGTTTTCATGACAGGCTTTGTCGAAAATGTATATGGAATTATTGCTCAATGCGATTTCGGGGTTGTTCCCTCAATAGTTGCAGAATCCTTTTCACTTTCGTGTCTTGAATATATTTGCATGGGTAAGCCCATTATCACATCAAATAATGGTGGACAAGCAGAATATCTGACTGATGGCGAAACAGCCCTTTTGGTGCCACCAGAAGACATTATTGCCCTAACCAACGCGATAGACCGACTGACCGAGAATAAGGAGTTGATAGAAAAGATGGGCAAACGAGGAAAAATAATTTTTGCCGACAAACTGAATTACTCAAAGTTTTACAATAGTATAATACAAATCTACAATGCAGAATAACGCACAATCGTATAATATGAGGGAGTTGCAATTGTATATTAATAGCATATTGCTGGCTTTCGACAAGATGTGTCGTGAACACAATCTACAATACTATCTCGTGTTCGGAACACTGCTTGGGGCTGTCCGTCACAAAGGATTTATACCATGGGACGACGACATCGATGTGGCTCTGCCACGACCACAATACGAACTCTTCCGACAGCATGCACACGAATGGCTACCCGAACATCTCGAGTTCGTTTGCCACGAAACAGACAAAAACTATGTGGGAGGATTTGGAAAAGTGCAGGATAAAAACACTACACTTATAGAGCGCAAGCACTTCGACTATATGGGGGGCGTTTATATCGATATTTTCCCCATCGACGGAATATCTGACAATCCTATCAAGCAGCGGCTGCATTGTATGCGATATAAAATCTACGACAAACTTCTATACATAGCTAAGCGTGACCCCTACAAACATGGCAGAGGGTTTAATGCTCTCGCAGTGAAAACAGCGCAGAAACTAATATCTATTGAGGGCGTATCGAAGAGACTTCGTCGATTGATGCTACGCTACGACTATGAAAGGCTCTCTACTACCTGCATACTTCTCGGCGGAATGCACGGAGTAATGCCGAAGAAGATTTATGGTACTCCGACACCAATCGAGTTCGAAGGTGAGATGCTCATGGGAGTAGAGATGCCCGACGAGTATTTGAAACTTCAATATGGTGATTATATGACCATACCAGATGAGCAACACCGCAGAAGTCACAACTTCTACTATCTAAACCTCAACCAACCCTACAGAGAATACAAAAGACAACAATTATGAAAAAACTATATATAGAGACCTATGGTTGCCAAATGAACGTGGCAGACTCAGAAGTTGTAGCGTCGGTCATGCAAATGGCAGGATACGAACCAACAGAGCAACTCAACGAAGCCGATGCAGTGTTTCTTAACACGTGCTCCGTACGCGACAATGCTGAGCAGAAAATCTATCGACGGCTGGAAGAACTCAACAACATACGCCGACAACATAACTTGATAATTGGTGTGCTCGGATGTATGGCTGAGCGAGTGAAACAAGACCTCATAGACAACCACCATGCCGACCTCGTGGCTGGTCCTGATGCCTACCTTTCATTGCCTGACCTCATTGCCCAAGCCGAAAGCGGACATAAGGCTATCAATATCGAACTGTCCACCACTGAAACCTATCGCTCGATAGTGCCGCAGCGACTGCATGGACAGCGAATAGGTGGCTTTGTGAGCATCATGAGAGGTTGTAATAACTTCTGCCACTATTGTATAGTACCTTATACTCGTGGCAGGGAACGCTCACGCGATGTAGAAAGTATTCTGCGAGAGGTGAACGACCTGAGACAGAGAGGCTTTAAGGAGGTTACTCTGCTCGGACAAAATGTTAACTCATACCATTTTGTCGATGAGAGCAAAAACAACGAAACGATTGATTTCCCTACGCTTTTGCGCCTCGTCTCCGTGGCAGCAGGCACGATGAGAGTGCGCTTCACCACATCGCATCCCAAAGATATGAGCGACGAAACACTGCGCGTCATAGCCGAAATGCCTAATGTCTGCAAACACATACACCTGCCAGTACAGAGTGGTTCCGACCGAATACTCAAACTAATGAATCGCAAATACACTCGTCAGTGGTATATGAACCGAATTGAAGCCATACGACGTATAGTGCCCGACTGTGCTATATCGACCGATATGTTCGTTGGCTATCATAGCGAAACAGAGGAAGACCACGCAATGTCGCTCGACCTCATGAAAGAAGTGGGCTACGACTCTGCCTTCATGTTTAAGTATTCAGAGCGTCCAGGAACTTATGCTTCAAAACACTTGCCCGATGATGTTGATGAGCAAACCAAACTTCGCCGCCTGTCGGAGATGATAGAACTGCAAACCAGTTTGTCGGCGCAGCGAAACCAACAAGACGAGGGTAAGGAGTTCGACGTGCTGATAGAAGGCTTCTCAAAGCGTTCGCGCCAGCAATTATGTGGCAGAACGGAGCAAAATAAAATGGTGGTCTTCGACAAGGAAAACCACCATATAGGTGAAACAGTGCGTGTGCGTATTACTGGAAGTACGTCGGCAACGCTGTTGGGAGAAATCGTTATTTGATGGTGAAGAGGAAATAATTCTTCTTTCCGCGACCAATGAGCAAATACTTGTTTCCTATCAGGTCGTCAGCGGTAACTAATCGGTCGAAAGCCGAAATCTTCTCTTTGTTGAGCGATACTCCGCCACCCTGAACCATTTTCCGACACTCGCCGCGACTGGGGAAAACATCAAGTCCTTCGCCAACTACAATGTCAACAAATGGGCGATTGAGGTCTTCGCGTCGGATGTTGTAGCATGGCACACCATCGAAAATGTCGAGAAAAGTTTGTTCGTCGAGTTTAGATAAAGCGTCTTTCGTTGCTTTACCAAACAGTATGCCTGATGCCTCTATTGCCATATCAAGGTCTTCGCGTGAGTGAACCATTAGTGTTACCTCTTCGGCAAGTCGCTTCTGGAGCGTTCTGCGTCCAGGGTCTGCTTTGTGCTCAGCGACAAGAGCATCTATGGTTTCCTTATCGAGCGAAGTGAAAATTTTAATGTATCGTTCGGCATCATCATCGCTGACGTTGAGCCAGAACTGATAGAACTTGTAAGGTGTTGTCCGATTGCGGTCGAGCCAAATATTGCCGCTTTCAGTCTTGCCGAATTTCTTTCCATCGGCTTTTGTTATCAATGGGCAAGTAAGTGCGAAAGCTTCTGCTTCCGAACCTAAAGTGCGGCGAATAAGTTCGGTACCAGTGGTCATGTTGCCCCATTGGTCGTTGCCTCCGAGCTGAAGTTTGCATCCTTTTTCTTGATAAAGGTGTAGGAAGTCGTAACCCTGCAGCAACTGATAGGTGAATTCTGTAAATGATAGTCCGTCGTGTGATGTACCATTCAGTCGCTGTTGCACACTCTCTTTTGCCATCATGTAGTTCACAGTGATGTGTTTACCCACTTTACGCGCAAACTCGAGAAATGTGAAATCCTTCATCCAGTCGTAATTGTTGACCATTTCTGCCTTGTTGGGCTCATTTGCGTTGAAGTCGAGAAATTTAGCAACTTGTTTCTTTATGGCTTCTTGGTTGTGGTAGAGTGTTTCTGCATCGAGCAGGTTTCGCTCCTGACTCTTTCCTGAAGGGTCGCCAATCATTCCTGTTGCACCGCCTACGAGGATTATCGGTTTATGTCCGCAGCGTTGCAAATGGCGAAGCATCATTATTCCGCAAAGATGCCCTATGTGGAGAGAGTCTGCCGTAGGGTCGGTGCCGAGGTAGGCTGTCACCATTTCTTTTTCGAGCAGTTCTTCTGTTCCTGGCATTATCTGTGCGAGCATACCGCGCCATTTCAGTTCTTCAACAAAATTCTTTCTCATTTTATTAATAGTTTTAATCATTCTTTGTTTTCGTTAAGTCTCACGGCACTGGGTCGTAGCCTGAACCACCCCAAGGATGACATTTGAGCAATCGACGTATTGCAAGCCAAGCACCTTTTATTACTCCGTGTTTTTTAATGGCTTCAACAGCATATTGCGAACATGTTGGAGTGAAACGGCATGATGGTGGTGTCAGTGGTGAAATACAGCGTTGATAGAAATAGATTGGCAGTAAAATCAGACTGGTTATTGCGCGCTGAAAGATATTTTTTCTTCTATCTTGCATAACAATTTACTGACTTTTTCGTTTATCTCGTTGCTGTCGTGCAGTTGGCTGTCCATCCATATAAGTGCGAGAGTAATGTTTTTGCCTTTTAGTGTTGAGGCTGTTTCCATGACAGATGCCTTGTTGTGGCGATAGGCTTCTCGCATTTGTCGCTTTACTCTGTTGCGCATCACTGCTCTTTTGAGTAGTCGTTTTGGTACGCTGAACATTACTTTCACTGCCGCGTTCTCGACGTCGCTGGCATCGGTTAACCGATATACTGCTCTCAGAGGGAATATCGTCAGCGAACGACTGCCTACAGAAAAAAGTTCGTCGATAAGTCGTCTGCTTGTCAGTCGTTGGCTCTTTGGCAGTGAGTACGATGTCATTTCTTATGCTTTTCGAGGTATTCTCTCAATGCGCTTGTCATAGAGAGATGCTCTTTGGAGGGTGCTTCAATAGCCAATTTGAGTTTATGGTCTTTCACTTCTTTTGCCGTTGTCGGTCCGAAGGCTGCGATTTTTATCTTCCCTTGTTTGAAGTTGGGGAAGTTTTTCGACAGCGAATGGATACCTGCAGGGCTGAAGAATATCATCATATCGTAGTCGAAACTATCTATTTCTTCTTGTGTGAAATCGTTGCTTACGGTGCGATACATGATGCATTCGGTGTGCTTCAGTCCTTTACTCGTAAGCATATCAGGCACTTCATTGTTGTGAACGTCGCTCATGGGCAGCAGGAAATTCTCTTCTTTATGCTTTAGCATGAGCTGTACAAGGTCGGGCATTTTGCCTGAAGTGCCATAGAATATCTTTCGTTTTCTGTACTGTACGTATTTTTGGATGTATAGTGCTATTTGTTCAGTCACGCAGAAATACTTCATTGTTTGTGGTATAGCAATGCGCATTTCTTTTGCTATCGTGAAGTAATTGTCAATGGCATGGCGTGATGTAAAGATTACTGCCGAGTGTTCGAGGATGTTCACTTTCTGCTGTCTGAACTCTTTGGCAGTCAGCCCTTCAACCTTGATGAAAGGTCGGAAAACTATTTCTACTCCAAAGTCTTTGGCTATGTCGTAGTATGGCGATTTCTCGCTTGATGGCTGCGGCTGTGAAACAAGAATTTTCTTAATCATTTGAGCAGTTTAATTACTTATCTTCAGTATGTTATTCAGTTCGAATAGCCCTCCTATTAACATTACGAAGGGTACAATTTCGAGCGCACAAAAGTATAAAATCATTTGGAAAAAACCACCTTTTCTGCGGAAAAAGATGAGATAAGCCTTGAAGAAAGTAATTGTAGAGAAGATTATGTAGGCAATTATTACATAATTTATAGCAGTCTGAATATCCATATTAAAATATGTTATGAGCATCACAATAGGTAGTAGTGCCACGGCTTCGAGGGCTGTGATGAGCAATAGCGACATGTTCCATTGCTGATTTTGGCTGGGAGAGAAGAATACCCAACCAATGCAGTTGTAAAGTCCAAAACGTATTATCATATATATCAGAAATGCAGCAAAGTAAAGCGTTAGCGACCAGTATTGCACAGGCTGACCAACTATATCAGCTACATCCTCCGATGAGAAGAAGTAGAAAACGATTGCAAGCAGTGCACAAGTGATAGTTGCCAGAATTAATTGGAAATTCACCTCGCTTGCTGTTTCGTTTGCCATGAGTTTTCTTTGTCTGCCATCGTTTGCAGAAAAGAATTTTTTAGTATTTCTTATAATGAAATGTTTCGATTTGCCTACGGCTACTGCGGCTATTATAAGACATATTATCAGCAACGATGTAATGGCGTTGTCTTTGCCTCGAGAGTAAGGAACGGGGTCGGCAGCCACTCCATATCGGTCGATGCTAATAGTCTCGAACAACGTGGTGTCGGCGAATAGGAATGGACTTTTATAGCCGGAATTGACAGTGAACTGGATGTTTCCTGACGTTGGCATAATCTCTTGTGGCGTTCTTTAGGTAAGTTTCTGCTGTTTATAGTGAATAGGATGTCAACAACAAGCGAATCTTGTCGGTTGATTTTCTCCAATCAGGCTTTTTTGCGCCGCAAAAGTAATGTTTTTTTTGTTTTCATGCAATAATATTGTAGTGGCTATCTAGGAATAGATATAGTCGAAAAATAGAAGTATATTTTGCAGTTTGTCTATTTTAATTTTACCTTTGCGAGGAATTTTTAACACACACACTGATTTTGCTATGGGTGGTTTTTTTGGCACTATCTCTGTTAAGAGCTGCGTAAACGATTTGTTTTACGGAACTGACTACAATTCACATCTCGGCACAAAGCGTGCAGGTATGGTAACATTCGACCCCGAAAAGGGCTTCTCGAGAAAGATTCACAGCCTCGAGCGCGACTATTTCCGCTCAAAGTTTGAAGACGAACTCGATAAGTTCGTAGGCTGCCAAGGGCTCGGAGTAATAAGTGACACCGACCCCCAACCAATCATAGTAAATTCCCATCTGGGCAGGTATGCTGTAGTGACAGTGGCAAAAATTAATAATATCCGCGATATAGCAGCCGAACTCCTTGCTGAAAAAATGCATTTCAGCGAGATGTCTGCCAACAATATCAATCAGACAGAGCTCGTAGCACTGCTTATCAATATGGGTAAATCGTTCGTTGAAGGAATAAACCTCGTGTATGAAAAGGTGGAGGGTTCGTGCTCTATGCTTGTTCTTACCGAAGATGGCATCATTGCTGCTCGTGATTATATGGGGCGTACACCGATTGTGATAGGTCAGAAAGATGGTGCGTTTGCTGCAACGAGCGAATCAACGAGTTTCCCTAATCTCGACTTTAAGGTGGTGCGCGATGTAGGTGCTGGCGAGATTGTACGCCTTCGCCCTCATGGCATCGAAGTGCTTCAAGAACCTCAGAAAGATATGCAGATATGCTCTTTTCTGTGGGTTTATTATGGCTTCCCAGCAAGCAACTATGAAGGAGTCAATACGGAAAAAGTTCGCGAGGAGTGTGGACGAATGCTTGGCGAGGCTGATAAAACTGAAGCAGACATAGTTTGCGGCATACCTGACTCTGGAGTAGGTATGGCGCTTGGATATGCTAAAGGTCACAAGATACCTTATCAGTCGGCTGTGTTGAAATATACTCCCACATGGCCGCGCAGTTTCACTCCAGGTAAACAGGTGAGGCGCGAGTTGGTGGCTAAAATGAAACTCATACCAAACGAAACCCTTCTAAAAGATAACCGTGTGGTTTTCTGCGATGATTCGATAGTTAGAGGTACGCAGTTGCGCGACAATGTGCGCACATTCTTCGATTGTGGAGCGCGTGAGGTTCATGCTCGAATATCGTGTCCTCCGCTGGTTTATGGCTGTCCATTTATTGGTTTCTCGGCATCAAGAACCGACCTTGAACTTATTAGTCGTCGCATTATACGTGACTTTGAAGGCGAGGAGTTTACCGACTTTGCTCGATACACCGTTACTGATTCGCCAGAATATAAGCGCATGGTGGAGGAGATTGGTCGCCGATTGGGTCTGACGTCGCTTTCTTTCAACCCGCTTGAAGCGCTTGTGAAGTCGATAGGTTTACCCAAGCACCGACTATGCACCCACTGTTTTGATGGCACTGGATGCGGACGATGCAAGAAAAAGGAATAAAGGGATAGTTAGCGTTTTGTCTTTATTTACTCATTAGTCTATTGTAGCGAGTAATTTTTCAATCGTTTCATCGCCACGCAGGTTGAGTTTCTTTTTCAACCGATAACGCATTTTGTATATGCCGCTCTGCGAAACATTCAGCACCGACATCATTTCGGAAGAGGTCATGCCTAACTTAATCAAGCAGAGGAATCGTTGCTCATTGTTGGTGAGGTTCGGATAGCGCTCACGCAACTGGTTACCGAAACTCTCGTTTAGTTTTCTGAAAGTATCGTCGAATGTTTGCAGTTCGCCTGAAGCATCATCGTCCTTTAGAGATGCTAATTGTAGCGACATGGCAAGATTTTCCTTGCGAGCTTCTTTTAGTTCTTCGTCGTTTTGATTTACTTTGAGTCGCAGCAGTTCGTTCTGCATTCGTTCGAGTATAATCTCAGAGTCCAATTTCTCTGCTTCAAGCTTCACTACTCTGTTTCGTGCCTTCGTTTGCCTGTAAAGCATGAAGAAAATCAGTGCGAGCATTGCTGCTATGATAAATCCTGCAAATATATATACCGTGAGTAGTGTGCGCTGCTTGTCGATGTTTTTATGCTCTATCTCTATGCGTTGTTGCTCTTGCAGTCGTGCTATTTGGTGAGTAATTCGGCTTCCGCTCAGGCTATCGTTCAGACTTATACGACTCTTGATGTTGTTGATGTAGTTTGCTTTGTCGTCGCGCAGGCTATCGATGCTGCAGAGGATGTCGAGTGCTTGCAATCGCAGGTGTGGTTGATTGAAACGCGTACTGTAGTCGAGACAGCGTTGTAGTACTTGATATGCTTGGTCGTAATCTTGTTCAGTGAAGTAGAGTTTCCCCTTGCAGAAATAGAATTGCGACGAGTAGTCGTCGGGTGCGATAGTGTCCATTTTTTCAATCTCGCCTATTGTTTGCTTAGCCTTGTCGTTTTGTTGGTTGTAGATGTATATCTCTGCGAGGTTTGCCATGTCTTGCATAGCGCTGATTTTGCTGTCCATAGCCCTGTCGATGGCTATGGCTTTCTGCATACTTTCGATGGCTTTATTGTAGTTTTTTTCTACTATCGTTTCTACGATAGCCTTTATGCGATAGAAGATTACTTGTCGTGTGGTGTCGATAAGGTTTACGTTTTTTTCTACTATGTCTATTTCTCGTTTAGCATCTTCGTATAGTTCTAATCCGTAATAGACGATTGCCATATTTGCCTTGACCGTCATTTGCCCAGCTTTGTCGTCGATGGCATTGTAGATTGTTTGTGCTTCGCTCAAACAATGGTACGCTTTGGCAAAGCTGTCAACGTTGAGTGCCATCATCGATGCCCGTGTGAGCGAATCGGCTTCAGCCTTCATTGGCGCGTTGTTATAGGGGTTGCCAATTGAGAAATAGGCAACGACGATAGCCGCGGCAACTATCGCTATAACCCCATAAATGTACTGATTTTTCATTTAAGTATATTATAATAGTCTTCTATGTTGTCGAACAATTCTTTCGCTTTTGTTATTTGCTTGTCGAAACGAATCGACTGTTCTATTTGCCCGCGATTGTAATAGTATGCAGCTACTATGTCGCTTTCTATCATGCGGCATATCTGTTGGCGGTTGTAGTCGAGGTCTTTCTCTACGTTGTGTTGTAGTTTTTGTTTCAAGGCTTCAATCTCTTCGCGTGCATCGTCGTAGTATCCTTCAAAGCGGATTAGTTTTTCAAGTTCTACTATGTATTTCTCGCTCTGTCGGTCGTAAGTAAATCCGCTTGCCAGCACTCTGCGTTTGAACTCTTCGAAGTCGGAGTCTGAGAGTTGAAATTCTGCAGGTGGGCATATAGAGGGATGGTTTGTAATGTAGTCGAGTACATAGTTGCGCATGACTTCAGTGGTGTCGCTAAAGGTGAGATATGCAGTTATGTTTGCCATTGAGTCGGGTGCAATCTCTATATCAGGCTTTATTCCTCCGCCATCTCGCACCTCTCTGCCAGCGCGGGTGTGGAACACTTTAGTCAGCGAGTCGGGTATATGTTCTGTATATCCGCCCTTGGCTCTTCTGTAATCAATCGCCTGAATGCATCTGCCTGAGGGTATGAAATACTTGCTTGTAGTGATTTTCATTTGGGCACCGTATGCAAGGTCAACGGGAATTTGTACCAAGCCTTTGCCGAAGGTGCGACTTCCCATAATGACGGCGCGGTCGAGGTCTTGCAATGCACCACTAACAATCTCTGCAGCACTTGCTGTGCCATCATCGACAAGTACTATTACTGGCATTTCGGTGTCGAGTGGTTCAACGGTGGTACGATAGTCGCGATTTACTTGTTCCAGTTTGCCACGATTGCTCACTATGAGTTCGTCTTTATTGATAAAGATATTAACAGTCTTTACTGCTTCTATCTCTGACCCGCCTCCATTGCCACGAAGGTCGAGGATGAGCTTCTTGCAGCCTTGTTCTTTCAAGTCGATAATGGCGCGGCGAACGTTTTTAGAGCAATCTTCAATGAATGCAGTAAATCGCACATATCCCACATCCTCGCTTACCATGCCATAGTAGGGCACGGCTTGCTCCTCTATCAGTCGTCGAACAATGCTCACACCAAAGGTCTTGCCTGTAGAAGGACGCTTAAGCGTGATTTTTACAGTCGTGCCAGCTTCACCTCTCAGTCGTTTAGTAACGTACTGTACCGTCTTACCTGCCATTGACGAGTCGTTGATTGATACGATTATGTCTCCCTTACGCAGTCCAGCCTCAGCTGCTGGCATACCTTCTGAAGGTTCTTCGATGACCACATTTTTCAGTTGTTGATTGTATCTGATGACTGAACCTATGCCAGCAAATTTGCCTGTGAGCATCTCTTTGAGCTCGCTCGCTTTATCGTCGGAGTAGTATTCTGTGTAAGGGTCGAGCCGTGCAAGCATGGCATTGATGGCTGTGGAGATGTTCTCGCTCGGAGTGATACTATCCACATATAGCAGATTGAGGTGTTTATAAAGGTCGTTGAATATCTGAAGATGTTTTGATACTTCAAAATAATGATCATTTTGAGCTTTCGTCGCTGTTGGAGAAAATAACATAACGAGCGAAAAAACTATGTTGAATGTCAGCAGTCGACGCGTCATAATTACTCGTTTGATAGTTTATTTAAGAGTTGATTTCCTTGTAAAGTCAAGTATCTGACTGCAAATATACATTATTTAATTATATTATTGACGATTATCACAGAAAAATATTCACTTCCACGAGTGTAGAGTGTTAAATTGCAACATTTTGTCGCGTTTTTGTAACAAAAAATGATTTTTTTGAAAGAATTATTTACAATTATTTGTTCTTTTTATTTTTTATATATAATTTTGTGATAGGTAATACTTATTTTTTAACAATACTAACTTTTAAAATCTCACAATTATGAAGACAATTCAACGATTTGCATTTATGCTTGTTGCGATGATTTGTTCTCTCACTGCCTTTGGACAGTCGGTAGAAAGCAGTCAGTCGCAGGTCGTTAAGAACGACTTCAAGCAGTTGAACGAGGCGCAAGCAGCTCCTCAAGAGATGCTTATGCCTATCGATGAAACGATTGTTGCTGCCCCAGCCCAACAATCGAAGATGCGTAAGGCTGAGGGCGACCCTGTAGCTGTTACTCCTCCAGAAGGAATGACAACAACAGAAATGTCGCTGTCAATGAATAAGCCTGGTTATCCAATACAGTTCTATACTGTTAATGTGGGTGTATCTGGTGACGATGTGTATATACAAGGTTTCGTCTCGGAATTACCAAGCGCATGGATGAAAGGTACCAAGAGTACTACTGATGGAACTGTAACAGTCACTTTCCAGTCTGGACAATATCTCGGCACCGACGATAGCGATCCAAATAACGTGAAGCCATACTATGTTGGTGGTATGAGCAGCTCAGCAGCCGACTTGGAGACATTCACTATGACCTACGACGAGGCTGAAAACAAGTATTCAGGCAATGGATATGTAGCAGTGTCAAAAACACCAACTGGTGTATGGAGCAATAGACACTATTACACATATTACATATATATATATCCGAAAGAGACTCTTACTGAGCCTCCAGCAGGCATAGAACCAGAAACTTGGAAGTTCACTGCAAGCGTTTATTATAAGCAGCAATGGACAAGTTATGTAAACGAAGAGGCAAAGATAGTATTCGATGGCAACGATGTATATATGCAAGGAATAACCGATATCAATCCTACTGCATGGCTGAAAGGAACAAAGGATGAAAATGGTAACATCGTCATTGCTAACGGACAATTCTTAGGACTCAACGGCTCAAGCCCTGTTTACGTTGGTGGATATGCAAGTTCGTCGTATGGTCACGACATTATCTTCAACTACGATGGAAAGGCAAACTATATCTCTGATAAGATGATGATATTCAATGGTAAGAAGAATTCTATGTCTTACTTCAAATATGCTTCAGCAGGAGCGTCTTTCTCTCAGGAGGTTGACGAGCTGGTAACAGTTCCAGAAAACTTGGAAATAGAATACTACAAATTCCTTTATAAATCGACATACGATGGAACCGAACGCGATATGGAATACGACGTCGCGATTGGTTTCGATGGCAACGATGTATATATGAAAGGAGTATGGAATGCTCTGCCTGACGTATGGATTAAGGGAGAACTAAATGGCGAAACTATCACGTTTGCCAACAAGCAATACCTAGGTTCGTATGGTAGTTACGAAAACATTTACTATATGCCGTTTACTGTAGATGAAGAAGGAGTTGGTGTGTTCGCCGACAAGATTGAGTTTACTTACAATGCTGATGAGAAATGGCTTGAATCTACAGGTAACTTCGCAATAACCATTAGTAAGACAGCATTCTCTTACTTCTTGCGAGCTTATATACCACGATACGAGGTGAAGCCTAATCCAGCAGCTGTACCAGCTGACCCAACGATATCGTCGTTCAGCGAAGGAGTACTCGTATTCAACGTACCTACTACAGGTACTCAGGGCGAAGAACTTATCACTGGCGAATTGGCATACAAAGTATATAGCGATATTGAACATGAGGTAGAGGTTGTAGAATTCCTCCCAGAGTATTATACAGCACTGACAGAGCCAATGACAGTCATTCCGTACGACTTCACTGACTACGCTACTATCGGTAAGAACAATGCAGGCAACAATGTCATAATATTCAAGCACGATTTCGAAGCCTATAACCGTATCGGTGTACAGTCAATTTACACTGGTGGAAACGAAACTAACGAGTCTGAAATAATTTGGTTAGACATCAAGGATTATCTGACTGGTTATGCAGGTTGGGTAGCAAGTGAACAAGGACTTGACAATGCAGCTGACCTTACTTCATATACCATTGACGAAGGATATACCTTGACTTTTGCAAAGGGCGAAGGAAATAATAATCCAAAATACTACGATAGTGGCCAAAATGCTCGAGTTTATAAGAACAACACGTTCACTATCGAAGGCGAGAAGATTATTAAGGTAAAGATTAACTATACGCCTAACTATGGTGGTGTAGTAGAATCAACTCCTGAAGGAATAACACAAGAAGATGTAGATAATAGATGGGTTTGGGAAGGCAAAGCCAACAAGATTGACTTCATAAATGTATCCAACGCAAGCAATCTGCAGCTCAGAATTAATTCGATTGAAGTATTCTACGACCTTACTCAACCAATCGACGTGATGACAATCACTCCAGAAGAGGGTGTAGTAGAAGAACTCAACGAACTTCAACTGACCTTCGGCGACTTCACAGCAGATTGCAAGCAAGATGCAGGACTGGTAACTGTACTGAAAGAAGGTGAAACAGAACCAGTAACGCAAGGTGCTTTATCAATGTCAGATGATAATAAAACTGTTATCATTACTCTGGACACTAAGATTACAGATGCAGGTAACTACACCCTGACAATACCAGCAGGAGCTATTTTGGCGAACAATTTAGAGATGCCAGAACTTACATTCTCTTATGTTATAGAAGAAAATCCATATAAGCTCGTTGAACTTCCTGTAGGAGTTACTCCTGAAGAGTGGTTCGGACGTGGTGATTTCTGGACTTATAGTGGAGGATGGACGTCAGAAGATATTGAAAAGTCAGAATACAAGTATCAAGTAGCATTCGATGGCAACGATGTATATATCCAGGGTATCGATGTTTACAACCCAGAGTCTTGGATTAAGGGAACGATGACAGGTACGACTGTTGATTTCATAAGCGGACAATTCACAGGTAAGCAAACCAACTCTTCAGGTGAAGAGTCTATCTTCTACGTGGTAGGTAGCGAGTCGGTATCACCATTTGGCATCAAAGACTTCGCATTCACTTACGATGCAGAAAATGGAACACTTACAACCGTTGCAGGTGTTGACCCAACAATCGCTCCTGACCCAGAATCAGGAAATCTCTATGCTTACTATACGGGACTCATACTGTTTAAGAACAAACCAGAACCCGACACCGTTGTTACTCCTCCTGCCGGACTGCAGACAGAAGACTACTTGTTCGAAGGAAACGAAATCACCCTGACAGGTACAGGCGACATTGATACGTCTTCACCTGTTAGCAACACTGTTAAAGTGGGCTTCGATGGAAATGACGTATATGTTCAAGGCATCAGCTACTATTATCAGCCAGATGCATGGGTGAAAGGTGTTCGCGATGGTGACAAAGTGACATTTGCTACTGGTCAGTTGCTTGGTGATTTCACAATCACATACTCAGGAACTAATTACGACTACACTTCTTATTTCCTTGGAGCGAATAGCTCAACTTTAGCACTCCAAGATGTTGTGATGAATTTCGACGAGGCGACTTCAACAATGACTGGAAACGACTGGATAGTAATCTCTACTAAGAAGAATTCTATCAGCTATTTCCACATCTTTGGCGATTTCGTAATCAAGAAGGATGCGACTGGTATCAATGAGATTTCTGCCGACGACGCTAATGCAATCTACTACGACACAATGGGTCGCAGAGTTGATAGCAGTGCTCGCGGACTGCTCATTAAGCAGACACGTCAAGCAGATGGTACAGTCAAGACTGTGAAAGTGATGAAATAAACACTGATAAAGTCATTTAATTCCAAATTGGGATGCGTCGCTGACGGACGCATCCCAATTTTGTTGTTAAGTTTTTTGTAGGATAAGAAAATGCAAAAGAGCCATCTTCTCACGAGGACGGCTCTTTTAATTCACTTAAAAATTGATTCTACAAACCTGATTACTCTAACTAAATTATGAAAAATTTTGTTTCTATTTGTCGTTTGCAAATATAAGGATAAAAATTATATGTGCAAAAAAAATCGCGTCTTTTTTTGATTGACGCGATTTTTTTTTGTTGATTATCGTTTTATCGTTGGATAAGTGTCAGTTTGTTGTTGCTTTTAAATCGTGGAGCTACGCCTGTGCCAGCAGGAGTGTGGAACTCTTTTCTTGCGAGTGGTCCCCATTCTTCGTTGGCATTCTTTGCGATAGCAAAAGCGATGTAGTCGGTGTTTGGTTCAGCGTTCCATTGTGCTTCATCGGTGGTGTATTGGTCCCAACCAGCGTATGGTTTGTCTTCCTTGAGGTAGTTGAGTATGCCTTCGTCGCCGAATTCATTGTCGTAAGCCTCTTTTGTGATAACCATATCGCGGAAGAGAAGTGTCTGGTCGTTAGGTGTGTATGTTACCTTTTGCCAATACATCTTTGTTCCATTATCGTCTAATTCGTATCCAAAATCACCGATAGTAATAGTCACTTCTGCTGTGCCAGTACCTCCCTGACCTGCTGTAGTCACTTCTGCAATGACCATTGAGCCATATTCGTCGTTTACATCAACAGGCAGAATATATACCTCGTAGGCTGTAGAAGGGGAGCAATCAGTCCATTCGTGTACTTCTTGAGTTGTGTACTTCTGGCGGCTCCAAGACTTAATCATGTCGCCCATGTTGGCAAATCCAAACCAAGCACCAAAGGTGTTGAACTGCTCTTCGGCTGTTCCCTTGTCAAAACGGCATACGTAGTAACCAGCGCAGTCGGCGTTTGGAACAACTTCGAGTTTGAACGAATTCTTCGTGTTTTCAATTACTTCCCATGTGACAGATGGGTTTCCTACCACGTTTGCAGCCGGAGTGGTGAAGTCGGTGCGTGATACGTCGCTTGCTATGCCATATTCGTCGATTCCAACGGTTACTATAGAGTAAGCCGTATTGGCTTGTAGTTCGAAGTCGAATCCTGTCAGCTCAGCGTTGGCGAAGTCTTGATAGTAGGTGTTCTGTACGTTTTTATCGACATAACGTGCAAGTGCGTCGTCGTTTTTGTACTGGTCAATAACCGATTTAGGATGCACAAGTATTTTGAAACCGTTGCAGGCTGCAGTGCGTGTAACGTTGCATTTAACGACGTCGTTGCCTTGAGCGTTTTTCTCGTAACCGAGAAAATCTATGTTGGCTTTCACTTCGCCACTGACTGTTCTGAAAACAATGCTGTCTAATCGGTTGATTACATATCCCTCATACCCGCCATTTTTATCGACTACGATTAGTCGGTTGGGATTGGTTTGAGCCATCCCGGCAATGGTTATGAGTGCAAAAAGTAATAATGAAATAAACCTTTTCATTAGCGTGTGAATTTGAGTGATTGTCCGTTTACGTTGAGTATATACAATCCGCGAGGCAAGTCTTCTATTCCGATAGCGTAATCTGCGCCTGTGAAGGTGGCAGTATCTACCATTGTACCATCGGATTTATAGATTGCTACTTTGCCGTTTTCGCCATTGAATCCTTTGATGCGGATATAGTTTCCGTCTTTCAGAAGAGTCAGTTTACCCTGTTCGGTGTTGACTACTTGTTCGATACCGTTCACGAGTTCAAACGTAATGGTTTTAATGTCGATGTAGTTCACTGTGGCATTTGTTGTTCCGTCAGTACCTATAATGTTCATTCCCGTTTCCGAGAGTGTGATTTTTCTTACATTCGACATTTCGAACGACTGCGAGTCGCCATTATGTTTGTTGACTACGACTTTGTCTTGTGCCTGTGCGCCCACTGCGAAAGTGAGCGCTACAAGCATCGATACTATTGTTTTTTTCATTTTACTGCGATTTTCTTATTGATTACCTTGCCGTCGATGGTTGCTCTTACGGTGTAGATTCCCTTTGCCAGTGAGCGGGTGTTGATGCGGTTTACACCTTGTGCGCTCATCACTCTTGCACCAGCAGTGTTGAATACTTCAACGTTGCAAGCCTTACCGAAGCTTAGGTTATTGCCATCGATTGCTATAGTGAGTCCTGCATTCTCTGTGCCTTTCACTGATTCTGGGTTAAGAGAGTATGCGAATCGAGTGTGTGGACATTCCCAGTCGGTAAATACCATGTCGGAGTTTACGTTGGTAGAATTGCCGTGATAGAATGCTAAGCGACGTGGTTTGTCGTAGCCGTACTGGTAGAAGTGCCAGTAGGGAGCTATCTCTCCATCGATAGCGCCTGTTGTTGTGCGCTCGTATTTAACAATGATGTTGCCACTTTCATACTTGAATGGTGTGTCGAACATGATTGTCATCGGGCTGTTTTCGCTTGCGCTTTCGAATGTTACTTCACCATCGAATACTACTGTCCAACCTGAGCTAGGATCGAAGTCGCCCATACCAGCGTCGTTTACGTTCTCCATCGAAGTGCGGTCGGTCTTCTTGATGCTCACTTTCAGTCCGAACGACATGCCTTTTAAGCCAGCGTTGCCGTCATAAACGAATTGCAGTCCTTCCAATATCACGTCTTTGCGCAGTTCTGACTCAAGGAAGAGGTTTTGCACTTGACTGTAGTTATAGGTCAGGTGCATTGGTCCGTTCCATCCTATACCCAGCCAATCGTTGTAGCCTTCGTCCCATCTCTTGTGGTCTTCGTTGGCAGCGAACCATAGAACTCCGTCGCTTTCGGTTACGTTTACGACAACTGGCGATTTCCAAGTGTTGTCTTCGGGATAAGTGTCGCCTTCGAGAACAACTCGTGCAGTCAGATTCATGTTGCCTGAAACTGTTGGCATCCATCCTACTTTGACGTTTACGTGCTCATCAGGGTTGACTGATACTCCGTTAGCGGTGCCAAGCACTTGCTCTGTTTCTGCGTCGATAATCTGCACGGTGTAGTTGCTTTGTGTCTGTGTACCTTCGTTGGTTACTTCTACGTTAGCTTCTTGCAGAACGTTGGCATTAGCTACTCCTGAGATGTTTACTTTTGTTACAGAAAGGTCGGTTGTGCTGTGTTCGCGGATAGAGAAGTCTTTAAGGAATGTTATTCCGCGGTCGCCAGGAGTAACGGACTTGAATGCAACGTGTCCGGTGGTAGTCTGTGGAGTGAAGTTGTTCTTGCCATACAGGTAGATTTCAGAACCTGTGTTGAATTCGCCAGTAGCGAATAGCAATTGGTTCATGCCTTCTGCTGTAGGCTCGGTTCCGTAGTACACTTCCATTTCCTCCATCAGTGGTTCCATTGTTACAGGATGAACCCAGTTCATCGAGTAGTATGTATAGCGTATCTGATATTCTTTTCCTGGTTCGAAGTTGAATTTCGGCGAGATGAGATAGTCGTTTGCCTGATTGAGGTTGCCATAGTAGCGAGCCACTTTTCTGAATGCGTCAAATTCCCATGATACACCGTCGCCCAGTCCGTTTTGGTTGTTGTCGATAACGGTCCACATATTGAAGAGTTGCTGTGTGTTCAATGCGCTGGTATAAGGAACGTCGAGTGCTGGTCCGAGAGGCAGTACGTTCGATGTTGCTGATTCGCCTTCGCCGTCAGCGGTAGATGGTGTGACAACGTAAGAGTAGCCATCGAAGCGAGTGATATTATTGTCAACGAACGATGTTGCAGTAAGGTCTTCTGCCACTGTTACATTGTCTGGCAGTCTGACGATTTTGTATTTCAGTGTAGATGCATCTATCCAGCCACCGTAGCGTCCTTCTGTAGGTGCATTCCATGTGATTTTTCCGCCTGTTCCCTCAGCTACGAGAGTGAGCATATCAACCTTTGCAGGAGTGTCGTGACCAACGAATACGTCGATGTCTTTGTAGATTCCGTCGCCAGCGTTGTTGTAGGCGAGGAATTTGTAGTTGTGGTTTCCAGTAGGCACGTCAGTGTCTTCAAATAACATTGTGAGACCTGGTGTGAACGAAGGAATGGTTTGGATGAGTTCTCCGTCGCGATATACCTTTATTCCTGTCAGCTGAGTGAGGTTTTCGTTCATGTAGGTTTGCGATGGGTTGTCCCATGTGAATGTAGCTAATGATGCTCCTTGTGCTCCAGGTGTCACATTCAGATTGCGCACATACGATGGTGCTCCGTCGGCTGCTGTCTGATAAGGGATGGCGAGTGCTATCATCTGAGGGTTTGTAGTGAAGTTTGTGCGAGAGATGATGGAGCCAGTCTTGGGGTTGATTTCGATGGCTAGAGCCTGTCCGTTGTGAGTCGTAGTCATCCACCACAGGCGATGGTTGATTTTGTCGAACTCCATTGACTGCCAATAGATTGATGGGCGGTTTTGTCCATCATTGAAAGCGATGGAAATGTTCATGCCTGAAGCGCGGATTTCTTCCACTTCGCAGGTCTGTGTCGCCTTGTTTATCGATGCGGTATTGATTTTCACAAGACGTGTGTTGGCTTTTGGTTGATAAAGGCCATACTGGTCTTTGTTATTCTCGTCGAGGCTGTTAGGTATGATACCATAGAGGTATCCGTTGTCGGCAGCGATCGTTGTCAGACCGTAGTTCATGGTGCACACTTTTTCTGGTGCTTGTGGGTTGTTGGGGTCTATCATGTATATGTGAGACACTTCGAAGCCGTCTTCAGCGTCGATAAGGTAAATCTTGTCGGAAACGGGGTCGTAGGTCATGTCGCGGAAGAGTGTGTAGTAGGAGTCTGTCCATGAGAATACTTCTTCAAACTCTGTTGTCTCTGGGTCGAGCCATCCGAAGGAACGTGGCTGCCAGTAGCCCATCCATTGCAGATAGCAACGCTCTGCGAAGATGCGGTCGCCTACGAATGTGGCTGTCTGGAACACGTCAGAGCCCTGAGTTGTACCATAGTCGCGAACGCGTTTGTAGGCGGTAGGGTCTTCTGTGTTGAACTTTGATAGCACGTAGCTGCGAAAACGATTGTCGTAGAGTATGAATGAATACGCATCGACAAATCCGTCAGTGCCGCCAAACTTTGCCTTCTTAGGTCCTTGAACGAGAGGCAAATAGTTGGTAGATTTCAGGTTTTCGTAGGTAAAAGATGCAGCTGCTGAAGTGTTCTTCATCGGTGCAACAGGTCCTTTTACCCGTGGTTGTGCGTTGGCTCCTATGAACGAAACCATTGCTACAACGAGTAGAGTAAGAATCTTTTTCATCGTTTTATTAGTTTATAGTGAATTTTGGTTGTTAATTTGCTTAAATTGCTAACGCTCGACATGTTCAGAACGAGTTCCGACTGTGCTCGCTTAATCGCGATTTTGCAAAATCATGTTGCCGAAAAGCAAAATTTGTGCGAAGATAGAAATATAAAATAAATTATCAAAATATAAGAGGTAATTTTTTAATTTTCCACAATCGGTAGGTTGTTTTTTATAGTTCTGATTTTGTATATCTATTCTAACGATTTTGGAAAGCACGTCTTTTCGTTTTGGAAAGACGTGCTTTCCAAGTCCAAAAGACATGCTTTCCGATGCGAAAAGATATGCTTTCCACGTCGAAAGAGTAACTTGTTGTGTTACAATATGTTGAAAGATTTTTTTTTAGACTACTGGCAGGGAGATGCCGTTTATCTTCTGATATACGTCGAGAGCATATACGTCAGTCATGCCAGTGATGTAGTCGATGACAGCCATTAGGCGCGTTTCGAGGTCGCGGGCATGGATGTCGTATTGGCTGGAGACGCGCATGATGAGTTGTTTCGAATAGTAGCGGTCGGGGTAGAGCACGGCATCGACCATCACTTGCATGAGCGTTTCCATTATTTTGTAACCCGACAGTTCGACATCGAGTACTGGTTTACTTTTATAGATGCGTTCAACGGACAGGCGCGTACAGCGCTGGTAAGCCTCGCGAGGCTGCTCTGAGATGTTTTCTATCAGGCTGCCGCTGAATGTGCCAGCAAGGATAGCCTCTTCGTTTTCAACAAACGCCTTGACACATTCGCGCTCTAACAAACCGATGACGCGGGCTCGCATATAAACGATTTTCTCGTTGTTGTCGGTGATATGTTCCTCGTCGATGCGCTGAACGATGGCTTCCTGCTGTTCTTTGTCGAAGAAACCGAGTAGCAAGTCGCACGTCTCTTCAAAGGAGAGAACCTTCAGTTTGTGGGCATCTTCTATGTCCATAATCTCGTAACAGATGTCGTCGGCTGCTTCAACAAGATAGACGAGCGGATAGCGCGCCCATCGCTCGCCGTTGGAACTGGCATCGCTAATAAGCGGTATGCATAGTTCGTCGGCTATGCGACGATAGAGTGGGGCTTCGGGAGTGAAGAAACCAAACTTGTTTTTCGTGGCAACAGACGATGAGAAAGGATACTTCACGATGCTGGCAAGGGTGCTATAGGTCATGACGAAGCCGCCCTCGCGACGCCCGCAGAACCGATGGGTGAGCAGACGGAAGGCGTTGGCATTGCCATCGAAGCGAGTAACATCGTTCCAAAACTCAGGCGATACGGCTTTCTGGAGGTCGCTGCCACTGCCTTCGGTAAAATAGGTCTGAATGGCTTTCTCGCCAGAATGACCAAAGGGAGGATTACCCAAGTCGTGAGCAAGGCAGGCGGCAGAAACGATGGTGCCAATCTCTTCGAACAGGGTGCCACGCAATTCGGGGTGGCGCTCGACGAGAATACGTGACACATCGTTGCCTAACGACATACCCAGCGACGACACCTCGAGTGAGTGGGTCAATCGGTTGTGAACGAAAATGCTGCCAGGAAGGGGGAATACCTGCGTCTTGTTCTGAAGTCGGCGGAAAGGAGCCGAGAAGATAAGACGGTCGTAGTCGCGCTTGAACTCAGAACGGTCGTCGAAGCGGTCAGCGTGTCGATACTCCTGACCGAGACGCTTGTTGGTTATCAGTTGTTGCCAATTCATACGGCAAAAGTAAGAAAAATATGTGGAAAGGCAAGGCTCTTGATTGAAAATACAGTCGCTTTTCCTGCATAAATGATGATAAGATTGGAAGAAAAGCTGGCTTTTTCTTACCTTTGCAAAAATAAATCATATAAATAAACTATGACTATCAAGGAATTGTATTCATTATATTGTCAGTGTGGCAGCCTTACAACAGACAGCCGAAACTGCCCCGAAGGCTCAATGTTCATAGCCTTGAAAGGCGAATCGTTCGATGGAAACAAATTCGCGCATAAGGCATTGGAGAGTGGTTGCAGATATGCCGTAATCGACAACGGTGACTATGTCGAAGAAGGCGACGACAGATATATATTGGTAAAAGATGCCTTGCAGACTTATAAAGACCTTGCAAGAGAGCATCGCAGACAGTTTGACATACCAGTAATAGGCATTACGGGGACTAATGGCAAAACTACGACAAAGGAACTCATTGCTGCAGTGCTGAGAAAGAAATACAACGTGATGGCTACCGAAGGCAACTACAACAACGATGTGGGTGTTCCGAAAACGCTGCTGCGTATAGACCGACAAACGGAGATAGCAATAGTGGAGATGGGGGCAAGCCATCCAGGCGACATAAAAACCCTCGCTGAGACTGCCGAACCTACACATGGACTGATAACCAATGTGGGACTGGCTCACTTGCAGGGCTTTGGCTCGTTCAAGGGAGTGGTGAAAACAAAAGGCGAACTATACTCCGACCTCGCACGACGCGAAGAATCAACCATCTTCATCAATGCCGACGACGATAATCTTATGGAGATACTGCCCGACAACGTGTGGGTTACACCTTATTCTACCAATCTGCAGAACTCCGAAGGATGTATCGTTGGCGAGGTGACTGCCTGCAGTCCGATGTTGGAAATGCGATGGAAGAAACCCATAATAGATAGCGACAACGACCCTTCGGCAGGTAAATGGAACACGGTGAGGACACAACTGATAGGCAAGTACAATATAAACAATGTGCTGGCTGCTGTTGCAGTAGGAGTGAACTTCGGCATAGAGGCAGAGAAGATATGTGAGGCTCTCGAAGAATATCAACCTACTAACAATCGTTCGCAGCTGGTAGAGACCAATCGCAATAAGCTCATAGTCGATGCCTACAATGCTAATCCAACATCGATGGCGGCAGCATTGGACAATTTCGAACAGATTGAAGCCGACAATAAGATGATGATTTTGGCTCAAATGAACGAACTCGGTGCGGCAAGCGATGAGGAACACCGACGCTTGGTCAATCACATACGACAAATGTCGGTAAAGAATGTGTGGTTGATAGGCGAGGCTTTCATGCCTATAAAGTGTCACTATCGGAAGTTCGCAACGACCGATGAAGCAGCAGAAGCATTGAAGCAAGAAAATATCATCAATGCACTTATACTCATAAAAGGTAGTAACAGCTATCGACTGACAACCCTACAGGCGCTGCTGTAGGAAGTTTTAGCTGTTACCCTTACGTTCTTATATTACTTTATTAAAATAATGGCTGCTGAAACATACTTCAGCAGCCATTATTGATATGTTAGCAAAAGTGTCTTAGCTTTCGCTTTTTATTTTACTTAATTGCAACTTTTTTACCGTTCTGGATGTAGATGCCTCTCTGGAGGTTGGCTTTCTGAACACGGCGTCCGTCGATTGAGTAAACAGTAGCAGCGCTGTCGGCTGTCTCAACCTCGTTGATGCCAGTTTCTACAGTAGTAATCCAGTCGCTCGGATAAACGTAAGCATACATTCCGTCGATTATCAGTTTCATCTTGCCTGTTTCGCCTTCCATAGCTTTGAAATCAATGGTTTCATCGATGAGTTCGTCAGAAAGAACAAAGTATTGATTGTCGATACTTGCTACAGGTGTATTACCAGACATCTCAACAGTTGACTCGTACTCGATGTAGTCGTAGCGTTTTGTGACGTAGGTCTTAGCTATAGGAGCCATCAGTTCCTGTTTCTCGCTGAAATTAATAGTGCTTGGGTCGAGCAGGTCTTCTTCTCCACCGAGAGAGATAATCATTTCGCCACTGACATAAGCACCTACACGATCTGCAACACTTATGATCTTTACCTTGCGAGGAGCATTTGCTACAGAAGCAAGAGTGAAGCGGAATACGTCTGTTCCGTCGTAGAGATAAACCTTATCGCCGTTGAGAGCAAGGAATTGAACCTTATAGTCGCCGTCAGCTGGAACGTTGAACTTATACTTGCCAGCCTCTGTCTGCTTATAGATAGCATCGAGTGAGGTCAGTTCTTCATATTCTGGAGTGTCTTCAACAAACCAGTTGTCAGGATAAACAGAAAGGAATCCTTCCTCTTCGTAATCGCCTGTGAAGATAGCGGTGATTGTTCCAGTCTTGCCAACGTAGTCAGCGAGAGTACCTTCTACGTCAATCAAATCGTCAGAGATCCAGTATTTCTTGTCGTTAACAGTAATGCTTTGCCATCCTCCTTCGTCAGTATCGCCTTCTATTGTTGCAGAGAATTTAACGAAATCGCCTTCTACTGGAGTCGTTCTCTCTACTGCAGGGAGGAAGTCGGCAACTTCTGAGAATTGCTGGATAGATGCAAAGTTGATAACATATTCATTACCATCACCATAAGGATTGCTTACTTCGAATTTCACATCACCATACATGAATGTTCCTACATGCTGCTGTTGGAAGCTTTCTGTTGGGTCAATAGCAACGAGACCATTCTCGCCATCCCAGAGATAAACAATCGAACCATTGACTGCGAGCACTTGCATCTGATAGTCGTTCTCGGCTGCCAGAGGGAGAGTATAAGTGTCGTTGTCAGAAACTTGGCGAAGTTCTGCTATCGAATAAACTTTTTTCTCTGTTGGAGTATCTTCTTCGAGGAAGTAGTATTCACTGATGGGGAGAAGGTATTCGCCGCCTTGGCTCTGGTAGAGACCATAGAACGTACCTGTCTTGCCTTCATATTTCATCAAATCGGCAGTAGGACAAGCTGTGTTGAGGAGCGGTATTGATACGTCGCCATCAACCAAATTACCTTCAACGATTTTTCCCTTAATTGCGAGATAAGAGAATTCGTAGGTTGTTGAGGTGTTAGTCTCATGTACTTCAGCAAGTGTTTTCTTTATTGGTGAGAAACTTGTGACATTTCCAGGAGTGAACAGTTTGGTGTGGTTTGAATAATAATTAGGAGCATAGTAAAGTGAATTTCCATAAGAACCCATATACATTGCTTCAATTCCACCATTGAGAATAGTTCCCGGTGCGAAATCTAAGTCTCCGCTGTCATTGAGGTAGCCATTGACCAGAACACCATCGCTGCCATCCCAAAGGTAAAGGTTAACATAACCGTCGTTATTAAGTAGGCTAAGAACCTTAACTTTATCCTCTTCGAATTTGAAACGAACATCTCCGTAACCTAATGATTTTAATTCGCCAAGGCTCTTCACTTCGGCATCGAACGATGAGCTTTCGTCGGCTGTCCAAGCTTGTGACTCAATGATAGTCAGGAAGTCCATGCTGTTTGTCATGGTGATATCACCAACAACAGCTTTCAGTGTGCCAGCTCCAGACTTACCTATAACACCTGTGTTGTAGGTTTCCACGATATAAAACTCCGTTCCGTCATCAGCAATGAACTTGTTGTTGTCCATCGTTCCGTGCATCTGAACGTAGCAGTAGAAGTTCTGGCGGTTTGCATTGATTGCTTCCTGTCCAGTGACTACTTTAGGTGTCAGAGTTCCTTTTTCTCCGAATGTTAGTGCAGCAGAGCTGTTTGAACTGATGTAGAAGTCATAGTAGTAGTCTTCATATACGGCGTTCATAGTACCGCTAATAGAATAAGCGGTATAGCCGTCGTAATATGGAGTACCGTATTCGAGGTTGGTAAATACTCCAGAGGGATTGTCAATGTAGAGGAGGAGTCCTGCTGTTCCATCCCAAAGGAGCGCGCGTTTGTTGTCGAGTTTCAATACCTGCGCATTGCTGGGCAATTGAATTTCGCTTGGTGCAGATGCGCCAGCCGTCAGCAGGTCACGGAAGCTCTGTACACCCTGTGCGCCTGCGCTTAATACTCCTGCAACGAGAAGTAATAAGACCGAAAATGTACGAATAAAGTGTCTCATAATTTTTATTTTTTTATGAATGTTAAATCTTCTATTTGTGTTTGCGAATGACCTTTTAAGGTCGTCGTTCCTTTATTAGAGAACCACCTTCACTGTCTGTCGTCCAACTTTGACAATGTATGTGCCGTGTTGTTGTACAGGAATGTTTACGTTAGCATTTCCTGTGCGGTCTTCAAACACTTTTTCACCTGCGAGGTTATACACTTCTACTCGGTTTCTACCTTCGTTGTTTACAACGAGTTGTCCACCGAACAACTGAACGGTTGCACCTGAGAGTGTAACGTTAGGCAGACAAATACCTGTAGATGTTCCCTTGCCTACATATTCGAGGTTGCCAAACTGTCCGATAACCTCGTCGAATGCTTTGTTGGGGTTGTCGGTAGTAGTTGTGCGGATAGCTTTAACTTTGTGATAAACATTTGCGTCAACAACTTGACCAGGCAATTCTACTTCTATTTCTGTTTTTGATGTGCGCAGATCTGCATAGAATGGGTCGAGCATTGTGTCACCTGCTTTAACTTCTTGGTTTATCTTCAGGTTTTTCAGTAGCAGGTTTTCGGCTCCTCTTACAGCGAAGATACCTACGATTGTGCGCTCAGAACCAGTGGTCAGGTGTGCTGTTTTTGTTTCCCATGCTTCAGCACTTTGTTCGCAATAAACGAGTTCTGACTGTTTGTATTCGCGTGATTCGTTATCGTAGTTGAATACTGCAACAACTGGGGTTGTCATTGTTTCGAATTCATCGATAAATCCATAACTTTCGAACTCAATGTCGAATTCTCCGTTATTGTTTGACAGGTCGATGTCAGATGATTGTAGTCCAGCATCGCCGAGACCAAATTGGTAGCACCATCCGTCGAGTTTCAGACAGTCTTTCATAGGGAATGACATTGTTGAGAGCCATCCTGCTTGTTTGAAGTCTGTCATGTTGTAGCGGTCGAGGTGTGACATGTAGTTAGTGTCGAAGTCGTAGTTCTGATTGCGGAACTTGTTTGTTGCGTCAATGAGTCCTTCTGATGTGTAGGTTGATGATTGACCTGCTAAGTCGCCTTGCATGTTTGCTGGGAACTTGAGGTCTGCGATTGGCTCATCGGTTACAGCGATAGTCTTATCTGTATCCACTGTACGCTCGTAGTATGCCAAATAGTCATACACTTCGGCTGTTGGTACAGGTGTCCATGAAGCGGTGTATTTGCCGTTTTCGATTTCTGTTGATACAAGGTTTTCCGGCTGTGCAATATCTACTACTGGCATTGCTGCTGATGGCAGTGAAACGTTGCTTCCCTGTACTGCAGATACTGTGTAGTAATATGTTGCGCCTGATGCTACACCTTCAACGATATAAGATGTGCCATCTGCTTCTTGGTCGGTAAGGAAGTAGTTGGTTGGGTTGTTAAATCTATCTTTTTGGAATACGCTAATCAGGTATTTCTCTGCGCCTTCCACTGCATTCCAGTTTGCTTGGAACGATGCGGTGAGTCCTGAACCTACATAGTTGCTATGTGGCAGTGGCACTGGTGCTTCCACGTTTGGTTCGATTTGCAACAGCTCTACGTCGTCAATGTATATTGGGTTGAGATTATCCCCAAAATTAAGAGCAGCTCCTATAATGAATATGCTTGATGTTCCCACTTCTTCGAACATGAATTCGAATGTTGTCCATTCTGATGTGACTGTTCCGAGCGGTCTTTGTGGGAAGTTTCTCCACTCTTTTCCCATGTTGTTGGTTTCGGCACCTTCAATGAAGCCAGCGTCGCATATCTTTCCGTCGTCTGTACGAGCCTTGAATCGCAAGATTACTCGTCCGCCTCTTGCTGAACCATCGATGTTAGGAAGCGATATTCGTGCTCCTTCCGTATCTACAGTTGATTCAAGGTAGATGCATCCACCTGCAGGCCATACGTTCATACCACCCCAGTTGGGTTTTGTCGTATCGGTATTGCCTGTTGTCATGTACTTGGGATTGATGTTCCACCAAAAAGGATATTCCGTTGGTGGATCGATATACATGTCGGTTGTGTTGAAGTCTGGTGCTCCGACGCTACCAGTTGTCATGTTTGAGAAGTCTTCGTAGAAGATTTGTACGAGCTCTCCGTAGTCTTCCCAAGCCTTTTTTCTGCCTCCTGGCTGTGCAGAAATTGTCAGCGCAAAGCAGGCAATTGCAATTAGAGTAAAAATTTTCTTCATGTTGTTTTTGTTTATTGGGGTTTTTGTTTGGTTTGTAGATATGCCACACTGACTCAACCCCTTTAGTGTCGGTATGGCTATCAGGTTTACTAAATTCGTTCGCAAAAATAGTTATATTTTTCTAATGTGCAAACTATTGTATATTTTTAGTTTGTTTATCTTCGAAAAATATTTTGTTTGCTCCTGATGTTATGCGCAATGCTTCTGGATGTTCTTTGATGTATGAGTCGATATGTCGTATGCGTTTTTGTTCAAGGATTTCGTCAACAGCTATGAGTATTCCCGTTTCTTCTACGTCGCCGAATCCGTCGTTGATGGCTGTTCCGAACATTCGCATTGTTGGACTTAATCCCATGTAGGCATTAACGAGTGGTGGGATATTTATTCCGAGGTTGCGTATTTCTCGGTTTAGAATTTTGTAGTTTTCCTTGAAACTGTTTTCGCAGAAGAGTTGTTCGAGTTCCTCTTCGTCGCTTTCGATTTTCAGCGGTTTCATCGGTATTATCAGTCGGTCTTTGTCGCTGAAATGTTTTCGCAGGAAATATAAAATCATGTCTCTTCCTTTTCTGACGTATGATGGGTACATCGTCATTTTTCCGAAGAAGTATTTTACGTCTGGCATTATTACTGTCAGTGCTCCCAGTCCGTCCCATAGGTTGTCGAGTGCAAATAGACTTTTCGAGCCCATTTTCGAGCTTTGGTATGGTAGTGTGACGTATGAGCGTGCGAGTTCAATGGTCCATGGCAGATAATCCTTGATGAATTCGTCAGAAAAGTGGAATATGTGCCCTGTGGCAAGTATTGGTTGCCCATCGGAATCGAAATCTACCTCGTTTCCTTTTTTGTATCTGTATCCTCCGATAATTTCTTCTTCTTCTGGGTTCCATACGATGAGTTGCTTGTAGCAGTTTTCCATCGTGTCGAACTGGTCGAGGTCGAGAGCTTTTCCAGTTCCTCCTCCGGCAGCTCTGAACACCTCCTCACGTTGGCGGCCTATTTCTCTTACTACGTTTGGTGCATTGTGGTAGTCAACGATGTAGATTTCGTTGTTGCTCTTATTGGTCATTCGTAGTTGCTTATCGGCTGTTAGCTCGCGCCTGAGCAGTGCTTTGTCAACGGGAGGAATTATCTGTTGCATAGGTCGATTTTGTATGTTATCCTATTCTCAATCTGCCTTTTTTGGTGAGAATATGGGATGATATTTATTCGTTATGTTTAGTGTTTCTTATTTCCTGTTTTGCCCTTGTTGTTTTTTGTTGTTTTGTTCAACGACTTTTTTAAGGTTTTCTGTGTGGTGAATTGCTGTCAATGGAGTGGGGCGGTGGTAGTTAAAAGGTCTGGTTGGTAAACTCGTTTTTTTACCAAATTTGCCCATTTCATCGGTGTTTTTTCTTTCGAAAATGTTTCCCACGATATGGGTTTTCCTATGGTTATGGTGAATGATTTGTGTCGGTTTTTGTACATTTCATCTACGAGGAATAACATGGCAATGTTGAATTTTATTCCCAGTCGTTTGCAGATGTTTGCTATTCGGTAGAATTTGTTTGAGTTTTGTCCGCTGAAATGAATTGGAATTACATCGCGTTGATGCTCAACGCTTTTTGTGACGAATGCTTTTTTCCACTCGAGGTCTTCTATTTTTCCGTTTATTTTGCGTGAGCAAAGTCCTGCGGGAAACATCAATATGTGATTATTGGCATTAAATCCTGCTTCAACCATTGCTGGGAAATTGCGACTCTGGTGACCTGTTTTGTTTATAGGAATACAGAGCGGTGCCAGTCCAGGCAGATTCATAAGCAGGTCGTTCACAAGATACTTGAATTGTCCATCATAATGCGAGCCTATGACTGCGCCGAGAGCTACTCCGTCAATTCCTCCGAGTGGATGGTTAGAGACGAAAGTGTACAAACGTCCGTCAGTGGCATCGGGCAGGTTATCCTCGCCTTTTACGTCGAGATGCATATCAAGATAATTGACAACAGCCCACAACCATTCTACGCCTGTCTTGTCTTTATTGTCCCAAAGAAATTCGTTCACCTCGTCTTGGTGTATGATTTTCTTTAGCCATTGCTTGAGAAATCCTGGTACGTGGGATGCGTTTTTGCCCATCTTGCTGCGTAGTATGGCGTCGATATCAATTGTTTTCTGACTAACGTCTATCATCTTTCACATATTTATATTTGTATATGTCCTTTCAGGCAAATTACCATGCAAATGTAGGTATTATTATTCAAATTTCACATTTTTTCGCTAAAAAATCTTCACATTTTTGTAACACTTGTGCAGTTTTGTGTAAAAAACGTGATAAATCGTGATTTTGAATCAATTTGTAACGTTTGCAAAATTTAACAAATACCACCTTTTCAATTCTCAAATGTTAAATCGAAAACTCCAATGTAATTGCAAATCTACGAGAAAATAAATCCCTGTTTAGCCGAAAAGATATGCTTTTCGACTTAAATATACGTGCTCGCCGAGTCGGAAAGCATATGTATTCGTTTTGAAAAGTATGATTTTTCGGTGTCAAAACACTTGTGGCAACATTCAAATAAGTCGGTTTTGCGCCTTGAAAGATGTATCTTTTGCAGTTTAATATCTCTCGCTTTATTCTGCGATTTTTCAATATCTAAAGCTTAAGTGTTGATAATCAGACGTTTGGCTTTCTGAGTCAAAAATCGCTATTTTTAAGAGTTTATTCTGGAAGTTTTCAAAAATAAGGTTTCTTTTAGCTTGCGTTTTTAACAAATAAAAGGTATATTAACAAAACAATCGATTTGAGCGAGAATATGTAAAAATAAGTTTCGTTAATTCGTTGAAAAGTAAACGAAAGTTAAATTTTAGAAAATATGAAAATAAAGTGGAGAAAAGTGGTGGGAAGTGGGGAATTATTTTATAATTTTGTAGCGTAAACCCAAAAGTTGAAAAAACGACTGAAAATTAAGCGTTCAAAATGCGATTTCTCGGAAACATAGAAGCCAAGACAGATACGAAGGGAAGAGCTTTTCTGCCCTCGACTTTCCGCCGCGTGCTGCAAACAGCAGGCGAAGAGAGTCTGATGTTAAGAAAAGATATCTTTCAAAACTGTCTGGTTCTCTATCCCCAAAGCGTTTGGAACGAGCAGGAAGATGCGTTGCGCAGTAGGCTGAATAGATGGAACAAACACCAGCAAAACATCTTCCGACAATTTGTTAGAGAAGCGATTGAGGTCACGCTCGATGGTAACGGACGTTTCCTCATACCTAAACGCTATCTCGCAATGGCTGAAATCGAGCAAGAGATTGTATTCATCGGTGTGGGAAACACCATCGAGATATGGAGTAAACAGAATGCCGAAGCCCCATTTGTCGGCGACGATGAATTCAGCAATGCCATCGAACAACTCATGGCAGACAGCAACGAACCAGCCGCAAATGACTAACGACAACATCTACCACACGCCCGTGCTGCTCAAAGAAAGCGTCAACGGGTTAGCGATAAAGCCAGAGGGCGTCTATGTTGACGTCACTTTTGGAGGCGGTGGCCACTCTCAGGAAATACTGAAAAACCTGTCGTCAGAAGGCAGACTTTACGGTCTCGACCAAGACGCCGATGCAGAACGAAATGCAAAGTTTAGCAATAAAAAAGGCAACTTTATCTTTGTGCGTACCAACTTTCGCTATCTGCACAACTGGATGCGCTACTACGAAGAGGAATATATCGACGGACTGATAGCCGACCTCGGAGTGTCATCGCACCACTTCGACGACTTCAGTAGAGGTTTCTCGTTCAGGCAAGACGCTCCACTCGATATGCGCATGAACGCAAGAGCAGGAATGACTGCCGCAGAGATACTGAATCGATACTCTGAACAACAGCTCGCCGACATCTTCTACCTCTATGGCGAACTTCGGCAAGCACGCCGACTGGCGGCAACAATCTGTCAAGAGAGACAGAAAACAACAATACAAACCACACAACAACTCGCACAAGTAGTCGAAAAGCACATCGGAAAAGACCGAGAAAAAAAAGACCTCGCTCGATTGTTTCAAGCACTGAGAATAGAAGTGAACGACGAAATGACTGCCTTAAAGGAAATGCTGCAGGCAGCTACAAACCTGCTTCGGACAGGAGGACGATTGTCGGTCATTACATATCACTCACTCGAAGACAGAATAGTGAAAAACTATATACGTTCGGGAAATGCAGAAGGAAAACTCGAAACCGACTTCTACGGTCGCCGACAAGCACCGCTGAAAATGATAAACAACAAAGTCATTACGCCCGATGACGACGAAATACAACGAAATCCACGCTCAAGAAGCGCGAAATTGAGAATAGCAGAAAAAATATGAACATAGAAAACGACATACATCAAGACGAAAGCCTAAAGGAAACTCCTGATGACAACACCGAAACGAGTGCTGCCGAAAATACTGAAGTCGATGCAGACAACGAACAGCAATCAAGCGAAATGACCAGCCAACCATCGGAAACCAACGACGAGGAAGCAAGTTCGCAAGAAGAAATAATCGACGAGAAAAAAAAGCAAGACCTCGAAGAACTGAAGAATGTCATAAAGGAAAACGCACGAGAAGACGAGCAGCCTGCATCAAGATACTTCACTCTGGCAAAAATTCTCGGTGGTGATATACTATCAGCCCATCTCGTTAGAAGACAGATTCTGCTAATACTGATAATAGTTATGTTCACAATCGTTTACGTGACAAACAGGTACAGCTGCCAGCAAAAACAAATCGACATAGCCCGACTCAAACAACAACTGGTCAACTCAAGATATAAAGCACTATCAATATCAAGCGAACTGACTGAACTGTCGCGTGAAAGCAATGTGCTCGAACAACTAAAAAACAACAACGACACAACACTAAAAATATCACAACAACCTCCATACATAATTAACATCGGAAATGAGTAAGTTTAATTACAACAAAATAATGCCACGCTACACTCTCATAGCCGTACTGATAACTATAGGAGCAGTAGCTGTGGTCGTTAAGGCTTTCCATAAAATGACAGCAAAAGCCGACTATTGGATGACAGTGGCACAGCAAAAAAGGATTGACTCAATACGAATAAAACCACAAAGGGGAAATATCTTTAGCAGCGATATGCAACTACTCTCAAGCTCGCTGCCAAAGTATGTGTTGTATATGGACTTTCAAGCAGGAGGTGAAATGAAAGACTCATTATGGTGCGACAGCGTAGATGTAATATGCGAAAGACTACACAAAATCTTTCCCGAAAAATCAGCACAAGAATTCAAAGACCACCTCGAAGAAGGACGCCAGAGGAAAAGCATGAACTGGAAAATCTGGCCAAAACGAGTTGATTACAACACATACATGAGTGTAAAGAAACTGCCAGTATTCAACCTTACACCATACAGGGGCGGATTTCACGTTGAAGACATCACAGCACGTCAGCGACCATTCGGCGACTTGGCTTCCAGAACCATAGGCGACCTATATCCAGGAAAAGACTCCGCACGATACGGTCTCGAACTCTTCTACGACTCACTACTACGTGGAACACCAGGATTGCAACACAGAAGAAAGGTGAGAAACGTATTTCTTAATATAGCCGACATAGACCCCGTTGACGGATCAGACATTGTTACAACTCTCGACGTCGGCATGCAAGACCTTGCAGGACGATGCCTCGAAGACATGTTGGTTGACATAGGAGCAAATGTAGGAGTGGCTATCGTTATGGAAGTAACAACTGGAGATGTGAAAGCCATAGTAAACCTCGAACGATGCAGCGATGGAGAATACCGTGAAGTAAGAAACCACGCTGTCAGCGACCTCATGGAACCAGGTTCTGTGTTCAAAACAGCCTCAATGATGGTTGCACTCGACGACGGAGTGTGCGACACCACCGCACTCATAAATACAGGCGGAGGAATAATGAAAATGCACGGGAGAGACATGAAAGACCACAACTGGAGAAAAGGCGGATATGGAACAATAAACTTCGCAAAAGCTCTAAAGGTCAGTTCAAACATAGGAATAAGCTATATCATCGACAAATACTACGGCTCAAATCCAGAGCGTTTCATAGAAGGAATTTATAAAACTGGGCTGGCTGATAACCTGCAGATACCAATCAACGGAGCAACACCAGCAAAAATAAGAATGCCACAAAAAGACAAAAAAGGCAAACAATACGTCAACTGGAGCAAAACGGCACTGCCCTGGATGAGTATCGGATATGAAACGCAAGTGCCCCCAATATCAACACTTACATTCTACAATGCTATCGCAAACAACGGCAGAATGATGCAGCCAAGATTTATAAAGCAAATCATTAAGGACGGAGAAGTAACCGATAGCATAAAGCCAGAGGTTATGAGAGAGAGAATCTGCAAAGATCAGACACTTAAAATCATACAGACATTGCTCGCAAAAGTGGTTACCGAAGGAACAGGTAAAGCCGCTCGACCTAAAGCATTCGCTATGGCTGGAAAAACGGGAACGGCACAGATATGGAATAGCAGCGGAAAGACAGGTTACTTAGTAAGTTTTGCAGGATATTTCCCCGCAGACAAACCGCGCTATAGCGTTATCGTTTGCATACAAAAAAGCGGTTTACCTGCATCGGGCGGACTTCATAGTGGCGCTGTTGCAAAGCGAATAGCAGAGGGAATCATGGCACAAAACATAAAACAGAGCATCGCAGACATACAGGTGCATGACAAATTGAAGATGCCCGAAGTGAAAACAGGCAATATGCTCGCAGCCGACTATGTGCTTTCCTCTTTGGGATTTAAAACAGAAGGCGGACGGAGTCGATACAAGAACGATGAGCAAAACGTATGGGGAGAAGCCGTCGCTGACAATAATAAAACGATAAAAATAATCCAAAAATCCGATTGTAGTGATGAAATAATGCCCAATGTGATGGGCATGGGAGCACGCGACGCAGTATATATTATAGAGAGTCGCGGAGTAAAGGTGCTGATTAGGGGACGTGGAAAAGTGAAAGGACAAAGCATTAACGCAGGAAACAAAATAAAAAAAGGAGAAAAATGCATACTCGAATTGGGTTAAAACATCACCAAACAATAGTTGAACATTCTCGCGTACATTATTATATTATATAAGTATAGACAACAAATAGTAAAATAAATAAAAGCAAATAACAAAACCAACGATTGGAAAGAGCAACATAAAAACTAATAAACGATAATCCTATAACTTCAAATGACACTTAAACAAATCATAGGAAAAATCAATCCCATTGCCGTATTTGGTTCTCTCGATAGAGAAATAACAGGCATAAACATTGATTCTCGACGCATAGACAAGGGGCATCTCTTTGTAGCAATGCGCGGAACAATGACTGATGGGCATCAGTTTATCGATAAAGCCGAGAACAACGGAGCTGCCGCCATTGTTTGCGAAGATATACCTGAAATGCGGAAAGACGATGTGACCTACGTCAAGGTGGATTCCACTCAAGACGTTGTAGGCACTCTTGCCACTACATTTTACGGCAATCCATCAAAGCATCTTAAATTAATCGGTGTGACAGGGACAAACGGAAAAACTACGATAGCGACCCTACTCTTCAATATGTTCCGACAGATGGGACATCATTGTGGGCTGCTTTCAACCGTTTGCAACTATATCGACGACGATGCTATACCTGCCGATCATACTACGCCAGACGCCATCGAACTTAACAAACTACTATCTTCGATGGTGGAACGCGGATGTGAATATGCCTTTATGGAGTGTTCCTCTCACGCGATACACCAGCAGCGAATAGGCGGGTTGACATTTGCAGGTGGTGTGTTTACCAACCTTACACGTGATCACCTTGACTATCACAAGACCTTTGAGGCTTATCGCGATGCCAAGAAGATGTTTTTCGACATGTTGCCAAAGGGCAGTTTCGCCATCATTAACGCTGACGATAAGAACGGAGTATTCATGGTTCAAAACACCAAAGCCATTGTCAAAACCTACTCTACGCGTAAGATGGCGGATTTCAAGGCACACATTCTCGAGTGTCACTTTGAAGGAATGTATCTCGAAATCAATGGTCAAGAGGTCGGAGTGCAGTTTATAGGTAAGTTCAATGTAAGCAATCTGCTTGCTGTTTATGGTACCGCTGTCAGCTTAGGTAAATCTCCTGCCGATGTGTTGGTAGTGATGAGCACACTGAAGAGTGTCAGTGGCAGATTGCAGCCCGTTCATTCTAAGGAAGGAGTAACGGCAGTTATCGATTATGCTCATACTCCCGATGCGTTGAGCAATGTGCTTTCTGCTATAGGCGAGGTTGTAGATAGCCGTGTTAGGGGCACTGCTGAGCGTCCGCAAATCATCACTGTCTGTGGTGCTGGAGGTAATCGCGACAAGGGTAAGCGCCCTTTGATGGCAGCCGAGGCGGCTCGCCAGAGCGATAAACTTATTCTCACAAGTGACAATCCGAGGTTCGAAGACCCTCAAGAAATTATCAACGACATGGTTGCAGGGTTAACGCCTCAACAGCGAAAGAAGACTCTAATCGTGACAGATCGTCGTGAGGCGATACGCACAGCTGTGATGCTTGCCAGTCGTGGCGACGTAATTCTAATTGCAGGAAAAGGTCATGAGGACTATCAGGAGATACAGGGAGTGAAGCACCATTTCGACGATAAGGAAGTAGTTACAGAGATATTCAATAATTAAACAGAACATTATGCTATACTATTTATTCAGATATTTAGACCAATTTGGTGTGACAGGCTCTCATATTTGGGGCTACATCTCGTTCAGGGCTTTGTTAGCTCTTATCTTGTCGCTTGTCATTAGTATCTACTTTGGCAAATGGGCAATAAATGAACTGCGCAAGAAGCAGATTACCGAGACCGCTCGTAAAAATTCAATCGATCCCTTTGGCTTGAAGAAGGCGGGAACTCCGTCGATGGGAGGGGTTATCATTATAATTTCAATACTTGTCCCAGTATTGTTGTTGGGTCGTATGCGCAACATCTACCTGTTGTTAATGATAATTACTACGGTGTGGCTTGGAGTGCTGGGAGGGCTTGATGACTATATAAAGATATTCCGCCACAAGAAGGATGGTCTTCGTGGGAAGTTCAAAATCATAGGTCAGGTAGGTCTTGGACTTATTGTTGGTTTAGTCTTGTGGGCAAGTCCCGATGCTAAAATCAACGAAAATATCGCCATTGAGCGTCAAGGAATGGAGACTGTTGTTAAGCATCGTTCAGAGCCGTCGAAGTCGTTGAAGACTACAATACCCTTTGTTAAAGGTCACAATCTCGACTATTCTCGAGTTGTCGGTTTCATGGGTGAACATAGTACGGCAGCAGGATGGGTTTTGTTTGTGATAATGACCATCTTTGTAGTGACGGCAGTAAGTAATGGTGCCAACTTAAACGACGGTATGGATGGTATGTGTGCAGGCAATAGTGCGATAATCGGCGTGGCTCTTGGTATATTTGCCTACGTCAGTTCGCATATTGAGTTTGCGTCGTATTTGAACATTATGTATATTCCTGGCTCGCAAGAGTTGGTAGTCTTTATGTGTGCCTTCATTGGAGCGTTGATTGGATTTCTCTGGTTCAACAGTTACCCAGCGCAGGTGTTCATGGGCGATACTGGTTCGTTGACGATAGGCGGTATTATTGCAGTATGTGCGATAATAATTCACAAGGAGTTGATGTTGCCAATTCTCTGCGGAGTGTTCTTTGTAGAGAGTTTGAGCGTAATGATGCAGGTAGCATATTATAAACGTGGTAAGAAGCACGGTAGAAAGCAACGTATCTTTAAGCGTGCGCCTCTCCACGACCACTTTCGCATGGAGGAAGAAAAACTTGAAAGCGACTGCCATTACCTGATAACCAAACCAAAGGATGTGTTTACAGAGTCTAAGATAACCATTCGTTTCTGGATTATTAGCATCATTCTGGCTGCTATGACTATAATAACACTGAAGATAAGATAGGATATATGAGCGATAGGATTGTAATACTTGGTGCTGCCGAGAGCGGCGTTGGTGCTGCTGTTTTAGCTAAGAAAGAAGGCTTCGATGTGTTTGTTTCCGACATGGGACAAATCAAGCCACGATATAAGCAAATGCTCGATGATCGGCAGATAGCGTGGGAGGAGTGTCAGCACACTGCAGATTTTATTCTTAATGCCAAAGAAATCATCAAGAGTCCGGGTATTCCCGACGAGGCTCCGATGGTGGCAGAGGCTATAAGGAGAGGTGTTCCCATCATTAGTGAGATAGAGTTTGCAGGTAGATATACGAACTCGAAGATGATTTGCATCACGGGTTCTAACGGCAAGACCACTACTACTTCGCTCATTTACCACATCTTCCACAATGCTGGTTACGACGTTGGTCTGGCTGGCAATATAGGTCGCTCGCTTGCTTTGCAAGTGGCTGAAGACCCACACGATTGCTATATCATAGAGTTGAGTTCGTTCCAGCTCGACAATATGTACGACTTTCGTGCCAACATAGCCGTTCTTCTGAACATCACTCCCGACCATCTTGACCGCTATGGAGGCGAGATGCAGAACTATGTTGATGCCAAGATGCGCATAATACGCAATCAGACGTCTGACGACGCTTTCATATTCTGGGCTGATGATCCTATCATTCAGCGCGAGTTAGACAAGTATCAGATTGCTGCAGCCGTTTGTCCGTTTGCCGAAATTAAGCGCAAGGGTGTGATTGGTTACATTGAAGAAGGTCAGTATAAGATAGAATATCCTACTCCCTTCAATATGGAGCAGGAGCAATTGAGCCTCACAGGTAAGCATAATATCTACAATTCGCTGGCTGCTGGCATTGCTGCCAACATTGCGGGTGTGGATAAGGACGACCTGCGCAAGGCTTTGAGCAGTTTTAAGGGTGTAGAGCATCGCTTGGAATACGTGACACGAGTAGGTGGAGTGACGTTTATCAACGACTCCAAAGCGACCAACGTTGATGCCTGCTGGTATGCACTTGAGAGCATGAAGACGCCAACTATACTGATTATAGGTGGTAAGGACAAGGGTAACGACTATGAGCCTATACGCGAGTTGGTCAAGGAGAAGTGCAGGGCAGTGGTCTATCTCGGAGCCGACAACAGCAAGTTGCACGACTTTTTCGATTCTCTCGGTCTGCCTACCCGCGACACCAACAACATGAAAGACTGCGTCGAAGCCTGCTATTCGCTCGCTCAGCCAGGCGATACGGTGCTGCTAAGCCCCTGCTGTGCATCGTTCGACCTCTTCCGTAATATGGAAGACAGAGGCGAGCAATTCAAGACATTAGCCAGAAACCTGTTATAATTCTCTCACACGACATACATGAGTAAGAAAATAAACAATATATTTAAGGGCGACAAGGTGATATGGATGGTATTCTTTTTCCTCTTTATCATTTCCATAGTCGAGGTGTATAGCGCTTCGAGTTCACTGTCTTATAAGAGTCGGGGATATATGGGTCCTATCATTCGCCACTTTTCAATCTTTGCTGTGGGCTGGCTTTGTACGGTCATAGTGATGAACATTCGCTGCCAGTACTACAAGATAGCCACTCCCATTCTGCTTGGTTTGTCGATTATAGGATTGTTATGGGTGCTGATTATGGGTAGTACCATCAACGAGGGTAGCCGATGGATTGATTTAGGTGTTTTCCAGTTTCAGCCTTCAGAGATAGCTAAGGGTTCGCTCATATTGGCAGTGGCTCAAATTCTGAGTGCTATGCAAACAGAAAACGGAGCCGACAAGAAGGCAATGCCTTACATATTGATTATGAGTGCCTGTTTGATTTTGCCCATCGGATTGGAAAATCTTTCTACAGCCGCGTTATTGTTTACCGTCGTGGTAATAATGATGTTTATAGGCAGGGTTCCAATGTCGCAGCTGGGGAAATTGTTCGGTTTTTGCACTATAGCTATTGCCTTAATCATTGGCGGAATGTTCCTTGCCGCTGCAGCCGATAAGTCAGAGAGCAGTGATACGGCACAGGCAGATAATCAAGAAGTAATAGCTGAAGCCTATTCCAACGAAGCCACAGATGCTGCTAAGGTCGCTTCGAAGAAGAAAAGCCGCAGCATACTGCATAGAGCAAAAACATGGCGAAACCGACTTAATAAGTTTCTTGTCAAAACAGAGGTCGCTCCTGATGACTATAATCTCGACTCGCTTGCCCAAGAGGGACATTCGAGCATAGCCATAGCTTCGTCGGGAATAACAGGACGTGGTCCAGGTAATAGTGTTGAGCGCGACTTCCTGCCACAGGCATATTCCGATTTCATCTATGCTATCATCATCGAGGAGATGGGGTTGGGCGGAGCCATATTCGTAGCATTCCTATACGTAATCCTATTGTTCCGCGTAGGAAGGATAGCCAATCGATGCGAGAACACCTTCCCTGCGCTGCTATCAATGGGATTAGCACTGCTTTTAGCACTCCAAGCACTAATCAACATGATGGTTGCCGTAGGACTGGCGCCCGTGACAGGGCAGCCCCTGCCGCTAATCAGCCGAGGAGGAACATCGACAATCATCAACTGCATATACATCGGAGCTATATTAAGCGTAAGCCTATGGGCAAAAAAGAAGGATGAAGATACAGCGTCTGTAACGGGCTGATACTAAACGAGTTCGGAAAGCACGTCTTTTCGCATCGGAAAGCACGTCTTTCCAAGTCGAAAAGCATATCTCCCCACAACGGAAAGCATATCTCCCCAAATCAGAAAGAATAGACATACAAAACCAATTGATAAACTAACGATAAGTAAAACGATAACCAACATGAGCGAAAAGACGAGAATCGTAATAAGCGGAGGCGGCACTGGCGGGCACATATTCCCAGCCATATCCATTGCTAATGCCATAAAGGCAAAGCGTCCCGATGCCGACATACGCTTCGTGGGTGCACTCGGGCGCATGGAAATGCAGCGAGTACCCGATGCAGGATACGAAATAATAGGATTGCCCATCTGTGGTTTCGACCGCAAAAACCTGCTCCGCAACGTTGTAGTCTTATGGAAAATATGGCAGAGCCAGCGAATGGCACGCCGATTTCTGAAAGAATTTCGCCCACAAGTAGCAGTGGGAGTGGGAGGCTATGCAAGTGGGCCAACTCTCAATACAGCTGCAGCAATGAACATACCATGCCTCATACAGGAACAGAACAGTTATGCAGGAGTGACCAATAAGCTGCTCGCAAAAAAAGCCAAACGCATCTGTGTAGCCTACGAAGGTATGGAGAGATTCTTTCCAAAAGATAAAATACTGCTCACTGGAAACCCCGTCAGACAATCACTGATTACGACAAACCTCAGTAGAGAAGAAGCAATACGCAGTTTCGGACTCGACCCAGCACGTCGCACACTACTGCTCGTAGGAGGAAGTCTTGGAGCCAGAACAATCAACGAAAGCATCACACAACACCTTGATGAAATAAAACAAACCGACGTGCAAGTGATACTACAAACAGGAAAATACTATCACCAAGCCGTAAAACAAACTGTAGCCGAATACGGAGAGATAACCAACCTTAAAGTGGTAGATTTCATCGCCGACATGGGAGCAGCCTATCAAGCAGCCGACCTCGTCGTGAGCAGAGCAGGAGCAAGCTCAATAAGCGAATTCTGCCTCATAGGAAAACCAGTAGTTCTAGTGCCAAGTCCAAACGTAGCAGAAGACCACCAGACAAAGAATGCAATGGCACTCGTCAACCGAAAGGCAGCACTAATGGTAAAAGACTGCTGCGCAACCGAAAAATTACTCAAACTCGCACTGGAAACAATAAACGACGAAGAAAAACTCAAAAAACTATCCGAAAACATCCTGACAATGGCACTGCCAAACTCAGCAGAAATAATCGCAGACGAAGTGTTGAAACTTGCACGAATGACAACAAACATATAACCAACCCAAAGAGAATGGACTTCAATCAGATAAAAGCAGTATATTTCATAGGAGTAGGAGGAATCGGAATGAGCGCCATAGCACGATACTTCTTGCATAAAGGACTCGTCGTGGCTGGATACGACAAAACTCCAACCGAACTCACTATGCAACTCCAAAACGAAGGAGCCGACATACACTACGAAGAAAACGTAGAAGCTATACCAAGAAAATGCAAAAAAAGAGAGTCAACACTTGTCGTATATACACCAGCAGTACCACAGGAGCATGCCGAACTACAATACTTCCGACGCGAAGGATTCTACATCGAAAAAAGAGCACAGGTACTCGGACGACTGACCGACGCACATAAAGCACTCTGCGTAGCCGGAACACATGGAAAGACAACCACATCAACAATGTGCGCACATATTCTACATCAAAGCCATATCGATTGCAACGCATTCCTCGGAGGAATATCAAAAAACTATGGAACAAACTACATACTATCCGACAGCGATTATGTAGTAATCGAAGCCGACGAATACGACCGATCATTCCACTGGCTGCACCCATACATTTCAGTAATCACTTCGACCGACCCAGACCACCTCGACATCTACGGAACAAAGGAAAACTATCTCGAAGGATTTGCTCACTACTCATCACTGATAAGACCAGGAGGAGCACTCATCATGAGAGAAGGAGTAGAAATGAAACCTCGACTGGCAGAAAGAGTGACACTATACACATATAGCCGAGACAAAGGAGACTTCCATGCCGAAAACATACGCATCGAAAACGGAGAAATAAGCTTCGATTTCGTAAGCCCAATAGAGTCGGTCAGCAACATACAACTCGGACTGCCAATACCAATCAATATCGAAAACAGCATCGGAGCAATGGCAATGGCACAACTCGTCGGATGCAATGCAGATGAACTGAAAAACGGAATGAAAACATTCCAAGGAGCAGAACGACGATTCGACTTCAAAATAAAAACACCAGAACTCGTACTGATAAGCGACTACGCACACCATCCAAAAGAAATACTCGAAAGTGCAAAAAGCCTCCGACAAATCTATAACGATAGAACAATAACAGTGATATTCCAACCACATCTATACTCGAGAACAAAAGACTTCTATCGAGAATTTGCAGAAGCACTGAACATACTCGACGAAGTGGTACTTACCGACATATACCCCGCAAGAGAAAAACCAATCGAGGGAGTAACATCGAAAATCATATACGACTGCCTAAGACCAGATATCAAACGAGAAATAATACCTCTCGACAAAGTAGTAGATTACGTAGCAAAACGCAAATTCGACGTACTCGTAATTCTCGGAGCAGGAGACCTCGACATGAAAATGCCAGAAATAATGAAAAATATAAAACACTGACACAGCACATAGATGAAAATTAACTGGAAAAAAACATCAATAATCACTCTCGACACCCTGCTGGCAATATACCTGCTGCTCGCAATTACGGCTTTCAACAACCCGAAAGACGACGGGAAACTATGCAATAATGTAGCAATCGACATAGCAGATGAAAGCGTAAACGCATTCCTCAAACCAGAGGAAATAAAACAAATGCTGAACGAAAAACAACTATTCCCAAAGAATAATCCACTAACACGCATAGACCCAAGACAAGTAGAAGACTACCTGAAGGAAGCCCCTTTCGTAAATACAGCAGAATGTTACAAAACAATAGGAGGAATATTCTATATAAAAATCACACAACGAACACCGCTCGTGAGAATCAAAAGCGACTCTTCCGACGACTACTACTTAGACGATAAAGGAGGAATCATGCCCAATTCAAAATATACTTCAGACCTAATAATAGCAACTGGAAAAATAAACAGACGATACGCAAGACTATATATTACACCACTCGCAAAGCATATCATGGCAAGCGAATTGTGGAGAAACCAAATAGAACAAATCAATATACTACCAAATATGTCCGTTGAACTCGTACCAAGAGTAGGAAACCACATCGTAAAAATAGGAAGACTGCCCGAAATAAACGATGCGAAACGGAGAAACAAAGCCATAGAAGAAATGCTTCAGGTAAAACTCGAGCGACTCGAAAAATTCTATCGGTATGGACTGACAAAGGTGGGATGGCAACGTTATAAGTATATAGACATCGAATTCGACAACCAGATTATTTGTAAACGAAACAATGAACACGAAAATTCTGGAACAAACACACTGACCGAACAGACTGCGACAGAAGAAACTCCTTCGCAGGAAACAACCTCTCAAGAACAAAACAAACAACCAAACAATCAAGAAAACAATAAAACTCAAAACTGAATATATGGTAAAAGATTTCGTAGTAGCCATAGAATTAGGCTCGTCTAAAATTACCGGAATAGCCGGAAGAAAGAATGCCGATGGTAGTATCACTATCCTCGCAGTCGTAAAGGAGGACTCACGGCAGTGTATCCGAAAGGGAGTGATTTACAATATCGATAAGACTTGTGCTTGTCTGAGCAACATTATCGAGCGCTTACGACAACAGTTGCGCACCGAGATAGCACAGGTATATATCGGAGTGGGAGGACAATCGATTCGAAGCATCAAGAATGTCATTGTCCGTTCGTTTGACAAAGAAGAGATAGTGACGCAGCAAATAGTAGATGAACTCATGGATACCAATCGTGCGATGTCGTATCCAGACCAGGAAATCCTATATGCTGAAGCACAAGAATATCGTGTCGGAACACAGCATCAGTTAGACCCTGTTGGCATACCATGTACCCATCTGGAAGGAAACATATTGAATATCCTTTGGAGAAAGTCGTTCTATAAAAATCTGAACCTTTGCTTCGAGACTGCAGGAATACCTATCGCCGACATGCTTCTTGCGCCCCTCATGCTTGCCGATAGCGTGCTGACGGAGTCGGAAAAGCGTATCGGATGTATGCTTGTTGACCTTGGAGCAGACACAACGACGGTGTCGGTATATTATAAAAACATACTCCGCCACCTCGCTGTGATACCGCTGGGAGGTAATAACATAACAAAAGATATTTCTTCGCTTCAACTCGAGGAGAGCGATGCAGAGCGTTTGAAGTTGCAGTATGGCTCGGCTTGGACCGACGAAGCTGAACTCGACACCGCCGAGATGATACCTATTGACACCGACCGCTCGGTAGAAAAGCGCAAATTCCTCGAGATTATCGAAGGAAGAGTGCAGGAAATCATAGAGAATGTCAAGTCTCAAGTGCCTGGTGAGTATGCAGATAGGCTTCTCGGAGGTATAATAATCACAGGCGGAGGAGCAAATTTGCGGAACATCGACAGAGCATTCCGCATTTATACGAAGATGGAAAAAGTGCGTATAGCACGCAGCGTGACGTGTACCATCAATACGAGTGATGCCGACATAAAGTCGGAAAACTGCATGATGAACACCATCTTAGGTCTCTTGGCGCGTGGCAACATGAATTGTGCGGGTAAGGATTTGACAGAGGCTACTAAGAATATCTTTGAAGATGACGCCCTTACTGAAGGTGAACATCAAGAGCAGCGCCCTCCGAGAAAGCCTGGCGAGACCGAACGAGGCGTGATACCTACAGGCAAGGAGATGGAGCAAGCTGAAGCCGAACGTATCAGTAAGGAGAGAGCTAACGGTTCAAATACCGGCGACGACAACGATGTTGATTCCGAAGATGGTGACAAAGGCGATAGCAGACCATCTAACAACATTTTCAGCAAGATTGTGGGAGGCTTCAAGAAGTTTGTCATTCAGATAGTAAACGACAAGACCGACTAAACTAATTTATATACCATATATTTCTTAATTTTGACAATCCTAAACACGAATACGCAATGAAAGAAAGAGATAATACAATGGGAATTCTCGATTTTGGAGACCCAATAGACGATAGAACCGATGCTCCTGTGCAGCAGACAAACCCACAGCCGACCGAAAGTCGCAACACCTTCCAAGCTGGGCAGCCCTCGCTCGATTTCGGACAACCCGACAAAAAAAAATGCATCATCAAAGTCGTGGGAGTAGGTGGAGGTGGAGGCAATGCTGTAAACCACATGTACAAGGAAGGAATACACGATGTGGATTTCGCCGTATGCAACACTGACAGTCAGGCTTTGAGCGATAGTCCCGTGCCAGTACATCTGCAGTTGGGTAAGGAAGGTCTTGGTGCTGGTGACAAGCCAGAAAAAGCCCGTGAAGCAGCCGAAGACACAGCAGCGTCGATAAAGAATATGCTCAACGACGGCACACGCATGACCTTTATCACAGCAGGTATGGGCGGAGGAACTGGAACGGGTGCAGCTCCAGTCGTAGCGCGCATATCTAAGGAGTTAGACATACTGACCGTCGGAATCGTCACCATACCTTTCCTTTGGGAAGGACCTACCAAAATCGACAAAGCGCTCGATGGAGTGGAAGAAATGGCAAAGCATGTTGACGCGTTGTTGGTCATCAATAATGAGCGTTTGCGCGAGATTTACAGCGACCTGTCGGTGCTTAATTCTTTCGATAAGGCAGACGACATACTCTCGATAGCAGCCAAGTCGATAGCGGAAATCATAACTACGCGCGGACGAATAAACCTCGACTTCAACGATGTGCGCACCGTATTGAAAGACGGAGGTGTGGCAATCATGTCCATGGGCTATGGCGAAGGCGAGAGCCGAGTGCAAGATGCCATCAACGATGCACTCAACTCGCCACTGCTCAACGATAACGATATTTTTAATTCGAAGAAGATATTGCTCAACATTGCTTTTGCTGCTGAAGATAACGACCCATCGTCGGGACTTATGATGGAAGAGATGAACTATATCCATAACTTCATGGCGAAATTTGGTACCGATTTCGAAATAAAATGGGGTATGACCATCGACCAGTCTTTGGGCAGCAAGGTTAAGATTACAATCCTTGCCACTGGTTTCGGAATCAGTATCGTCGATGGTATGGAAAATCGCTTGCAAGCTCGCACACAAGAGCAAATAGACAAGGAAATTCAAGAAGAGCAACAAAAGAAGGAGCGTGATATACGTCGCGGTCAGTATTACGGTGGTGGTGCGAATACGAAGCCCACTAAGCGCCGTTCGAACGTCTATATCTTCAGTTTCGAAGACCTTGACAACGATGATGTTATCCTTGCCGTTGATACCACACCCACCTACAAGCGTACAAAGACAGGCAACGACGAGATACGCAAGATAGGTAAGGGCGACGTCAGCGACCAAAATAAGCCCGAACAGACAGAAAATATTCAGGGAACTATATCGTTCTGACACCACAGAGCTAAACTATTGAAAATGAAGAGGGTAGCGTTCAATTTTGGAAAGCTATCCTTTTCGTGTTGGAAAGACGTGCTTTTCGGCTTGGAAAGCATGCCTTTTCGCATCGGAAAGATATGCTTTCCGATTTCTATGTAAATACTACCCAAATTGCTATCCATTTCAAAGTGATTTTAACCAGCAAAATATAGACAAAAAAGAAACATAATTTTTGGTTGTTTGAGCATAAAAACGTAAATTTGCAGACTATTAAAACACATTAGCAAATAAACTCTATCAATATAATGGCAGACATTAATAATACGCAGAATAACTATTCGGCGAGCAATATTCAGGTACTCGAAGGACTTGAGGCAGTGCGCAAGCGACCAGCAATGTATATAGGCGACATCAGCGAAAAAGGTCTCCATCATCTCGTTAACGAGACCGTCGATAACTCTATCGACGAAGCCATGGCAGGCTACTGCTCAAATATCGAAGTGACAATCAACGAAGACAACTCCATAACGGTGCTTGACGATGGTCGAGGAATACCAGTCGATGAGCACGAGAAACTTCATAAATCAGCCCTCGAGGTGGTTATGACAGTGCTACACGCAGGAGGAAAGTTCGACAAAGGCTCATACAAAGTATCTGGCGGATTGCACGGAGTAGGTGTAAGCTGCGTTAACGCCCTCTCGAAGCACATGCTCTCGCAAGTCTATCGCGACGGGAAAATCTATCAGCAGGAGTACGAAAAAGGTATTCCACTCTACCCAGTTAAAGTCGTAGGCGAGACACAACTGCGCGGAACACGTCAGCAGTTCTGGCCCGACCCAACAATCTTTACCACCACCGAGTACAACTATGACACCATAGCCCGCCGTATGCGCGAACTGGCTTACCTCAATGCAGGTATCACAATAAAACTCACCGACCTGAGACCAGATGCTGAAGGCAAACTCAAAGAACCAGAAATATTCCACGCAAAAGAAGGACTGAAAGAGTTCGTTCGATATATCGACCGCCATCGCACATCGATAATCAGCGAACCAATATGCCTTAAAACCGAAAAAGATAACGTGCCAATAGAGGTAGCACTAATCTACAACAACGATTATCAGCGCGACAATATACACTCCTATGTCAACAACATCAACACCATAGAAGGCGGTACACACAAGACAGGCTTCCGCATAGCACTTGCACGCTCGCTGAAAAACTACACTGAACGCAACGACCAACTACGCAAACAAATAGAGAAAGCAAAAATCGAACTCGCACAAGACGACTTCTGCGAAGGACTCACTGCAATCATTTCTGTTAAAGTAGCCGAGCCACAATTCGAAGGTCAAACGAAAACAAAGCTTGGCAATAGCGAAGTGAACGGAGCAGTGCAGAAAGCCGTAGGCGAAGCAATGAACAACTATCTGGAAGAAAATCCAAAAGACGCACACCAGATATGCGAAAAGGTTATCCTCGCTGCCACAGCCCGAGTAGCTGCCCGCAAAGCAAGAGAAAGCGTACAGCGCAAGAGCGTGATGAGCGGAGGCGGACTGCCAGGAAAACTCGCCGACTGCTCAAGCCGCGACCCAAAGAAATGCGAGATATTCCTCGTAGAGGGAGACTCGGCAGGAGGCTCGGCAAAACAAGGACGCGACCGACACACGCAAGCTATACTTCCACTCAAAGGAAAAATACTTAACGTAGAGAAAGTACAATGGCATCACGTCTTCGAAGCCGAATCAGTCATGACAATTATGCAAGCCATAGGAGTGAGATTCGGAGTAGATGGAGAAGAAGACCGAGTGGCAAACATCGACAAACTGCGCTACGACAAGATTATTATCATGACCGACGCCGACGTCGATGGTGCACACATCGACACGCTACTCATGACACTCTTCTACAGATTTATGCCACGCATAATCGAAGAAGGACACCTATACATAGCAACACCACCTCTCTACCTCTGCACATACAAGAATAAAGCATCGGAATACTGTTACACAGAGCAGCAGAGACAAGCCTTTATCGACAAATATGCCAATGGAGAAGAAGACGCTAAGAGCATACACACACAACGCTATAAAGGTCTTGGAGAAATGAATCCAGAGCAGCTATGGGACACTACGATGAACCCTGAAACACGACTGCTAAAACAAGTGACAATCGACAATGCTGCACAAGCAGACGAAATATTCTCTATGCTGATGGGCTCAGACGTAGAGCCAAGACGCGAGTTCATAGAGAAAAACGCTACATACGCAAACATTGACGCATAAGAACGTTTCATACTCTGTCGGTATGGAAACAATCTTTTTTGACAAGCAAACAAAAATAGATGCTCCTGTAGTAGCCTCCATCGGATTTTTCGATGGAGTCCACAAGGGGCATCAATACGTAATACAACAACTGCAGAACACCGCAAAAAGGAAAAACTGCAGTTCAATGATAATCACTTTCGACAGACATCCCCGCCAAGTCGTAGCAACCGACTACACACCAGAACTGCTCACAACTACCGAAGAACGACTTTCGCTGCTACAAAACAAAAAGGTTGACTACTGCGTCGTTTTACCATTCACAACCGAAATGGCTAAACTCACTGCCGACAAATTCGCAGAAACAATACTAAAGCAGCTAAACGTAAAAACAATACTTATGGGCTACGACAACCGTTTCGGAGCTCGAGGAACACAACTGACGCAGAATTCCACAATCGAAACAATCATCGCCACACCAATGGATATAAATATCGACAACGAAAAAGTAAGAGTGTCGTCGTCGGTAATCAGAAGAATTATAGCGCAAGGCAAGATGGAACAAGCAAGCACGATGCTCGGCAGACCATATACCATTAAAGGAACAGTAATCGAAGGCGATGGACGAGGACGACTCATGGGATTTCCAACAGCAAATATAAACCCAATCGACAAACAAAAACTCATACCACCACCAGGAGTATATGCCGTTGAAGTGAAGATAATTGACACCTATACGACAACAAACCATTACAAAGGAATGATGAATATAGGAACACGCCCAACATTCAACGGCACGACAACAACCTACGAAATCAATATCTTCGATTTCGAAGGCAACTTATACGGCAAACAATTGGAAGTAGCTTTCGACATGAAACTACGCGACGAACGACACTTTCAAACAACAGAAGAACTCGTAAATCAACTCCACGATGACCGAAGAAAAGCAAAGAATAGCAGTCTTCGACTATGATGGAACGCTGCTCAAATGCAACTCACTGATAGAATTCATTCGCTTCTCGAAAGGCGGTTGGAAACTCCTCTGCGGCTTATTGCTATTTGCACCACTCATAATACTTATGAAATTAGGTCTTGTTGAAAGTGGCAAAACAAAGCAAAAACTGTTTTCTTTCTTTTTTAAGGGGGACGCTTTTTCCGATTTCAACAACCTCTGCCAGCAGTTCAAAGAGAAAGTTTCGAAATACGAAAACAAGGAGATGACCGACCGCTTGCAATGCCATCAGCAACAGGGCGACAAGGTTTACATCGTCAGTGCAAGCATCGAGCAGTGGATAAAGTCGTGGGGAGCAGAAGTGATAGGAACAAAAATAGAAGTTGACAACGATGGGAAGATAACTGGTCGCTTTCTTTCTCCGAATTGTAAAGGCAAAGAAAAGGTCAATCGACTATTAGCAAAAGAGCCCAACCGCAACGATTACGAACTCTACGCTTATGGCGACAGCAAGGGCGATGACGAATTGTTGCGCTTCGCTGACCACGCAGTCAAAATTTCATCGACACGCTGGGCAACCGCCACAGGCGCAGTGCTAATAGTGGCAGCAATGACGATACTACTGGCAAGAGTACCTTTCGGACTGTCGTATCTCGACGTGGGAATGTACCTTGCAGGCTATCAACACTTCAACGACGAACCAATCACTAACTATTACCTCAGTCAATGGATTCTGACCTACAACGTCACAGGAGCAATATGCTCATGGATAAATAGTTACAATGTTGTAACCCTGCGACTGATACACGTGGGGCTGACAGCGATTATGGTTGCAATAATTGCCTTGTCGTTGCACCGTAGGATACCTGTCCGCTATGTGTTTGCTGGCTTGGCTCTTGCCGTTCTCGGCATGACTGAGGGATATATGGAAGTAAACTACAACGACTACTCAGCTGCACTGCTCGTAGGAGCGGTCATAATGATAGACAAAGGACGAGAAAAACGAATATACTATGCTGTCTCAGGATTGCTGATAGGAATGGCATTCTTCTTCCGTATAGTCAATATAGCATTTGTTTTGTTGCCGATTTACGCAATAGTGATATCGAAACTATCGCGAACAGAGAGCCCATCAATAAAAGACTGGATAGCGTGGGTAGGAGGACTGGCAGCGGGAATAGGGCTGATTGAAGTAGGATTGATAGCGACAGGCTATTTCGACAGTTTCAGACTGGCTCTCGCCGACTTAACAAAAATCGGTTCCGACGGCGACGACCCGCACTCAATAAAGGCTGTATTGATAGCCCTTTATTCGTATTATAAATCTGTGGCGGCATCCTCATGCCTTTTCATCTGCATAGCAGGGCTCTTCGTTTGGGCTCACAACCGGTGGCAGGCGAAGCAACGCATGACGGCTTTCGCCATACTATCTGCAGTGATGATAGTGGACATCTATTTCTGGGAGCCCGCTGCGAGCATACTGATAGCGATATCGGTGGCTGCCGTGGTGACGGCTACAGACCGAAAATCGGACATTTATCGATTGCTGCTACTTGCCCTCTTCGTCCCAATTGTCTATCCCATAGGAAGCAATGGAGGTATCACTTTCTTTGGTCAATACCTCTGTCTGTTGCCCGTACCCATCGCTGTAAGTATGCTGATAGAACGGTTCAAACGGCAGAAATCAGCCTTGATAGTAGCCTATATAGCAATATCGATAGCCTTTATGACGATTATCGTGAAGCGAGAGATGATGGAAGAGGGGAGTATAGCCGACTGTCAGACGGCAGTGGATAGTAATATGGCAAAGGGAATATATTCATCAAGCAACTTGGCAAACGATTATAATATGTTGCTAAGAGAACTCCCGCAGTTCGTACCTGTTGGTAGTTACATGATAACAAACTATCCACTGCCAATCATTTCGTTGACTGGATGCAAACCATACGGCGTATATTCCGACGTTTTCACAAGTCATGAGATGAACAAACGATACATCGACGTAGCCTTTGGTCAAACACATACACTGCCTTATATACTGATAAACACCAATGAGGAGCGTGAAACATTTACCCGTACTTGTGACTATCTGTATTCAAAAGGAAAGTATGAGAACGTATGGGAACGCGATAATTATAAACTGATGAAGCCATGCCAATAATCAAACTTCTGCGTATAGAACAGTGGGCGAAAAACTTTTTCGTCTTTTTGCCATTGTTTTTTGACCGTCGTCTTACAGATATCGATTGTCTGTTGTCATCGTTTTTGGCTTTTTTAGCATTCTGTTTAGCCGCAAGTGGTATTTATTGCCTTAACGATATATACGACCGAGAGTCTGACAAGCAACATCCCTTAAAGCGAATGCGACCCATCGCGAGTGGAAAAGTGACTTTAGGAAAAGCCTATTTGGTAATGTCTATATGTTTTATTGTGTCTATTCTCCTTGCTCAAAGCGTATCGTTCGTAGGGCTTGGAAGTGACTCTCATGTCTCACTTACGGCAGTAATCGTAGCCTATATAGCCATAAACGTGGCTTATTGCATACGTCTGAAACGGATAGCCATCGTTGATGTGTTTACGATAGCAGTGGGCTACGTCTTGAGAGTCTTGGCTGGAGGAGTGGCAGGCGGCATCTATATCTCACATTGGCTTATACTGATGACTTTCCTTCTGGCTCTTTTCCTCGCGTTTGCTAAACGTCGCGACGATGTGTTGATTTACGAAGAGAGTGGAAAAATGATGCGCGACAATGTCAATCGCTATAATCTGACTTTCGTAAATCAGATTATCAGCGTTGTTGCATCAATCACAATGATTTGCTATGTCATGTACACAGTATCGCCCGACGTTGTCGAGCGATACGAAAGCAATTATGTTTATCTGACGTCGATATTTGTGCTTGCAGGCATTATACGCTATCTTCAGCTTACGATAGTAGATGCCGAGAGTGGCAGTCCTACTCGAGTTCTGCTTTCCGACCGCTTCATTCAAGGGTGTATAGTAGGCTGGATAGCACTCTTTGCGGTGATTATTTATTTCTAAACAACTGAAGTTTAGAGTTTTTTTGCAGTCGAAAGGAGTGTCTCACCAAGTCCGATTGTATATCCTTGTGTACAGAATACGACGCGGTTGAACGTGTCTGCGATAATGAATATAGGCAGTTGTTTCTCGTTTTGTAGTTTCATCTGCGCGGCTATTTGATGCCTGATTTGTCCATCGGTGTCAATTCCGAAGATTGTTTTCGATGGTAATCCCTCAGCCAGACCATCGTGATGGAACTTGCGGGCATCGTCTTCGCTTTCGAAAAGTAAAACGAAAGGACGTCCCCATGCATCGAGTTGCGACTTCATTTTGGCTATGTCGCGTAGTGCATGGTTAGTTGGTTCCTGTCCAACACCTATCAGTCCGACTACGAAATATCCACGTCCTGTCTGCGAAAGAATGCTCACAGGTGCTTGTCCGTCTATGATATTGAAGGTCTGCTGGTCGATTATTTGGAACTTAGTTTCAGAGTCGAATGAGCCAATCACTGATACTTCTTCGTCGCTTTGACGCAGATGAAGGTCGAGTGTGGTTGTTTCGCCACGTCGGATATTAAATGTCTGATTGGTCGTAAGCACTGATCCGTTAGCCATACGCATGCCAGATATAAGGATGTAGGTGCCTTCATCGAGACTAGTTCCGTCGCGGAAAGTGTTGCTCCACGATGTTCCTCCACCCATATCCACTTGTCCTTCGTCGAAGGCGAGCAATTGTGCAGAACCGTCAACGATACGCGATATGGTGAAATGGCTGTAGTATTTCGGGTCGTCAACGATAGCGTTGGGGGTAAAACGGAGTATTAGTGTGCCTGTAGGTGCTGATGTCTGCTCGGTGGAATCGAAATCTACGTCAATCCAGTTGGCGCCATTTTTGTATTGAACTTTCCCTGTAACGACATCGCGTCGGGCTTCAATATCAATCGAACGGGCAAGTGAAACGAAGAAGATATCTCGTGAACGCTTATCGGTAAATCGTGATTGCCATACTCCGACAGGTGTTTGTGCTATTCGCATGGCACGGCTGTCAGGGTTCAAACGGATATTTTTCTTTACCCAACTGACGAGCAAAGAAGGGTCGGAGCGGAATTTCTCGACTTCTTTCTTGCTGAAAACGTCTTGCAACAGATGTTTATATGGCAAGATAATCATTTCGTCTTCGACTCGCGGACAGAGTTGACTGCTTCTAGCGAGGTAGTTGTCTTCGAGTATTTCCATTGGCATATCGCGCAGGTCTTTATCGCTTAACGATGCGAGCAGACTATCCACGCGAGGGTAATTGTCTTGATGTCGCCCGATGAAATCGGCTATAACGCGGTGATTGCCACGAGCTTTAACCAGATACTTCCATCCTTTCTGACTTATGCGAGATGCCTTTGCGCTGTCAAGGAATGTTGCCATGTATGCTGTGCGAATAGAGTCTTCTTGGTCGAAGCGTCGTTTGTTGATTGCTATTTGTTCTTCGCTTACTTCTGGGAGGCGCACTTTTTCGGCTGGTGGCACTATATCCATGGAGTCGAGTTCGAAAATTTTCTGCATTTTATCGCCGTCGGTTGAGCGGGAAAGGCATATCTCTACATTGGTATCTTTGCCGAAACGGGCACGTTTGAAGCCATAATTTCCGTCTTTCGAAGCCCATACTACAAGGTCGCCCAGCCCTGATGTGAGGAATGTTTTGCCGTCTTTGTCAGTGTATTTCGTTACTGCTGTATAGAATTCGGCATAGTTATAGATTTTGAATTCAACCTTTGCACCTTCTACAGGGTTGTTGTCGCGGTCAATTATGCGAAAGCTAATGAGAGCCGTTTGCGCATAGTTGTCAATCAGATTTATCTCTGTAAAGTTGCTTGTTCGCAGTACTACCTCTTCTGGTCCGTTATAGTCGCCAAATGCGCGGGTGTGCATCAGCATTGCTCTTGACGCAGGAGCGTTGAACCATCCGAGGTTTAATACTGGTTCGGGTTCGCATGCTCCGAGGAAGAACCATTGCCCGTCAGCCCACGCTTCTACCCATGCATGGTTGTCATCGGTATGTGCCCAACGTGGTGTATATACTTGCCGGGCAGGTATTCCTATTGACCTCAGTGCTGCAACGGTGAATGTTGACTCTTCTCCGCATCGTCCGTAAGCGGAGCGAATAGATGCTAATGGTGATGATGTGCGAGCATCGGAAGGTTGATATGTCACACGTTCATGACACCAGTGGTTTACTTCCAGTATTGCATCTTTCATCGTCATGCCTTCAACCCTTGCTTTCAGTTCGTCGAAAAACACCCATCTCGATGAGTCGAGATTCTCATTATTGACACGAACGGGCAGTACGAAGTGTCGGAATAGCAGTTCGGGCACGTCTTTTCCCCATGCCATTTGTTGTCGTGCTGCAAACGAACATCTCACGTTTTTCAGGAAGAAATCCGTTGGATAGTCTGTCACGTCGGCAGTGGGCATATAGGCATAGAGAAATTTCAGGGCACCTTCCTCTTCCTGTGTGTATTTTTTACCCTTCAGATTGAAGAACTGTTTGCCTACTTGCTTCATCTTTTCAGTGAAGTCGTTCTCTATTTTTGTTCGCCGAGCATCATCTGTTACAAAATGGTTGTTGCTCTGTGCGAAAGCTGCTGCCACAGTCATTGCCATGGCAAAGGCTGCTATCAACAATCGTTTCATGTCAATAATTGAGAATGTAATATACTGTTCAGAATGTATGTGTGATTATTTCACGAGTTCCATAGTGTCGGTTGCTATCATCAGTTCCTCGTCGGTTGGTATGATAACGACCTTTACTTTGCTGTCTGGGGTAGATATGATTGCTTCTTCTCCTCGTGTGTTTAGGTTTTTCTCCACATCGATTTTCACTCCCATAAACTCCATGTTACGGCACACTTCTTCACGCAAATCGCTCTGATTTTCGCCCACTCCGGCTGTGAATACTATGATGTCGCATCCTCCCATTACTGCTGCGTAAGCTCCAACGTATTTCTTTACGGCATAGAAATACATGTCGAGTGCGAGTTGTGCGCGTTTGTTCCCTTTTGCCGACTGTGCTTCTATTTCTCTCATGTCGCTCGAAACACCGCTGATACCCAGCACTCCGCTCTGCTTGTTGAGCAGGTCTGACATGGCATCGGCATTAAGTCCGAGTTTGTTTTGCAGATAGAGCACTGCTCCTGCGTCAACGTTTCCGGCTCGAGTACCCATCATTACGCCTTCGAGCGGTGTCAGTCCCATTGATGTGTCGATGCTCTTTCCGTTTTCGATGGCAGCCACTGAGCCTCCATTGCCTATGTGGCAAGTGATGATGCGTTGTTTTTGGTAGTCAAGTCCGAGGAATTCGCAAGCGCGTGCTGACACATATCTGTGGCTTGTGCCGTGGAATCCGTAGCGGCGTACGCCATATTTCTCGTATAGTTCGTAAGGCAGTGCATACATGAAAGCACGTTGTGGCATGGTTTGATGGAATGCTGTGTCGAACACACCTACTTGTGGCAGGTTTGGCATTAGTTCTTGAACGGCTTTCACTCCTTTTAGGTTTGCTGGGTTATGTAGTGGTGCCAGCTCTATGCAATCTTCGTATGCGGCGAGTACTTCGTCGTTTATAAGTGTGCTTTTTGCAAACTTTTCTCCTCCGTGTACCATACGATGACCTACGGCGTCGATTTCGTCTAATGATTTGATTGCTCCTATTTCAGGGTCGGTAAGCAGTTTGAAGATGAAATTTACGCCTGCTGTGTGTTCTGGAATGTCGTGTTTTATTTCTCGTTTTTCGCCGTTTGGCAGTTTCACTTTGACGAATGCTCCGTCTAATCCAACGCGTTCGGCACCTCCTTGCGCCATAACTGAGCGATCGTCCATGTTGTAGAGTGCATACTTGATTGACGACGATCCGCAGTTGAGTACTAAAATCTTCATAATTATTACTTAAATGTTACTTGATAAATTGGGGCGCGAAGGTACGAAAAAACGCTGAAACTACAAAATGCTACTTTGTTAATTCTTGTGTGAGTAGGCTTTCGAGTTCTTCTGCCGAGAGTCTTTCTCGTATGGTTCCATTCATTGCTACAGCTATGTGTCCTGTTTCTTCAGAGACTACGATTGCTATTGCGTCGCTTTCTTCTGCCATTCCCAAGGCTGCTCGGTGTCGCAGTCCGAGGTGTTTTGGTATGTCGTTGTTGTGGGAAACGGGCAGTATGCAGCCTGCGGCGCAGATGCGTTTCCGACGTAGAATCATCGCTCCGTCGTGTAGCGGTGAGTTCTTGAAGAATATGTTTTCGATGAGTCTTTGATTGATGTTTGCGTCGATTGTTTCTCCTGATTTTATTACTTCGTCTAATGGGGTTTCTCGTTCGACTACGATTAGTGCTCCTACTTTTCCTTTTGCCATATTCATACAGGCTATGACTACTGGCATATAGCTGCTCATGTCGGTCGTTTCTTTTCCGTGTCGTGGTCGTAACCATCGCAGTACGCGATTAAATCGCTGATGTGCACCTATGGTGTTGAGGAATTTTCTTATCTCGTCTTGGAAGATAATGAGTAGTGCTATGACTCCGTAGCTGACCATTTTGTCGAGGATTGCTCCGAGAAGTTTCATCTCGAGTATCTGACTTACAACGAGCCAGATGATTATGAAGATGAGTATTCCAGTGAATATGTTTATCGAGCGCGACTCTTTCATCAGCCTGTAGGCGTAGTAGAGCAGAGTTGCTACGAGCAAAATGTCGATGAAATCTTTTATTCCGAAGTCGAGAAATGATAGCATAATTTAATAATGTGTATGGTTTTTCGTTTTGTTATATATTGTTTGACGTTTTTAGTTTTTCTACGATTTTTATCGATTCCATCGCTTCTTTTACGTCGTGAACGCGTAGTATGGATGCTCCTTTCATGAGTGCGATGGTGTTGATGGTGGTTGTTCCGTTGAGTGCGTTGTTTGCATCGGTGTCGAGCAGTCGCCATATCATTGATTTTCGCGATGCTCCTACGAGCAATGGCTTGTTGAGAATGGTTGTCTTTTCGAGTTGGTTGAGTATTTTATAGTTGTCGTCGAGTGTTTTTCCAAATCCCAGTCCGGGGTCGAAGATGATGTCGGTTGCTCCCAGATTATGTAGCATTGTTATTTCTTCGGCTGCTCTTTTGAGCATGGTGTTTATGTTGTTTTGTACCGATGTCAGAATGTAAGGCACTCTCAGTTGTGCTATCGTTTTGAACATTTGAGGCACTTCGTTGTGCTTTTGTTTCGCATTACTGTCGGCTGTGGTTGCAAGTCCGCCTTCTGACACGTCGTTTATTATGTCGGCACCATATTCTTCTACGCACATTTGTGCCACTTCAGGGCGGTAGGTGTCTATGCTTACGATGGCATCGGGCTGGCATCGCCTGACTATTTCCAACGCTCGTCGGAGTCGGGCTGTTTCCTCTTCCTTGCTCACTATGTCTGCACCAGGACGTGTGGAGAATGCTCCTATGTCGATGATGGTTGCTCCTTGAGCGACGATTTCGTCAGCCCTTGCGGCTATCTCGTGTTCCGTCTGTCGGCGACTGCCGGCAAAAAACGAGTCGGGCGTCGTGTTGAGTATGCCCATGACAATAGGCGTCGAGAAGTCGAGAAGTCTGCCGCGGCAGCAGATTGTAGTGACTGGAGAAAAAGTGGTCATCAATGATAGAAATGAAATGGTATGCAAATTTAATGATTGTTTTCCGATTATTGTCCGAAAGTTGATATGTTTTTTTTGCCGGAAATAATTTCTGCTCAAATCAGATTCTTTATCCGTTGATTTTCAGCAGTTTACAAACTCGATTTGGAAAGCACGTCTTTTCGAGTCGAAAAGATATGCTTTCCGAGTTGAAAAGACATACTTTCCGAGCCGAAAAAGCATACTTTCCAAAATGGAAAAAATAGATACCGAATTTTGTTCTAATCATAACTTTTAACTAACTTTGCACAAAGCAAGAATTATTTTCACTTATGACCGAAGTTAAAATCGTAAACAAAGGCAGTCAACCCCTGCCATTTTATGCAACAAGTCAGAGTGCGGGGCTCGACCTTCGCGCTAATATCGATTCGCCCATAACCCTCCGCCCACTCGAGCGCAGGCTCATCCCGACGGGGCTCTACATCGCCCTTCCTGAGGGAACAGAGGCGCAGATACGTCCGCGTAGTGGTTTAGCTTTGAAGCATGGCATAACAGTTTTGAACACACCAGGCACGATTGATGCCGATTATCGTGGCGAACTGATGGTGTTGCTCGTGAATTTCTCCGACAAAGACTTTGTCGTAAATGCAGGTGAACGCATAGCCCAAATGGTAGTAGCGCGCTACGAACAAGTAAATCTGGTTGAAGTGGACGACCTCGACGAGACCGAACGCGGTGCTGGAGGTTACGGACACACTGGAGTGAAATAACTCATCGTGGCAGATTTCAGATAGTCAGACAATGAGAAACGTCAGATTTTTCGCCATTTCATCGCTTGTAATCGTAGTAGCGATAGCAATGTTGGCATGCGGAAGTGCCAAGCAGACGGTCGTCAGACCTATGCGTCAACAACTCTCGCCAGAGCAACGACGCCTGTTCGACGAGACCTACTACGAAGCAATCAACCAACACCTTGCAGGCAATATCGACTCGGCAAAAACACTGTTCTACAAATGTCTGGCGCTAGACACAACCATAGCAGAAGTTTATGACTACCTTGCCAACTATTGCGAAATGTGCGATAGCGTGGATAAGGCAATGGCATATATCAGAAAAACATACACACTCGACCCCACAAACAAATCGTATATCGACAATTATGGCAGAGTACTCATTCGAGAAATGAAACTGAAGGAGGCAGCCGAAGTGTACGAGCGACTCGCTGCAATGCCTAACCCAAGCGACGAAACGCTCGACATCCTTTCTCGAATCTACATCAACCTCGAAGACTACGACAATTTCTTGAGAGTGGTAAATCGAATGGAAGCAATCAATGGAAGCAAGGAAACAACCACGTTTATGAAGATGCAGGCCTACTCGATGATGGGGCAAAAAGACCAAGAACTCGCCACGCTGCGCAAGTTTGTTGATACACACCCCTACGAACCAAACTATCGAGTGCTGCTCGGAAACTGGCTCATGAACGACGGAAAAGCAAACGAGGCATACGAGGAATACACTTTCATACTGCGAAACGAACCTACCAATATCGCAGCACGAATAGCACTCATCGACTATTATAATGAAACCAACAATAAACAACAGGCAGACTCCATAGCACGCGACATAATTTTCGACAAGAAAATACCAATGAGCACACGCGACGAAGTGCTAACACAATACATCAGAAACAACGAAATTACCAGCCGAAACCACGAGGAAATATACCAATTGCTCGACTCGCTGATAGCAAAAGAACCATCAGAGTTCAACTTCTGGCTGACTAAAGCACAGTATCTCGAAATGCGTAAAGCACCAATCGACACAATGATAAACATAAATCGTCAACTGCTCGCACTGCAACCAGACTTCGCAACGGCGAGAATAAGATTGGCAATGCAACTCTGGGAGAAAGGAGACGAAAACGAACTGACAAAAGTATGCCAGGCAGGAATAAACTACAACCCCGATGAAATGGCATTTTACTACTTCCTCGGACTGAACTACTACACACACAACGACGACGACAGAGCACTCGAAACATTCCAAAAAGGAATAGATCAAGTGGACTCAAACGACAACCCGAAATTAGTATCCGACTTCTATGCACTCATAGGAGACATACTACACTCAAAAGAACGATACGCCGAAGCATTTGCCGCATACGACAGCAGCCTGCATTGGAACAAGGAAAACTATTCATGCATGAATAATTATGCCTACTTCCTCGCAATAAAAGGAGAAAACCTCGAAAAGGCAGAATCAATGAGTCAAAAGACAATCAAGGCTGAACCAACAAATGCAACGTATCTTGACACTTACGCATGGGTGCTCTTCAAACTCGAAAGATACGAAGAAGCAAGAGCATATATCGACAGAGCAATAGCAGAGTCGAAAGAAATTTCAGCAACAGAATACGACCATGCAGGAGACATATACTATCACTGCAACCTAAAAGATGAGGCTATCGACTATTGGCAAAAAGCATACAACAAAGACAAAACATCAAAAACAATAGAAGAAAAACTCAAAAAGAACAGATAAAAAGTAAAAAACAACGATGAAACCGCAATTTTTTATCATTTCAGCAGCACTGTCCGCAATCTTTATTGCCTGCGGAACGCAACAACAGGCTACAACCAACGGAAAAGAAACACAAACACATACAACCGCTGACAACAGCAATAGAAAGGCAGAACTGACATTCGTAGAAAAGGTGTCAGACAACGCCGTATATACAAAAAACATCTCATCGAAAATCAATTTCAACCTAAAAAAAGGAGACCGCGACATATCAGTTGACGGACAAATACATATGCGACGCGACGAAGTGATAAGAATACAACTCGCACCACTCGGACTCGTAGAAGTAGGACGCATCGAAATGACACCACAATACGTGCTGATACTAATCAGACCAACAAAGGAATATATCAAAGCAACATACAATGAAATAGACTTCCTACGTAGAAACGGACTCAATTTCTATTCGCTACAAGCTCTCTTCTGGAACCAACTGTTTATGCCAGGAACACAAAGAGTAAGTCAGCAAATGCTCGAACAATTTGCAGCCGAACTGACAAACGCAGAAAACAACGTACCAGTGAAACTCGAAGATGGAAAAATGAAATATCAATGGACCGCAGACAAAAATACAGGACGCATCACACAAACCGACGCTGTATATCAAAGCGGAACAAATGGACAATCATCGTTGCAATGGAAATATAGCAATTTCACCGCTGTAGGAACAAAACAATATCCACAAAATCATAGTTTCACACTTACAGCAAGCGATGAAATGGGCAAAAAAACATCATTCTCAGTGGCGCTAAAAATGAAAAAAATCGATACAAACGGAGACTTCGAAACAAATACAAGCGTATCATCAAAATACAAACAAATAACCGTCGAACAAGCTATAAAACGACTTACAAGTCTGTAAAATTACACCATAAACATCGAAATGAAAACCCGACTGACAACCATATTGTGCATAATCTGCATCGCACTGACAGTTAACGCCCAACAAAAAAAGACGTCAGCAGTGCGACAGAAAAAGCCCGCAACAACGCAAACAAAGAAAACAACAAACAAAAAACAACCTGCAAAAAAGCAACAAAAGAAACCAAACGCAGCACAATACCAAACAAAAGAAATAAAAGGACTTCAAAACCAAAAGACACAGGTACAACAAAAGATTAAAGAACAACAACGGCAATTGCAGTCGAACAAAGCTGATGTAGAAAAAAGACTTAAAAACCTATTGACAATCAACGGCGAAATCGATGCAAAAAAACAAGCAATAGCCGACTATCAGACCGATGTTGAAAAACTGAATGGAAATATCGAGATGCTCGAAACGCAACTGGCAAACCTCGAAAAACAACTGCAAGAAAGAAAAAAACGATACATCAAATCGGTGCAATATATGTCAAAACACCGAAAAATACAAGACAAACTATTGTTTATATTCAGTGCTAAAAACCTAACACAGACCTATCGCAGACTACGGTTTGTACGCGAATATGCAGCGTATCAACGTGCGCAAGGAGAAATGATAAAGACTAAACAAGAAGAAATAAACCTGAAAAAACAAGAGTTAGCATCCGCAAGACAACAGAAAAACAGTCTTATAGCACAGGGAAAACGAGCACAAGCCGACCTCGAACAAAAGCAAACAGAACAACAATCGGTAGTGAAATCACTGCAACAACAACAGAAAACAATACAAAATATAATTGCAGAACAACAGAAAAAACAAGCACAACTCAACGCTGAAATTGACCGATTGGTAGCAATTGAAGTGGAAAAAGCACGCAAACGAGCAGCAGAAGAAGCCAGAAAGAAAGCAGAAGCAGAAGCAGCAAAGAAAAGAGCGGCTGAAATTGCACGGAAAAAAGCAGAAGCAGAAAAGGCAGCAAGAGAGGCAGAACGACGAATAAAAGAAGCAAAAGCACGAGAAGAAGAAGCAAAAAAACGCGCAGAAGAAGCAAAAAAGAAAAACGATGAACAAGCGAGAATAAAGGCTCAACAAGAAGCAAAGGAGGCTGAAGCAGAAAGACAAGCAGCAGAAAGAAAAGCAAAAGCAGAGGCTGAACGACAGAAAAAAGAAATAGAAAACGCTAAAAACGAAAATGCATCAGCTGGATTTGTAACATCGGCTGACAGACAACTAAACGGGTCTTTCGTAAACAACAAAGGAAGATTGCCTATGCCGATAACAGGAAGTTACAAGATAGTGACACACTTCGGACAATATAACGTCGAAGGACTGAAAGGAGTAAAACTCGACAGCAGAGGCATTAACATACAAGGAAAACCAGGATGTCAGGCTCGTTCAATTTTCGACGGAGAAGTGTCGGGAGTGTTCAACGCAGCAGGGCAATGGGGAGTACTCATCCGACACGGAAGCTACCTGTCGGTATATGTAAATCTGAAATCAGTAAATGTGTCTCGTGGACAAAAAGTTTCTGCAAGGCAGGTTATAGGAACAGTAGCGTCGGACAATATACTGCAATTCCAATTGAGAAAGGAAACATCGCTTCTGAACCCTGAAGCCTGGCTCGCACGATAACTGAAAGAATTAGAAAAGACAATAATAAACCAAGCATAAAAACAACAAAACCATGCAAACACATTGTCATCTCTCACAATTGGTCATAAAACAAGCCGAGAAATATGGCGAAAAAACAGCACTCAATTACCAGGAATTCGGAAGCAAAGAGTGGAAAAAAATGTCGTGGAAAGAGTTCTCGGAAAACGTTATAAAAGTGTCTAATGCACTGCTTAATCTCGGCATTGCCGTACAAGAGAATATCGGTGTGTTCGCACAAAACTCAATCCACTGCCACTTTGTCGATTTTGGAGCATTTGGAATAAGAGCAGTGACAGTGCCATTCTATTCAACAAGCTCGGAGCAACAACTGCAATTTATCGTTAACGATGCACGCATAAGATTGCTGTTCGTAGGAGAACAGGAACAATACGACAAGGCTTACCGAACATTGCCACTTTGTCCTACACTCGAGAGAATAGTTGTTTTCGACCGCGCAGTCAACATAAATAAACAAGACCCAAACACCATTACGTTCGACGAATTTATTAAACTCGGCGACGGATGCCCTCGACAACCACAGGTGGAACAATTATATAAAGAAGCAAACGACGATGACATAGCAAACATACTATACACCTCTGGCACTACAGGGGAATCGAAAGGAGTAGTGTTGACATACTCACAGTATCATGCGGCGTTTGATGCAAACCACCGATGTGTGCCTGTAGGAGAAACAGACAGAGTGATGAACTTTCTGCCTTTCACACACATCTTTGAACGAGGATGGACTTTTTTCGCAATGACAGAAGGCGCAGAGTTTATTGTAAACACAAATCCGCGAGAGATACAACAGTCAATGCGAGAGACAAAACCAACGTGTATGTGTGCAGTCCCGCGTTTCTGGGAAAAGGTATATGCTGGTGTTCAAGCCAAAATAGATAATGCTGGAACAGCAAAGAAAGCACTCTTCAAGAAAGCATTGCGAGTAGGAAGAAAGTACAACATAGAGTGTTTGGCACGAGGTAAACGCCCTTCTCCGCTACTCGCAGCCGAATACGCATTCTTTAACAGAACACTTTTCAAACTGATTAGACAGCAGTTAGGACTTGATAAACCACACTTCTTCCCCACTGCTGGGTCGAGAGTAGCTCCCGAAGTAGAGGAATTTATACATTCAATAGGCATCTTTATGATGGTGGGATATGGGTTGACTGAAAGTCTGGCAACAGTTTCGTGTCTGCACATGAAAGAACCTTTCACAGTAGGAAGCGTAGGCATACCTATTCATAGCATCAAGGTAAAGATTGGTGCCGATAACGAAATAATGCTCAAAGGACCAACTATCACACGAGGATACTATAAACGCGACGACCTCAATCAGAAAGTTTTCGACGAGGAAGGATACTTCAAAACAGGCGATTCTGGTTTCATCGAGGGAAAAGAACTCTTCCTTACAGAGCGCATAAAAGACCTCTTTAAGACTTCAAATGGTAAATACATCGCGCCTCAAATGATTGAGTCACGAATGTTGGTAGATAAGTTTATCGAGCAGATTTCAGTCATCGCCGACCAACGGAAGTTCGTTTCTGCGCTTATAGTGCCCGACTACCAACTTCTCGAAGAATATGCACGCGACAATAATATCATGTTCAATAGTAGGGAAGACCTCTGCAAAAATAGTCAGATAATGCGAATGATGACTGAAAGAATCGATATGTTGCAGCAAGGATTGGCAGGATATGAAAAGATAAAACGATTCCGACTCTTGCCCAATAACTTCTCTATGGAGACAGGAGAACTGACTAATACACTGAAAATTCGCCGTAAGGTATTGGCGAAAAACTATGCAGCAGTTATCGACGAGATGTATAAAGAAGACGAATAACACTAATCATCGCTTTTAAGGAAATGATTACCCAAGAACAATTGAAAGATATTCTCGAGCGTGCTGAAGCGCTTAATCGCTATCTCGAAATAGACAAAAAACGAGTGGAATACGAAGAAGAGAACCTCCGTACTCAGGCTCCTGACTTCTGGGACGACCCTAAGCGGGCTCAAGAACAGATGAAAAAGGTTAAGGATATTAAGCGTTGGATAGATGGGTATGCCGAGGTTCGCAATGCTGCCGATGAACTTCAGCTTGCTTTCGACTTCTATCACGACGACATGGTAACCGAAGAAGAGGTTGACCGCGACTATCAACGCGCCATCGAGGGAATAGAGAAACTTGAGTTGAAGAATATGCTTCGACAGAAAGAAGACCCCATGGACTGTGTTTTGAAGATAAATTCAGGTGCTGGAGGAACAGAGAGTCAAGATTGGGCACAGATGCTTATGCGAATGTATATGCGATGGGCAGAGTCGCATGGGCATAAGGTTACGATAAGTAATTTGCAAGAAGGCGATGAGGCGGGTATAAAGACTGTTACTATGGAGATAGAAGGAGGTGAGTGCGCCTATGGTTATCTCAAGAGCGAGAGCGGTGTCCACCGACTCGTCAGGGTGTCTCCATTCAACGCTCAAGGCAAGCGAATGACCAGTTTTGCATCTGTCTTTGTCTCGCCGTTGGTAGATGATACCATAGAGGTATATGTCGATCCTTCGAAGGTTTCGTGGGATACTTTCCGCTCATCGGGTGCTGGTGGACAGAATGTCAACAAGGTAGAGACAGGTGTCAGATTACGTTATCAATATGTAGATCCCGATACTGGCGAAGAAGAGGAAATTCTTATTGAGAATACCGAGAGTCGCAAGCAACTTGAGAACCGTAACAATGCCATGCGATTACTCAAGTCGCAGCTCTACGACCGAGCGATGAAAAAGCGTCTTGAAGCACAAGCAAAGATAGAAGCAGGCAAAAAGAAGATAGAGTGGGGTAGTCAGATACGAAGTTATGTTTTCGACGATAGGCGCGTGAAAGACCATCGCACCAATTACCAGACTACTGATGTCGATGGTGTGATGGATGGCAAAATCGACGGATTTATTAAGGCATACCTCATGGAATTTCCTGTGGTAGAAGATTGAATTCATAAGCTATCAATATATAAAACCAATAATTCTAAATATCATGAGTAAAGGAAAAAAGATGGCTCGTAAAGCAGCCCGCGAAAGAAAGCAAGAAGAACAAGCAAACAAAGTAGTGAAAATCATAGTATCTCTGCTTATTATAGTTGGTCTGTTACTCGTTGTTTGGATGTCATCGATTATGAGTTAAAGCTATGAGCGGGATGGAAATAGAGCGAAAGTTCTTGGTCAAACGAGGCTTCGACTATCGCTCTCGTGCTCGAGTGAGCTATAAGATACGTCAGGGTTATATACCTGCAAAAACAGTATCTGTTCGAATTCGTCAGCGCGACGATAAGGCTTTTCTGACTATTAAGAGCAGAATAACACATGGCTTCTCGCGTTATGAATTTGAAAAACAGATTGAGCCTTCTGAAGCAGCCGAACTAATGAAACTCTGTGAGGGTGCTTTCATTGAAAAGACTCGATATCTTATAGATGTAGGTAAACACACTTTCGAGGTTGATGAGTTCTCTGGCAACAACGAGGGACTTGTCATAGCCGAGGTGGAGTTAGGCAGTGAGGATGAAATCTTCGAAAAGCCCGATTTCATCGGTAGAGAAGTGACGGGCGATAAGCGTTACTATAACTCTTCGTTAGTTGCGTTCCCCTATTGTTTGTGGCGACAGACAGAGCGGGAAGAATAATGTTTTATGCTTAATTTAACTAAACTCTAAACGAGTATTATATATGAATATTGCGATAGTAGGCGCCAGTGGTGCCGTCGGTCAGGAACTTCTTCAAGTACTCAACGACAGGAATTTCCCTGTTGATAGTCTGCGATTGTTTGGTTCTGAGCGTAGTCGAGGTCATCGATATGCTTTCCGCGGTCAGGATATTGAGGTGGAACTTCTTTCGAGTGAAAGCGATTTTTCGGGTATCGATATTGTTTTTGCCTCAGCGGGCAGCGGTGTGTCGAAAGCCTTTGCCAATACGATTACTAAGCATGGAGCTGTTATGATTGACAATAGCAATGCCTTTCGCATGGACGATGATGTTCCACTCGTGGTGCCAGAGTGCAATCCAACCGATGCGTTCCACCATCCCCGTAACATCATTGCCAATCCCAATTGCACCACGATAATGATGGTTTGCGCCCTAATGCCTATCGAGCGCCTTTCTCATATCCGTCGCATCCGAGTTGCATCCTATCAGAGTGCGAGCGGCGCAGGAGCTCAAGCCATGGCTGAACTGCAAGAGCAACATCGTCAATTGGCGAACGGCGAGAAACCAAAGGTTGAGAAATTTCCTTTCCAACTGGCATATAACGTTATTCCGCAGGTAGATGTTTTCACTCCAAACGACTACACTCGCGAGGAGATGAAGATGTTTTTCGAGACTCGAAAGATTATGCACAGCGACGTGAAATGCTCGGCAACGTGTGTTAGGGTTGGTACTCTTCGAGCCCATTCCGAGAGCATTTGGATAGAAACGGAGCGACCTCTTGACATAACTGACGTAAGGCGAGCGATTGCTGAGGCGCCTGGTTGCTGTTTGGTCGATGACCCCTCACACTCCGAATATCCTATGCCTTTGTTCACAGCAGGCAAAGACGATGTGTTTGTAGGACGTATCCGGCGAGATATAAGCGATGATTGTGGTATTTCGCTTTGGATTTCTGGCGACCAAATTCGCAAGGGTGCAGCCCTCAACGCAGTGCAGATAGCCGAATTGTTGCTAAATAATTCATAGGGTAAAACGTGAAGAACCGCTCAGAGTGCTAATCGTTTTCAGTACTAAGAAATCACTTGACGATAATATAATCCATGGTTGACAAAACCCTTTTGCAGACGTTTTCTACCATCACACTCGACGAGATGAAGAGTGTGCGGCTAATGAATCGTATCGATACGAAATTTGTTACCACTACCGCACGCTTGCTCGACTTGCTTCAGATGGCATCAGCCAACTACCGTTTGCAGTCAGCCAATGGTAAAGTGACATCGACTTACAGCACCATCTACTACGACACTCCCGACCACCGGATGTTCTACACTCATCAGGCAGGAGTGCTCAGTCGTCAGAAACTGCGTTTCCGAACCTATGTAGATAGCAATCTTACTTTCCTCGAAGTGAAGACTAAGAACAATCATCGACGCACGAAAAAGAAGCGTATCACTGCCAGTTCGATGCAGTTTACATTGCCCGAGCAATACGAATTTGCCCGTCGTCATCTCCAGATGGATGTAGAAAGTTTGCAGCCAACGCTCGAAAACACTTTCGAACGCATCACACTTGTGAATAAAGCCCTAACAGAGCGACTCACAATCGACACTAACATACTTTCCCATTCGCTCCTGACAGACTGCCAGTCAATGCGCGACAACCTTGTGGTTATCGAGTTAAAGCGCGACGCGCTGACGTCGTCTCCCATTCTCGATGTTCTCCGCTCACTGCGAATCTTCCCTCACGGCTACAGCAAATACTGCATGGGGCAGGCGACAACCAATCCCAGTTTGCGTTTGAACCGCTTTAAGGAGAAACTACGCGAGATTGATATAATAATAAGATGAATAATAACCAAAACTTTATGCAACACCTATTACAATTCACCATTTCGCCCACATTCATTGATATGTTGGTGCGCTTATCCATAAGTCTGCTGTTTACCTGGTTCATAACCGATCGTCTCTACTATCGTAAGAGCCGTCGTTCAGACTTTTATTTCACGTTTATACTCTCGTCGATAGCAGTCTTTTTCATAGTGTTTTTCATGATTTTCGTGCTCGAAGATATGAAAACTAAGACGAGTATAGGTATTGGTATAGGATTGTTTGGAATTTTTTCCATCATGCGTTATCGCACCGATTCTATCCATGTTCGTGAGATGACCTATATGTTTGTCATCATTGCCCTTGCAGTAGTCAATGCCATAGCCACGTCGGTATCGATAGTGGAACTACTGCTTACCAACTCGCTCTTCGTGGCAGCAATCTATCTCGTAGAGAAAATCATTCCGCAACATCCTACAAAACTTATCCAATACGACCGAATAGAACTGATAAAACCATCGAAAAAAGCCGAACTCATCGACGATTTGCGCTCTCGTCTCGGTGTTGAGATAGTAGATGTGCAGATAGGAGCAATCGACTTCCTGCGCGACATGGCAATAATAAAAGTTACATATAAGTCGATGACAACTACGGATGTAGATATTGAGAATAAGATAAAACTCAAGAACGAAGACCTGACAGAAATAAAATAAAATTCATATTCAACCCCACTCTAACCGATTGGGAGTTAATTAGAACAACAATCATTTTATGAAGAAACTAATCTATATGCTCTTTCTCTTCGCTGTGCCAATGTTCGTTCATGCACAGGAGAACGATTTTGGAATGATATATTCCATTGGAGCAACAAAGAAAATCGACAAAAAATGGAGCGTTGGTGCAGAAGCAGAACTGCGAACACGCAACGATGCACGAACAGTTGACCATCTTACAGCCGCCGTAGAAGGTAGTTATAAGTTTACTACATGGCTTAAACTCTCTGCACAATATAAGTTTTTGAGCGACCGACGCGAGGAAAAACTGAAACAATGGGACACGTATCGCCCCTCGTACTTCACACCTAAGCATCGTGTGAGCGTATCGCTGACGGGAGATGTCAAAGTTGATCGTTTCAAGTTATCGCTTCGCGAACGCTGGCAATACACCTATCGTCCTGAGAAAATTACCGACCGATACGTTTTTGCCGATGACGTTTGGGAAGACGACGTGGTGAGTTCGAAGGCGCACAACACTCTCCGCAGCCGCTTTCAAGTGGAATATGATATCGCTAAATGCAAAATTGACCCATTTGCCAGCGTGGAAATCTATAATTCGATGGCTATCGAACGAACACGTCTGACTGTAGGAGCCGAATACAAACTCGCGAAAAAACACGTCTTTGAAATCTACTATCGCTATCAAAACGATAACGAACACGCCGATGAAACCGACAAAAACACCCATTTCATCGGTCTTGGTTACAACTTTAAATTCTAAATAAATGAACTTTATGAAACGCTTTTCGTATATATTCATGCTTGCCATATTCGCTCTGGCAGCATGCACAGATGGTGATACCGACCTCAACCAGCTTATTGCCGACTACGATGCCGCTCTTGGCAACGATATCACTCCGATGGCTATTTCCATCGATGAAACCGATATTTCTGAAGAAATTGAAGTCGTGCCGACAGAGGACGACGATCCAACCTATTACAACGATTACATCGAAAATTCTTCGTTCACCAAAGAGGTGACCATCGTTTTTGATGGTGACAAAGCAACCGTGAAAGGTACGGTAGCTGGTGTGAACGTCGTAATTGATGGTGCCCATGTCACGGTTAACTCTACCGCCTCGAGTGTAGTGTATAACCTCACAGGCACATCAAGCGACGGCTCGTTCAAAATCTATAGCGACAATCGCTTTTGCATTTTTGCCTATGGCTTGAATCTCACGAGTTCGCGAGGTGCTGCAATCAATTCACAGTCGGGCAAGACAATGTATTTCATTACAGGAGTCAATGGCTGTACACTCCGAGATGCACAGACCTACGCAGCCACACCTTCGCTCGAAGACGAGAAAGCCACGCTTTTCAGCGAAGGACAGATTGTGTTTAGCGGAATGGGTAAACTCAATGTCACATCTCAAGCCCACCATGCCATAGCCTCCGACGACTATATACGCTTCAGAGTGGGTACAAACACTCGCCTGCTGTCTTATGCAGGTCACGGAGTGAAAGCCAACGACGGAGTATTCATCAATGGTGGAGTCCTAAACATCGAAGTACTTGGCGACGGTTCTAAAGGAATCAATTCGGAGGACGATGTCATCGTCAGTGGCGGACGAACAACTATCATTACCGATGGTGCCACGCGCATAGCAGGTGTTGATACCACTTCGGTGGCTGCGCTGAAGTGTGATAGCACAGTGACTATCAATGGTGGAGAACTGCGCTTACTCACACGAGGCAATGGCTCAAAGGGCATCAACGTCAATGGCAATTTGAATCTTACCGACGGAAAACTATACATTGTAAACCTCGGTGTCAACGACACCTCGAAAGCCAAAGGAATAAAGGTGGATGGCAACCTTACGATGACAGCCGGACACCTCTATGTTTTCAGCGAAGCGCGTTACACCCTCGATGTGCGTGGGTCAACAACATTCGCCAACGGATATACATCGCGAACCAACTATCTAAGGCTGTTCGAGTTGGTGTATTAGACAAGTCGAGACGACGAACAGATTATCGATTGATTTTCAACGACTTACAAGTCCAATTTGAAAAGGCATGCTTTCCGACTCGAAAAGCATGTCTTTTCATGTTGGAAAGGTATGCTTTCCAAGTCCAAAAGCATACATTTCCAAATTCGATATAATTGTGTGTGAAATCAAGACGCGCGACAAACGTCCGCACAGAGCAAAATCCGTCGATTGAAAAAGGTCTCACTTTGCTGTTTTTTCAGACCGCTTACTTAAACCGATAAAATCTGCATGAAATGGCAGCAAAGGGCAAATCACGCTGTTTAGTGGCATTTTTTTTGGCGAAAAAATGCCGATTTTCAAATTATTTCCTACATTTGCAGGGTATTCATACTATAACACTGCCACATAGAATGAGGCAAAATTAGCACATAAATCAAAGGAAAAATGCTATGAAGAAACTTATTCTAACATTGCTTCTTGTGACAGGGATTGTTACAACGAAGGCAGACAACTTGCAGTATCTCGTGTTCGAGACACTGACAGGCGGTTCGCAGTCGATAGGCATCGATGGGCTCGACCTGAAGTTTGTCGATGGAAATCTTGTCGCTACGAGTGGCGATGAGACTCTCGAATTGGCGCTTGCAGAAATAGCAAAGATGTATTTCTCCGCTGAGTCAGTTATCGTTGATGGTGTAGCAGAGATAAAGACCGACAATAACGGCGTGGAAATCTATACCGTTTCAGGAATCTATTGTGGACGATTTGCCAGTGCAGGAGAAGCACATTCGCTGCTGGGCAAAGGAATTTATGTAGTAAAAACAAGTGGCAAAACCTATAAAATGACCGTAAAATGAAAAAGATTCTTTTCTCAATACTTGGTCTCGTAGCCGTGCTTGGAGCAAGTGCGCAGACGATGAATATCGTAGTAGGGAACGTCACTTATCAGGTTCCAATAGGCTTGGCTGGCGAGATGACTTATGCCGACGGAACATCGCTGACAGTACTCGATAAGACATTTAACATTGCCGACATATCTGATATTTACATCGACGGCTCTGAAGTGACAACCAACGCAGTGGCAATCAAGTACGAGGGAACTGCTGCGAAGGCTTTCGTACCCTACAACGTGATGGCTCTCGTAGATGTAACAATCACCGATGCCGATGTTGTAATCATGCAGGGAGATGCTGTGACCGAAGAGATAACCTACACCTTGAGCGGAACAACCACATCAGGTTCGCTCTATATGGACGGCAGCCTGAAAGCAACGTTCGTACTCGACGGAGTGTCGATAACCAATCCTAAAGGTGCAGCAATCAATATCCGTGACGGAAAGCGCATAAATGTAGTGCTCAACGAAGGCACAACGAGCAACCTCACTGATGGTGCAGGAGGCGAGCAAAAAGCTTGTTTCGCAGTGAAAGGACATGCCGAGTTCTCGGGAGCAGGCACACTGAACATTACAGGAAACACCAACCACGCTTTCTGGGGCAAGGAATACGTGGAGATTAAAAAGACCGTTGGAACAATCAACGTGCTGAAAGCAGTAGGCGATGGATTCAACGTGAACCAGTATTACAAGCAGAATGGTGGAACAATCAACGTTAAGAATGTAGGCGACGACGGCATACAGGTATCGTTCAAGACCGATGATAACGACGAAATCATACCTCTTACCGAAGATGCAGATAACACAGGCGAATTGCTTATACAAGGTGGTACACTCAACATTGCCACAACGGCAGTAGCATCAAAAGGATTGAAGTCGGAAGGAGTCATTACTATCAACGAAGACAAGGCTGCTACTAACATCACGATAACCAACTCCGGCGGTGTGAAAAAAGAAACCACAAGCGGTACAACCGAATACACCGCCAGCGCGTGTGTTAAGAGCGACGTAGCGATAACCATTGATGCGGGTACTATCAACCTCAAGAATACAGGTCAGGGCGGACGTGCCATGAATTGCGAAGAAACCATTACCATCAATGGCGGCAACATTACCGCTTCGGCAGAAGGAAGCAACCTCACCAGCTCCAGCGGCGGTGGAGGTGGTGGCGGCTGGCCAGGTGGTGGACATGGTGGCGGCTCATCGAACCTGAAAAGCGCTAAATGTATTAAGGCAAGTGGAAACCTCACAATAAACGGAGGCAACATCACGGCTTCATCGACAAACCACGAATGTATCGAAAGCAAGGCAGATATGTTTATCAATGGAGGAGTTATCAAAGCCACAAGCAAAGACGACTGCCTCAATGCTACGGGCAATCTGACCATCAACGATGGATACATCTATGCCTACTCATCGTCGAACGACGCAGTCGATAGCAATGGTTATATGTATATAAAAGGTGGTGTGACAGTCGCGTTCGGAGGTAGCGGAGCAGAGTCGGGCATCGATATCGACGAACAACACAACCTGCAAATAAGTGGTGGCTATATTTTCGGTATCGGAGGACGAGTGGATGCACGCATCGGAACGTGTACACAGGCATACGGCAGCACCTCATCGAGCTATAATTTCAGCGGCAGTTACATCGTGGTAACAGACAACAACAAGTCGCCTATCTTTGCCGTTAAAAATCCAAAATCATCTTATAGCGGAGCAGTACTGGTTAGCGCACCTACGTTTACAAAGAATTCTACTTACTATGTAGGTTATACTTCAACAGCAAGTGGCGACGAAACCAACGGCTTCTGCCTATCACCTACGACTGGAAATATAACTATCCCGTCAGGCGGAGGATGGGGAGGCTCTTCCGAATGTAAATTTACAGCAAAATAAGAATATGAATAATCCAAAGAAAGACTTTGCCGAAAAACTTTTAGAAGTAAAGGCGATTAAACTACAACCCAACGACCCATTCACTTGGGCATCAGGCTGGCGCTCGCCATTCTATTGCGACAATCGTAAGACTCTATCGTTTCCCGATTTGCGAACCTATGTAAAGCAGAAACTTGTCAATGCCGTTCTCGACTTCTTTCCTGAGGCTGAAGCAGTGGCAGGAGTGGCTACGGGAGCAATAGCGCAAGGCGCATTGGTAGCCGATGCTCTAAATAAACCCTTCGTTTATGTACGGTCGAAAGCAAAAGACCATGGCATGCAAAACCTCATAGAAGGGGAACTGCCAAAGGGAACGAAAGTAGTAGTAGTAGAAGACCTTATCTCCACAGGTGGAAGTTCACTCAAGGCAGTTGACGCTCTTCGTCAGGCTGGTATGGAAGTGGTAGGCATGGTGGCATCGTACACCTACGGCTTCGAAGTGGCTGAACGCGCTTTCGCAGAGGCAAAGGTAAAACTTGTGACATTGACCGACTATGAACACGTAGTGGAATGTGCCGCAGAGACAGGATATATCACTAACGACGATATAGCCATACTCAATCAGTGGCGACAGAATCCAGCAGAATGGTAAACGAAACATACAATGGAAACAAAGTTTGAAAGCAACGTGCGAGAGATAAACGCACCGCAAGAAAAAGTCTATTCTGTGTTGAGCGACCTCAGCCGATTGGAACAAATGAAAGAGAAAATGAATGGCATTGTAGATGCCGATAAATTGGATAATTTCTCATTCACCGCTGATACGCTTACAGCCAACATCCCACCGGTAGGAGGAATAACACTCCGAATAGTTGAACGTGAAGAACCTAAGATGATAAAATTCGAAACAGAGCAGTCGCCAATGCCGTTCAATCTGTGGATACAACTACTCCCAGTGACCGAAGCAACATGCAAGATGCGACTGACCATAAAGGCTTCGATGAACCCATTCATCAAAGGCATGATAAGCAAGCCACTACATGAGGCTTTGGAGAAAATGGCTGAAACAATCGCAGGTGTAAATTATGAAAATCTGTAAATTGATAGCGGCAGCATTGACAATCGTGCTGCCGCTTATTTGCTCTTCGTGCGATGATGCGCAGAGCGAGTTCTCAACATATCGGTGCTTCCTTGTTATTGAAAATCAGTATCATCAGAATGCCGTTCTCGCTTCGGCTATGAATCCCAACGCACCGGGCATATTCTGCACCATTACAGTAGTAAATAAAAATGGTGTGAATTATTACCACGTAGAGAACTCCGACGGGCATACCGACGATATTCCTTTCAACGCTTTCGATGAGCGGCGCTCTCGGATTGTAGGGATGAACAATGGGCTAATTATAGGCTATGGCAACATGTCGATTCCACCTACTTTTTATGCCTTCGACCGCGAATGTCCCAATTGCTTCAATCCTGATGCCATACCCGTTAGAAGTCGTCCGCTCAAGGTGTCGTCAAGCGGCATAGCTTCGTGCAGCGTCTGTAAGAGTGAGTATAACCTGAATAGTGGTGGCTATGGTAAAGGAAAACGGACACGTTACCATGCCTCTACGACAGGTCCTCTTGGCACACTCACTGTCAACTGACAGTTTTCTTGATGTAATCTACGCACTCTTCGAATGTTTTGAAGGTGCTCTCTTCGCTGATAATTGTGGGAATAATGTGCATTTTGTGCATGAGATAGTCGGGCTGTGGCTGAATGATGGTCATTAGTACCTGAATGCCACGAGCCTGAAGGTCTTTTATTGCGGTCTCCATAGCATAGGCACCCGACTGGTCCATGAATGGCACACGACGCATACGGATAATTACTATGCGAGCATTGTCGGGCACATCGTGCATCACTCGTTGGAACCCAGTAATGCTACCAAAGAAAATCGGACCTTCGAGACGTTGAACATAGACTGTCTTCAGCATCTCATCGGTTAGTCCGCCTTCGTCTTCCCAAGGCAATTCTTTATCGAATTCAAGACTTACACCGCTGTATTGACTCTCGGCAAGGTCGCCAGCACGTTTCATAAACAGTACGCAGGCGATAACCATACCTATGCCAACTGCGGTCAGCAAATCGACGAAAACAGTTGTAAGGAAGACAACTATCAGAACGAAAGCATCGGCACGAGGAATGCGCGAGAGATCTTTGAAACCACGAAAATCGATGATACCCCAACCAACGGTTATCAATATACCTGCAAGAACAGATAGGGGCACGTAGCCTGCGATACTTCCCAGTCCGAGCAATACTGCCATAAGCATCAGCGAATGTACCATTCCGCTCAGACGGGTGCGGCCGCCTGCCTTTACGTTGACAACCGTTCGCATCGTAGCACCAGCACCTCCAATACCACAGAACATACCCGATATGGCGTTGCCAATACCCTGTCCGATAAGTTCGCGGTTGCTGTCGTGTTTGGTTTTAGTAATATTGTCAGCTACGACAGATGTCAGCAGAGTGTCAATAGAACCCAACCCTGCGAGCGTGAGACCAGGTATAACGGCTGTTTTTACCACCGCTAACCAATCTACTGCTGCGAGGTCGATACCAGCCTTTGCAAAGAAAGGCATCGGTAGTCCTGAGGGTATGTTGCCAATAGTTAGTGCTGCATCGATGGAAGTGAATAGCGACACAACTGTCATGAGTATCAATGCAACGAGTGTAGAAGGAATCTTTTTTGTCAGTCGAGGGAATAAAATAATTGTTACTATTGCTCCAAGTCCAAGTAGAAGTGCTGTAAGATTAATGCCTCCAGCAACTTGCGCAGGGAGCCCAGCAAGCATATCTACCACGAGAACAGGCGATTTCAGTCCGAGTAGTGGATAGATTTGCTGAAGGATGATGATTACTCCGATACCACTCATAAAGCCCGAGAGTACGGGGTAGGGGATGTAACGAATATATTTGCCTATTCTTATCAGTCCGAACAGTATCTGAAATAGTCCGCAAAAAATGCCAGCCAGTGCCATTGATATGACAACCTGCGAGAAGTTACCGCTCGATGCTGTCCATGAAGCACTAATGAGCGATGCTGTGATTACAGTCATTGGGCCAGTCGGTCCGCTTATTTGCGAAGGAGTCCCTCCAAAAACCGATGCAAAAAAGCCAAGTAGTGCTGCTCCAACCAAACCAGCCAAGGCACCCATCGAGGCAGCATCGGGATGGTCAATACCACCAAATGCCTGAATACCAAATGCCAAAGCAAGGGGAAGTGCAACGATGCCAGCAGTGATACCACCGAAAACATCGCCTTTAAGATTATGTGATGAATGTGTTGGGGCGTGACCTTGCAGGTGATTTGAACGAGTTTCCTGACTGTTGTTTGAACTCATGACTGACTTGAATTTATGTGTTTATATATTCTTTATGGCTTAACTTTCTTCCCGTTCTTATTGATACAGAATTCTTTTCCTTTGCGATTTACGAGAGCGAATGGTTTTTTCGGATTTACAAATGGTCGAGCCTCGTCGTAAAGGAAATCGATGACAACACGTCCGTTGTGGTCAACGTAGCCCCATTTATTTCCCTTTCTGACGGCTGCCAACCCACAGGAGAAAGGTTGTAGTTCTTCGTAATGAGGAGGTATGACTACGCGCCCATTGTGGTCTATGGCTCCTTGCAGGTTGTCGCGTTTTACTATAGCTAAGCCATCGGAAAACGACCCCACTGCATCGAAGTTGTCAATCATCGTTTCATTGCCGTTCTCGTCAATCAGCGACCATCCTCCATCATCGCAAACAATAGCAAGACCCTCTCTGAAATCGGTGGCAGTAAGGAAGCGTGGAGCAATGATTTCAGTGCCGTTACAGCTCATGAAACCATAGCGTCCATGTCGCTTTATACGAATAAGTCCGCTCTCTGAGAATGCGATGGGCTCATCGTATCGAGGACTGGCAATAACTTTTCCTTGTCGGTCGATAATGCCATGCTGTCCGTCGCGAATGGTTTGAATATATCCGTTGGGAAGTCTGACGAAACTATCGTAGTTGTAACTCTCACGCATGAGCAGTTGCAAGTAGTCGTCGTGGATAGAAATTCCTTGTTCTTTAGTCACAAGAGCCAGTTCGCGAAGTGCAGGACGGTAACCCGTTTCTGCGCATAGAACTAATAATTGTATTGCGCTACCTATATCTTGCTTGCAGCCATAGCCATCGAGCAACATACAGGCATATTCGTAGGTTGCCTCTTTGTAAACCACGTCAGTAGCAGAAGTGAATTTGCCTTTTACGAGAGTGGCGAGTATTGAAAATGCACGATATGGGTCTTCACTTACTCCGTTGCCTTTTTCAAAAGCCTCACTTAGCATTACAGCGGCTAGTTCCTTGCCCCAGCGGCGTTCCATTTCGCGTGTCGGGGCAGAGGCATTCTCTCCACGTTCAACCATTTGTGCTGTAGCAATGGTCAGTTGTTCATCGTTCCAGACTGTCCAGTCAATATCTTGGCAGTAGGATTTTACAGAAAGGAATAGTATTATTATGAGAACGTGTAGTATTTTTTTCATAATTGTAGTGCGAATTATAACTCCGTGCAAAATTAAGAAAAATCTCGTTAAGTGAGAGATAAACCGATATGATTTGTTTGGCAGAACGTAAAGATTTTATGAAATAAGCAAGAATAAAGCCAAATTGTTTTTGTTTTTTTATTGGTGAATATATTATTGTGAGATAAGTTTTTTGCGTCGAAAATTTTCAAATTATCAAAGTATTCATAATGGACTGATGTAAAAAAAGAAGAGCTGGAGCAGTGAAGCTCCAACTCTTCTTAAAGTCTATTGATAATGATTTGTAGATTATTTCACTACAAATTTCTTACCATTCTGGATGTAGATACCCTTCTGTGTGGCGTTGTTTACTCTTACACCTTGCAGGTTGTAGATAGCACCATTATTGTTGTTTGTTGTTACTACATTGTTTTCGATGCCGAGGTATTCACGGATATCGAACCAGCTGATAGCTGTTTCGTGTGTTTCACCACCACCAGTGTAAATACTCTTCACACCAATCTTATCCCAAGATTCGCGTTCTGCATGGTTGAGGTAGATAGTAGAACCACCAGAGTAGAAGTCCCAATCATCGCTGAATGTATAAGGAATAACTGTCATGTCAGCTTCAAGATTCTCGTATTCGTCAGCTCTGAAGACAAGTTCTGATACTTCGCCAGCAACATCAACATAGAGTTGATATGAAATCTTGCTTGTCAGCATTGGGTTGCCCTCTTCGTCAACAGCAGGAACATTCATCCTAATGTAGTCGTAGCTTGAAGCTCTTGTGTAAGAGGTAATCTCTGGTTGAGCTGGAGTGCCAGCCTTTTCGATAATCTTAGTTATCGTCACGTCAGAGTATTCGTCCATGATAGAACCAGTTTTGCTAACTGTTGCATAGTAGTCAGTTGAGAACGTGTTCGTTTCTGGGTCGAAATCAAGAGTCATTTCCTCAAGAATAATATCGTAAGTACCAAAGAAACTTGCGTATTCACCGAGATACCAGCCAGGGATAGTTACCTTGTTGTCAACCATCTTACCCTTAACCCATGCTTCTGGGAGAAAGTAGCTCAAACCTTGGATGTAAACTTCGTCGTTGTTTTCGCCATAGAAACCTACCTGAACTTCGCGAGTGTCTTCTGACTGGTAGTAAATATCGGTACCTTTATAGTAGTATGCTTCAGTTTCAAGGTCGGCTGGTGCTTCAACTATAGTAGAAGAGTAGTCGAAGTAGTAGATGTCGATACGTTGTATGCGTGCTTGCTTACCACTTGTTTCAGGTACGGTAAAGGTTATTTCGTTAGCCTGTCCTGTCCATGTTCCCTTTGTTCCTACAAGTGTATAGTCACCCTTGTCGGCTTCGAGAAGCATCTGATTCTCATTTCCTGTCATTGTGAATACTATCTTACCGATTTCTTTATTGGTAGAAGTAATAGTCAGTGTGTTTTGAGAATACAAACGAACTGCTTCACCTGTCTCGTAGTACTTAGGTGCATTATTGCTTCCATTCTTAGCCAATGTACCAGTTACACCTTCTGTTATTGTGAACGATGTAACATCTTGTGCGTTTTCGTAGTTTTGGTCTTTAGCAACCCAAGATGCGTCAGGCATTTCACCGATTACTGCACCTTGCTGGATAACGTCATAGTAGTAAGATACGTCAGGACGTCCGTTGATGTAGAAATCATCATTGAGGGTAAATACGTTGAAGTCAGCTTGGTAAGACATTGTAGCTTCTACAGCTACTCCACTGTCATCAAGTCCTGTCATATAGATTGCCATACCAGAACCTGGTTCGATGCCAATGTACTGACCTGCTGGGAAAGTAACCATGGTTTTCTCTTCGTTGAGAGTACCTTTCACCCATGCTTCTGGCAGATAATTGGTCAGACCCTGGAAGTAAACATCGTTGCCGTCGATACCAACATTAACAGTATAGTCAAGTTGTTGATTTTCGACATCCTCTCCTGTGAGAGCCAATGCTTCTGTTGCGAGATCTGCAGGAGGAGTAACTAAGTCTGGACGTTCGCCAACGAAAAGACCTGTGTAATAGGTGTACATTTCGTTTTGGTTGAAGTTCTTGCTGCTTTGGCTAAGAACTACAATTCCTTGCAGTTCGTAGGTGTTGCGAGCTTCATCGTAATACATTGAATAAGAGGTGAGCGTACCATTGTTGTAACCGCAAATGAAGTAACCAACTCCGTTAATTTCGCCAATGTATTGTTTGTCGAAAGAGAAGTCGTTGCCCATACGGACACCCTTCACCCATGCCTCTGGAGCTGCAGGTACGAGACCTTTAATGTAAACATTGTCACCATCAACACCAACAGAAGCAGTGCCGCTAACGAATTCAGAATTCACGCGATCTTTTCCTGATACAGGCATGTCTGTAGTTGTCAAGCCATCTGGAGGAGTAACGAGAGTGAAATCTTCAGGGATGGTTACACCAATCTGCAAGCCATTCCAGTAAGAGAAGCACGCGGTGTCATCTGGTTTTTCGCATTCGAGGATGTAAATGTTAGGATCGAGAGTCAACGTCTTGTTTGCAGCATCGTATTCGAACACGATATCACAAAGTTCCTGAGTTGTTCCGTCTTCACCATTCAGGAATTCATCGCCATAATCATCGAAACCTAAATATTGTCCGTTGGGGACAGTAAGAGTAGTACCATCAAGTGTACCTTTTACCCATGCTTCTGGGAAGTAAAAGGCAATTCCTTTGATGTAAATGTCATTGCCATCGAAAGCAACTTGAAATTCTTTGTTGGCATTGCTGGTGTAATCTTGCCAGCCGTAGCTACCTGAAACAGCAAAAGTACCTGCATAGTACTCCCACTCTTCGATTGTGGCTGAGGCTGGAGGTGTTACCAATTCGTCGCCCTCTGCCTTGCGAATCTTTTGATTGCTTGCCTGGTTTTTAGTTTTTTCAATGCCAGTTAGCGCTGATTTAATCGGCGTAGTGGCAATGCTCATAGCCTGCTTTGTCTGGCGTTGACCAAACGATAGCATGCAAAGCATCAACAATACTGAAAGAATAGTAGTTCTTTTCATAGTTACATTGTTTTAGTTAATAAATATAAAATAGTTAATCATCGCAAAGGTATCGATTTTTGAAAAAATGAACAAATTTTATTCCGATTAAATTAAAAATTTTTATCTTTGTCCCCGCTCATATTAAATATGTATATAGTAGTGTAGTAGTATAAACAATTAAAAATTATAAATTTTATGAAGAAATTTTTTCTTTTTGCGACTTTCTTTGTTATTTCTTCGATGTCGCTCATGGCTCAAACTATTGTGGAATTGACCGAAGCAGGCACACTGCAAGAAAAACTACCGAGTTATTCAGGCATAACTTCTCTAAAGGTTAGCGGACCAATCAATGGCAGCGACTTGCGATACCTGCGCGAGATGTGCGGTATGAAGGTGTCGGGAGGTCCATCAGCAGGTACTCTGGCTGACCTTGACCTAACCGATGCTAATATCGTTCAGGGTGGTGACTACTATATGTATGACTATTCAACTTATGAGGAATACTTTACTAAGAACGATGAATTGGGCTCGTATGCATTTTTTAATTGTCCAGCGATAGAGACGATTACCTTACCTAAGACCTTGAAAAAGGTCGGCACGTCGACATTCTCGTCGTCGGCAAGGCTTGGGCAAATCATCGCTCCCGAAGGCAGTGAGCATTTTTATACTATTGACGGATGTCTATATGCTCATGCTGGTAAGAAGCTCGTGAAATACCCTGAGGCTCGCAATCTTCGCTACTTCACTGTTGCCGAAGGTACGGAAATCATAGGTTATGATGCCATAAGTAATGCTTTAAGCCTTGAGTTGGTAACTCTGCCTGAAGGTCTGAAGACTATCGAACGCGTGGCTTTTTGTTTTTCTAACAATCTGACGCATATCGACATACCGGCATCGGTCAGCCAGATTGGTGTCAGTGCGTTCAACTATTGTTCTGGACTTGAAGCTATAAATGTTGATGATGCAAACGAGACTTTTACCTCGATTGATGGAGTGGTTTACACAAAAGACATGCAGACTCTATTCCGCTTCCCTATAAAGCGTGGAGGTACATACACCGTTCCGCAGTCAGTAACTGCCATAGGCGATTATGCTTTCAGCACTTCTGCTAAGGTGGAGGGTATCGTTCTACCTGATGGACTACAGGAAATCGGTGCTTGGGCATTCGATGGATGCGCTCTCGTGGAGGAAATTTCAATTCCAGAAAGTGTGAATAAAATTGGCTATGGTGCTTTCAACGACTGCAGGAGAGTGAAATCTCTTCATCTGCCCGATGGTGTTGTCTATCTTGGCGATTGGCTCTTTGCAGGTTGTGAGAGTTTGACCGACCTTAAAATTTCTCCCGCTGTGCGCCAGTTGGGTGTTGGAATGCTTCAGAGTTGCAAGTTGCTCACATCGTTTACAGTGCCTGAGGCTGTGACAACCCTTCCACGACAGATATTCTATGGTTGCGAAAAACTTGCAGAAGTGGTTGTGCCAGCAGGCGTTTACGATGTGGCAGCATATGCCTTTATGGGTTGCAACTCGCTTAAGCAAATGACAGTTTATGCCGAAGTGCCTCCCACCTGCCACATGACCTCGTTTGTAGGGGTGCCTACTTCTTCATGCAAACTGCTCGTACCTTATGGCACAAAACCTGACTATGAAGTTGCCAACGAATGGAAAAATTTCAAACCAATCGAAGAGATGGAGCCAAATGGTATAGATAATCTGACCGACGACAATACTCAATCTTCAGCTACAACAGGCATAGAAGGTTACTACTCGCTCGACGGACAGCGACTATCTTCGCCAACGAAGGGAATAAATATTGTAAAAACAACCGACGGAAAAACTCGTAAAACTGTCATTCTTTAATTCTTTCTGAAAACATTAACATCATGAAGCGTATCATATTCTCCTTGTCGTTGACACTGATTTCGACGATATCAGCATTTTCCCAGTATGTTCCAGAGAATGTGGAACTCAAAGAGGTAGGCGATGCCCTTGTTGTTTCATGGCAACGTCCAGCAGGCACCGACGGCAAAACAGTGACATACAACATATATAATAAGGTGGGCGACGAAGTGGCTACCAATCTCACTAGTACAGAATACACCGATAACACCGTGGTTTTGACAGGTAAGCAGTCGAGAGTTTACTATCGTGTTTCTGCCGTTGTCGATGGTTCCGAAGGCGACAAAGTTCGCTCCAATGGAGTCGTTTGTGGCGACCCTTACGCCCTTCCTTTCCACGATTCGTTCGATAAAAGCAATCCATCGGGCTACTTCTGGTGGGGCGACAATTCTGGATGGAGCAGTTTTGGAATATCAGGCCAATTCTCCGTCGATGATGAATATGGTGCAATGGTACTTACTCTCTATGAAAAGGATGACCGCTCTACAATCAATACAGGAAAAATCGACCTGTCGTCAGCTGCTAACCCTGCACTGATGTTCTCGCAGGGAGTATGGGGAGGTTATGATATGCAGATGAACGTCTATGTTACAAAGGCAGATGGCACGAAAGAATTGCTGAAGTCGTACGACTACAAATCATCCTCTGGCAATTCGTGGGGAAGGGAAGTAGTATCGCTCGCAGCATATAAATCGGAACCATGGATAATGATTAACTTCGAGCCACAGCAACAGACCATCGACCGCTCGTTTGTCATCGACAATGTCTATGTTCTTGATTATTTGAAATACAACCTTCAAGCCAAAGTGACTGTACCCCAGCACGGAGCAGTCGATGTAGAGTCGATGATAACTGTAAAGGTGACCAACCTCGGTGAGGAAACGGCAAAAGGCTACAAGGTGCATCTCTATAAAGATGGCGAACTGTTTGAAACGGTTACCGATGCAAGTAATATTCCAACTTACTACGACCTTGCGCGATTCTTCTATGTGACACCTTCGATTATTGACAACCCAACAATAGAGTTCACTGCTAAGGTGGAATACTCTCCCGACCTCGACCTTTCCGACAATGAGGCTGGACCTGTCGAGATGGAAGTGATGCAGCCCGATATGCCATACGTTGATGACCTAATGGGCGAAGTAGATGAAAAAGGTCGCGTGGTGCTAAACTGGACATTACCCGAAATAGGTAACAACACTAAAACGACCGATGGTTTCGACCTTTATGCCCCATGGTCAATGGGTGGTTTCGGCTTCTGGAAAACAGTCGATAACGACTTCGCTTTTACCTACGGAGTAAATGGTGTGGATTTTGATGGCGAAGGTTCACCAATGGCTTTTATAGTGTTTAATCCAGAAGCAATTGGCATCAACACTACTACTAACCCCGAGTTTGCACCTTATAGCGGTCAACAATATCTCATGTGCCTGGCTTCGGTGGGTTCGCAAACACCAGAAGGGCACAACGACGATTGGCTTATTTCACCCATGTTGTCAGGAAATAGTCAGACTATATCGTTCTTCGCTAAGGCAATGTCGGTAAATTATAAGGAAACTTTCGAGATTTACTACTCTACAACCACTAACGGAGTAGAAGATTTCACACTACTTCGTCTGGAGGATAACGTGCCTACCGACTGGACTCAATACGATGCATTGCTACCTGAAGGAACAAAGTTTTTTGCCATACGTGTAATCTCAGCCGACGCTTATGCTTTGATGCTCGACGATATTACCTATGAACCAGCGCAACTCGAACGCGAGAATTTCATAGTATATCGCGACCGTAAAGTGTATGCAGCGCTGCAACCAGGGGTGACAACCTATACCGATAGTTCTGTAAACGGCAGTCACGACTATCGAGTAGGAGTGGTTTACAATATGGGACATTCGCGCCTTTCAAACACAGTGACACTCGAAGGAGCAACTGGAATAGAAGAAACTACTTTGACCGAGGCAACTTCGTCGGTAGTATATGACCTGCAAGGACGTCCTGTTGAGACTCCTTCAAAAGGAATATACATCGTAGGCGGACGAAAAATCGTTAAGAAATAACACTACATAATTTGATTCTATGAAACTGATTAAAACATTTTTTCGCTCATTATCGTTGGCGTTAATCCTGCCATTGTCGTCTATGGCGCAGGGAAATGCCGACGGCAGTGCTGCACTGACAAAGAAAAAGGCTGTACAGCAGGTCAATTTCGTTGTTAATATGTCAACGCCCGACAAATATACGGCAGGTACAAAAAATGGTATATATACCCTATCTACCACCAACCTGATGCCCCAATTGCTCGTGCAGGACAGCGGACTCGAAGCTAATGCTGGTGGAGCCATTGACGGAGATGTGATTTACTTCCAGCGATACTCATCGTCGGAGGAAAAGGTGCGCTCCTATTCTTATAACTTCTCTACTCAGACCTATTCTGAAAACGGAACTGATAGGGGTAGAGCAGCCTATTATGCCGTTTGTAGCCCAGCCTACGACAAAGCCACGAAACGCGCTTATGGTATGTACTACCATGCCGACGGCTATCCCTACGAGATTGCATATGTTGACTATAACAATTGGACACGTGTCAAGGTGGCATCGGTCAACATGGAGAACTATGTGCGCCCGATAGCTATGGCAGCAACAAACGACGGCAAGTGTTATGCCATAGGTTATTTCGATGGAGCCCTCTACTCGTTCAACAAACAGACTGGAGAATTCTCAATGATAGGTTCTACTGGTTTCATGCCAGGCATAGGCAAACATAGTGCATGTATCGACAGCAGAACGAACAAACTCTATTGGGCAGGACACCTCGACGATGACTCATACTCAATGATTGAGGTTGACCTATCAACAGCCGCTTCGCAGAAGGTAGGCACCATACGCTCGTCGCTCGACATCAACGTTATGGCTGTTGAAGAGCAATCGGCAGCGGCAGAGGCACCTATAGGAGTGAGCAACTTCAAGGCTGTGAACACGCTCGAAAAAATGAACGACTTCGCAATCGATTTCGACCTACCGACAAAGACTTTTGCAGGTAATGACCTCACGGGACAAGTCAACTATATTGTATTATTAGACAACCAGACAATCAAGAACGGACAAGCACCTGCTGGCCAGCACGTAGCAATTCAGCAGAACAATATATCTACGGGAAGTCACGAGATAAAAGTTATAGTCTCAAACTCCGCAGGTGCAAGCCCCGACGATATCTTCAAAATATGGTCGGGACCAGATGTCCTTGCTGCGCCTAAAGATGTTCGACTGACAATAGAGGGCAATCAAGCCACCGTTTCATGGACAGCACCGCCAATGCAAGGATTAAATGGTGGACTAATCGACCCTTCAAAGGTTACGTATGCCATCATGCAACTGCCCGAACAACAAGTTGTAGCGCAGGGACTGACCACAACTTCATGGACAACAACAATCGACACCGAACAACTGCGTTACTATACCTTCCTCGTAAGAGCTGTGCATCAGGGTATGCAAAGTAACGATGGAGCAACGCAACACGTGAAGGTGGGCGAGTATATCATACCTCCTTATTTCGAGAATTTCAGCGATTTAAATACTATTTACCTCTATACCATCATTGATGCCAATGGCGATGGAAGTTCATGGGGAATAGGCAATCAGAACGAAGTCGGCTATGTCTTCAACGAAAACAATCGTGCTGATGACTGGCTCGTTACACCGCCGCTGAAGATGCAACAAGGAAAGCAATACAGACTCTCGTTTAAGGCAAGTTGCGATAACGAAGCTTTCCCAGAGAAACTCGAAGTGTTTATGGGCAAAGCCAATACTGCTGCTGCGATGACAACAGAACTACTGCCCGCATTTGAAATCTCTCACAAAGACTATCGTACATATAGTGCCGATTTCACCGTTGATACCGATGGTTTGTACTACATCGGTTTCCACTGTATAAGCAACGCTTTCCACTATTATCTGTGGATGACCGACCTTTCAATAGAGGTAACAGAAACGTCGGCTCCTGCGGCTCCAGCAGTGGAAATAGAGAATGCTCCCAACGGGGCACTCTCAGCAACACTTCATATTACGGCTCCAACAACAACAGGCGAAGGCACCCCACTGCAGTCGATTAGCAGAATAGAAGTCACTCGCAGTAGCGATGGAAAGGCTGTGGCAACTAAAAACAACCCTGCACCTGGTGCTACATTCGATGTTTACGACAACTTCCCAAATGAAGGTTCATATACCTACACGGTGGTGGCTTATAATGCAGCAGGCAGAGGAGAGGCAACAATAATTTCTACATTCGTAGGACGCGATTATCCTGCACCTCCTTCCAATTTCCGCATAGTGGATAATGGTGATAACACAGCAGTGCTTATGTGGGACAAAGCTGATGGCAAAGGCGCTCGTGGAGGCTTTGCCGACCCTGAGGGAGTGACTTACAAGATTTTCCCAATTATCAACGGCTATTTGCAGCCAGAGATAGACCAAACTACCGACAACGTTTATGACGCAGGAATAGCTGATATAGACACGGGCAAACAAGACCTTTTGATGTATGCCATCAGTGCCTTCAACGACTATGGTGAGAGCCAGCAAGTGATAGCATCACTCGTAGTGGGCGACAAAGATGAATTACCGTATAAAGAATCGTTCAAAGGTAGAAGTCTTGACCATATATGGTCGTTCGACAGTGAAGGTGCTGGAGATGTAGAACTCGCATCAGAGTCGAGCGAAGGCGATGGCGGTTCTATAGCCCTGAACACTCAAATGCGTGGTGATGTGATATCGCTCATGTCGGGAAAAATCGATATGCGCACAGCTGTGAAGCCTAAACTCGTGTTCGACTACTTAGCAACGCCAGGAGCAGATGCTACACTGACTATTTTCGCTAATGTAGAACAAAATGCTGAACCCAACGAACTTATCAAGACAATCGACTTCAAGTCGCTTTCGGGCGAGGCTGCATGGCGTCAGGAAATTATCGATATCGATGCACTTTCAGGTGCCAACTACGCAGTGTTTATCTTCCGTATTGAGGCAAAAGCAGCTACCCGTACGCTTATCGACAACATCCAAGTTTATAGCACGAGCAGTCGCGATTTCTCTGCATCGCTGACAGCCCCGATGGCAGGACGTGTCAACTCCAGTCAGTCTGCCATTGTCGAAGTGTCTAATCTCGGAGCCGAAGCAGCAGCAGACTATAAGGTGCAACTCGTGGCTACCTATCAAACGGTTGACGGACAGGGTAACAACGTAGTGCGTACCCATCTGCTTGGTGAGCAGCAGGGAAGCGAATTGGCTGCTTATACTGGTAAAGCGCAATTCCGATTTGAGTTCTCTCCATCGGCTGCATGGCAAGAAAACACAACTCTTAAAGGTGTTGTAATCGCATCTGCCGACCAGCAAGCCGACAATAATGAATCTACTTCTACGTTCTACACCGTGCAAAACGATTTGCCGGCAATAAACGACTTGGTAGCGACAGAGGCAACAGACCCAATGGTAAACCTCAAATGGACATCACCTGGACAGGCTACAACAATCCTGCCAGTGATTGTAACTGAAACATTCGACAACACTACTACGTTCCCAGCGTTTAGCGTCGGTGGTATTACGGAAACCAATCGATATGGCGAATTGGGCGACTGGATGCTTTACGATGGCGATAACGAACTGACCTATGTTTCTGCGGGTTCATCTACCTACGAACATGCCGGTGAGCGAATGGCTTGGCAAGTGTTCCGTCCAGAGGTAGTCTTTGACAATGTTGAGGAAGCAGGATTTATGCCTCATTCAGGCAGTCAGTATCTCTTGTCGATGTGTCCTGTCGTTACCGCAACAGTAGGTGCAAGATCTGCCGACTGGATAGTCTCTCCAGAACTGACAGGTAAGCGACAGATAGTTTCTTTCTATACAAAGGCTCCAACGCAGCAATTCGGAAACGAAACCTACGAGGTGTACTATTCCGATACCGACCGTCAGCTCTCCAACTTCAAGCATTTAGGTTCGTTCTCGGTTAAGAATACAGCTTGGGAACAAAACGGCATACTTCTGCCCGATGGTGCTAAGTATTTCGCTATTAAGCATACTACCTTCAATGCTTTGGGACTTATGCTCGACGATGTTAGTTTCGAGCAGTCGAGTGGCTCCGCAGTGACGCTGCCAGTGACGGGCTATCGCATCTACGTCAACGACGTTTGTGTAGGCGAAATCAATGGTTCGACAACAGTGTTCGACACTGCTCTGCCAGAGCCAGGTACATATTCGTTCAATGTGACGGCTCTCTATGGCGAGGATAAACTCGAATCGCCACTGTCGAATACTCCTGTAATCGTGGGTATCAACGAAGTAAATGGCGACAAATGGAATATCGCCGACGCTTCGCTGACAGTCTATTCAACATCCGGACAGGTAGTAGCAACTGGCAAGAACGCACTCTCGACGTTGTCGCAAGGTGTGTATATCGTTCGTGATAATGCCACAGGCAAAACCATGACGATAAGGAAATAAAAAGGTATAGTATTTATATCGATTTTGAAAAGCTATGCTTTCCGACTCGGGGAGCATAGCTTTTCGCTTTGGAAAGGTATGCTTTTCACCTCGGAAAGCATGCCTTTTCGTATTGCCGATATATAGGGGCGTTGCGAGGGGTGTATCAAAACAATGTTGATTAGTCGAGCGAATTAATGTGAAGCACGTTGTCGCAGTATTTGAGCACAGCCTTGCGGTGGGTAATGAAGATAACTGTTTTATTGCTTTTCGCAAGGATATTGCTCAGCAGTTGTCGCTCCGTATCGATGTCGAGTGCCGACGTTGCTTCGTCGAAAATCATTATAGGGCGGTCGCGCAGCAGTGCACGGGCTATTGCTATTCGCTGCGACTGACCTTCGCTCAAGCCGCCTCCCTTCTCCGTACAGGGAGTGTCAATGCCCAAAGGTAGGTCGAATATGTGTTCGGAGCAGCTCTGTTGCAATACTTCTCGCATCTCTTCGTCTGTGGCATCGGGCTTGGCAAGGAGCAAATTGTCGCGAATGGTGCCGCTCATCAGAGTGTTACCCTGAGGCACATAGACAAAGTTGCAACGCGTGAGAGGCGAAATGTCGTGTTCAAGTCCATCCTCATTATACACGATAGCCCTTCCTTCCTGAGGATGAAATAGTGCTAAAAGAATTCTTACCAAAGTGGTCTTGCCCGAGCCTGTGGAACCAACTACTCCCGTACATTTGCCAGGAAGGAAATCGAAGGAGAGGTCGTGAAGAGTAAGATTGTTGGCACCGGGATATTGATAAGTAAGATTTTCCAATCGTATGCCACATTTGCTGTTGCCAAGCCATATCGGTGTTCCTTGCTCTTCGAGGGGGTCTTCTTCGAGTTCCATCAGTCGTTCGACGGCTGTCAGCACGCTAACCGCTTGAGGAATGAGGCTGGTCAACTGACGAGCAGGAGTCTGAATCTTGTAAACGAGTTGCAGAAACGCAGTCATACCTCCATACGACAGAGTGTCGGCACTCAGCCTTATGGCAGCCCAAAGAAATGCCAGCAGGTAGGTAAAAGCAAAGCCCGAATTGACTATCAGACGTGAAGAGATGTTGAAAGCAGTGCGCTTCTCCACTCTTTGCTTAAGCTCATTGTGTGTGTGTTCGAGTCGTTCCACTATGTCGTTGTCGCCCTCAAGTGTCTTGATGAGCATCCTGTTCTGGACAGACTCTTGCAGAATGCTTTGCACTTGAGAGTCGGTCTCGCGCACGCTGCGGTTTAATTGACGCATACGGCGTATATATACATGACCTAAAAGCAAGAAGAAGGGTATGGCTATGATGATGATTGTGGCAAGACGGGAGTCCATCATATAAAGATAGATAAACGCTCCAGCAAAGAGAAGGAATGTGGAGATGAGGCTGGGAATGGTTATCGTGAGAAAATTGATGACGCTCGCCACGTCAAGCTCTAATCGGTTAATCATGTCGCCACTATGCATACGCGACTTGTTCTGCCACTCTGAACGTAGAATGCGGTCGAGAGTCTGCTGCTGCATACGATTTTGAGCATCTATGCCGAGAATGTTTTGAATCCAAGTGGCAGCAATGCCCAATGCAAAAGTAGCAATAGTAAGTATCGCCATTATGGCTACAGCCCAGTAGAGCGACCCCTCTGTGTGGTGAGAGGCAATGTCGATAGCGTGCTTCATAGCCCATACTTGAGCCAGACTGACTGCTACTTCTGAAGCTCCAATAAGCCCATTGAGCGTAGCTTGAAGATAATTTCCACGCCAAGCACGCAACAACCACTTGATAATCTGGCGTATGCCGTATTTAGAATTGTCTTTTCTGAATTTCATGTATTGGTAAATTTTGCCCCCCACATCATCTTTTCGCGAAGGGTTTTGAAAAAACTTTGTCCACGTCGCTTTACGGTGCGGATGACGTATGGCGCTTTTTTAATAGTCAGGATAGTGCCTTCTGTGCAGTCAACGGAACGTCCGTCGATAGCAACAAGATACTGATGGGTGCGACTTTCCACGCGCATCGTTATCTCAGAAGAATCGCTAATAACGACAGGACGCACGTTTAGAGAGTGGGGAGCCACAGGAGTGATTGCCAGTATGCCCGTCTGAGGAACGAGGATAGGACCACCAACGGATAGAGAATATGCCGTAGAACCTGTCGTGGTGCTCACAATCAGACCGTCGGCTTCGTAATCCGTAAGGGGCTCGCCATTGATTTCAACAGAGATAGTTATCATCGAGGCATTGTCGCGCTTGAGTATGGCTATGTCGTTAAGAGCACAATGGCTGTCGCTGAGGGGCTTGCCATCGGCTTCGATACTGATAACAGTGCGCTCCTCAATGTCGTATTCGCCTTGGGAAATCAATCGAAGAGAAGTCTCGATACTGCTCGGACTAATGTCTGCAAGAAACCCAAGACGACCAGTATTTATACCAATGATGGGAATTTGCTTATCTCCGACATGGTTGGCAACAGTCAGAAAAGTACCATCACCACCCATCGAAATGGCAAAATCAGCATCAAAATCATTAGAAGAAAAAGTGGAAAAATCGGAAACTGCAATCAGATTCTGACTGAAAAGATATTTAGCATAGTCCGACTCAATGGCAAAAGAAGCACCTATAGCACGCAAAACATCAATGACGCGATGAAGTTCTGAGGCCTTGAAATCCTGATACTGATTGCCGAAAATCGCAAAGTGCATATCGTTGAAGAGTATATTTTTTCGTGGTCTTTCGTGATAATCAATGTTTTTACTTATCTTTGCAAAAAGATAGGTGCCGACGATATCAATGTGCAAATATACATTTTTCTAATGAAAATAAATTATAATTATGGCAAAAGTTTATGAATTTCTGGCTCAAGGCTTCGAAGATATCGAGGCAATAGCCCCTCTCGACATATTGCGTCGCGGTGGAGTTGAAGTTGTGACAGTAAGTATTACAAACCAGCGCGAGGTCGTTTCTGCACACGGAGTGACAATGTTGGCAGACAAAATCTTTGCCGACTGCAATTTCCAAGATGCCGATTTGCTCTTTCTGCCTGGTGGATTGCCTGGAGCAACAAACCTAAACGACTTCGAACCTTTGTGCTCACTGATAGTAGAACACTATAAAAAAGGGCGCAAAGTAGCCGCAATCTGTGCCGCACCACTCGTTTTCGGAAATCTGGGATTAGTCGAAGGGAAAAAGGCAACATGCTATCCGGGATTTGAAAACACACTGACAGGAGCAAATTACACAGCCGAATTGGTGACAATAGATGGAAATATCATCACGGGTGAAGGACCTGCTGCAGCACTGCCCTTCGGATATACGTTGTTGGAAATACTCACCGACAATTCGACAAGTAGAGAAATAGCAGGTGGAATGAGGTATCTTCATCTGATGGGAGAAGAGTAATGGCTGACGTAGTCGTTATAGTTGCAGGAGGAAAAGGATTGCGCATGGGAGGCGATTTGCCTAAGCAATTCATGCTGTTGGCAGGCAAACCTGTCCTGATGCACACTGTTGAAAAGTTCTATCGATGGAAGGTAGAGGCGCAGATAGTGATAGTGCTGCCTAAAGAACAACACCTTTTCTGGAATGAATTATGTCAGAAACACTCATTCAACATACCTCACAAAGTGGTGGAAGGTGGCAGCGAGAGATTCTTTTCTGTGAGAAACGGACTGCAAGCCATTGATGATAGCGAAACAGGATGTGTGGCAATCCACGACGGAGTGCGACCTTTCGTTACCATAGAGACTATCGAAAGATGTTTCAATGCAGCTCGGCAAGTTGGTGCGGCAATACCAATCGTGCCAGTAGTTGAAACTCTCCGGCGGATAGACGGCTGCAATGTGAATAGGAAAGAATACTGCCTCGTACAGACTCCACAAGTGTTCGATATCCAACTGATAAAAGCTGCATATCAACAGGACTATAAAGAACAATTTACCGACGATGCTTCCGTAGTGGAAGCAATGGGCAAACAAGTGGCAACAGTTGACGGAAACAGAGAGAATATAAAACTGACAACACCTTTCGACATGGCTGTCGGAGAATTGTTAGCACAAAAACAGAACTAAGAAAACATAACAATAGGATAACAATAAGCTCTTGCAAAGTATTTTAGACCAAGATATTCAATATTTGCCAGGTGTTGGACCAAAACGCAAGAAATTGCTTGCTGACGAACTAAAAATAACGTCGGTAGGGCAATTGCTTGAGTATTTCCCATACAAATACGTTGACCGAAGTAAGTTATACCATGTACGCGAACTCTCCGAAGATATGCCTTTCGTGCAGTTGAAAGGGCAGATTCTGAGTTTCGAAGAGTTCGATATGGGACCTCGAAAGAAACGATTGGTGGCGCATTTCAGTGATGGGCAAGGTGTATTAGACCTTGTCTGGTTCTCAGGAACAAAATATATCCGTCAGAACTACGACCTCTACTCCATCTATATTGTATTTGGCAAGCCTACGGTGTTTAATGGTCGCTTTCAGATAGCACATCCCGAGATAGACAAGGCTGAAAATCTCGAACTCTCGACTATGGGGTTGCAACCCTATTATATTACAACCGAGATGATGAAGAAGCAGGGATTGACTTCGCGAGGAATGGAGAAAATCTTGAAAAATACACTCTCAAAGATTACTACACGATTACCCGAGACTTTGCCGGAGTTTATCACTCAACCCCTGAACCTCGTGTCGCGCGATGAGGCGATGCGCAAAATCCACTATCCGTTGACTGTGAAAGATAGCGAACGGGCTCGTTTGCGACTGAAATTCGAAGAACTATTCTATGTGCAACTGACAATTCTTCGATATGCAAGCGATCAGCGTAGGAAGTACAGAGGGTATGTGTTTGAGCGTGTAGGCAATGTATTCAATACATTCTTTTATCACTATTTGCCTTTTGAACTAACTGGTGCGCAGAAGCGGGTGATTAAGGAAATACATCAGGATATGCGTTCAGGACGTCAGATGAATCGTCTCTTGCAGGGCGATGTAGGGTCGGGGAAAACTCTCGTTGCCCTCATGTCGATGTTGATTGCTATCGATAATGGTTATCAAGCAGCGATAATGGCACCGACTGAGATACTTGCCGAGCAACATCTTGCTACTATTCGGGAGTTTCTTGGCGATATGCCTGTGCGAGTTGAGCTGCTTACAGGCATTGTTAAGGGCAAGAAGCGCCGCGAGATAAGCGAGGGATTGATAGACGGGAGTATAAATATATTAGTAGGTACGCACGCGATTATAGAGGAAACAGTGCAATTTGCTCGATTGGGTTTTGTTGTTGTTGATGAGCAACATCGTTTCGGGGTAGCGCAGAGAGCAAAGCTTTGGACTAAGAGCGTCAATCCTCCTCATGTTCTTGTGATGACAGCTACGCCCATTCCACGCACCCTTGCCATGACGATTTACGGCGACCTTGATGTGAGCGTGATAGACGAATTGCCTCCTGGCCGCAAACCTGTCAAGACGATTCATCGATATACCAACCAACTAAGTCATCTTTATTCTGGTATCCGACAGCAAGTGGAGCAGGGGCGACAGGTATATATAGTATATCCGTTGATAAAGGAAAGCGAGAAAATCGACCTTCAAAACCTTGAGGATGGGTACGAACATCTTTGTCAGGTGTTTCCCGATTTGAGTTTGAGTAAGGTTCATGGCAAGATGAAACCCGCAGAGAAGGAGGTGGAGATGCAGCGTTTTCTCCATCGAGAGACTCAGATTTTGGTTGCAACAACTGTGATAGAAGTGGGTGTGAATGTGCCCAATGCTTCGGTGATGGTCATTCTTGAAGCCCAGCGGTTTGGTCTTTCCCAGCTTCATCAGTTGCGTGGCAGAGTGGGTAGAGGTGCCGACCAGAGTTACTGCATACTCGTTACTGGTAATAAACTGACGACAGAAACGCGTAAGCGAATAGATATAATGTGCGACACGAATGATGGTTTTCGTATCGCTGAGGCTGACCTTCAATTGCGTGGACCAGGCGACCTTGAGGGAACTCAGCAGAGTGGAATGGCTTTCGACTTAAAACTTTCTAACTTGGCGCGTGACGGACAGATTGTGCAACTCGCCCGCAACGAGGCGCAGAAAATTATTGACCGCGACCCCGAATGCAATCATTCTGAGCATGCCTTGTTGTGGAATCGACTTGCCGAACTGCGTAAAAGCAACATAAATTGGTCGGCAATTTCATAAAAATAATATCAAGAAAAAAGCAGTATTTAACTAACAAAAACCGTATAATTTACACAAAAACTGTTAAAATGTGCAGTTTTTTTTAGAAAAAGGCAATATATATAAAAATAAAAAGTTATATTTGCAGCGGATTTTGAAATCGAGTGCCTCTTATTGTTTGTGAATGGCAACGATTTGACTCATAGCATTCGTTTTTTGAGAGTGCTTAGTATTAACGAAAACGAAGATAGATGAATTTAAGGAAATCGATAAAAAGAATTACGTTTGTAGCCCTGATGATGATAAGTTCTACGCCCATTGTTGCGCAGGACCTTATCGCTCGCCAGGCTCCAGTAGATAGAAAAGTAAAAACCCTCGACACTTTAGTTCTTCACAACATACAGGCAAAAGAGTCTTACGAATTGCCTTCCAACGACCTTTATGGTGATTGGGACAACAAATATGCCCATCGTGCTACTGCTCTTCCCGACAGTTTCAATATAAATCTCCGCCATTATCATATGCCAACGTATAGCAAAGTCATTACGTCGAACTTTGGACCGCGTTGGGGACGTATGCACAAAGGTTTGGATATAAAGGTGTATCTTGGCGATACCATTCGTGCCGCGTTTAGTGGAAAAGTGCGTATCGTGAAGTATGAGCGCAATGGTTATGGCAATTATGTAGTCATTCGCCACGACAATGGACTTGAAACCATCTATGGACACCTTTCGAAGCATTTGGTGAAAGAGAATATGAACGTGCGTGCTGGCGACCCTATCGGATTGGGTGGAAGTACGGGAAGAAGTACAGGAACTCACCTTCACTTCGAGACTCGCTTATGTGGAGTTGCTCTCAACCCTGCGCTTTTCTTCGATTTCCGCAATCAAGACGTGACGGCAGACAATTATATGTTCCGTCGTAGTACAATCGACAGGGAGTCGGCAAAGGCTACAAAGGCGCGTGGAAAGAACGACCAGAATGGTTATAAACCGAGTGATGTAAATGGTAATCGCGAAATTGCACAGTCGCAGAACAAGTCGTCGGCTGCTGTGTCGGAGTCATCGTATAGAGGTACGGTGCGTTACCACAAGGTTGAGGCTGGCGAAACTCTCTATTCGATAGCCAACAAGCGCGGAACTACGGTTGAAGAATTGCGACGCCTGAACCATATTGGCAGGTCGAACAATGTGAAGACTGGACAATTGATAAAATACTAGCAACATATTTTTTTCAATACTTATAGTAATTTATAGTTAATAAAGAAGCCCGAGTCATCACGACTCGGGCTGTTGTTTTTGTTGTTTCGAAGTGATTGTTATTTCTTTTGGCAGCTGCCTTCTTTCTTGCATCCGTCGCACTTCTTTTCGGCTTTAGCCTTGTCTTCAGCGGCTTTTTTGCAATCGCCACATTTCTTGTTGTCGGGCTTTGAGCATTCTGCTTTATTGCCTTCTGCTTTACAGCAGTCCTTATTCTCTGCTCTTACAACATCTTTCTTGCAGCAATCTTTCTTCTCAACGGCTGCGTTTTCTTTCTTGCAGCAGTCTTTTTTCTCTGCAGCTGCTTTTGCTTTTGGGCAGTTGCCGTCGCCTTTCTTGCATCCGTCACATTTTCTTTCGGTAGCCTGTTCTGCCTTTTCTGTTGCGGCAGTAGTGGCGTCGAGTTGCTTTACTGCAGCAGCCTTGCGAGCAATATCGCGCTTTTCAACTCTGACGAGTTTTTGCTTTTTCACTTCTTTCTTCTCTGTCTGAGCGCTTGCATCGATTGTGAATGAAAGCGCAGCCACGAGCATTGTGGCGAGTAAAAACATTCTTTTCATTGTCTTTAATAGTTTGTTTTTAGATTAAATTATTGCTTTTTAGTACGAAAATTTCGTCATTCTACAGGCAAAAATAACAATTCGCAATATATGGACAAATTTTTTTGCGTTAATTTAATGTTAATGATTGTAGTTGGAAATAAAAATGATTGTTTACGGATTGTTTATCCGCTGATTTTCAGATTGTTGCGCATAGTGTTTGGAAAGCATGTCTTTTCGGCGTGGAAAGATATGCTTTCCGAGTTGGAAAGACGTGCTTTTCGAGCCGAAAAGGCATACTCCCCAAATTGGTTAGTTATGAAGTTCAACGAATAATGGTCTGATATGTTTTGCAACTCGATTTTTTTTCGTACTTTCGCAGACGAAAAGAAGATGTCCTATGAGCACGTTGTCCGACTTTTTCCATATATCCCTTCCTATTTCAAACCCTACACTTATTTTCTTCATAGTGCTTTGCATCATATTGTTTGCTCCTATCGTTATGGGCAAACTACGTATTCCGCACATTGTAGGTATGGTCATTGCAGGAGTGCTGGTAGGTCAGTATGGCTTAAATATACTCTCGCGCGATGACTCGTTTGAACTCTTCGGGAATGTAGGACTTTACTATATCATGTTCTTGGCAGGTTTAGAAATGGACATGCAGGGCGTTAAGCGCAATAGTGTCCGCTTCTTTATCTTCGGCTTGCTTACTTTTGGAATACCATTTCTGATGACCTATGCTGTGTCGGAATGGCTACTCGGCTATTCGGGACAGGCTTCGCTGATACTTGGAAGCATCATGGGCGCGAACACTCTGATAGCCTATCCCGTTGTGGGCAGATATGGTTTGCAACGCGAAAGAAGCGTCGCTCTGAGTGTTGGATCGTCGATGATAGCCCTGTTTACGGCGCTCGTAATACTGGCAGCAGTGGTAGGGACGCACGACAGCAACGCCAGCGGCATTGTCTTTTGGCTGATTTTCCTATTGAAACTATCAGCCTACTATATCGCTCTTATATTCTTCATGCCACGACTGACGCGATGGTTCCTGCGCCGATATTCCGACGCAATCATGCAGTTCATATTCGTGCTGGCGATGCTTTTCCTGTCTGCAGCACTGGCAGAAGCCGTAGGACTCGAAGGAATACTCGGAGCATTCCTAACCGGACTGATACTCAATCGATACATACCACGACTATCGGCACTCATGAACCGACTCGAATTCACAGGAAACGCACTGTTTATACCATATTTCCTGATAGGAGTAGGAATGTTGATAAACGTGAGATTGCTCTTCGAAAGCACCGAAACGATGTGGATTGTACTATGGATAGTGATATTCGGAACACTCGGCAAAGCCGTAGCTGCCTACGTTACATGCTTTATATTCCGCCTACCAATATACTCGGGCAACATGATGTTTGGACTCACATCGGCACATGCAGCAGGAGCAATAGCAATGGCAATGGTGGGAATGAAACTGACCAATGCTGACGGCACACCACTCGTCGATGATACAATGCTCAACGGAGTAGTAACCATGATACTATTCACCTGCATAATCAGCTCAATGATGACAGAATATGCATCACGACAGATATTGCTCAAAGGAGGAGGCAATATCAGTAACAATGACAAAGAAAGCGACGACGAACGCATACTGCTACCAGTGAAATACGAAGACATAGCCACAGGACTCGTATCTCTCGCAGCAATGACACGAAATCCACAGCTCGGACGAGAACTCGTGGCAGTAAATGTGGTTTACGACGACGATAAAAGAATCGACAATCAAGCAAAAGGCAGACAACTACTCGACAACTTACGCAAGAAAGCAGCAGCTGCAAACATCAATATGCAAACACAAGTGAGAGTAGCCGCAAATATCGCTAACGGAATAAAACACGCATTCAAAGAATACAATGCTTCGGAAATAATCATGGGAATGCACATACATAAAAATATATCTCCGAAGTTCTGGGGCGAATTTGCACAAAGTCTATACAACGGATTGTCAAGACAAATAACATTCGTCAGACTAAAACAACCACTCAACACACTACGACTAATCAGAGTCGTAGTACCATCAAGAGCCGAATACGAAACAGGATTCTACAGATGGGTGGAACGATTGGCACGACTGGCAGAAAACACAGATTGCAGGATAGTATTCCACGGAAGAAACGAATCACTCGAACTAATAAGACAATACACCAACAACCGACACCACAGTGCAAGAGCAGAATACGAATACATGGCACATTGGAACGAACTGCCACGACTGGCTGCAACGATAGCAGAAGACCACATGTTAGTAGTCGTAGCAGCAAGAAAAGGAACAGTGTCATATAAAACAGCACTCGAAAGACTGCCAGACGAAATAGAACAACATTTCAGCGGAAAAACAATAATGATCGTTTTTCCTGACCAATACGGAGAACAAATGGAAGCAATGACCTTCGCAGAGTCAAGACACCAAGAAGAAATGAGCGCATACCAAATGGTAATAGAATGGATGAGAAAAATAAAACAAAAGATACATGATTGAACTAAATAACATAACAAAATCATTCGGAACACTAAAAGTCCTCAAAGGAATAAACCTTACAATAAACAAAGGAGAAATAGTGAGCATCGTCGGACCAAGTGGAGCAGGAAAAACAACACTACTCCAAATAATGGGAACACTCGACAAAGCAGATACAGGAACAGTCATCATTGACGGAACAGACATCAGCCAACTAACAAGCAACAAACTCGCCGACTTCAGAAACAACCGACTCGGATTCGTGTTCCAATTCCATCAACTATTGCCAGAATTCACCGCAATAGAAAACGTCATGATGCCAGCACTCATAGGAAAACGACCAAAGGCTGAAGCAAAACAAAGAGCAAACGAGCTACTCAAGTTTATGAACCTCGAAAGTAGAGCAAACCATAAACCAAACGAACTCTCAGGAGGAGAAAAACAACGAGTAGCAGTGGCAAGAGCACTGATAAATAACCCCGCAGTGATACTCGCCGACGAACCATCAGGAAGCCTCGACACTCAAAATAAAGAAGAACTACACTCACTATTCTTCAAACTTCGAGATGAAATGGGACAGACATTCGTCATCGTAACACACGATGAACAACTCGCAGCAACAACCGACAGAACAGTGAAAATGCGCGACGGACTACTCGAACTTTAACACAATGGAAAAGGAACATATCTTCACACGCACCGAAATGCTCATCGGAAAACAAGCTATCGACCGACTACAGAAGTCGAAAGTAATAATTTTCGGTGTCGGAGGAGTAGGGGGATACGTAGCAGAAGCACTCGCAAGAAGCGCCGTAGGAACACTTTGTCTCGTCGATAACGATAAGGTTAGCATTACAAACATTAACCGACAGATTATCGCCTTACATTCTTCAATAGGCAGATATAAGGTAGATGTGGCTGCAGAAAGAATACACGACATAAATCCAAATTGTCATGTAGAAACAAAAAGAATGTTCTATCTGCCAGAAAATGCCGATGAAATCGATATTTTTCAATATGATTATGTAGTCGATTGCATCGATACTGTAAAAGCAAAACTCGAAATAGCGCGTCGCTGCCATCAACGAAACCAAAGGCTAATAAGTTCTATGGGAGCAGCAAACAAACTCAACCCAGCAGGCTTTAGAGTAGCAGATATTTCGAAAACACAAATAGATCGACTCGCAAAAGTTATCCGTAAGCAATTGCGACGCGAAGGAATAAACCACCTAAAGGTAGTTTTTAGTGAAGAAATCCCGATGAAATCGCCTTTTTTTGAAGATAATCCCACTCCTGCAAGTATAGCGTTTGTACCATCAGCATGTGGTCTTGTCATTGCTGGGGAAGTAGTTCGCGAGTTGATGACTGATGAATAATGAAGGTCTGCATAATGCCGATTGACCATGCGGCAATAGTTGATTCATCGCTGGTTTTTTATCTTTTGTCTTCTTCGGGGTCAGTCATCAACATTCGATGAATAGTTCTCATACCATCAAGTTGGTCGTTATCCTCAGTGCATTCCCAATACATTCCTCCCAAAAGTCCTTTCTCTTTGATTAGCCGACACTTCGCTTCGTATGACTCGATATTGTCGAAAGCCCAAACGAGAGTGTCTGTTTCATCTACGAGATACGGAACTTTGCCCACGTCATCCCATCGTTCGAAATATCGTCCATCGGTATTTCGGGTTTTTACATACATATCAAGTACTTTGTTTGAGTGGTCGCCCCGTCCGTAGAGTGGCATTCCGAGAGTTAGTTTTTCTGCTGGTACGCCTGCTTTAAGATGTGCATCAACAGCCTCTTCTACTGTGATTCTGCCTGAAAGAGGCGACCGATAGAGTGTGGTATGATGTTTTGGAGGATTGGCTACATCGTATGCCATTATGTTGACGAAGTCCATATACTTGATGCAAGCAGGGAAATCGACGTAGAGAGCATCGGCTATTGTTGCTGCGGTAAGTAGTTTTCGTTTTCCTATAGCTTTGCGAATATCTCTCATTAGTAGTGTGAAATTGTCGGTATCATCGGGTGATGATGAAATTCCAGCTTCGCTACTGGTTGGGTATTCCCAGTCGATATCTATTCCGTCGAGGTTGTATTGTTTTACTATTCGAGCGCAATCGCGTGCGAATTTTTTTCGTTTTTTCTCGTCGGCAGCCATTTCGGAGAAGTTTCCTGATGTCCATCCGCCTATGGATAGCATGATTTTGAGTTTTGGATTCTGTCGTTTCAGAGCCACTACTCTATGCAGAAATGGTTCGTTTTGTATGCGTACTCCGTCAAAAGAGTCGTTTACATGTCCAAAAGCATAGTTGATATGTGTCATCAGAAATGGGTCGGGCAGTCGTTCATTGGTCCATGAACAGACGTAAGCGACAATGATTCTCTTTTGGTTTTTCACTACTTTTGCTTGTGCAATTGTTGTTGTTGCAAGTGCTACTGCTACCAAAACTATTAATAATCCCAGTCGTTTCATTGCCATTTCTGTGTTATTTTAATTGTTAAGGTTCTTGATATCAATTATTGTTCCATGCTTCCGTATCCACTTGCATCATTCATATCGTCGTCTCCACTTTCATCTCTTTGTGGTCGTTTGCTCTTTGTGTTTCCGAAATTCCATGTTAGTGTGAGGTTTATCCGTCCTCCTTTACGCCAGAATTCTGATTCGCGGAAGAAGTCTGCAGTTTCTACAACGTTTCTCCATTTGCGTGTGTTGAATATGTCGCGGCTGTTGAGTGCGACTGTGAGTTGCTTGTTGAAGAAGTTCTTTTTCACGCCGAAATCTACGCTGTATCCAGCTTTTCTATATCCTTGAGTGATTACTTGTCGTGCTCTGTAGTTTCCTGTCAGTTGCATTGTGATGTCGTAAGGCAACATTATGCTTGCTTGCATTCTTGCGTTCCATGTGAAGTTTTGGTCGCTTTCTCCTGTTACGATGTATCCATCTACGTTGTGTGTAAATCCGTCGAGGTGGTAGTAGTATGCGTTGGCTGTTGTTGTCAGGTTAATAATTCGGAAGAGTTTGTTTTTCAAAACGATTTCTAATCCCGAGCTGTTGCTTTCTGCTACGTTCATGTTAGTTTGATACATCACTCCGTCTTGTGCTTGCCATTTGATGCGTTGTATAACGTCGGTTGTTGGTCGATAGTATGCGCTGACGAGCAGTGAGTGGTCTGTCCATGTTTTAAGGTAGTTCAGTGAGAATGAGTTTGAGAACTCCGGTGTAAGTTGTGGGTTACCAAACTGTATCATTGATGCGTCTCTTGTGTCGCGGAATGAGTTGAGTTCTCCTCCCCATGGTCTTCTCAATCGTCGTGTGTAGTTAAGTTGTAGTTGTTGTGTTGGTGTCATCTGGTATGACAGGAATAGGCTTGGGAATAGTTCGAAGTAGTCTTTTTTGAATGGTTTTTCTCTCTTCGATGCATCGTGTTCTTGTTCCCATGAGTAGCTTTCTGTGTTTACTCGCCAGTATTCTCCTCGTAATCCTGCCATCAGTCCGAACTTTCCGAAGTTGCTTGTTATGGTTGCATAGGCTGCATGGGTGTCGATTTTGTATATAAATCGGTTGTAGAATCCTGTGTCTTCTGTAGCGTCGGTGCCGTCATATAAGTTGCCTATGAACGATTCTTGCGGTGTGTTCTCTTTCGAGAATTTGCCTTGATATCCTGTTTGTAGTTTCAGTTTTGGTGTGAATGCGTTTTCGTAGTCGAGTTTCACTTCCCACGATTGATTGTTGATGTGCATTGGTCGATACTGGTAGGAGTATGTTCTTTGTTCTCTGCCTATTATGGTTGTTGAGTCTTGGTAGTAGCTGTTGTTGTCTGATTTCCATTTGTTGTAGTCCACTTGCAGGTCGATGAAGTGTGTGGTGCTGAACTCGTGTCTGTATCCAGCTTCTCCGTGATACATGTGCATTTGTCCTCCCGAATGTGTTGAGCGATGCATGAGCATATAGTCTTCGCCAGTGGAGATGTTTCCGTAGTGGTATGGTGTTGCTCCCGATTCGTTTCTTTTTCCGTGCATCATCATTCCTGCGAGTGTGAAGTCATCCTTGTCTGTAGCGTGGAGTGTGATGCCTGCGCGAGTGAACAGGTTGTTTCCTCTGTCGTGTGTTTTTGAGAGGTAGTGTTGATATTGGTCGTTAGCGTAGGTTTCTTGATAGCTTTTTCCGTTTCGTTTGCTGTCTCGGTGTCTGAATCCTATATTAAAATATGTGTCGATTAGTCGGCTGTTGTAGTTTATGTTGCCGCTGGTGTTTGCTCCGTGTCTGTTGTCAGCACCTGCTTGAATTGAGCCGTAGTATCCCGCCTTGCGGTCTTTTTTCAGCACGATGTTGATTATTCCTGCCGAGCCTTCAGCCGAAAATTTAGCAGATGGGTTGTCGATTACTTCTATTCTTTCGATGCTTTCTGCTGGAAGTTGCTGTAGGATTTGTGATCGGTTGTCGCTTGTCAGTCCGCTTGCTTTTCCGTTTATCCAGACTTCTACGCTTGAGTTCCCTCGTAGTGAGATGTTTCCGTCGTTATCGACTTCTACCGATGGGATGTTTTCGAGCACGTCTGAGGCTGCTCCTCCTGCATTGGCGATGTCTTGGCTTACGTCGAACGATTTTCGGTCAACTTCGAGTTTCACTCCGGAGCGTTGCCCCATTACGGTCACTTCGCTTAATTGTTTCGAGTCTTCCGATAGATACAGGGCTGCATAGTTTTGTGTCCGGCGTGCGTCGGTGATTGCGAAATCGCGCTTCAGGTCTTTATATCCTACGAATGTTACTACGAGTTGGTAGTTGCCGAGTGGCAGGTCGGCTATGCTGAACTGCCCGCTTTCGTCGGTTATGGCACCCTTAATGAACTTGCCATCTGATTTATTGTTGACTACTACACTTACATAAGGCATCAGTTCGTCGTTCGACTTGTCGAGTACCTTGCCACGAACGGTTCCTTGCGCAAGGAGCATTGACGATTGAATGACGAAACATACCAGAACGAACGACTTAATACAAAAGCCGAGAAGGTTGGTTTTCATATATCTATATATTTCTTGTTTTTATTTTCAACTAATTGTAAACAGCCCGCAAATGTACGACTTTTATGCGGAATATCAGTGGCTTACAGGCGAAAATAACATTCTTTAAGAAAACAGACATCACACTTTCTGAAAGATATATCTATTCAATAGAAAATGGAAAGCATGCCTTTTCGACTCGGAAAGGATACCTTTCCAAGTTGGATAGCATATCTTTCCAACGCGGAAAGCATATCTTTTCAAATTCAGACAAAATGTCATCGATTTGCGACAAAATGACACACTGTTTTGGTTGGTATGGATATTGCGATTTGTGAAAGTAGAAGCGCATAAAAAGCTAACATAAAAACAACAATTAAAAATAGGAGATTACAACTATGATGTACCCAACAATGCACCGCAGCAACTGGCTGCCAGAAGTTTTCAACGACTTTTTCAACACAGATTTCATGCCCCGTACGAATGCTACGGCACCTGCCATCAACGTGATAGAGACAGAAAAAAACTATAGAGTGGAGCTTGCTGCACCAGGCATGAAGAAAGAAGATTTCGACGTAAACATCAACCACGAAGGCAATCTTACTATCAAAATGGAGAGCAAACGCGAAGTGAAGGACGAGGATCAGAAGGCTCGCTACCTGCGCAGAGAATTTGCCTATTCGAAGTATTCACAGACACTTATACTGCCCGACGATGTAGATAAAGACAAGATAGAAGCAAAAGTCGATGACGGAGTACTTACAGTCACATTGCCTAAAATAATCAAGGAGGAGGTGACAGTTGCCCGACAGATATCAGTAGGATAAGTTTTTACAGATTTATAGATTGCCATAAAACAAAAAATCTTTACCTTTGCGCGAGGTAAAGATTTTTTGTTTTAAGAGATGATAATCAACATTCTACTTATAATAATAGGCATCGTAGTAGTTCTCTATGGTGCCGACCGCATGACAGAAGGAGCCGTAGGACTTGCCAAGCGCATGCAGATTTCAGAGATAGTGATAGGACTTACGGTAGTTGCAATAGGCACTTCAGCCCCCGAACTCTTTATTAGTCTCGTTGCAGCCATTAAAGGAACACCCGATATGGCAGTAGGAAACGTAGTAGGAAGCAATATCTTCAACACTCTTCTCATAGCAGGTGCCGCTGCCGCAGTAGCACCAATAGCAATCAGCCGCATAACTGCCCGACGTGATTTGCCAATAGCCGCCGCGACAACATTGCTTCTGACGATAATATGTTCCGACAAGAATATAAGTCGTATAGATGCACTACTACTCTTTATAGCCTTCATAGTATTTATCTATATGACGGTGAAATCGGCAAAAAACGACAGCCCATCGACAACACAACACGTGTCGCTCGGAAAGTCAACACTGCTGATAATAGTCGGACTGGCACTACTAATCGTAGGAAGTAGAGTGTTCGTCGAAAACGCAACACAGCTGGCTGCAGCACTTGGAGTAAGCGAAGCTGTAATAGGACTCACGATAGTAGCTGGCGGAACATCGCTGCCCGAACTGGCAACAAGTGTCGTGGCAGCAAGAAAAGGACAAAGTGCAATAGCAATAGGAAACGTGTTAGGCTCAAATATATTCAACATTCTGCTCATTCTCGGACTGACAGGAATAGTAAAACCAATGGCAATATCTGGCATAACGATAGTAGATTTCGCAGTAATGTTCGTGTCGATAATACTACTATGGGCTTTCTCCTACACCAAATTGAAGGTCGAGCGATGGGAAGGCTTCTTGCTACTCGCCATGTTTGCAGCCTATATGACATGGCTCTTGGTTTAAGTTGCGACTGAATTGCAAAAATCACACATTTTCGAAATAAACCTTTTAACGTGAAAAGGTCAATACCTACCTTTGTTTTCGCAAACAAATAAAACGAAAACACAAAGGTTATGCTTACAGAAATTCTACATTTAGTCAACGAGATGTCGCCATATCTCTTGTTGGGATTTTTCATTGCCGGACTGATGCACGCGTTCGTGCCCAGCAATCTATATAAAAAATATCTATCAAAGCACTCTTTCCGCTCAGTTGTAAACGCTGCCCTGCTCGGTATTCCACTACCGCTATGTTCGTGTGGCGTAATACCCACAGCGATGTCTTTGCGAAAGGAAGGAGCCTCGAAGAGCGCAGTAGTCTCGTTCCTGATAGCAACACCGCAGACAGGAGTCGATTCCATCGTGGCGACTTATTCCCTCATGGGGTTGCCATTTGCCATCATCCGACCAGTAGTAGCACTGCTGACAGCACTCTTCGGAGGAGCAATTACCAACGTAATAGATAAAGAAAACACCGATGAAACCGATGAAAAACGTGCCGATGAGTGCTGTTGTGGCTCCGACTCGTGCCATTGTCATGAAGAAGAAACGTGTTGCTGTCACCACGAAGACAATGCCAAAGAGGAAGAATCCTGCTGTTGTCATCATGACAAAACAACAAAAAACGTCGGTTTCATCGGTAAAATGAAAGAGGCTCTACAATATGCTTTCATTGATATGATTGACGACATAGGTAAGTGGTTAGTCATCGGCATCGTCATTGCTGCGCTGATTACAGTATTTGTGCCAAACGAATGGATGGCGGCATTCAAGGACAACTCATTGCTTTCGATGCTACTTGTGTTGGCAATAAGCGTTCCAATGTATGTATGCGCGACGGGAAGCATACCTATAGCCGTAGCTTTGATGATGAAGGGACTGACACCAGGAGCTGGTCTCGTTCTCCTAATGGCAGGTCCAGCAGCAAACATGGCATCAATACTCGTCATACGTCATCGATTAGGAACTAAGACTCTCGTCAGTTACATCGTATCAATAGTAGCAGGAGCAGTAGTTGCAGGACTGATAATCGACCTATTGCTGCCGAGAGAATGGTTCACAGCGTCGCTTGAACAACTCACTTGCTGCCAAACAAGCGGCACACCATTCCAGTGGACGTGCACCGTATTTCTGACAATACTCCTCATCTATGCATTGGTTAAGCACCTAAGTAAGGGAAAAAGCGGACACCACTGCTCCTGTTGCCACGAATAACAAACAATAAAACAATAATAATGTCGTTATATTAAAGTATGACGCCATTTGTAATATCCGACGAACAGACACTCGACAATGCAGGCATTAGAGTGACGGCAGTGAGACTTCTCGTATGGAAAACAATACGAACAAGACTTGCAAATGCCTTTTCGATAGCCGAACTCGAAGAACTGCTGCCAACGGTAGAACGGTCAACGCTATTCCGAACCATGCATACACTCGTAGAAGGAGAACTCCTTCACGAAATCGACGATGGGTCAGCTATGCAGAAATACTGTGTCTGCACGTGCGAAGACCATAATCACAGGCGAGGACATGTGCATCTGACGTGTACAAAATGCCACCGAACATATTGCCTCACAAACGTAGAAATACCTGCAGTGCCATTGCCAACAGGATTTCAAGTGGAACATTCGGAATACATAGTGAAAGGAATATGTAGCGAATGTTCGCGCAATTCATAAGAATTTATTACCTTTGCAGCCGCTTGGTCTCATAGTTCAATGGATAGAACAAGTCTCTCCTAAAGATTAGATCCGAGTTCGATTCTCGGTGAGACCGCACGCAAATCATTATCAATAAAAATGAGAGCCTGACGAATGAAATGTTCGTCAGGCTCTCTGTCGTGTAAACTTGTTTTTACAAAAATGTCTTATTTGCTTTCTTCGACATCTTCCGTATTTATCTTATTGCCCATTGTCAGATAAGCAAGTGGAGCCGCAATGAAAAGCGACGACAGTGTGCCAAAGACAACACCGAGAATCATCGCAAATGAGAAACTGCGGATGCTTTCACCACCAAAGAAGAAAATACAGAGAAGAACGATAAGTGTAGAAACTGAAGTGTTGATTGTTCGCGCAAGCGTCTGATTGAGCGACGAGTTGAATATCGTCAGAGTGTCACGCTTACGATAGAGCTTCAAGTTCTCACGAACGCGGTCGAAGACAACCACCTTGTCGTTGATAGAATAACCGATAACGGTCAATATCGCTCCGATGAAGGTCTGGTCGATTTCCAAAGAGAACGGAACGATACCCCAGAGCATTGAGTAGAAACCGATAACTATCAACGTGTCGAATGCCAATGCAACGATACTGCCTACCGAGAACGCTACGTTGCGGAAGCGTATAAGGATATACAGGAAGATTGCAATCAAAGCAACGATGACAGATATGATCGCCTTGTGAGTTACGTCTTTAGCAATTGAAGGACCAACCTTTGTAGAGCTGATTATTGAACCACCATTGCGGTCGTCAGGATCCTTAAAGGTCTTGAGGTCTTTCTGAGTAACCAAGCCTGCTTTCGACAGGGCATTGAACAATTTCTGTTCTGCCTCGTCGTCAACGGTCAGGCTGTTCGACTCTATCTTGTAGTTAGTAGATACACGGATAGTTTGACCATCGGTGCCAAGTGCCAGCGCACTCGCAGTGTAGCCTTCGAACTCGGTGCGAAGGGCAGCGTTAACCTCTTCGGGTTGAACAGCTTTCTCAAATTTAACTACATAGTTGCGTCCACCAGTGAAATCAATGCTGCGACTCAAACCTCTCACAAAGAAGAAGCAGATGAATACTACTGCGGCAATACCCCAAATGGTAAACGTCTTGCGATACATCGACATAAACTTGAATGCCGTGTTCTGCATCAAATTCTTAGAGATGCCTGTATAGAACTTGAGGTTCTGCCACTTGCCTTTGCCGAGCATGTATTCGTAAACAATGCGGGTGAGGAACACTGCTGTGAAGAAAGAACAGCAGATACCGATGATAAGCGTTACGGCAAAACCGCGAACAGGACCTGTTCCGATTACGGCAAGTATGATACCTGTAATAATTGATGTAAGGTTACTGTCGAAAATTGCAGAGAAAGCATTGCTATATCCAGCCTGCAGAGCCTGTTTAACATTCTTGCCTCCTCGCATCTCTTCACGAGTGCGCTCATAGATAAGCACATTAGCATCAACAGCCATACCCAAAGCCAGCACGATACCAGCAATACCAGGCATCGTAAGTGCAGATTGGAATGAAGCCATAATACCAAAGGTGAAGAACAAGTTGAGTAGCAACGCGCAGTTGGCAACCATACCTGGGATGAAATTATACATCATCACCATGTAAATCATCAGTATGATAAAAGCAAAGATAAACGAAATGATACCTTGCTTGATTGATTGCTGTCCGAGAGAAGGACCAACAACTTCTTCCTGAACGATGCGAACAGGGGCTTTCATACGACCCGACTTCAGTGTGTTTGCCAGGTCTTTTGTATCTTCAATTGTAAAACTTCCAGATATTTCTGAATTTCCTCCCGTGATTTCGTTGTGTGGAGCTGGAGCGCAATATACCAGTCCGTCGAGTACAATTGCAATAGGTTTGCCAACGTTGGCGCGGGTGAGTGCAGCCCAGCGGCGTGCACCATCGTCGTTCATCGACATACTTACAATTGGCTTTCCTGAAAGGCTGTTAAAGTCGTCGCGTGCAGATTCTACAACATCTCCTTCAAGCGGAGCACGCCCGTCGGCTGTTGTTATCTTCAAAGCGTAAAGCTCGTAAATGCGCTTGTTGTTCTTAATGAGGTCTGAAGGTTTCGCACTCCATAGCATTTTGAGGTCTGCAGGAAGTACTTGTTTTGCTATATCGCTATGCAACATCTTGTTGATTGCTGCAGTGTCGCGTACATTAGCAAAACCAACGATGCTACCTCCCATGTTTGAAGGCTCAAGCATAGAGAACAGAGGGTTCATCTTCTTGTTTTCGGCTGCTTGCTTTTCAGCAGAGAGTTTGTTGTCGGCAGACTTCTTGTTAATCTTCAACTCAGCCTTTGCAGTGTCGGCTTTCTCTTCTGTTTCGTTTGTTACAGAATCTTTTGGCTCGTCATTACCTGCAAGACGAGTATTGAGTTGTGCGAGATAGCCAGTCACTTCCTGTGAGTTGTATGTCTCCCAGAATTCAAGGTTTGCACTACCCTGCAGAAGTTTACGCATACGCTCTGGGTCTTTTACACCAGGCATTTCTACCATGATTCGACCTTCTTGTCCTTCGAGCATCTGTATGTTTGGCTGAACAACACCGAACTGGTCAATACGATTTGTTATGACATTCTTAGCGTCGGCTACAGATTCGCTTACTCGTTGGCGCAGCACTTTCTCTACTTCTTGGTCACTGCTATTGGTCTTTACGTCGGGTAATTGCTGTGTAGCAAAAATTTCTGCGAGTCGGTGACCTGGTGCATTGCGTTGGTAGGCTTTGATAAAGAGCGAGATAAAGTCGTTTTGTGTCTGCTCTTCTTCGTCTCTTGCCTCTTTCATCGACTTGATAAAGGCTGCGTCCTTCTTGTATCCAGCAAGGTTTTCCACCAAGTCGGGAACAGAAACTTCCAATATAACGTTCATTCCGCCCTTAAGGTCAAGACCGAGACCAACCTGTGTTTCCAGACACTTCTGATAAGAATAAATGCCCAGATACTTGACAGAGTCTTTGTAATCTTGCTGTGCAATAGGGTCTTTAATCTTCGCTGCCTGCTTATCGAAATACGATGTTGCTGCTGAGAATGACAAGTAGAAGATACTTGCAAGCGTCAGCAGAACGGCAGTAAATAGTACAATTCCTTTGTTTTGCATTGTTTTTATAGTTTTTGTGTTTGTTGTTCGTAATTACAATATAGCGTGCAAAGATATGTGTTTTTTAGTTTATTAGCAAAAAATAGCATGGATTATTAGTTTTTTAGGCAGTATTTTATCGCTTTTTCAGTATTGTAACGACAGGATAATGGTCTGACAATCGTTTGGAATTGTCAATATAGGTTTCGATTGGTTCGTATGTGTCAGAACAGAAAATATGATCTATTCTAACTCTGATTTTATTGTAGTTGTAAGAATAACCTGGTCCGTTGCCACTCTCTCTATAACAGTCTGTGAGCAACTTCCTAAATACTCGAAGTGTATATGAGCAAGGGTTGTCGTTGAAGTCGCCGCAGACAATTATGTCTTTGTGTGCCTTATTTCTTATGTAGGCACTCACACTGTCTGCCTGCGGACCTCGAACCCAATTGCTCAAGGCTAATTTTTTCAGTAGTTTGAGCGACCTTTCTTTGGCGTAGTTTTTGTTGAGACCACCCATTAGAATTGTTTTGAGACCTCGTTTGTCGGTATCGGTAAGTTTAGTTGATTCTAAATGGTTGTTTATTACAGTTACTGTATCGTTGTCGATGAGTATGTTGAATGCTGCGCTAACATTGGATTCTGTACGGTATTCGATTTTTTCATGGTTCAAAATTTTGTATTTACTCATTACCATGAGCATATTGCCCGATTTCTTATTGACAACCGTATCTACTTGATAGTTGATTTTTCCCATTTCTGTTTTTATTATATCAAAAATGGATGGTTCGGTTTCTGCTTCTTGTAGGCAGATGATGTCGGCATCAGTTTTCTTTAAGTAGTTAAGGATGGAGTTGTCTTTGGAGTTGTAGTTGTCGGATAATGCGAACAGGAAGGTATTGAAACTGACTACTTTTAGAGTCTTTTCTGGCATACTTTTTTTTATGTTTAGCGGGAAATAACTCCTTATAGGTGAGTAGGCGAGAAGTAGCCCTATGAATGAGATGGCTGCGTATCTCCATTTTACAATCAGCCAGAAGAATAGGAATATCAGGTTTGGCGCTATTGAGAAAGGAAAGAATAGTCCGGCTGTTGACAGTATCGGGTAGTCTTGTGGATGTATGAAGTCGCAGTTTCCAATTATTAACATAATTATGACCGTTACCACATTGACTCCTGCCAAAAGTTTCAATGTCCACTTACCGATATTTTTCATGGTCGTTTTACTCATGTGTGTTGAGTTTGCTTTGGTCGAAAAGTCGCTTCTTTTCTTCGTCGGAAAGTGAGTCGTAGCCGTTTTTCCTGATTTTGTCTAATATCTTGTCGATTTCGTCTTCTTGTCGTTTGTGTCGTTGGTTGTATTCGATATCGGTTTCTCTCTGTGTGTATTGTGGTGGTTCTGGTTCGGTATTTACAGTCTTGTGGCTGTGCTCTTCCCATCGGTTACGCATATTGTCGAAGAACTGCCTGCCCACGTTTCTTCCGTAGCGGGCATCGAGTTCTGGGTGTCGTTGCCAGTATCTGATAAGGAAAAATCCGAAAATCATTCCTCCGAGGTGTGCGAAATGTGCCACTCCGCTATTGGTCGTACCGAGCGCTGCTATGAGTTCAATGACCACATATATCATTACGAACCATTTTGCCTTTATTGGTATTGGCAGTGGGAAGATGAATATTCTTTCTTCGGGGAAAATCATTCCGAAAGCAAGAAGTATTCCGTAGATTGCACCCGATGCACCTACTGTGGTCATAGCGTTGAGTGTTTGCTGGTCGATGGGGTTTAGATGAAACATTTGGGCTATGGACACTCTGTCGCTATTCATCATATAAATCTCTACGAATTGTGCCATTTCCTGTATCAATCCGGCTCCGATGCCACAGACAAGATAATACACTATGAAACGTTTAGGTCCCCATACTCGTTCGATGACGCATCCAAACATCCACAGGGCGAACATGTTGAAAAACAAATGTTCCCATCCGCCATGCATGAACATATACGTCAAAAGTTGATATATCGAGAAATCTGACGCGAGAAAGAAGTGCAGTCCGAAGATGTTGTTCAAATCCACCCCTTTCGAAGCCATAATCCATGTGGCTATGGAGGCGATGATATTTATGATGAGTAGGTTCTTTGTTATGGTTGGAATACTTCTCATAGTTGTTTGGTAAGAATGAAACTGTTGCTGTTTTATGATCGTTATTTTGTTTTGTTCGAGTTTGTTGAAATATCTGTTGCAAAAGTAGCAAAAATCCCGAGTATGTAGCAAAAAAGTCGGTCTATTAGCGTTTTTTTTATACTTTTTCGTGATTTTTTATGTTTTTTATTTGCATAATACTCTGAAAGCCGTATATTTGCGATGTATTTCAAGGAAATTCACATTTTTTTATCTTTAATCAATAATTACAATTATGAACAAATCAGAATTAATTGAAAAGATTGCAGCTGGTTCAGGTTTGACAAAGGCTGACTCAAAGAAGGCTCTTGATGCTGCTATGGCAGCTATTAAAGGTGCTTTGAAAAAAGGTGACAAAGTAGCTCTTGTTGGCTTTGGTACATTCTCAGTTAACAAGCGTCCTGCTCGTACTGGTATCAATCCTGCTACAAAGGCAAAGATTAAGATTGCTGCTAAGAAAGTTGCTAAGTTCAAGGCTGGTGCAGATTTGAACGGTGCTTTGAAGTAATTGCTATTATTTCATAAGATTTATAAGCGGATATGCTTCGGTTTCGATAGCATATCCGCTTTTTCTTGAGCCCATAATAATGCAGTTGCTTGTCAAAATAATGAGTTTTTGACTATTTCCTGCGTTTCGTTTTCTTTATTTTTTTCAGTTTTTTCGCTTGTTGTCGTGCGGCTTTTTCGCCAATGATAATCATCTTTTCTATATCTGTTCGTTGGAAGTCAGTTGCCGAAAAGCCGTTTAGGTCGGGGTTGATATATATGTCAGCGTCGGCTCTGTTGTCGTTGTATCTGCGCCAATCGGGTCGCGAAATAAGCCAGTCGAGTACTCCTCCGATGCCGATTTTCTCTTTCAGGGAGAACTCTCTTGTCTTGTGTTTTGCTTGTTGTAGGTCGATGGCAATGACTATATCTGCCCCCATAGCTCTTGCTACATCGACGGGCAGATTGTTCAACATTCCTCCGTCAACAAGTTTTCTTCCATCGATTTCCACAGCTCGGAGGGCTATTGGCACAGCCATAGATGCTCTCATGGCTTTTGCGAGTTTGCCTTCTGCAAGTACCACTTCTTCCATGTTGCGTATATCCACTGTCACACAGCGATAAGGAATTCGTAGTTGGTCAAACTGTAGTGAGTCTGTTCGACAGTAGTTGCTGTCGGCTTTGCATATCACGTCGTCGAACATAGCTTCTATGTGTCCTGCTGCGAGAGTCTCGTTTGCAAAAAGATTGAGCCATGCCTGTTGTCGAAAGAGTTGTTCGAGTTGCTCTGCCTTGTATCCGGCTGCATACATTCCGCCTACTATAGCACCTATGCTCGTGCCTACAATGTAGTCCACTTTCACTCCTGCCTCTTCCAAAACTTTCAGTGCCCCAATATGAGCCGCTCCTTTTGCACCGCCTCCACCCAGTACCAAGCCTATCTTTTGACGAGCAAAAGTTGGTGTGTTGACAATTGATAGAAGCATCAATACTGTGAGAAGAAGGTTCTGTTGAAATCGTTTCATGGTCTATACATATATATATATATTGAAACCAACTCGTTGTTAGTGCTTGTGCGAGTTGGTTTCAATGTTGTTTTATATCAAAAGTTTTATTTTCTAAATTTCATTATTGCAAATCGGTCTTTTGTATTTGCTTTTACTAGATACACTCCTCTTGACCATCTGCTACTGTCGAACGAGACTTTTTTGTTGTTCGTAAGTTCCATTCGCGCTACGAGTCTGCCTGACTGGTCGAAGATTTCTACCGATTGGCAATCGTCTGGGCATATCACTGTCATCCTATTGCCTGTAGCATCTTCTTCTATACTCATAGTCAAGGTTGTTTTGGCTTGGCTTATTGCCACTTCCTCGCCTCGTTTTTGTATGAGTCGGAACTCGCGTGTGTCGGCTCCGTCACTAAATGTCAGTGTTGCTACGCGCTCGTCGAGTCCGTCGGGCAGAGCGTCATATTCTATTTTCAGGGTGTCGAGTGTCAGTCCGTTGAAAGCGTTAACCACTTTGCACCAGTCAGCATCGATGGAAATTTCTTCGCGTCCGAGGTTGGAGAAGTACATCTGTTCAAGTGTTCCTGCATCTTGATTGACTGTTGCTTCATCGTCGCCCACCACGAGCACTTTATCTTCGTTCTCTACGATTGGTGCCATCACCGAGTGTGCTATGTCTGCGTAAACATAGAAAGAGGTCTGTCCTCCAGGTGCTGCTTCAAAGTAACCTGTCATGGGTCGCCATTCGTTGTTGTAGAGCATATATGCAGTATTGTCGTGGTCGCGTAGTGGAGCCATGCCAAACGACACTTCAAATGTTTCGTTCTTGGCAGTAAAACCATCTATCGTGATAAAGAATTCGTCGTTGATAATATGAGGTTGAGAAAATTCTATAGTCACAAAACCACCATTTGTGCTTATAGCATAGCCAATTTCAGGAATTGTCCAGAAGTCGCTATCGATGACTTTTCCAGGTTTGCCATTGTCGCTTTCGCAGAGTTGGAAGGCTATTGGCATAGTTTGTTCGTAAATTTCTTCTGCTTGTGCTTTGTTGAAATATACGTATGCTCCGAATACTTTTATTGGTCGCGATGGTTTCGAGAATTTTTCTGCATATCCGCTTATGGGCGACGATGCGGGCATTGCTCCTGGGAAGGTAGCTTCTCCCATATCGTAGTTTGTAGCATAGTCTTTGTCGAGAATATTGTTTACCAGCCCGCTGTATTTCGCTACTACACTGTCGGTGCAGTATGTTGTGCCGCTGTCGTTGGTAACGGTCAGCACCGAGTAGAGTTTAGTGTTGAGTCGGTTGTAGGTCACCCATGGGTCGCGTTCATGGCTGTATTCTAAGTCGAACAGTGACTCTCCTGTTGTTTCGAATGCCCATGTCCACTCGTCAGGATAGCCTATTGATGCGTCGTGATACTGCACAGGCACAAGCGGTGCTACCATTTTTACTCGCGTTGTAGCGTCGCGGAACGAAGCAGGGGTAATCATTTGTGCCAAAGGAGTCTGTCCTTCTATGTGTACGAACTTTTCTTTTCTGACTTCTGCAGTTGTTTCGTCAGCGTAAGTTACTTTTAGACTGACGTCGTAGTCGCCCGATTTCGTATATACAACTATAGGGTTTTGTTCGGTCGATGTTTCGTTTTCAGCACCCACGAAAGTCCATTCCCAAGCCGTAGGTTCACCTTCAGAGAGGTCAATAAATTGTATTTCTTCGCCTGTTATCGCTTCTGCGTGCTCGATTGTTTCTACTCCCGTAACACTCAAGTCGTCGAGGTAGAAGTCGCCCATATATCCACCCACGTTGAAATTATCATTTGTTCCTGGTCCGTAGGTAAAGCGTATTTTTGCTGTTTTGCCTGCAAAAGCCGATATGTCGGCATCGATTTTCTCCCAATGGTTGCCACTTTCTGTTATCTGAGTCGATTTCCAGAGTTCGGTTTCAGTTTCGAAATCATCGTCGGATATGCTGATGGTCATAACCACATAGTCGTTCCAATTCTTGTTGCAGTTGATGTAGCAGTGGAACACGCCGTTGGCAGGCACGTTAATGTTGTCTGTCGTTGCTGTTCCGATGGTGCGTTTGAATGTTTGGTAAGGACCATCAATGTGTAGCGACTGCACGTCGTTGGGGTTGATATTAGAGAATGCCTTATTGTCGGTGGTTTTCTCAAGGGTGAATGTAATAGCGTCTCCTTCTCCTTGATTGAATGTCCATTGTGGCATTCCTCCATCGAAATTCTCATTCCATATAGTCACTTGTGCTCCTGCGCCTTGAATAGAGAAATCTGCTTGGTTGTTGCCATCGGCGCGGCGCATAGTGAGGCTTTTCTTAATAGCAGTCAAGTCTGAAGGCTTGTATTCCACTGCCGAGGGGACTTCACTCAGTGTTCGCTTTACTTTCTGCACCTTTATAGGATTGTCGATTGCCCATGCAGCAAGGCAGAGAGTCGCAGCGACGAGCGAAATTGTTCGTAAGTTTTTCATAGTCTAAAGAGTTTTATTCATAATGAATTTTCTATATTTGCGACATTGATTTTATTTAATCAAGCCCGCAAATATAGGAAAAAACAATTTAATGATAAAGCAAATATCTGAAAAATGAATACTTGTGGATGGTAACAAGCTTAAAAGCAATAGCCTATTGTTGCTCTAAGGGAACTTATTCTGTGCTTCCCGAGTGGCAGTCCGTAATTTTCTCCCACGTTGAGTAGCCCTATGTTGCCCTCTATACCTAACTGCAGATGATTTGTCTCATAGGTTATAGCAGGTTGGATGCCCAAATCGAAGGTCTTGAGCATATCCTTACCGCGCAACTCTACGATTGGATTGTCGGGGCTATTGACGTATTGGTCGTTGCCTATGCAAAAAGTAAATACAGGTCCGAGTGTGAATGTAATCATTCCTTGCTTACCGACGGGAAGATGGTTCTGCAAAGTCAATGGCAGGTCGAGGAATGTGAAAGCCTCATCGCCCCCACCATCTTTGCTGTTAAAAGGACTGAGCATCTCCTCGCGAAGAGTGAGCCCTGTGCCTATCGACCATTGAGAATTGAGTCTATAAGCTAAACCATAACCCAGCGATAGCGATAATCCGGTCTCCTTGTTATGGCTTTGCTTATCGAAAAACGGTCCTACACCGCCTTTGATGTAATGTCTCAAAGGATTTTCTTGAGCGTAGATAGAACAACTTAGTAAAAGAACTACAACAGCAAATAAATGTCTCTTGTCGAATTTTGGGAATTTAATTTTTTTCATGGTTAATGTGTTTTTTGTTTTTGAAATAATTTATTATCTCGTTTATTAGAGACATTTTCAGCACTGCCAGAATAGCAACATACAGACACCCTCCTGCCAATATGCGTGCAACGAGCAACAATGGTAACGATGATATTTGTCGGGTAGCCCACCATGTTACAACCATTGAAATAGCAGCTACAAGCATATATGGAAGTATCTCTTTTACTACATGATGCCAACGGAGGTCTGACAGTCGTGCCGCCTGATGCTGCCACATACTAAGCCATAGGATATTCAGCAACGTATAGCCAACAATCATCGACATTATACCATACCTGCTCAAAGCTATTATCACTCCAAACACGAGTAATACGTGCAAGATATTGAGCCACATATAGATGTCGCTTCGTCGCAAAGAAATGATAAAGTTCTGATAGATTTTGTAGAAAGGCATGAAAGCACCACCTATCGCAAGTACACGAAGCATTTCTGCTGCAGGTTCCCACTTGGCAGACAATAATACAACGATAAACTCGCGGCTGACAAGAGCCAATCCAAACAAAGCAGGAAATGCCATAAAAGCCGTATAGCGCAGCATCGTTCTGACCACGCGCAACTGCCGTTGATGGTCGTCAACAGTCTCAACCATCACTGGTTGGGCTATCTGGGCAACTGAGTCGCCTACAAACTGATAACCCATAGTGTTCCATTTGTGAGACTGGGTGAAAAAACCCACCATGCGAGCAGAGAACATTCGACCAACAACAACAGTAAGCAGATATTCTCTCAAGATGTTAACAATAGTAGGTATGAGTATCTTGTTGCTGAAAGCGAACATCTCGCGTATTGGAGCAAAAGAAAACGAGAACGTGGGATGCCATCGAGTGACGCAAAAACGACCTATGTTGAAAATCAGGCTAAATACAACCTGCTGCCATGCCAAACTCCAGTAACCATAGCCATTCAGTGCTAATGCTATGCCGACGCTGCCTGATATGACGAGCGATGCAATCATAATCACAGCGCGTTCCTTTACCATCAACCGCTTAAACATCCACGCGCTATGAGCAATGCCGAGCGACGCAATAACAAAAGAAAGGAAGACAAATCGTGAGAGCCATGTGAGAGCAGGCTGATGAAAGAATTGTGCAATCAGCGGAGCCGACAGAAAAAGGATAAAATAGATAATCAAACTCAGCGCGAGACAAAACCAAAAGACCGCGTTATAATCCTTATCTGTTGCCTCCTTCTTATTTACCAATGCCGTGAAGAACCCAGCCTCTTGCAGATTGTTTGCCAAAACAGTGAAAATAGTAATCATTCCAACAATTCCCACATCTGCTGGCGACAGCAAACGGGCAAGGAATATGCCTATAACGACATTGAGCATCTGTGTGGCACCGCTTGTAAACGTACCCCAAAGAAGCCCTCTCGCAGCCTTATCCTTAAGAGAATCCATGTCTGCAAATAATAAAAATCTTCATACTTAAAACGATAAAACACCCCACTTTATTGCAATCATCCAAAAGAAATTGCATACTTTTGCCGAAGGAAGTCTTATTTTTTCACTTATCAATTATCAATTTGAACGACACAATTTTCAATACGGGTGAAACTGCCGATGCTCTCCGTGAGAAGTATAATCCCGATGGTTCTATCTTGCGACAGGCTCAAATGCGTATGCTTGATATGCTCGACTATATCGATGCAATATGTCGAGAGCAGGGCATCAGCTACAGGCTCGATAGTGGCAATGTGCTTGGAGCCCTTCGTCATGGAGGATTTATTCCTTGGGACGATGACGTAGATATAGCCCTTGCATGGAAAGATTATAATCGACTATGTCGCTATCTGCGTCGAAATCCACACCCAGACTATGTGTTGCAGTCGCCAGAAACCGACCATAATTACATCTGTCCATGGAACAAACTGCGCGACCGCCGCACCGAATATGTCATGGATTATCCTGAAGATAGTAAAGATATGAAGGCGTTTAAGAAGCAGAAATTCAAGGGACTGCAGATTGATATTTTCCCGTTCGAAGATTGTATGATACCTTGCTTGCAACGATTGGCTGGCAAGATGGCTTGTGTGGCAGCCATGGATATAGGCAACAACCATCCTCGTTTAGGCAGAATGATTTTCCAGATAAATCGTATCGTGTTTTTCCCAATGTTTCGCATGATGGGTAAATTATTTGGAAAGAGCAACAGAGTGATGCATGCTTATGGCACATGGTTTTATAAACGCTATGATAAGCGTTGGCTTCTTCCATACACAAAAACAAGTTTCGAGGATAGGGTTTATCCCATTCCTGCCGATAGTGACGCTTTTTGCACAGCAGTCTATGGCGACTATATGGCGCTTCCTCCAGAGAATAAGCGCAAATGGCATGCAAAAGACGTAAAATTCGCTGAACGTTGATTATAATAGCGATTGCAAAACGCGCAACAGTCGGTCATTGTCAGCCTTGTTACGGATAGATATACGAACGAAATTTTTTCCTTTCAGCGATGATTTTCCATCGCAATTCTTAATCATTATCTGATGGTCGCGCAGTAGAGTGAGAGAAAGTTCTTCTGCAGTGAATGGAGGTAGTACACGGCAGAAGAAGTAGTTGGCTTCTGAAGGTGTCACTTCGAGAAAGTTAATCTTGCGCAATTCTTCGCCAAATCGTTCGCGTTCCTCGATGAAGCGATTACAGGCTGCTATATAGTCAGATTGATATTTGCCGTAAATCTGCATATAGTATTCGCCAAATGAATTAATGTTCCATATCGAGACGTCTTTCTTAATGAAACTAATCAATTCAGTGTCGGCAGATGCAAGTATGCCTAAACGTAAACCAGGCACACCATAAGATTTTGAAATAGACTTTAAGACTACGATATTGGGATATGTCTCAAGTAGATTGTTGTCAAGTAAAGTGTTTTCAATAAAATTGTTGCTGAAATCGACAAACGATTCATCGACAATCAACCTGATGTTCCTTTCGCTGCACCATGTAGCCAGTGTGAGCAAGTCTTGCTTTGGTATAAAATTGCCAGAGGGATTGTCGGGATTGATTAGCAACAGGTAAGAAATGTCTTTCCCTTCAAAGAACGACATTAGCGATTGTGCTGTGTAGCGCAGGTTTTCATTGTCGGGAATATATTTCTCAATGCGTTCTTTAGGCATTCGGTTAGGGTATTCCTCGAAAGTGGGATATGTTATACCAATACGTCCATTGCTTCTCTCCATTAAGCTTTTTATCAGTTCGGCTGCTCCATTGCCTACAACGACATAGTCGCGGCAGATGTTGAAATTTTTGGCAGCCAGCATGGAGTTGACAAACATACCTGAAGGGTATTCGGTCAGCAAAAGGTCGAAGTTGTGACGCAATTCGTCTTTCAGTCGTTGAGGGGGAAAGTAGGGATTTACAAGATAGCAAAAATCGAGCAACTTGGGAAAGCGCCAATGCCCTCCAAAGCGCAGATTAAACCTATGGAGCAATTCTTTGTCGTTGGCAAAGATTGTCTCGGCAATATCGAGGTCTTGTTCATCGTCGATTTCGTACCATTTTTCTTCGCCGATATCAAGAGCTTCGAGATCACATCCCTCAAGCAGAGTGATTACGCGGAGTACCTGTTCGTAGTATTCGTTGTTACCCAATGCGCTGCAATAAGCATTGAGAAAGGGTACATAAACGTTTTGAGAAAACTCCCTTGAGAATTTATACACATTTACTGTTTTGTAGTATTTCCCTACATCATTATAGTCAAACGCTTGTTTTGTGACGAAATTTACGATATGGTTATGGTCGTCAAGCGTAATCATGGTGCCGTCCATCCAAGTCTCGTATTTTGCTGCGAGGGCTATGTTAGGACGTTTGTCGGTGGCAGCCATGCGTATAATGTTGTCAGAGAATATCAAGTCACTCTCAATGAGTAGAGTGTCGTCTTCTTGCATTTTATCCTTGGCAAGCGACAAGGAGTATATGTTGTTGGTATGATCGTAAATGGGGTTGTCAACAAATTCAAAGTTTAATCCACACCCCTCAGGATAATTTTCTGCTATATGTTGTCTCAGGTTCTCGCCCTTATATCCTGTAACAATGATTATTTTTTGCAGGTTGAGTGACGACAACTGACGCAGTAGGCGGTCAATGAGCCGCTCGCCATTAACCTTGACCATGCACTTGGTGTTGTCGTGAGTATATCTGCCGAGACGACGCCCCATACCGGCAGCTAAAATGATTGCTTGCATAACTTTATGCGGGTGTTATTGAAAATCGTTCGTGCAAAAGTAAACATTTTTATTGAGAGAATAGTTTTTTATATAATTTATTATACTTTTGCACACGAAAATCTGATTAGGCGTGAAAAATAACAATTTTTTTTGTGGTTTTCAGCGTTAAGATTTTATGCAGAAATAAGTAAAGACAAATTCATGATGAAAAAAACTCTATTAGCCTTGCTCGTTGCCACATTGCCAATGTCGTTTTTTGCTCAAGGCAACAACAATGGTCTGGGGGAAGAAACAGACACAGAATCAATCGTTGAAAAGGTTTTGAAGATAGAAAAGCGTCTCGATGCCTTTAATGTTTATTTCAACTATGCTGCATCGGGATACCTTCGCGACAACGATGCGCCTGTAGGGCAGGATGGGCGAGAATGGCGCTCGGGATTTGCCAATAGAGAACTGCGACTCGAAATACTCGGTCACATCACAGATAAATTATATTATCGTTTTCGTCATCAACTCAACAAGAGCAATGCTGCGCAGTCGCAAGACAATTTTGCGAGGGCTACCGACTTGGCTTTTGTAGGATATGATTTCAACGAGAAATTCGGACTTCAGGCTGGAAAACTTTGCCAAACATGGGGTGGATTCGAATATGACGAAAATCCAATGTTTATCTATCAGTATTCTGATTTAGTTGACCGAATGAATATATTCAAGGCTGGTGTGTCGTTTTTCTATCGTCCCGTGAAAAGTCAGGAAATAGTCCTTCAAGTGACCGACGACAGCAACGGACGATTGAAAGACGAAATAGGCGAAGGTGCTGTGGCAGTAAACAATAATTTTCAGACCATCCAAACTTTACGCGAAGCCAATCATCCTTTAGCATTCATAGCCAACTGGAATGGCAATTTCTTTGACAATAAGTTGCAGACACGCTGGTCGTGGGGTATTCAGAACGAAGCCCATCATAAGTATGCACGAATGATACTTTTAGGGCAGCAACTCAATTTGCCACGATTGCAATGGTATGTCGATTACATGACCTCAAGCGAGGGACTCGACCGTCTGCGTATAGCTTCTGACGATGCGCAGGGAATAATGGAATTGGCAGGCATCGAAAACGGGTATCTCAGCGATGTACGCTATCATTCGCTCGTGACAAAACTCAACTGGCAGTTCATTCCAAAATGGAATCTTATGCTCAAGGGCGCGTACGAGACTATAGATGTGAAGAATTTCGATATGCTCGACAAGTATCGCAAGTCGTATTCCTACATAGCCTCGCTGGAGTATTATCCGATTAAAAAGCAAAACCTGCGCATATTCCTTGCCTATCTCGGTAAGCATATTGACTACTCAGAGCGCTGCGGATTGGCAGACTACAACACTAACCGAATAGAACTCGGAATGATGTATCGCATGAAGATATTTTAATAATTGATTAATACAAAACTTATGAAGAAGCTATTTTTTACCCTTTTAGTGATGTGCAGCATTCTTTCTGTTAATGCTCAGAACACATCGAGAAACCGTATCATTGTTCACAAAGCCGACAAGTCTATCGTTGGATATGCAATCAATGCAGTAGATAGTCTGACTTTTGACCAAATAGACGAATTGAAAGCTACTCCGACAATTGTTTCAACCGGAGAAACGAGCGCAGTTGTCAATGTGCAGCGCACAGCCGATTGTGAGTCGTATCTACTTGCCTATGAACCTGCTGCTAATTGGGACGGACAAGGCTCTTTAGCTGAAAGAATAAAGACAATCAACCATTCAACATACACTACCGATGGCAATCTGACGCTGACAGGTATGCGTGCGGGCACTATATATAATATATACACTCTCGCATATGACAAGTATGGCATAGAAGGAGAAACCTCGATGATTTCAGAAAAGATTGGTACAGGCGAGGAAGAAATGTTCACCGTGACTTTCTCCAACATCACTCCGTGCAACGTGGGAGTGAAAATCGTGCCGAAAGATCCAGATATGTACTACAGTTGGATGCTACATACAAAGGAACACTACGACAATACGAAAGACGAAAACGGAGATATGTACCAGTATGACCTTTCGTGGTGGAACTTTATGTCGGGACAAACAGGTCAGAGTTGGGACGAGTGCATGCGTCAAGAAATCGTAAAAGGCACTATCGACGTGCCAGAATCAAATTGGTTAATATGGGATACCGACTATGTAGTGACCATCTATGGTATAAACGAAAACGATGCTGCGCCACTGACAAAGACTATGGTGGTGCCAGTGAGAACAACGACACCTACTCCTTCAGATAACGTAATAACAGTAGAATTGGGAGAAGTCTATTACAATGGAGTTGACGTTAAGGTGACAACAACCAACAACGACGTGTATCTGGTAGGTTCAGAACGTAAAGAATATGTCGATTACTACACTCAGAATGGTACATTCCTGCAGCAGTGGATTAGCGATGTTCACGACAACTTATCTATTCGTCATCAGGGCAACGATGAGTTTAAGAAAACCACTGTGCGTCCTGACGCAGACTATTACCTCATCGTTTGTGGTTACAACGATGGTCCAACAACAGAGGTACAGCTTATCCCTTTCCACACAAAGAAGGTAGGCGAGTAATCCTTGCTGACAACTTAAAGTTCAAAACCCACTTAACCCCGAAAAGACATACATTTTAAGCGATGAATACAAAAATCAATATCTCTCAACAAATAGTCGCTGCAGCACAAGCAGCGGTGAAAAATTTATACGGAGAAACTGTCGGCGAGCAAATGATTAGCCTGCAAAAAACTCGCAGCGACTTCGAAGGAAGCCTTACATTGGTGGTATTCCCTTTGCTGAAAATATCGCGAAAGAAACCTGAAGACACCGCACAGGAAATTGGTGAATACTTGAAAGCAAACTGCGAGGCAGTAGCCGATTTCAATGTAGTGAAGGGCTTTCTAAATCTCGTTGTCAATAATTCGACATGGATAAACATGCTCAACGACATAGAGAGCGATGAACGTTTCGGCATGAAACAATCCACCGACAACAGTCCGCTCGTGATGATTGAGTATTCATCGCCCAACACCAATAAACCGCTTCATCTCGGACACGTTCGCAACAACCTACTCGGTTGGTCGCTGGCAAAGATAATGGAGGCTAACGGCAATAGAGTAGTGAAGACGAATATCGTGAACGATCGCGGCATACATATATGCAAGTCAATGCTTGCATGGCAGAAATGGGGCAATGGCGAAACACCGGAATCGAGCGGCAAGAAAGGTGATCACCTCATCGGTGATTATTATGTAGCATTCGACAAGCACTATCGTGAGGAAATAAAGCAGCTGCAAAAGCAGTTCAAAGAAGAAGGTCTTGACGATGAAACGGCAGAAAAACGCGCAAAGGATGAGGCTCCTCTCATGCAGGAGGCACGCGAGATGCTCGTGCGTTGGGAACAGAACGACCCCGAAGTGCGTGGCCTTTGGGAACGAATGAACGAGTGGGTATATGCCGGTTTCGATGAGACATATAAAGCATTGGGCGTGGGTTTCGACAAAATCTACTATGAGTCGCAGACCTATCTTGAAGGAAAGAAGAAGGTTGAAGAAGGATTAGAGAAAGGCATTTTCTTCCGCAAGGATGATGGTAGTGTATGGGCAGACCTCGCAGCCGACGGTCTCGACCAGAAATTGCTGCTCAGAGCCGATGGAACCAGCGTATATATGACACAGGATATAGGTACTGCCGATATGCGATTCCGCGACTATCCTATAGACAAAATGATATATGTCGTAGGCAATGAACAGAACTATCACTTCCAAGTTTTGTCGATATTGCTCGACCGTTTAGGTTATAAGTGGGGCAAAGAACTGGTACATTTCTCTTACGGAATGGTGGAATTGCCCAACGGAAAGATGAAAAGCCGCGAAGGAACAGTTGTTGATGCCGACGAATTGATAGCATCGATGATTGACAATGCGCGTACTATGAGCCAGGACAAAGTAAACAAAATTGAAGGGATTAGCCAGGAAGAGGCACAAGAGATAGCACGCATCGTAGGCATGGGAGCCCTGAAATACTTCATTCTGAAGGTCGATGCACGTAAGAATATGCTCTTCAATCCAGAAGAATCTATAGATTTCAACGGCAATACTGGTCCCTTCATTCAATACACTCATGCACGTATCCGCTCTATCCTGCGTAAGGCAGAGGCACAAGGTATAGCTATACCTACAACGCTCGACGGCAATATGCCTCTCAATCAGCGTGAGATAGACCTCATACAAAAGCTGAATGAGTTTGGCAGCGTAGTGGCACAGGCTGGTAAAGACTATTCGCCAAGTGGCATAGCAAACTACTGCTACGAATTGACTAAGCAGTTCAACCAGTTCTATCACGACTGTTCTATACTCAATGCTGACAGTACCGACGAGAGAACAGTAAGACTGATGCTTGCCAAGAACGTGGCAAAAGTGATAAAGAACGGTATGTCGCTACTCGGCATAGAAGTGCCGGAACGTATGTAAGACAACTGTTTCTAAAATAAGATTGTTGCCAACCGACGACGTAAACACAAGTAAAATGAACCTGCAAAATCCACCCGACTACCGCACTGATACCGTTCTGCCGCTCCATAGCGATGTGAAAGCAAACGCTTGGGCTGTTGATGCAGCATGCTCGGGCAATCCAGGACCGATGGAATATCGTGCTATCGACCTTGCTACAGGAGCAGAAGTGTTTCGCTACGGACCAATATTCGGTACGAATAACATTGGCGAATTTCTTGCAGTAGTTCATGCATTGGCACTCATGAAGCAACAAAACATAACCGATAAGGTAATCTATACCGACTCAAACAATGCCATAGCATGGCTGAAAAAGAAACACTGCAAGACCACCTTGCCCCACGATGAGCAGACAGAAAGATTGTTTGGTGTCATCAGAAGAGCAGAGCAGTGGCTCCGTCTGAATGCTGTTACAATACCCGTTGAAAAATGGGACACTCGCGCATGGGGCGAAATCCCAGCCGACTTTGGAAGGAAAATATAAAATAATACAAGTTGTTTAACGTAATAAAAGGTGATAATGACAATGAAGAAACTACTTTTTTACTTGTTATTTTTATGCATTTATAGCGCAATTGGTGTTGAATCTATAATTGTAGTAAATTAATCTCAACAAAAATAGGAAAAAATTTGGAGAGTATAGGAAGACAGGCTTTTTGGGGATGTTATGAGCTAAATCAAGTTATTTCACTTTGTATGACTCCACCAATTGCCAACGATAGAAATTTTAGTTTCATTAGTAAGAATGCTATTTTATTCATACCTGTAGGAACAAGACAACAATACGAAGACACAGGTTGGTCGCAATATTTTAGCAAAACGGAGGAATTTGATGTTTTGAGTATTACTAACCCTCTTCGGTATAATACAGATGAAGATAAATGTGATACTTATAGATATGATTTAAGTGGAAAGAGAGTAGATAATAATTACAAAGGATTAGTTATATCAAAAGGAAAGAAATTTATATCAAAATAATTTTTCTAAGTGCATAAATTAAGTAGTAAACAATATAAATATACATAACACATTTTACAAATAAACAACAAAAAACAATCATGGCAGAAGAATTAGAAGTGAAAACTCTTGACCAGGTTGTCATTCGTTTCTCGGGCGATTCGGGCGACGGAATGCAGCTGGCAGGTAACATTTTCTCAACGGTCTCGGCGATAGTGGGCAACGATATATCTACGTTTCCCGACTATCCGGCAGACATTCGTGCTCCGCAAGGTTCGCTGACAGGTGTAAGCGGATTTCAGGTTCATATAGGCGAAAACAAGGTTATGACACCTGGAGATAAGTGCGATGTGCTTGTAGCAATGAATGCTGCCGCACTGAAGACTCAGTATCAGCATGCCAAACGCAACGCTACAATCATTATCGACACCGACTCTTTTGGTCCAAACGACCTGAAGAAAGCCGAGTTCCAGACTGATGACTATCTCGCAGAAATGGGTATCGACAACGACCGCGTGGTGGCATGCCCGATAACGAAGATGGTTAAAGACTGTCTGGCAGACAGCGGCATGGACAATAAGTCGATACTGAAATGCCGAAACATGTTTGCGCTGGGATTAGTGTGCTGGTTGTTTAATAGAGATATAAAACTCGTAGAAGAGTTCCTCAACGAAAAATTTGCCAAGAAACCCGAATTGGCGGTAAACAACATAAAGGTAGTGCGTGCTGGCTACGACCACGGACACAACGTTCACGCCAGTGTGCCTGCAACATATCGAATAGAATCGAAGCAGAAAAACAAAGGTCGCTACATGGATATAACAGGCAATAAAGCGACAGCCTATGGACTTATTGCTGCTGCCGAGAAAGCAGGACTGACACTCTATCTCGGTTCGTATCCTATCACTCCTGCAACGGATATACTACACGAATTGTCGAAACACAAGTCGCTGGGTATAATAACCGTACAGTGTGAAGACGAAATTGCCGGTTGTGCAAGTGCCATCGGAGCATCGTTTGCAGGAGCTTTGGCTGCAACAAGCACATCGGGACCAGGCTTGTGCCTTAAGAGCGAGGCAATAAACCTTGCTGTAATGGATGAGTTGCCATTGGTCGTAATCGACGTTCAGCGAGGCGGACCATCTACTGGACTACCTACGAAGAGCGAACAGACCGACCTGCTACAAGCTCTTTATGGAAGAAATGGAGAAAGTCCTATGCCTGTAATAGCAGCGACAAGTCCGACAAACTGTTTCGATTCAGTATATGCAGCATCAAAGATTGCACTCGAACACATGACTCCGGTTATCTTGCTGACCGACGCTTTCATAGCAAACGGCTCGGCAGCATGGCGACTGCCAGAGATAGATAAACTGCCAGAAATTCGCCCTCACTATGCTACCGACGATATGCGCGATAACTATACACCATATAAACGCGACCCAGAAACAATGGCTCGCTATTGGGCAGTCCCTGGTAGAGAAGGCTTCACACACGTTCTCGGTGGACTGGAGAAAGACGGACGAACAGGAGCAATATCAACCGACCCACAAAACCACGACGAGATGTGTCGCCTGCGCGCCGAGAAAGTAGCACGAATACCAGTGCCCAACCTCGAAGTCTTAGGCGATAAAGACGATGCCGAATTGCTCATCGTAGGATTTGGTGGTACATTCGGACACCTATGTTCGGCTATGGAAGAACTACAGCAACGAGGACATAAGGTGGCTCACGCTCATTTCTCGTATATCAATCCGCTGCCAGCAAACACGGCAGAAGTGCTCACGCGATACAAGAAAGTAGTAGTGGCAGAGCAAAACCTCGGACAACTGGCATCTTACCTGCGAACAAAAATAGACAACTTCGTACCCTATCAGTTTAACGAAGTTAAGGGACAGCCATTCGTCGTAAGCGAATTGGTAGATGCCTTTGAGAACATATTAAAACTTTAATACTAAACATTATAATATTAATAGACATGTCAACATGTACTGTTCAAGACTTTAAGAAGGGACAACCTCGCTGGTGTCCAGGCTGTGGCGACCACTTCTTCCTTGCCTCGCTTCATAAGGCGATGGCTGAACTGGGCTATCCTCCACATAAGGTTGCAGTCATTTCGGGTATCGGTTGCTCAAGCCGACTGCCTTATTATGTCAACGCTTACGCTATGCAAACTATACACGGACGTGCGGCGGCTATAGCCACAGGCGTTCGTGTGACAAATACAGACCTCTCTGTATGGCAGATTTCGGGCGATGGCGATGGACTTGCAATCGGTGGAAACCATTTTATTCATGCCATGCGACGCAACATTGGTATAAACATCATACTGCTCAACAATCGTATATATGGTCTGACTAAAGGTCAGTATTCACCAACTTCACCACGCGGTTTCGTGTCGAAGTCGAGTCCGTACGGAACGGTGGAAGACCCTTTCCGCCCAGCCGAACTGTGTTTCGGAGCACGAGGACGTTTCTTCGCACGTGCCGTAGCAACCGACGGACCAGAAACAGTGGAGGTGCTTAAGGCTGCACAAAACCACGAAGGAGCTACCGTTTGCGAGATAATGCAGCACTGCGTCATATTCAATAATGGAGTATATGACCCAGTGTATAGTAAAGAAAACCGCAAGAAAAATGCTATCTACGTGAAGCACGGAGAGAAGTTGCTCTTCGGAGAAAACAACGAGATGGGTATTGTTCGCGACGGATTCAACCTGAAAGTCGTGAAAGTTGGCGAAGGCGGATGGACTATAGATGACGTGCTCGTACACGATGCCCACTGCGAAGACGACTCTTTGCAGATGAAACTGGCACTCATGGAACCTGCCGATGGATTCCCATACGCTCTCGGAGTAATACGAGATGTGCCAGCACCAACATATAACAATGCTATTTGGGCTCAAATAGAAGATGTGAAGAAGAAGAAAAACTATCACAACTTCACCGAACTGCTCGAGACTAACGATATTTGGGAAGTAAAATAAAATTAACACCCAACTCCTCTTCAGGGGTTGGGTGTTAATTTTATACTGAATTTACCAGACTTGTATCCTTACTTTAGTAAAGTGGTATGAGACGGCTTTCTTGTTTAAGGAAGTTTGTCGAACTCCTCGTGGAAGCCTACTACAGCCTCTATACCTTTACGGAAAATGTCGAGAGGCATATTCTCGTTAGGCGAATGTATAGCGTTCGACTCCAATCCGAAGCCCATGAGTATAGTCTTTATGCCGAGAATTTTCTCGAAAGTAGAGATGATAGGAATACTTCCTCCTCTGCGAACAGGCAACGGACGCTTGCCAAATGCTTTTTCAAATCCTTTCTCCGCAGCCTTGTATGCAGGTAGATCGATAGGGCAAACGTAGCCTTCACCGCCGTGAAGGTATTCCACCTTTATCTTAACAGTCTTTGGTGCCACGCTCTCAAGATAATCTTTTACCAATAGGGATATCTTCTCTGAATTCTGATGAGGCACAAGGCGTGTAGATATTTTGGCGTATGCCTTCGATGGGATGACGGTTTTTGCACCTTCGCCAGTATATCCACCCCAAATACCGCACACGTCGAACGACGGACGGAACCCAGTGCGTTCAATAGTGCTGTATCCTTCTTCGCCAAAGAGTTCTTCTACGTCGAGCGACTGCTTGTATTTGTCGAGGTCAAAAGGAATGCTCTCTACGAGTTCGCGTTCCTCTTGTGGTATAGGCTCAACGTCGTCGTAGAAACCAGGCACTTGTATGCGACCCTTGTCGTCTTGCATATCGGAAATAAGTCGGCATAGAACATTTATCGGGTTGGCTACAGCTCCTCCGAAGTGTCCAGAGTGCAAATCATGGTTTGGACCAGTCACTTCTATTTGCCAATAGGATAGTCCGCGCAGTCCTGTAGTCAGCGAAGGCAGGTCGGCAGAGAGCATCGACGTGTCAGAAACGAGGATGATGTTGGCTTTGAGCAGTTCTTTATGCTTCTCGCAGAATGTCTCTAAACTGGGTGAACCAATCTCTTCTTCGCCTTCAAGGATAAACTTGATGTTGTGTTTCAACAAATTGTTCTTAACAAGATATTCGAAAGCCTTTGCCTGAATGAATGATTGTCCCTTGTCATCGTCGGCACCGCGAGCCCAGATATGGTCGTCTTTCACTACGGGTTCAAATGGTTCTGTCTTCCACAACTCAAATGGTTCGGCTGGCATCACGTCGTAGTGACCATAAATGAGAATTGTCTTTGCACTGGGGTCAATGATTTTCTCAGCATAAACCATTGGATTGCCGTCGGAGGGCATCACTTCGGCTCGACTGACACCAGCCTCAAGCAGCAACTCTTTCCACCGCTCTGCGCAGCGTAACATATCGGCTTTGTTCTCCGATTTAGAACTGATACTCGGTATGCGAATGAGGCTAAACAATTCGTCGAGTATTCGGCTCTCGTTTTCTTTGATATACGTCTTAATCATAATAGAAATATGTTTTCTGTTTTTTCAATAATTGCTTTATCGCTGCGAAAATACAAATAAAAGATGTGAAACCTCATAATGACAGTGAAAAATACACCGCTCTCATATTCTAAAATCTTCGTGTACGATGTTTTGTGTTTCCTTTTTACACCTTTATTACATTATTAGAAAATCTTCTTTGCGGCAAACCAGAGGTGGACTATGGTAGTTGTGACGATACCATAGTGGTGTTGCATGATACGAAATCGTTCGCGAAGTGACGCCTGATGATGTCGAGTAGTGGCACCGCCATCAAGAAACAGTGCAGTTGTGGTATTGATGTTTCTAATGGTTAAACGTCGTCGCGCTGCTTCTTTCATTATCCTTATACACCAGTCAACGTCGGAGGAGTACCTGTAGCGAAGGTTGTAAGCTGTTTCTTTTGCCAAGTCTGTCCGTGCGTAGAAAGCTTGATGGCATACGAGCATCCCCCATTTGAATTTCTTCCAAGTGAGCGTCTGAGGTGGTCGTTTCTCCCGTCTGCCTACGACAATACCTTCGTTGTTGATTATGTCGGTGTCGCCGTAGAGCACCGCAGGTAGCGTTTCTCCTTCGCCAACGCATGAGGCAACAATGTCGAGAGTGTCGTTTGCCGCTAATTGGTCGCCTGAATTGAGAAAGAGGATGTAATCGCCCGTGGCTTTGCGAATACCTTTATTCATGGCGTCATAGATGCCGCAATCGGGCTCGGAGATGATAATCACCTCGTGGTCGAGGTCTTTTCCCATACATCGTTCCCTGTATTTCTGGCAGAGTTCGACAGTCTTGTCTTTTGAGGAGCCATCGATTATGATGTGTTCTATCGATGGATATGTCTGATGCTCGATGCTTCGCAAAGTGTCTTCAATGATGTCGGCAGCATTAAAGCATACGGTAACAATGGAAAATCTAATCATATCCGATAGTTTTTGAATGCTGCAGCCTGATTGTATATCTCAATATATTTCAGTGCTACGCTATGCTGTGAGTATGTAGAGTGAACTTTCTTGACTGCAGCTTGGCTGAGTATTCCTCTCCGCTCGTCTTCGAGAGCCCATACTATTCCCTTTGCCAAATCGTCGGCATTGCGATATTCTGCAACGTAACCATTCTGCTTGTGGTCAATCATTTCTGGTATGCCGCCTGTCTTGAAACCTACGCATGGTACACCGCAGGCCATTGCTTCCATGATGGTGTTGGGCAGGTTGTCTTCCAAAGAAGGAATGACAAACAGGTCGGCAGCGGCGTATATCTTGGCTGTCTGTTGTTCTTTACTTACATATCCCAAAGGAATGACCTTGAGAGGTAGTTTCTCGGCAATATCTTCGCTGTTGTCACCGAGAATCATTACCTCTGTATGTTCCTTCCATTCAGGATGCTCTGCTACGATTTTTTGTAGGGCTTCGATAAGGAATGTCATTCCCTTTCGCTCATCGGTGACGCGCTGCGAGACGAAGAGAATTAGTCGTTTGTCCACAGGCAGGTTAAGTTCTTCCCTAATAGTTGTTTTTTCGCGCGGGCAAAAAGTGTGGGTGTCAATGCAATTTGGTATGCTTGTTATAGTGTGGTTGCCTATCAGTCGGCTTTGTCGGGCTTGGTTGGCAAGCCATCGGGAGCAAGCCACAAAAGTTATGTTTTGCCCTTCTAACATTCTGCGCTTACGATGCCATGTGCGGAATGACAGGTCGCGTGCAGAACCATTATTTGGTAATAGGCGGCAGCGTTTGCATTCGTCGGTAAACGATTTGCACCCATCAGTATAGTGGCAGATAGCCGTTGCTGGCCAGGCATCGTGCATAGTCCATACTACAGGCTTACCTGATAATAAAATTTTCCTAATGTCGGTAATCGATAGCATACCTTGATTTACCCAATGAAGATGTATTATGTCTGCCTCGCGAAATTCTTTTGTCGAAGTGATGTCGCTGCCTGCAATGGCGGTATCTATCTTGAACAGGTTGTCGCGACGTCCCCATAGACTGATAAAGATGCGCCAGCGCTCATAAAGGAAACGCCAGCGAGTGAGCCAATGATGGCGCAAATCGCTGACGGTTAAACTATCGCTACTCTTGTGGGCTACGAGCATACGAGCCTTCTCGCCGTGACTATTCAGGGCTATCATCAGCCGGTGGGCAGCCACGGCAGCACCACCCACACAGTCGCTGGTGTTGATTAGAAGAATATTCATCAACTGCAAAAATAACGATTTCCGACGAATAAATTACTAATAATTTGCTGGTTTTATTTTTCTGCAATACTATCGTTTCTAAATTCAACGGTGTTTGTAAATGGCATTTTATCACTTAAAACAGACTTCTTTTTTAGTTTTTATGCGATTTATTTTGGACACTATTGTTTTTTTCGATAATTTTGCACCTGTATAATAAAAAGATTGTTTAGGTTAGTAGTAATTTATAAATTTTGTTGTGCAAAATATGAAAGTCTCTTTGACAACAAAAAGAGAGTGGTAGCCGTGAGGTTGCCCATATTTTTAGACAACAGAAAAACGTAGGGATGGCACTGCTCGTTGAGAGTGGTGCCATCTGCACAAATGAGAGAGAACTCGTTGAAATAACCTTTGCAAGTCTTAACCATATCGAAATCAAAACACAATAAGCATATTATGACAGATAAACAATTTAAGAGAACGACCGTTACCACAGCCCTGCCTTATGCCAATGGCGGTGTGCATATTGGTCATCTGGCAGGAGTATATGTGCCTGCAGACATCTATGTGCGTTATCTCCGACTGAAGAAACACGACGTGATGTTCATTGGAGGTAGCGACGAGCATGGTGTACCTATAACTATCAGAGCCAGAAAAGAGGGCGTGCAACCTCAAGAAATCGTTGACCGCTATCACAAGATGATAAAAGATTCGTTCGAAGATTTCGGTATTTCATTTGACGTTTATAGCCGAACGACATCGGAACTGCACCACAAGACTGCTTCCGACTTCTTCCGTAAACTCTACGACGAAGGTAAACTGACCGAAGAAACGACCAAGCAATACTACGACGAGGAGGCTCATCAGTTTCTCGCAGACAGATATATTATGGGTGAATGTCCTCACTGCCACAACGAAGGTGCCTATGGCGACCAGTGTGAGAAATGCGGACGTGACCTTGACCCAACAGAACTAATCAATCCGCGTTCTACTATCAGCGGCTCAACACCCGTATTGAAAGAAACTAAAAACTGGTATCTGCCACTAAATGAGTATCAATCTTGGCTCCGACAGTGGATACTCGAAGGGCATAAAGAATGGCGATCGAACGTCTATGGACAGTGTAAGTCGTGGCTTGATATGGACCTTCAACCTCGTGCCATGACTCGCGACCTAAACTGGGGCATACCAGTGCCAATAGAAGGAGCAGAAGGAAAGGTGCTTTATGTATGGTTCGATGCACCAATAGGATACATATCCAATACGATAGAACTATGCCAACAACACCCAGAGCAATGGGGCGACTGGCAAAAATGGTGGAAAGACAACGATACGAAGCTTGTTCATTTCATCGGAAAAGACAATATCGTCTTCCATTGTATCATATTCCCAGTGATGATGAAGGCGCACGGAGGATATATAATGCCAGAAAATGTACCTGCAAACGAGTTCCTCAATCTCGAAAACGATAAAATATCTACTTCGCGAAATTGGGCAATCTGGCTTCACGAGTATCTTGTTGACTTTCCTGGAAAGCAAGATGTGCTGCGCTATGTGCTCACAGCTAACGCTCCTGAAACAAAAGACAACAACTTCACATGGCGTGATTTCCAAGAGAGAAACAACAACGAACTGGTGGCTGTCTATGGAAATTTTGTAAATAGAGCATTGCAACTTACAAAGAAATACTTCAATGGACTCGTGCCTGAATGTGGCGAGCTGACAGACACTGACCGTCAGACCCTCGACGAGTTTAAGGACGTTAAGCAACGCCTCGAACAGCTTCTCGACACCTATAAGTTCCGTGAAGCACAGAAAGAGGCAATGAATCTCGCAAGAATAGGTAACAGATACATTACCGAATGTGAGCCATGGAAGGTGTGGAAAAGCGATCCAAAGCGTGTAGAAACCATCCTCTACATCTCGCTGCAACTAGTAGCCAACCTCGCAATAGCCTTCGAACCATTCCTGCCTTTCTCGTCAAAACGATTGAGAGAAATGCTTAATATGGTAGATTTCGAATGGAACCAACTCGGAAAAACTGACTTGCTGAAAACGGGACATCAACTCGGCGAACCAGAACTATTGTTTGAGAAAATTGAAGACTGCGTGATTGAGGCTCAACTAAAGCGTCTCGACGACATAAAGAAGCAAAACGAGGCTGCCGCTGCAACGGCTAAGCCAATAAAGGAAAACGTTTCATTCGAGGATTTCGAGAAGTTAGATATTCGAGTAGGACTTGTCAAAGCGTGCGAAAAGGTGAAGAAGTCGAAGAAACTATTGCAGTTTACCATTGACGATGGAACCGACAAAGAGCGCACAATTCTATCGGGTATAGCGCAGTTCTATGATAATCCAGAGGAATTGGTTGGACGTAGAGTGCTCTTCGTTGCTAATTTTGCACCTCGTACAATGATGGGAATTGAAAGTCAAGGAATGATTCTTTCAGCAGTCGATTTCGACGATACGCTAAGCGTTGTTACCACATCGAAGGATGTAAAACCTGGAAGTCAGGTAGGATAATACAAAAATAAAATCGGAGGGCAATGCCTTCCGATTTTATTTTTATGAATACTTCGTTCTGAAGTATAAGTTTTTAGAACAGATAAGCAACACCAATCTGCCAAGCGTTAGCCTTTACTTTCGGACGGGTAAGATTGGTCCAAGTTGCACTGTTCAGTCCTAATTCGTTTTGTTTGCCCAGTGCGAGGTTGTAGTTGGCAGTAACCTGCAAGTGGTTGAGAGCCATCACACCAACACCGAAGTTAAGGCTGAAGTTTACAGCCTCACGTTCCCATTCGAAAATGTTCTTGATTACTTCAGTCTTTTTGTCGCCAACGTTAAATCCAAATTGTGGACCAGCGAAAATGAATCCTGATGCGAGAGTGCCAAGACCTACACCGTAACGCACATTGATAGGAATAACTACCTGTTGCATTTTTACCTTATCTTCATCAAGTAAATTGTTTCCTGTATCGTAGATGCCCCCCTTTATCTTTGCAGTACGCTGGTCGTAGAGCAGCGAAGCATCGAGACCGAGACCTACGACAGGGAGAGTTACAACCGCTGTCGGTCCAATAAAGAAACCTGTTTGGTTTTTGATGTTGTCCTTCAAAGCATCACCATCGCTGACGCTGATGTTAGTAAGGTTTACACCACCTTTCAAACCGAATTTCACTTGCGCGTTTGCTGATTGAGCAAACAACATTGCTGTTGCTATAACAGCCAAAGTAAATAGTTTTTTCATATCAATTTATTTTAGAATAATATAGTTTCTCTTGTTTTTGTGTTTCTTATATTCTTTCCCCACCCCTTGTGAAGGGGTAGGGATGCTTTCCTTTAGTGTCGTTCTCTTCTTACAGAGATGCGTGCTGATGAGCCTGCCGACGACGAGCTGCTGCGCTCGCGGCGTGGTTTCGACACCTTTGATGCGTTGTCGTCGTTGCCTCCAGCACGACGATTGCGCGAGAGTTTCTTGCCTTTTACTCCTGCTTCTGCTGCTGCTATGCTGTCGAGGGAGTCGGTCTTCTGGTTGCCATAAATGTTTTTCTCGAACTCGATTAGTTCCTGTTCGATGCGCATCTGCTCACGATTCATAGCCGAATCAGTCGTGCAGTATTGTGCCAGTGTGCGACCGAGCATATTGGTTGTCTTGTAGATTTTTCCTTGATAGCGATTCATCGTGAAATAATCGTCAACACTCATCGTTGCAGCGTTGTTGAGATTGCTGGTCATGATGGTTTGTTTAGCAAGGAAAGGAGCTACATCGTCATAGCGAACCCAAAAGAGCGGGTAGGGTGTAGCCCCGTCGCCAAAGTCGTCTTCGCGCATCATTATCGGACAGAGAGCAATGACCTTGCGATGGAAAGTGGAAGTACCCTGATCGTAATAGGCACTTTCTTTGAGATAATAGGCTTTGACTTCGCTTGAGGGTATGTCGCTGTTGTCGATATGAACACGACCATTATTTACCTCGTAGTATATGCCGAAGTTGTCGAGGAAATCCTTTTGTTTCATTCGGTTTGCATCATCGAACACTTCGTTGCCATCGATTCTGTATTCGTAAACATCAATGCCGCCATTCTTGCTTCCTCTCATCATTAGTTTGAAGAGGTTTGAGAAAAGGTTCATCTGTGTGCCTACTGGTTCTACTGGGTAGTATAGCCCCGCGTTGGCATCCTCTGTCAGGTCGAGTTGGCGGTAGATATCGCGACGCCACACTACGTCTTCCGACATTGGAGCGGTAGTGGGGAAATCGAGGCGTGCACGTGTTGTCATGTTGTCGGCATTCGACTTTTTCTGCTGTTGTGCCTGCTGATTGCGTCGCTGTTGAGGCTGAGCGAAAGCCACGCTGCAACAACCTGCAATCAATAACATCATTACTATAATCTTCTTCATCGTTATATTGTTATATAATGTTATGTTTTCTATTCTAAATTCTCATCGACAGTTTTCTTTTTGTCAAATTTCCACGTCAATGGGAGTGGTTTGTAGGACTGTTATTTTACGATTACCTCCATTGCTTGTGGCAGGTTGCGTGTTAATCCGTCTGGACCAATCGCTTTCACACCGCGTACATAGAAACGCTTGTTGCGTGATAGTTTGCGGAATTGTTCCTTTTGCCTTTCCGAGAAGCTGGCACCATTTGAAGCCAGTGGAACGGCATTACCCATGTTGTCGTAGAACACCGTTTCAAAGCTAACCACCTTAAACTGGATGTCGAGTAGTCCGTCGTCAATGGCTGCGCTCAATGTGTTCACTCCCATAAGTGCTGCTTTTGTCATACCGCCACCTTTGAATCGGTCGGTGCCGATGGCAATATATGCTGTTGGGTCGGGCAGTTTGCGAACCTTGAACGACACTTGTCCCATTTGTCGAGTTTTGCCTTTATCGTTAGCTGTGACGGTAAAAATCACGTCTTTACCTACAGTAGAAGGTACTGCTACATATTTTCCGTTGCCTTTAGCAGTCAGACTTCCGCCGCTCATCGTTACCGATACTGCATTTTGTGGTACACCAGGCACACTCACGCTCATTGGGTTGCTGTATCCGGCATACAAAACATTCATTAGGTCGGCAGCAACTGTAGCCCCTGTAGGAGCGGGTATTACTGTGTATTTCTGGTTGAAATCGCGGCGCAAGACGTCTCCCGAGCCGTTACGCACGCTGATGTAACCGCTAAATTGATGTTCGCCAACACTACCCGCAGTGAACGAATAGCGTCCAGTAGAGGAGTTTATTCGTTGTCCGTTTACAAAGATTTCGGGGTGCTGTGTGGTATCGACAGCCGCCATAACGATGCTCGCATTGAACTGTTCGCCAGGATAGAGAGTGGTCTTTTCGGGAATGACAAAGGCATCGAGTTTGTTCACACGGATGTCTTTCATGTCGATGTTTGCCACGAGGGTGTGCAGCACCTCTCCTTCAGCATATCTTATGTCGCTTTGAAGTTTCGACAGCAATGTCACTGCTGCAGCCACAGGCATCTGCTCGAACATGTATTGTTCCCAGTTCTTTCCCATTGTGACAGCATTTTTCGGCAGGTCTGTCGAAAGGTTGCTTGCAATGATTTTCTTTTGTTCGGGGTCGCTTATCATTTTGAGGATGAAGTCTCGATAGCCGTTTATGGCGTCGAATAGTCGTCGCCCTTTACCTGTTCCAGGTGCCAGCATGACGTGGCTCGCTGCCTCAAGGTCTTCCTTGTTGCGAATGTTTCTTATATCGCCCTGCTTACCATCGGCTTCTTTCACGATTGATAGTTTCAGTTCTTCGGCGAAGTTGTAGAGAGAGTCGCTCATTTGTCGCACCTGTGTTGCCTTCTCAAACCATTGTCGCACCTTCTCGGGATTGTGTTTCATTTGTTCCTCGAAGTCGCCATACATGGCGAGGTTTTGTTTGGTTGAGTTGGCTGTTGTGCGGTCGAGACTTTCGCCAACGATTGAGAAACCGTTGAGCACCTCTGTCGATATGTTGAGGGCAAGCATAGCCATAAGTACCACATACATGAGGTTAATCATCTTTTGGCGTGGGCTTACCGGTCTTTTCTTTATAGCCATTAGCTTATTGTTGTGTGCTTATGTGTATGAAATGTGTATCTGAAGGGTTGTTTCTGCCTTCGTTGTTGTCGTTGTGTGGGTTGTTTTACTCTCCCGTAGGTGCGGCTCCTGGTGCGGCTACTCTCATGTTCACAGTCATTGCTTCAATCATTCGTGCATAGATGCTGTTGAGTTGCTCTATCAGTTGAGCCATGTTGCGGGTTTGTTCGTTTATTTGGTCAATGGTACCTATCTGTTGGCTGACGCTCTTGAGTTGCATTTCGTAAACTTTCACGATGCCTGTCAGCGTTCGGTTGAGGTTCTCCATTTCTTCGCTGTCGCGTGTCAGTCGCTGGCTTTGGTCGCCTACTTTCTGCAACATTTCTGTCAGGTTGTTGAGTGCTTCAACGTAGTTTCCTTGTGCTTCAGCCATCTCAGGTGTGTTTTCCTGTTGCTGTCCGATCCATGCTCCTCCAGCTACTGCGGCTACTTGTTGTCCACCTTCGACAACCGTACCATTGTTTGCGTTGCTTCCTTCGCTTGTTGCAGTAGCACTGCCAGAACCTCCACCATTGATAATGATTGTTCCTCCGCCTATGCCTCCGCCTGCAATGCTTACTCCGGCTTGAGCTTCGTCGCTCTCTATCTCTTCTGCGTTTTCGCCTTCTTCGTTGTCGATAAATGCGTGAGTAGGCAGTTCTTTGCCATCAGCCTCTTTGTCGAATGGTCGGTCGAAGGCTGCGAGGAAGAACACTACTACCTCAGTTCCCATTCCGAGGAAAAGCATGAAGTTAGCTCCGGGTATGTGTGTCAGTTTGAAGAGTGTACCGAGGATAACGACGGCAGCACCCCAGCTGTAGGCGTAGTTGAGGAATGTTTGTCCTGGAACGCTGTCCATCCACTTTTGCAGACGGTATATCATGTTGAATTTACTGTACTCTGTCATTTTTTCTTGCCTTTTGATTGTTTTTGTTTTGTGCTTTGCGAACTTGCCAGACTGCGTACGCATCGGAATCCAATGTAGCTACGCGGCTGGTTTTGATATTCCCATGTGCGCCATGCCGAACGTATGTATGACTCTGGGTCTTTCCATGAGCCACCTCTTACGCTTTTCTTTTTCAGTCGGTATGGGTCTTCCTTTGCTGCGTTGTATTTGAGTTGTGGGTTCAGGTCGTTCATGGCATCCACTCCTGCTTCAGTGTAGATTGTGCTTGTCCATTCTGCCACGTTGCCTGCCATGTCGTATAGTCCGTTGCTGTTTGAGGAGTATATTCCTGTGCGGCTTGTTATGAGGTTTCCGTCTTTCGTATAGTTTCCTCTGTCGGGTTTGAAGTTGGCGTAGAAGCATCCGTCACCGCTTTTTACTCGTTCATTTTCCCAAGGGAATTCTGTTCCGTCGCGTCCGCGTGCTGCATATTCCCATTCTGCTTCTGTTGGCAGTCGGTAGCGCTGTATGTAGCGTGCTTCTCCTCCGAGTCCTTTCAGCAGGTAATCGGTTCGCCAAGCGCAGAAAGCGTTTGCCTGTTCCCATGTTACTCCTACTACGGGGTAGTCGTTGTATGTGGGGTTGCTGAAATAGTTGCGCATATACATCTCGTTGTCGGAGTTGCGGAAGTCGTTTACCCAGCATGTGGTGTCGGGGTATATATTTACTATATATGTGTTGAGGAAGTCCCATGGTCCCGTCAGTTGTCGGTTTATGGTTTCTCTTACTATTCGTCCTTCATCGTCGATGTAAGCTGTGTCTTTTGATATCATTACTACCTCTTCCGTGTTTACAGGCACGTCAGTGTTGAGGTTGCGCTCTTCTGGGTTCAGTCGGTTCCTTCGGAGTGCGGCTGCTGTGTAGTCGTAGATTTCGTAGCGATAGTTCATTTGCGCAGCGTCGAGCATTTTTTCGCCAGTTACAGGGTTTGTGACGTAAAGACTTTCGATTGCTCTTTGTTCGTCTTCGTTAGGTTTTTTTGGCAGTTGCTTTTTCCAGTTGATGTGTGGAGTGACGGGGTCGCCATTTTTGTCTTCTGTAATCATGTATGTTTCGTCGCCTCCGTAGGCTGGGTCAGCAAGTCGGGTACGCAGTATTGAGTCGCGAACCCAGAATACAAACTGCTTGTATTTAGAGTTGGTTACCTCTGTTTCGTCCATCCAGAAGCCATCTACAGATATGTCTTTCACGGGTGTTTCTTTTCCCCATAGAGAGTCCTGCTTGTCGATACCCATTCTGAGGAATCCTCGCTTTATCATTGTCATGCCGTAGGGTGTTGGTTCGGAGAATCCTCTTCCGCCTCCTACGCCAGTCACTTCGCCTCCGCGTCCCGTTGAAGTGGCTGTCTTCCCTCCGAAACATCCGGCGAGGGTCGTCGTCAGAACTACGATGCAGATGATGATTAAGTGTCTTTTCATTGTTGTATGTTTGTTTTTGATTTTATCCTAATAAGTTCTACTGTTTAGTCTTTTTAGTGTCGCTTTTATGTCTGTTAGGTTTTGTTTGTTTTATAGTTTTTAGAGGTATCTGACGCTCTTGTGTTTGTTTTTTCCTTTCTTTGTTAGGTTGATGTCTGTTTGATAGCCTATTATCAGTTCGTGGCTTCCGTTGCCTGGGTTGATGGCAGAGGTGTACATCTCATAGCTATATCCGATGTTTATGCCATGGAACAGTCCTCCGATGTAAGCCGTTACGCTGTTTGTTGGACTCCATCCTATGCCTGCATACATTCGTCGCTTGTCGTGGGTGTATTGCAGTCGGGCAGTGATGTCGCCTCGATAGCCAACACCATCATAGCGCACGATGGCAGAGGGGTGTATAGATAAAAACGGATTTCTTAGTTTTATATTGTATCCAGCGGTGAAATAAAATGTCGGGTCTATTTTCAGTTCGTTGGTTTCGCCCAGTTCTATGAGCGGTGCAGTTATGTGTTGCGCCGACAGTCCTACGTACCACGACTTGTGGGTGTAGTAAAGTCCGGCTGCAATGTCTAAGGTGTTGCCGTCGAGTTGCGCTGTCGAGAAGGCTGGGTCGCTCGAGTCTTCGAGGTCAAGCTTTGAGCCGTCAAAACTTTCGGTGATGAGTCCCAGTCCGATACCAGGGCTCAATGTGCCTCCAAACAGGTTGAACTTGTAGGCATATTGCAGTTGCATACGTTGGTGCGTGAACACTCCTATGCGGTCGTTCATGAACGAAACGCCGGCACCATGATACGACTTGAGGAAGTAGAAGGGCATATCGGCAGCGAAATACATCGTCTGCGGATTATGCTCAAAGCCAGCAAAGTCTATGGCATAAGCGCCTGTTGCATTCAGAACAGTCTCCTTGCCTACCGCTGCGGGGTTGTATGCAGGCTCCATGTCCCAATAGTGACTAAAGGGAACATCATACTGAGCCCAGCCCGAAACAGCCATTGTCAGCATGAGGAGCAATATGTATTTGCGCCATCGCACGATGAAATAACGCTCGATTTTCGCTTTTATTGTATCTACTGAAACATTTTTCGACAAATAAATATACATTATTCAATATAAAAAACTATCTTTGCGAAAAGCTATTGATGTGACTTGCAATTTGGAAAGCATGACTTTCCACCGCGAAAAGCATACCTTTCCAAGTCGGAAAGCATATCTTTTCGAGCCGAAAAGAACATCTATCCGAACTCGTTGAAAAAGAGATAGTTGCAGAAATAAAAAACTCACAAATAGAAATATGAAACGAATAATGTTTTTATCCGCCATAACCGCAATGGCAGTTATCGCGTTCAGCCAATCAGTCAAAGCACAATCAACAACCGATGACTACACCCTCGTCTTCGCCGACGAATTCGACCAGCCTGATGGGAGTCAGCCCGACAGCGACAAGTGGCAACGTTCGCGCAGATACTCATCAACATGGAATAGGTGGATAAGCAACTCCGAAGAAGTGGCTTACATCGAAGACGGATGCCTCGTGCTAAAAGCCATACCTAATAACGACAAAGAAACCGATACCGCCGATATGCTCACAGGAGCAGTCGAAACGCGCGACAAATTCTCATTCACATACGGAAAAGTAGATATAAGAATGCAGGTAGAACCCTTCAAAGGCAGCTTCCCTGCAGCATGGATGATGCCACAACCACCAGCAGAGTCGTGGCCAAAAGGAGGAGAAATAGACATCTTCGAATCAATAGATGCAGCAAACACTGCATACCACACCATACACACTAACTGGACATACACACTCGGAAACAGAAACAACCCAAAGTCGAGCTTCTCAGAATACTGCAACATCAGCCAATGGCACGTATATAGCCTCGAATGGACAGAAGACCAACTCACATGGAGCGTAGATGGAAACGTGAAAGGAATATACAAAAAATCGACAAACCAATCACACCTGGAACAAGGACAATGGCCATTCGACCACGACTTCTATATCATAGTAAACCAAAGCGTGGGCGACGGCTCATGGGCAGCAAAAGCACAAACAGACCATACATACATATCAAGAGTAGATTACGTCAGAGTATATCAGAAAAAACCATCGGCAATCGAAGAAATAACAAACGACAAACAAACACAACAAGCATCGAACAACACGACTTGTTACGACCTACAAGGCAGAAAACTAACAACACAAAACGCACAACAACACTCCAACATAAGCATAATCAACAATAAGAAAATCATAAGAAAAAGATAAAACAAACAAAAAAATAAACTATTTTTGTACGCAGTAAAAAGCCAATATGCTACACCTCGCAACAATAATAACACGACTGCGACACACCAAAGGATACGGAGTGCAATCGCCAACAGACTACCACTTCATAAAAGACATAATAAACCAAAAACTACCATACTACCAATACAAACAACTGAAAACAACAAACAGAAAAAAACGAAAAATAAACCAACTACTGCTCCGACTGGCAAACTTCTGTCAACCAGAAAACATCCTAAACCAAACAGACGACACTCTCGCAACAAAATACATGGAAGCAGGATGCAAAAAAGCAAAAACAACAAAACAAATCGAAAATAAAAAAACAATAATCTTAACAACAATAAAACTCATAAACCACAACACAATATACACAATAGCACCACAATCAATAATAATAGTCGAAGACATCAACAAAAACAAACAAACAAAACAACACTGGAACAACATAACAACAAACAACAACATCACAACAACATACGACACACCACAAATAGGAATAATAATAACAGGAAAAAGACAATACCCCAAACACTATAAAATCTATCTAAAATGAAACTATCTACAATTTATACCCGAACCGGAGACGAGGGAACAACAGGACTCGTAGGCGGAAAAAGAGTGAAAAAAACAAACGCCAGAATAGAAGCATACGGCACAGTAGATGAACTAAGCGCAAACCTCGGACTGTTGCGCTCATGGCTAAAAGATGGACACGATAAAGACCTCATCACAAGAGTACAACGAAATCTGTTCACAATATGCTCAAGCCTCGCAACAGAACCAGAAAGCAAATACGCAGAATACTTCCTACTGCCAGAAGAAGAAACACACCTGCTCGAACAAGAAATCGACATGATTAACGGAAGCCTGCCTACACTCGACTACATGGTACTGTCAGGAGGATCGCACAACGCAGCAATATGCCACGTATGCAGAACAGTATGCCGACGAGCAGAAAGAAGAATATTCTTCCTACACGAAACATCGCCAGTACAACTCGAAATACTACACTTCATCAACCGACTCAGCGACTACCTCTTCGTACTCGCAAGAAAACTAAACTTCGCAGAAGGAATAAGAGAAAAAGAAGCACGCAGACCATCACCACTATCAACAAAATAACACAAACGAAAACACAACCCGCAAACTCTCATCGTGTCCAATAAAAAAACAACCAAAAGGTATTGCAACATTAAAAGAGAAATTATACTTTTGCGGGCAAAAATTTTTCGTAAAACAATAAAAAACCATAAAAACTATGTATTGGACACTAGAATTAGCATCGAAACTGGAAGACGCCCCATGGCCAGCAACTAAAGAAGAACTCATCGACTACGCCATCCGCTCGGGCGCACCTCTGGAAGTGCTCGAAAATCTACAAGAGATAGAAGACGAAGGAGACGTCTATGACAGCATCGAAGACATCTGGCCAGACTACCCAACGAAAGAAGACTTCCT